>NZ_JBEHWS010000001.1:0-641922 GCF_040239565.1 Fulvimarina thalattae
CTCTTTTGCGGCAGCAGCGGCGCGATAATCTTCCATTCGGCATCGGTCAGTTCGTGACGGCGCATATTCAGTCTCCTTTCCAGGAGAGTGAATCAAATCAGGCGACCGGCGTGAACCCGCTTATGAGAATACGGCCTAGCGGCATTGAAAGCCATTCGTTAAGCTGCCGGGCAGCGGATCGAGAGGCGTGTTTATAACAGCGAGGTGCTCGACGGCTCGTGGATACCCGCCGTTCTTGGGCGAAAGCGAACCGGGTCTGCTGACCCTCCACCTATGATCGGTAAGATCCCCGGAATACCGAGCATATCCGCGACGGGCGATTTCACGCCAAAGCACTCGCGGCTTCATCAGGAGTGGAGAGCAAGAGGGGATCAACACCTACTGAAATCGGTTGATTCTTCAAGGCCTGATTCTCAGAAGGCGCAGCTTCCGGTCACGGCTGATCATGTTGCAAAATTGCGCCACTTCGGTCTCTAGAAAAGGGAAATCGATTGCTATTAGAGATAAAAAAGAATTATCCTTTAATAGCATTTTGCCACTATATAGCGCTGGTGCGCTTCAAGGAGACCATACATGCCACAGTCCCCGGACTTTACCCCCTCGATACCCTCCGGAAATTCCTATTTCCAGCAGACAAGCAGTTTTTCCAGCCTCTGATAACTCAAACTACTACTTAGCCGGATCGACCTCGACCGCTGCAAACAACAGTTTCTTCACCCGCAACGGCTCCGATATTTTGAAGGGTTTCGATGGAAACGATACGCTCTTTTCCGGAGGAGGAAGAGACATCGTCGAGGGTGGCGGTGATAACGATTTCATCTCCGGTGAGGGAGGAGATGATTTTCTTTATGGAGACTATAGAACAGAAAGCCCGTTTGCATCTGGTGACGATAGCATCCACGGCGGAGCCGGTAACGATTACCTCTTCGGTGCCGGAGGCGACGATCAACTATATGGCGGCACCGGCAATGATACTCTAGAAGGCGGAACTGGCTCCGATTTGCTCCGTGGCGATAGTGGATCGGATACTTTCGTATTTGATTTTTCAACCGAATCTCTGAACAGCGATGATATAGATACTATAATTGATTTTTCTTCTACTTTTGATACAATAATTTTTACCAATACACCGGCGGACATCGAATATATCCCAATTGATGCTTCGGTTTACGGTGGCGAAGGAACGATAGTGGTCGCATATAGTAGCAGCGAAGACTTATCTACTTTGGTATATTTACAAAATTTTTATGGCTAGATCGCGATGGATGCCGGTATTTATCGGCACTGGCAGCTAATCTAAAACCTATCAGATCTATCGCAGGAGGAAATAACTCGGCTCCTCCTGTGATAGCTGATCCTCCGGCGTTAGAAGCGCTTCCTAATATTGACTTCAGAAGTTTTACGACTCAAAAAGAGATAAAATTGCCACTTTAGATATAAAATTACCTGTTTATAAAGCTTGGCTCCCCAACATATTCTGAGTAGCAACGGAGCCCGCAATGTACATCAACATTATTAGCAATGGTTACGCGTTCAAGCTGTACGGTCCAAACGCGAGTCAACGGGCCCTTACCAGCGCATCCGGTCTCGATGGCGCAAACTCGGTTTCCTCCACAGACCAATCCGCCTATGATCCCGTCGGTCCGGTAGCGAGTTCGAAGACCGCCCAGCTCACGGCAAGTGAGCGAGCGGAAATGGTCGAATGGGCAGGCACAGTCATCGATGCGATTTCTGAAGTTCGGGACACGAAGATCGCGCCGAAAATTGCCGAAGCAAGAGCTGCGCTTGAGCGTGAATTGAAACGTCCGCTCGGTGAAAATGAGAGATACACGACGCTGAACGACTCGGAATTGATGAGCCTTAGCCCTGAGACCTCGGAGGCTGCGCTCGACTCGTTTTACGCCAAATTCCTGTTTGGAATGGCGACATCGAAGCCCTCGGTTGTTCAGACCGGTACCGTCGTCTCATTCGAGGACGGGAAACCGGTAACACGTAACGGCTTTGAGTCCCTTGAAGAAGGCATAGAGTTCCTCACGAGAATGCAGATGAGTGGCATCAGGGGAAGTATGACGACTGGTGGCTATGTCAGCCAGTACATGAATGAAGCGCTCTCATCCTCTAGCGCTACAGACCTAAATGCTCTGCAAGACGCGCTGTATCAATACAATATGGAGCGCTTTATCAGCGGCGAAATGACAGTCTTCGTGGATGCTCAGAGAGCTGCCACGTCATTCTGAGGACCCAGCCGGAAGATAAATCACGCTGGGCTTGTTTAGAACCTCAGCCCGGCATCGTGCTACCGATCGAACGGCGGTTGCCGACGCTTGCAATGAACGCGTCGATGTTCGGCGTCTCCGGCAACCAATTCGCGTCGGGAAAACGCAGCGCCAGATAGTCGTGGGCGGTCACCACGCTGATTTCGGCAAGGCCTATCGCGCTCGTCGAAAGATCCTCGGTCATGCCTTCCAAACGCTTGAGCCCGTTCGACATCGAACGCCTGCGGCGCAGGCCCATTTCGGAACCGTCGAAGGCCGGATCGCCGAATTCCCCGGACACGATCTTGCGCCCGTTCAACATATAGACGGCTGCATCGAATACGCCGAAGGCAAGTCCGGTGATCTCGTAATCCGTCGTCGTCATCGTCTTGAGGTGCGAGCCCTCCGGTGCGATGTCGGCGGCATGGGTCGCGATGATCAGCGCTTCGGTGAGGATCGTGCCGTCGTCGAGTTCGAGTGTCGGAATCCGCTGGGCCGGATTGCGATCGACGAGCCGATCCGGGCTTTCCCACTGGTTGACCATGTCGATCTCGACAGAGGCCCCGGCCTCGATAAGCATCGCATGAGCGACGCGCGCGAAGGGTGACGTGTTGTTCTTGAAGAGCTTCATAACATCCCGTCCCAGCTAGACTTGCGGCAGGGGCAGATAGCGCGAAGCCTGTGAAAGCAACCTTTCACGGTCTCAGAGTGGCTCTTGTAGACTTCTGACATCAAGATGCATGAGACATCCGCTCAGCATTTTACTGATATCTCGCAAGTGGTTGAGAGACGAGAGAAACCGCCGGGGGTCGAGCCAGACATCTCGAACGATGGCTGTCACGAGTGGATCGGCTCGGCCGTGAACTTGCCGCCCTGATAGACCGCATCTGGCGCGTCGGGGGACGGTCGCTCCATCGCGGCGTCGATCTTCTTGCGATAGACTTCCGAATTGTCCTTCGGTCGCCAGCCGAGATAGGCGATGGCGGAATTGTCCCACCAGCGGGCGTCGTTATCTGAGACGCCCCAGATCACCGGGCAGCCGAGGCGGGGAACGCGGAAGACGCATTCGATGAGCGAGACGAAGTCGTTCGGGCTCATCCATGTCGAGAGCATACGGTGATCGCGCGGCTCCGGGAAACAGGAGCCGATGCGCACCAGCGCCGTCTCCTGGCCGAACTTGTCGTGGTAGAGGTTCGCCACCGCTTCGCCGAAGCATTTCGAGACGCCGTAGAGCCCGTCCGGCCGCATCGGCACGTCGTTGGTGAGCGGCGTATCCTGGGTATAGTAGCCGATCGTGTGGTTGGAGCTGGCAAAGACGATGCGCGGCATGCCGGCGACGCGGGCGGCTTCGTAGAGATTGTAGACGCCGGTTATATTAGCCGGGAGGATCGTGTCGAAACTCTTCTCGACCGAAACGCCGCCAAGATGGAGAATGCCGTCACAGCCCTCGACCAACGCCTGAACGGCGTCACGGTCGGCGAGATCGCAAGGCACGATCTCCTCGTTTTCAGCGGCCGCACCGAGATCGACGACATCGGAGAGCCGGACCGTCTGTGCCACATGAAAGAGGCGGTTACGGAGGAGCGTGCCGAGCCCGCCGCCCGCACCGGTGATGAGAAGTCTTTCAAGCATGCCTTGCCTATTGGAAGAGATTTGGAAGCGCCAGCGAGATGGCGGGGACGTAGGTGGTGAGCATCAGGGCGACGAGGATCGCGAGGTAGAACGGCCAGATCGTCTTCACGGCCTGTTCGATCTTCACCCCGCCGATGACGCAGCCGACGAAGAGGCAGGCCCCCACCGGCGGCGTGCAGAGGCCAAGGCCGAGATTCATCATCATCACGATGCCGAACTGGATCGGGTCCATGCCAAGATCGCGCACGACGGGCAGGAAGATCGGCGTGCAGATGAGAATGAGGGCCGCCATGTCCATGATCATGCCGAGGGCGAGCAGAATCACGTTGAGCATGAGGAGGATGACGATCGGATTGTCCGAGATCGCCGTCAGCGATCCGGCGAGCGTCTCCGGCACGCGGTAGAGCGCGAGAAGATAGGCGAAGGCGGAAGCCGTCGCGACGAGGATCATGACGAGGCTCGTCGTCTTCACCGAGTTGAGGACGGCCGCCTTGAACCCCTCCCATGAGAGTTCGCGGTAGACGAGCACTGTGACGAGAAGCGCGTAAATCGCCCCGAAGGCACCGGATTCGGTGACGGTCATGATGCCGGAGAGGACGCCGCCGACGATGATGACGGCGGTGAAGAGCCCCGGAATGGCGACCACGAAGCTTGTCGCGAGAGCCGCAAAGCCGGGAAACTTCTCGCCACCATAGCCGCGCTTCACCGCGACGATATAGGCCGCGATCGCGAGACAGACGCACATCAGGACACCGGGAACGACGCCCGCTATGAAGAGCTGCGAGACCGAGACACCGCCGGCGGCCACGGAAAACAGGATCATGTTGTGGGACGGCGGAATGACGACGCCGGCGACCGAGGAGGTGACGGTGACGTTCACCGCATAGTCCGCGTCGTAACCCTTCTCCTTCATCACCGGCATCAGGATCGAGCCGAGCGCGGAGGTATCGGCGACGGCCGATCCGGAAATTCCGCCGAAGAGCATGGATGCCGAGACGTTAACGAGGCCGAGACCGCCCCTCAGCGCCCCGACGGCGGCCGCCGCGAGACGCACGAGTCGGGCCGCGATGCCGCCCTGCATCATCAGATCGCCGGCAAAGATGAAGAACGGGATCGCGAGCAGCGAGAAGACCGAGATCCCCGACATGATCCGCTGGAAGGCGACGAAGAGCGGGATGCCCTCGTAGATGAAGCCCGCAATGGTCGCGAGGCCCAGGGCGAAGGCGACCGGCACGCCAGCGATCATCGCGGCGAAGAAGGTGCCGAAGAGAAGAATGAGGCCCATTCAGCCGGACTTTCGGGTGAGGTTGAAAACGTGGATCGCGAGCTTTGCGAGGGCGAAGACCACCACCAGCGCTCCGCAGAGGCTGAGCGGCATGCCGCGCCAGCCTTCCGAAACGCCCAGCATGGGAACGGTGCGGCGGACATTGTTGAGGGCCAGCGTCGCGCCGTACCACGCCATGTAGCCGCCGAAGATCAGGAGACCGACATCGGTGAGGACGCGAAGCACATCGCGCAGCAGGCTTGGCATCGCCTCGCGAACGAAGTCGATCGACAGATGGGTGGAGCGCCAGACACCCGCCGCCGCACCCAGAAAGGTGATCCAGACGATGAGGAGGAGAGCGGCCTGCTCGACCCAGGTGGGCGTGTTGTTGAGGACGTAGCGCCCAAAGACCAGCCAGCCGAAGATCGCGATCAGGATCACCATCATCACGCCGGCGATCGCCATACAGGCTGACGCGATCCAGTCGAGGCCGTGCTTCACACGCGCGAGCGGGGTCGGCAGGCGCATCTCCGCCTCAGGTTCTGCGGAAGACAGCGGGGCGTGGCTCATGGTCGGCTGCCGAATGGTGAAAGACAAAGGGCCGTTGCGACGGTTAGCACGCCGCAACGGGGCACAGAGGATGACCTGCGGAATGAAGTGCGACCGCCCGCCTCGTTTCGGGCAGCCGCAAGCCGTGGAGAAAGGCTCAGCCTTCCGCCGGCGTCGACTGGATATCGTCGACGAGCGACTTCAGATCCGGATTGCTTTCAAGGAAGCCGTCATAAACGGGCTTCATCATGTCCTGGAAGGCGGCCTTGTCGGCAATCTCGTTGATCTCGACGCCAGCTTCCTCGACCTTCGCCCGGCTTTCCTTCTCGCGCTCGGCCCAGAGACGGCGCTGCTCCTCGGCGGCCTCGATCGCAGCCGTTCGGACGATTTCCTGATCTTCTTCCGAAAGCGAATCCCAGCTCGCTTTCGAGATGCAGACGCATTCCGGCAGGATCAGATGTTCGGTCAGGGAATAATACTTCGCGACCTCGTAGTGATTGGAGCTTTCGAAGGACGGAAAATTGTTCTCCGCTCCGTCGAGCACGCCAGTCTTGATCGACTGGTAGACCTCGCCATAGGCCATGGGCGTCGCATTGCCACCGAGCTCGTCGACCATGTCGACATAGAGCTGGTTGTTCATGACGCGTATCTTCAGCCCGTCGAGGTCGGCGGGCTGCTGGATCGGGCGCTGGGTGTCGTAGAAGGAGCGCGCGCCGGAATCGAACCAGGAGAGCGCGATGATGCCTTCCTCGGACATGTTGTCAGAGAAACGCTTGCCGATCTCGCCGTCCATCACCGCATGCATCTGGTCGACGCCGGTGAAGAGGAAGGGCAGCGAGAGGACGTTGATCGAGGGCACGAACTCGCCCATCGGGCCGAGATTGAAGTTCGCGAAATCGAGCGCGCCGTTGCGCACCTGATCGATCGCGTCCGGCTGATCGCCAAGAACGGCGTTGGAGAAGACTTCGGCCGTCACGCGGCCTTCGGTCCGGTCGGTGACGTCTTTTGCGAATTTTTCCAGCGCGACGGTATTCGGATAGCCTTCCGGATGGATGTTCCAGCCGCGCCAGTCGGCGGCGTTCGCGGCAGAGGCGAAGGTCAGTGCCGCGGCGCCAGCGAGCATCGTCGTGCGCATGAGGGCGTGTAGGGTCATGTCGATGTTCCTCCCGATGAAAAAGTCCGACTATTGTCAGATGGCTTTCGAAGCGACATGATGCATTCATCATACAAGTTGTCAAGCGGATGGCGGGTACCGTTCCTGCCGGGAGTAGGATAAGCCGGGGACGCGGGACGGGTGCCGGAAGGAGGCGGGCGGTGAGCGTAATTCAGACGAGAGAAAACGGCGCCAGAACGGAGCGGCGAACCGGCACGCGCCGGGGCAATCTCGTGACGAAGGTCAGCGACGACCTGCGCCAGATCATCCTCTCGGGCCGCTTTCCCATCGGCCAGAAACTGCCGAGCGAGGCGGCACTCACCGCGCAATACGACGTCAGCCGCACGGTGATCCGCGAGGCGATCGCGTTCCTGCGCTCCGACGGTCTGGTGGAGTCGCGACAGGGCGCGGGCGTCTTCGTCATCGCGACGAACGCCCCGAACTCGCCAGGCTTCAACGGCGTGGACCCATCGCGCATCAGCTCCGTCATCGAGATCCTCGAGCTTCGCGCAGCCCTTGAGATCGAGGCGGCCGGGCTTGCCAGCCAGCGCCGTTCGCCCGCCCAGGATGAGGCGATCCACGAGGGCTGCGAGGCGATCGAGACGCTAATCACTGCCGGCGAGGCGACGACGGATGCCGATTTCGAGCTCCATCTTGCCATCGCAGATGCGACGAACAACGGCCGCTTCCGCGAATTTCTCGAAATGCTGGGGCACGGGGTCATCCCGCGCCGTGCCCTCCAGGACGATCGTCATGAGCGAACGCCGGCGGACTATCTTCACCAGATCCAGGCCGAGCACCGGCTGATCGCCAACGCGATCTCCGCGCAGGACGAGACGGCGGCACGGGAGGCCATGCGCCAACACCTGAAGGGCAGTCAGTCGCGCTACCGCCGCCTTCTTCGCCGCGTATGAGCCTCCGGACCAGCGCCGGTTCGCACCAACTTATCATACAGGTTGTTGACAGAGGCATGCGACGATTTATGATCGCCGCTGACCCGATTCTCCGACTTGGACCGCTCTTCCATGGACCCGCAAGCTCTCAAAGCCGCCCTCGGTGCCGGCCTCCTCTCCTTCCCGGTCACCGCTTTCGATGGAGAGGGCCGCTTCACGGAAGGGCCCTACCGCAAGCACATCGAATGGCTTTCGGGATTTCCGGCCGCCGCGCTCTTCGCCGCCGGCGGGACGGGCGAATTCTTCTCGCTCTCTCCAGAGGAAGTCCCTGCCATCGTGAGGGCCGCCAAATCGGCATCCGGGGATACCCCGATCATATCCGGCTGCGGCTACGGGACGACGATCGCCGTCGATCTCGCCAAGGCTGCCGAGGAGGCGGGAGCCGACGGCATCCTGCTCCTGCCCCATTATCTCATCGATGCGCCACAGGAAGGCCTTTACGCCCATGTGAAGGCGGTCTGCGATGCCGTCTCCATCGGCGTCATGGTCTATAATCGCGACAATGCGATCCTTCAGGCGGACACCCTGATGCGGCTTTGCGAAGCCTGCCCCAATCTCGTGGGCTTCAAGGACGGTTCGGGCGATATCGGCCTCGTGCGCCAGATCACCGCAACAGCGGGCGACCGGCTCACCTATCTCGGCGGCATGCCGACCGCCGAACTCTTCGCCGACGCCTATCTCGGCGCGGGTTTCACCACTTATTCCTCGGCCGTCTTCAACTTCGTGCCGGCGCTCGCGATCGACTTCTACGACAATCTGCGCGCCGGAAACCGCGCCCGCACCGAGACGATCCTGAAGGAGTTCTTCTATCCCTTCATGGCGATCCGCAACCGGCAGAAGGGCTATGCGGTTTCGGCCATCAAGGCCGGCGTCCGGCTCGCCGGCTTCGAGGCCGGCGGGGTGCGCCCGCCCCTCACCGATCTCACCGGCGAGGAAGAAGCCATGCTGAAAGACCTGATCGAGCGCGCCAAGACCCTATGAAGATCACCTCCGTCGCAACGCATATCCTCGACCACAAGCTCGACACGCCCTTCGAAAGCGCCTCCATGCGCTTCGACCGGCGGCAGCACTGCCTCGTCGAGATCACTTGCGACGACGGCACCACCGGCTGGGGTGAATGCCTCGGACCGGCGCTCCCCAATGCGGCAATCGTGAAAGCCTACAGCGCGCGCCTGATCGGCCGCGATCCGCTGGAGACCGAAAAGCTCTGGCAGGAACTCTACAACCTCTTCCGAGACCAGGGCCAGCGAGGCCTCGCGGTGACGGCGCTCTCCGGCATCGACGTCGCGCTCTGGGATATCAAGGGCAAGCGCTTCGGCGTTTCCGTCGCGACGCTGCTCGGCGGGCGGATACGCGAGAGCGTGAAGGCCTATGCCACCGGCTCCTTCCGCCGCGACGGCGTCGACCGGGTGAGTGACAATGCGGAGGAATGCGCCGCCCATATCGCGGCGGGCTTCCACGCCGTGAAGATCAAGATCGGCTTCGGCGTCCCGCAGGATCTCGAAGTCATCAAGGCCGTGCGCGAATCGATCGGACCGGACGCGCGGCTGATGGTCGATGCCAATCACGGCTATGACGTGATGGAGGCGATCCGCCTCGGCAAGGCGGCGGCGGACTACGACATCGACTGGCTGGAAGAGCCGGTGATCCCTGAACAGCTCGGAGCCTATCGCGCGGTCCGCGCCGGCCAGCCGATCCCGGTCGCCGGCGGCGAGACATGGCACGGCCGCTTCGGCTTCAAAGAGCCTTTCGAGACGCGGGCGATCGACATCGCCCAGCCCGATCTCTGCGGCGTCGGCGGCTTCACCGAAATGCGCCGGGTCGCCGATATGGCCGCGCTCCACGGCGTGCGGCTGGTCCCCCATGTCTGGGGGACGGCCGTCCAGATCGCGGCGTCCCTGCAATTCTGCGCGTCGCTCCTGCCCGATCCGCCGCGCCGTGACGCAATCGCGCCGATCTTCGAATTCGACCGCACGCCGAACCCGTTCCGTCAGGCGATCGCGGCAACGCCCTTCGAGCATGAGAACGGCATGCTCTCGATCCCCGACCGTCCCGGCATCGGCTTCGAGCCGAACCGCGACGCGATCGAGGAGTTCCGCATGAAGGACGCGACATGACGATCGAGCGGATCTATACCGGCAAAAAGCCCGCAATACGCCTGCCCAAGGGCACCGTGGACACCCAGACCCACATGTTCCTGCCCGGCTTTCCGGCGATCGATCCCGGCCCGCCTTTGCCAGAAGGTCTGCCGAGCCCGGACGATTATCGGAGAGTGATGGACTGGCTCGGCATCGACCGTGTCGTCGTCACCCAAGGCAACGCCCATCAGGGCGACAACGAGAACCTCCTCGCCTGCCTCGCCGACATGGGCGATGTGGCGCGCGGCGTCGCGGTTATCGACGGCACGACCTCGGACATGGAGCTTCAACGGCTGCATGATGGCGGGGTGCGCGGGGCGCGGATCATGGACCTGCCCGGCGGCGCGGTCGGTCTCGAAGGTCTCGAAGCGGTAGACGCGAAAGCCAAAGCGATGGACTGGGTCGTCGCGGTTCAGTTCGACGGCAGCCACATCCTCGATCACATGCCGCGTCTCATCGCCATTGAAAGCCGCTTCATCATCGACCATCACGGCAAGTTCTTCTCCGGCACCACGCCGGATTCGGCGGAAATCGCCGCCGTCAAAAGCCTGATCGACCGCGGCAATTGCTGGTTCAAATTCGCTGGCTGCTATGAATCCTCGAAAACCGGCGGCCCCGACTATCCCGACATCGCCGCCATCTCCCGCGATCTCGCTGCCCACGCCCCGGAACGCATCCTCTGGGGCACGAATTGGCCCCACAATCTCGCCAAGACCACCGCCGAATACCCAAACGACGCAGCCCTTCTCGATACCGTTCTCGGCTGGATTGAGAGCGAAGCGGACCGCAAGACGATTCTGGTTGATAATCCGGAGAGCCTGTTCGGTTTCTCTTAAGTCCCGTGTTTTCGAGCTCGTGTGACCGAAGCGTCTGCCAATAGACGCGACCAACACATTCCCGCTTGCACAGAAGCGTCAGCGCTTGCCGGCAATCGCCGCGATGTCGGCCGTCGGATAAACGTCGTCTCATCTGAGGCACGTATTGGACTTTTGCCGATCGACCCGTTCCCATCCGATTGCACCAATCACCAAGCATTCGACGCTCGAGGCTACGGAAACCGCGGTCGAAGACGGTCCGGGATGATGGGGTCTGAAGTGGCGAGCGAGCGGTTCTTACCAGAGGTTTAGCGCCTCTCGCCGCTCACACGCGGGTTTCGTCTCTATGCACAGACACATGCTCAATGGCTTTGCAGGCCATAGTATCGGAGGGTGTCGCGGTCTTCTGGCAGAGGACCGAATTCCGGGTCGGCCGTTTTTTCCACCTCCAGGCGAGTCTGCAAGGCAGCGTAATCAGTGTCGATCCCGTGCTCGGCAAGAATGCGGTTGTGAGCAGCTCAATAATAGGGTTCTTGGCGCTCAATGATAACATGAGATACAATGTAATGACTTGAGATAGCAAAGGTTTCCATCAACCGAATATTAGTTCCTGAACAGCAAACATGGCGTCTGCTTGGGGTATTTTGCGTTTTGGAGGTTGCGCAATGAGCGAGAGACGGCAGGAGCCGCGCCATCGGGTCAGATTTCGGCAAGCGATAGTCGCGAACACGAACCGGCGTTATATCGAAGGCGCGTCGTTCAAGGATCTTTCCAAGTCGGGCGCGCGGCTGCGCCGGCTTGTGAATACCGATCGTCTTCCACAAGAGATAACGTTGTTCGACGTTTCGGAGCGGACCTGTTGCTTCGCAAAGGTCGCATGGATTACGGCGGTCGAAATGGGCCTGCGCTTCAAGGGAAAGCTCTGCAGCGTGGGGGAGCCTGAAATGGCTGCGCTCATCGCAGCGGATATGGCACCCAAAGAAGATCGCGCGCCACTCGCGAACCCCGCCGAGAAACGACGTTCGACGCGACGCAAGACGAGGCTCAGACCCGTGGTGCTTTCGACATTCGATACCCAAAACGTCGAAGACGGGATGATGCTTGATGTTTCGGATGGCGGCGCGCGCTTGAAGCTCTTCCGGGAGCGCGATTTGCCCACCTTTCTCGTCCTGTTCGACGAGATCGAAAAGCAGACCCGCCGCGTCAAAGTGGTCTGGAAAAACAAGACCGAATTGGGCGTCAGCTACATCCAGGCCCAATAAGATTCCGAAAACCGCCAAGGCGACAGTATTTGAAGGTCAGAAGCCTCCGGCACTGATTACAGCCGTTCCGGCAAGGCCGAATGCGAGCGTGCGAAACCGTCTCACGGAGAAATGCACTTCTAGACCCATTCGGAGGGTCTGCAGAGCGTTTCACGTTTTAGATCATGAGGTTGAAGCTCTGAGGGAACAGGCTCGCTCAAGCTGATATCGCAAGCATTTCCATGCTTTCTCGCAGGGCATCGGGAAAACGAAGAGGACCCGTCGGCTTCTTGGGAAACGACGGGTCTTTTGCGTTCCTGAGATTCTGCGAAGTCGCCATAGTTCGCCCCCAGAGGGTTATGAGGGCGGATTCTTTCACGGAACCTTCCGGGGCTCCGTCTTCTCGCCCATCCTTTACGAACTGCCGCGTGATCGCCGCCCCAGCCTTACGCCGCCGTTGGCAGCTTGTCCGCAATCGCGGCAATGGCATCGATGATCGCCCTGTCGGTGGAGCGAGACTTGACGATCTCGAAGTCGGCACGAGCCTCGCGCAGCAGGATATCCTCGGAGGATAGCAGCAAGGTGGGAAGCGACTGCCCGGTACCGCTGAGATCGGACAGGAAATCATCCGCGGTCCCATCGGGGAAGTGGCCATCCAGGATCAGGAAGTCGAAGTCGCCAAGCTGAATTTTCTCTCGCGCCTCGTTCAAGCATGTCACGCGCGTCAGTTCGGCTTTGCCGCGGACCATGGCACGCAGGATCTCGGCAAAATCGTCATCCGCTTCCACATGCAGGCCATGGGCCAGCCGTGGGGCATGCGCGTGAACCGCGTCAGCGTTCTCCGTTTGCACTGAAAGCGGTTCGAGCGAAGAGACGGCGAGCGGCAGTTCAAACCAGAAGACGGCGCCGGCGTCCTCAGTGTTATAATAGCCAATCTCGCCGTCCATACGGTCGATGATCGCCTTGCAGATGCTGAGACCGAGCCCGGTCCCACCTTTCGCCCGTGTCGACGATGAGTCCGCTTGGCTGAAGCGCTCGAAGATCTTCGTCCTGAACTCCGGCGGCACACCTGACCCTTCGTCGGTCACCGTAAAGCGTGCCATTCCGTGTCTGCGTTCGAGCCCCAGATGGATCGTGCCGCCGGCGGGAGAGAACTTCGCGGCGTTGGATAACAGATTGACGAGAACCTGCTGGACCCTGTGTGCGTCGACATCGACCAGAAGCTCGTCTTCACGCGCCGCGAGAATGACGCTGGCTTCGGCCTTTTCGAAGATCGGTTGAAGCGTATCGATTGCTTCGCGAACAAGCGCGTTGAGGCTGTGCGTCTCCCTTTCAAGGGGAATGGCCCCCGACGTGATCTTCTCGATATCGAGAATGTCGTTGATGAGGTTGACCAGACGCTCGCAGTTGTTGTGAGCGATGCGAAGAAGCTTCTCGGTATTGGGCGCCAGAGTGGCGGCTTGTGCGCCGAGAACGAGACCGAGCGAACCGCGGATCGATGTCAGCGGCGTTCGAAGCTCGTGGCTGACGGTGGCGACGAACTCGCTCTTCAGCCGCTCGACCTCCTTGCGGTCGTTGATGTCCTGGAACTGCAGAATGGCATAGCCGAGATCCGAACAGTCCGGGCTCGGAGCGACGAAGGACAGGCTCAAAAGGCACCAGATCAAACGGCCGTCGCGATGCTTGACGCGGATTTCGGTCAGATGACGGCTGCTTTCGCCGGAAAAGAGACTGCCGAGGAGAGTTCGGATCTGCTCGCAATCGTCGGGATGGACGATTGAGCAGATCCGCTGACCGTTGAGATCGTCGATTTCGTAGCCGGTGAGATCTCGGAACGAGGCATTGATTTGCAGCCAGTCGGCCGTTGTGTCCATCAGCGCCATACCCACAGGCGCATTCTCGATCGTCGTTCTCAAACGTTCCCTGGTCGAGCGCAACCCGGCTTCGGCTTCCTTGAGCTCTGATACATCCATCTGGATGCCGACCATCCGCAGGGCTTTCCCATCGGCAGATCGCTCGTTGATCGTCGCGTCCGAGCGCAGCCATATCCAATGTCCATCGGCATGCCGGAATCGATATTCGCATTCCGATCGAGCTGTCAGCCCATCCATGCAAGCCTTGTCGGCCGCCATCAGGCTGGGCTTGTCCTCGGGATGGATGCGCGACAGCCATTCCGCCTGCGCATCGATCTCGGCGTCGACATCAAAGCCGAGCATCGTCTTCCAGGTGTGCGATACAAAGGATCGTCCGGTTGTGAGATCGATATCGAAGACACCGAGTTCGGCGCCCTCCATCGCATGGCTGAGGCGCTCTTCACTGAGCTCCAGAGCTGCGGCGACACGGCTCGCCACCGTGATGTCGCGGATAATCAGCGTCGTGCGGAGCTGGCCCTGTTCCGTCTTCCACGCGTTCTGTTGCAGGTCCAAAACGATTTCTGCACCCGATCTCGTCCTGGCCCGTAGCGCCGGAGTGATCCCGAAGAGGAGATGAGTGGGCGAGGTCGTACAGCTTTTTCCCTGCTTCGGCTGCCGCTCTTTGGAGGCTTCGAGATCGACCAGATCGCCGATCTCCCGCCCGAGAAGTTCACCGGCGGAATATTCGAACATGGATTGCGCGGTATCGTTGGCCGACAGAATGCGCTGGTCTTCGTCGAGAACCAGAACACCGACGACCGCGGTATCGATGACGGCGCGGTTTTCTCGCTCGCGGGCCGCGATCTCCTCGGTCTGCTGTTCCACCTGCTGGCGAATTTCCTCGCTGCGCCGCTCATTCGTGTAGAGCAGCCGCCCGAGAAGGAGGGTGATCAAGAGACCACCGATGAGAATGAACAACGGCGCGTAGGTACGCGCGGAGGCTTCGAAGATCGGCGTACTCTGCCAGACGATCGTCCAGTCGCGCTCCATGATGTTGAGCGTCTTCTTCTGGATGAATTGCGCCTCGCCCGAGAGATCCCCAACGGAGGCGGTGCTGCTGTAGATAAGCTGTTCGGCATCCGCCGTGGGACCGTCGTAGACCGAAATGTCGAGGGTGCGCCCCTGGCTCGATGTCAGGCCGGCCAGGAATTTCTTGCCGATGAACGGCGCGTAGACCCAGCCTTGAAACGCCTTACGCCGGTCTTCCACCGTGTCGAGTTTCGCGCCATCGGCATACCAGGGCCTGAGCAGGAGAAAGCCGGGGCTCTTGCTTTCGTCCTGGACCAGAAGAATGCGGCCGGTGATCGTCGGCCGACCTGTGTCACGGGCGTTCGTCGCAGCACGATACCGCTCTTTCTCGAAGGCGATGTCGAGTCCCACAGCCTGCAGGTTCGGCCCAACCGGCTCGATATACTTGATGATGAAAAGATCATCGTTCTGTGTCTGCGGACGAATATTCAGGTCCGGAACGCCATCGGCCTCGACGCGGTTCAGGAATTCCTCGATCCCGTCTCGCTTGATCGGATCGATAATTCCGATCCCGTTGATGCCTTTGAGATTGTCCTCGATCGCCAGCGTTTCGACGAAGCGCGCCCAGTCGGGCAGTGATACATGGTCGGACGCGTGAAGAAGCGCAGCACCGGCGTCCAGGCTGTTTACGTAAGTATCGATCCGGTGATTCAACGCATGCGCGCTGTCATCGACCAGCCGTGCAAAGGCCGTCACCTCGTTCTTATAGGCAATTTCGCTGGTCAGCTTCCACGCGAAGAACGTGGCCAGCAGCGGAAGCAGAAGAACGATCAGGGCGACCGTCTGAAGCCTCGCGATCGGCCTGCCCTTCCATTGCAGGTTCAGCGATCCCTTCGGAGCCAGCATCGCGATCGGCAGAACGGTCAGCACGCCAGCGACGTCGCCACACCACCATGTGAACCAGTTGGATGCCATCTGGTCGGAAGCCATGATCCCCGCGCCTATCAGGACTCCGACGCCGACAGTGGCGCTGATCAGACAGGATACCGGCCCGGCCAATCCGCCCAGCAGGACAGCGTCGGTCAGTTTGTTCAGGCGAAGGGGAATTCCGAAGCGACGCGTGACGAGAGCATAGGCCACCACTGCCTGAAGGCACGATCCCGCAGCAATGCCGCCTGCAATGACAAGGCCAGGACCCACGATCCCATCCGGGGCGAGCGCTCCGCTGTTGATGGCATTGACGAAAAACGAACCCAGAAAAACGCCCGGCCAGAGCTTCGGTCCGGCATATAAAAGGCCAGCGAGCGCAATACCCGATGCCGGCCAGATGAGCGTCGCGTAGCCGGGCGGCACGGCCAGCTGCAACCCGACATATCCGAATATGCCGTACAGAAGGGCGAGAACAGCAATCCCGATGAATCGAGCCGACAAGGTCTTTGAATACGGATGAAAGGGACGCATGCTGAACTCTGACGCTGGCAAGACGTATTTCCGCGAGCGTTACCGACCAGGTCCAATCGAACAGTAAACGCCCGCACAAAACTGCATGCCAATTCGGATTTTTAGTTAACATCAGTTTTCCAAAACAGTGATTAAATCCTTAATATTCAATGTAGAAAATTGTTCTCTTATCTGCTAACCTTTTCTTCTGACTTATCATCCTTAAATTGCATTACGACAATCATTGTATGGCTTAGAGCAATGTCGATCTGGCACTTACTGCTGACAAATCTTGCCCTTGCAGCGCTCGTCGTCATTATTATCGATCATGGCGTCGTTGTGCTGGCGAGGCTGCCATTGCGCCTCCAGTCGTGTTTGAAGGGCGTGCTCATGGGATGCGCGGCCGTCGCAGCCATGGTGATGGTCCCTGCCGTAACAGGCGGCGCAATGGTCGATCTTCGCACGGTCTTTGTCGCGGCCGCGGGCTTTTTCTGCGGGCCGCTGGCAGGAGCGATCAGCACCGTGATCGCCGTCGCATTTCGTTTCAGTGTCGGTGGTGAAACGGCCTATGTCGGCGCGATCAACATCGTGCTGGCGTTCGGGGCCGGCATTTCGGCGCGTTACCTCCTCGCGAGCCAGAAGCGACCGCGCTGGGAGCTTCTTGCTTTCGCGCTACCCGTCACGGTCACGAATCTGCTGACCTATTTCGTTCTTCCGTTTTCCGTTGCGCTCGATCTCCTCGCCAGGACGGGCTTGCCTTACCTCTCCCTGAGCTTCGTCGGCGCCCTGTTCATCGGCTATTCCATTCGGTCGATCGAGCGTCGGCACGCACTCGAAAAATCCAACGTGATCTATCGGACAATGGTCGAGCAGTTGCCCGATGCTCTGAATTTCAAGGACACCGACGGACGGTTCATCGTCGCAAACCCGGCAACGGCCCGAAATGTCGGAGCTGAAGATGCGGAAAGCCTGATCGGCAAGACAGATTTCGATCTGCATCCGCGCGAGATCGCGGAACGTTATCACGCGGACGAGATGCGCCTCCTGCAAAACCGGGATATCACCCGGCTGGAACAGCCCTCAGTCTTCGCGAATGGAAGGTCGGGCTGGGTCTCGACGTTGAAGGCACCACTGTTCGACGAGAGAGGAAAAGTCCTCGGGCTGATCACGCATAATCGCGACATCACGCAGGAACGTGCGAACGCCGAGGCGAAGAACGAGTTTATCTCGGTCGTCAGCCACGAACTGCGGACCCCTCTGACTTCGATCCGGGGCGCGCTCGGCCTCCTGCGCTCGGGCAAGCTCGGCTCGTTCGATGCGAAGGCTTCGAGCCTTCTCAAGATTGCGCACACGAATACCGACCGCCTGCTTCTGCTCGTGAACGATATCCTCGATATGGAGAAGATTCAGTCCGGAAAGCTGGAATTCTTGATCCGGCCCGAGTCTTTGGAGCCGCTGGTCGAGCAGGCGATCGCCGCCAGCAACGAATATTGCCCGGACAAGAAGATCGCGATCGAATTCGTCAACGACTTCGAGCAAGCCGTCGCGGACGTGGACCCGGATCGCCTGCATCAGGTGCTGGGAAATCTGCTCTCCAATGCGCTGAAGTTCTCGCCTCAGGCATCGACGGTTACGGTCCGACTCGCCGAGTACGATGGTGTGGCGCGGATTTCCGTTCAGGATCGTGGTCCTGGAATTCCGAAGGACTTCCAGCCCCGGCTCTTCAACAAGTTCGAACAGGCCACATCCGGAGCGACCCGCAATCCGGGCGGAACGGGTCTCGGTCTCTGCATCGCCAAGTCGATCGTGGAAACCATGGGCGGGCGTATCGACTTCGAGACCGCCGACAATATCGGCACCACCTTCCATGTGGAATTGCCACTGAGCAATGCCTCGGTCGGGGCGACCAGCGCTGAGGAGACTTCTGCTTCGGTCGCCGCCTGACCGTCTGCCAAGGCCCGCGGTGCTCGAATGGGCCCAGGATGGCGCAATAAATTGCTTACCATAGGCCGATTTTCCGATCGCCAGAGACGAGATCGTTTACCTGCTGCCAAGGCTTCCATCGATAAGCTTCCATGACGACCGGCGCCGACCCGGTCATAGACGCCATCCGTGAACTGATCCGAAGACGTCACGACCGCACCGCGAACCTTCCTGAGCGGTGATGTCCCAGCTCTTTGTGTGCCAAGAGAATACGCCATGAAGATTTTGTGCATCGACGATGAAGACGACATCCGGGAAATCGCCAAGATGTCCCTTGAGCTTGATCCCGATCTGGAGGTTGCCACCGCATCCTCCGGCGCCATGGCGCTCGAGAAAACCGCCGAGTGGCAGCCCGATCTCATCGTGCTCGACTACATGATGCCCGATATGGATGGCCCTGCGACCTTCGCGCAGCTTCGCTCCCGCCCGAAAACGGCGACAACGCCGATCATCTTCATGACGGCGCGCGCCCAGGCATCGGAGATTGCGACGCTCATGGAACTCGGTGCGGCGGCGGTCATCCCAAAGCCATTCGATCCCCTGACCCTCGCCTCCAGCATCCGCGAGCATCTCTAGACCCGATTTCGGGTCATACTTCCCCGCATTGGCCGATCATCGGCTTTTTCCAAAGCCGTCCGAGCAAACGCGACTGACAGCCCGATCGTGTTTCCAGCATCGGGTGCCGTCATGCCTTGCTGCGACATGGTTGTCAGAGCTTATGCAGCCGAAGCCAGGACGACGCGGTCCCGGCCGTTTCTCTTCGCTTCGTAGAGCGCGTTGTCGGCAATCCGGAAGAGCGTCGCCGCATCGCGATCCTTCGTCCAACGCGCGACCCCAGCGCTGAAACTGACACTCAGCTCGCCCGCTTCATGCTTGATGTGGTTTGCGGAAAACCCTTCGCGGATCCGCTCGATCACGATATGCGCGTATTCCACTTCCGTATCGAGCAGAAGGACGGCGAACTCCTCACCGCCATAGCGCGCGATCACATCCGTCCGCCGGAGGCTGTTGCGCAGCGTGCTGGCGAGAACCTGGATGACGTGGTCGCCAAGCTGGTGGCCGTAGGTGTCGTTCACGGACTTGAAGTGATCGATATCGATCAGGCAGAGCGCGAGCGGCGCGGTCGTGCGGCGCGACCGCTCGATTTCCTTCTCCACCCGGTCCTTGAAACGGGCATGGTTGAGGAGGCCGGTGAGGCCGTCCGATTCCATGAGCTGCCGCAAGGCGAGCGCCCGCATCGCCCGCATCCTGATACGCTCGGCCAGAAGGGCCGGCTGGATCGGCTTGGAGATGAAGTCGTCGCCGCCGATCGAACGGGCGTTCAATTGAACGTCCATATCGCGCTCGCCCGAAAGGAAAACGATCGGTGTCGCCAGCATCGAGCGCGACTGGCGGATCATCGAGGAAACCTCGATACCGTTCGCGGTCGGCATCTGCATGTCCATGACGATGATATCGGGTGGCGCGCTGTCGATCGCCTCGATCACGGTCTCGACTTCGGAGACGATCCGGCAGACCATGCCGCGATCGCGGATCGCCTGGGCATAGACCTCCGAGGCAATCTCGTCGTCATCGACGATCATTACCGAGAAATGCGCGTCCGTGCTGGTCTTGCGCTCGCAGTCGACGAGCCAGGCGCTGAGCTCGACCGGGTTGATTGCCGAGGCCACAGCCATCTGAACCCCGGCCCGTGCCGCAGCAAGACGCGGCTCGAAGTGATGGGGCAGATTGTACATCATCACGTTCGACGTCGCGGATTGCTCGCGGGCCCGGACCAAATCCCGATCATGCTCCGCGTTGATCAGAGTCGCGAGAACCGGATCGCTTGCTGCCGCGAGCTTTCCGTCCTGGGCGGCATAGCCGACCGCCTCGACCAGGCCCGCAGTGCGCTTGAAATCGACCGGATCGTCGGTCACCACGCGCACGATCGGGCGGGACGCGGCGATCGCCTCGTCCGCCGAGGACTTGGAGACGGCATCGCTCCGATCGTTTTCTGGCTGCGTGATCTGGTTCGACATGGCCTATCCGAAGCGTGAACAGGAGACGGTCAAGGAGCTATAACGACATCCGACTGGATAAGCGAACACAGGGCGCAGACCTGCTGAACGACGGTGTTCGAATCCGCCTTCGCCAGAATCTCGTCCTCGACGGTCGCAGCCTGCCGGGCCACCTTGTCATATCCGAAGAGACCTGCCGATCCTGCGAGCGAATGAGCGATCTTGCGGATGGCTTCGAGTTCGTCGACGGCTGGGCTCTTCGTCTCTGTCAGGCTGACCAGGTGGTGATACTGTTCCATCGAACGCTCGCGAAATTTGTCGTTGAGCGCGGCCATCCGCGTCTGAAACTGTTCGGTCGGCTGAGAAGTCGTCATTCCTGCGTCCCCTTGAATTCGATGCCGATGTCCAATCCCTTTTGCCACCGCAACTCTGCAGGCTTCTGGAAATCCGAACCGATGATCCGCAATTCGAGGGTTTTCGGAGCCGCCACCCAGCTGTCGAGACGCAATCTCGCACCACCCTCCGACTGATCGCGGACCTTGCACATGATCGTCAGCCCATGGCTGCCATAGACGATCTGACCGCGCTTCATGACGCGCCTGCGGCGTTCCTTGCGGCGTTCCTTGAAACTCGTGACGAGGGATGATTGCAAGCCCTCTGCGTCGGTCTCGAGCCAGGAAGTGTCGTCTTCGGCTGCCTTCCCAGCCTCGCCACCGGCTTCGTTGCGATCGAGACCGTCGCGCCCTCTCTCCGGAAACGCCTTTTCGAGCAGCGCCTGCCGGGTTTCGGCCTGAGAAGGATATGACACCACGTTGATTTCGGGATGAGCGTCGACATGAAGGCCGTCGAACTCAGAACGCAGGCGCAAGGCGCTTTCCAGCCGTTGAACGGCACTGGCGATACTGTCGGTTGTGGGCATCGCGTCGAGCAGAACCATCCACTCCTGATCTTTCCAATGACCGGCGATATCCGTCGACCGACAAACCCGCTTGAGTGCACAGGCAAATTGATGCGCGACCCGTTCGGCGCGCATGTGGCCGATCTCAGCCCTGATCTCATCCAACTGAGAGATGCGGATACCCATCACGGCAAAGTGGCGACGCCGCCGATCGGCAAGAAGTTCGGTCAGCCGTTTGTCCATGAAGGCGGGAAGGAAGAGACCGGTCAGATCGTCATTGTTCTGGCTAACGGTCGTAGACGAGCTTTGGCTGATCGCACTTTCGCTCGCGCGGGCCTTACCGACCACGCGGCGGATACTGCCGCAAAGTTCATCGATACTGAATTGTCTCTTGGAGACGTAGTCCGCGAACCCGCTGCGAAACGCGCGAACCACCGTCTTCTCGCATCCAGCTCCCGAAATCAGGATGACCGGAGGCATGTTCTCATGTCGGTTCGCGAGGGAAAGATGCAGGTTGAGCCCGTTGTCGCCACCTAGGTTGTAGTCGATCACGACACAGTCCAGAGACCCTGCCTTGATGGCGCGCTCGAGCTCTGCCGAGCTTGCAAGACGCGTTCCCACCATATCAGGACGCAGGTCGAGCAGGTTACTGGCCTGTTCCAGAAAGAGAGGATCGTCATCGACGATACCGACACGGATCGGTTGTTCTGATAACGCATCCATCTGTCGCCACCTCCCCATCAACTTTGCGTGACACTAGACAAGAGAGAAGTAAAACCGCAGTTAAAAAGTCGAAAAATCAAAGTGATATTGCGCGACCACGCGCTTCGATGAGCGACGAAAAAAGCTTAACTTCGAGCCCGTCATGCTTGGGAAGAGACGTTTGCGGCGTTTCGCCGCGCGTGGACCGTTTTTCCTGTATCTCGCTATCTGTTCTTACTCGCCAGAACAGCGCCGCAGGCTGAAACTTCGGTGAACGCAGATTCCTTTGATTACAACTAACCCGAAAAGTCTGACACAGGCCAATCTCACCGCGGGAAAGACCGACATTCGGTTGAGTCTACGATCGCCCGAAGAGCATTCGCCGCCCGATCCGACAGGTGCCCTTCCAGGACAGGAAACGCGAAGCCTCCGAAGCGGAGACGCAGTGGGGTACCAGTATCCTGCCAACGAGGGCCGGCCGGATAGGCTTCGGAACGCCCGATGCGGATGGATCAAGCCGTCGTCTTGAGCTCGGAGACGGGCGAAGGTTCAACGCTTGTCGGATCAGAGGTCTGCGCCGCCTGTTCTCGTTTATGCTCGGAAAAAGAGCGAAGCATGTAGGCCGGGATTTCGTCGACCGGAATCGGCCGACTGAAGAAGAAGCCCTGCACTTCATGAAAACCGGAGCGGTGGGCGTAGGACATCTGATCGGCCGTCTCGATTCCTTCAGCCGTCACCCGCAGCTTCATGGCTCTGCCCATCGACCCTATCGTTTCGACGACCGCCGCAATCCGGTTGCGCTCGCTTTCGTCGGTGGAGCGATCGAGACGCTGGAAGCAGGAGCGGTCGACCTTGAGTTTGTCGAACGGAAATTGCCAGAGATAGCTCAGCGAGGAATAACCCGTTCCGAAATCGTCCATGGCGATACGCACACCCTGCGCTTTCAGCTGTGAGAGCTGAGCTTCGACCCGCTCCGTATCGCCGATGAACATGCTTTCGGTGATTTCGAGTTCGAGGCGTTGGGCCGGCAGATGCGTCCGTTCCAGGATCGTTTTGACGGTTTGAACGAGATCCGTTTCGAATTGCTGCGCTGACAGGTTGACCGCCACATGCAGATGGGCCGGCCAGCGTGCCGCTTCCTCTGCCGCAAGTTCCAGGACGCGGGCGCCAAGCTTATCCATCAAGTGGAGTTCCTCGGCGATCGGTATGAAATCAGCCGGCGAGAGGAACCCGCTCTGCTGGTCCGGAATACGAACCAGGGCTTCGAAACCGGTGAGCGCGCCCGATGCTGCATCGTGTTGCGGCTGGTAATGCACGACAAGATCACCGGCTTCCACCGCTTGCTTGACGCGGCTGCGCAACAGATTCCGTTTTCTGAGGAGTGTCTCCATGCCGGGCTCGAAAGCCATGATGCGATCGCGCCCGGATTCCTTGGCCTTATAGAGGGCAATATCCGCTCGCTTGAGAAGCTCATCGGGTTCGCTATGCCCTTCGGGCAAGTCGGACGCGAAGGATAAACCGATGCTTGCGCTGATACGAACAGGATGAGCCCCGGCGCTTGTTATGGCACGGATGCAGTCGATCGCCTCGCTGGCGAGCTGCCGCGTTTTGGTTTTGCTGTCAGCTCTTTCGACGATCACCGCGAACTCGTCGCCGCCGAAACGGGCGAGCAGCGCCTTGCCGCGAAAATGGTCATCAAGACATCTGGCCACCTGCTTGAGCAGGGAGTCACCCGTCTGATGGCCGAGGCTGTCATTCACCGCTTTGAAGCCGTCGAGGTCGATGACCATCACGGCGACATCCTCTTTATCCCGTTCCCAGATCGCGTGTTCGAGCCGGGTATTGAAGACATGCCGGTTTGCAACGCCGGTCAATGCATCGAACCGGGAAAGATGGCGCGCCTTGGCATCGAGCCGCCGTTCGCGCAACAGCAGCCGGGATGTATAGAACGTGTAGCCGAAGGCGAGGACGGTGAGACCGAGCGTCGCCCATATGGTCCGCCATAAGACGGCGCCATAATGTCCCCTGCGTTCCGTCTGATCGACATAAACCTCGATCACGCCTTTTGTGACACCGCCGACGACAAGTGGAACATAAGCTTCGGCATATGCATCGGGCCGATTGGCTTTGTCTGTTCCGTCATGGACTTCCGTAAAGCGCTCACCGGCAAGGATCGCTTTCGCGATTTGCGGTCGATGACCAGACAAGCTCTGCGCCTTCCCGGTCTTGTCCAGCTCATCCGAGACCAGACGCAGCGTGCCATCCGGACCAAAGAGCTTGAACCGGAAGACATCGCCGACCGATGCGAGATCTTGAAACAGCTGTCTTTCTTCTGCGTTGATTGGCTGTCCGGCGAGAATGTCGTCGATCCGTCCCGTGCGCAGAGCGAAGATCTCGGCCCATGCCTCCGCGACAGCTTCCGAATCCTGATTGAGCAGACGATCGATACTCCAGATCGAATGAATCGAACTGACGGCGAACACCGACGCGATCAGCACCAGCAGAACGGTCCGCAGGCGTGTCGAGCGGTTACGAAAAATCGCTCTGAATATTCTGAATTTGTTCATCGGGTCGGCTCGAAAATCGTCGGTGTCTGTTGAACGACGTCAGCCTATCCGATTTGTACTAACTACGAACTAATAAAAACTTCAGGAAAACCCGCTTTGAGACCGACTCTGAGTTCCAAGGTGAAGTGCCACACCCCAGAGCCGACATGGTATTGGCTCGGTCGTCCAGACCAAATGAGTGTTACGATGCTATCCTACGTCCATCTGTCCTCTCTCGAAAGAGAACGGATCGCCGGCCGGCTGAGGGGCGGTGTCGAGAACGACAACGGCCGATTGCGAGGATGGCTGCCGCGATCGCTCGATCTCGACACCATCTCCGAGACCGACCTGCAGGACATGATCGTCAGCTTCAGCAACGAAACCGCGACCATGCGTCGGCTTCATCACGCCTCTCCGGCCCCTCCTCAAAGAGCGTGGCAAGTACGTCCAAATCCGCTTCTCACGACCGCGTTGCCGTTCGCGATGGAATTCGCCCATTGAGCCTGGCGTGCCGCCCACTACCCGACGAGCTCAGGAACGGATTTGGTTTCGCTTCCAAGATTGCTCTTCGCGTGCCAGTTCCAGGCGTTGTCGACGATCGTCCGCAGATCACGGGTCGGCGTCCAGCCCAGCACTTCGCGTGCCTTGGCATTGTCCGCGACAAGCGAAGGCGAGTCACCTTCGCGGCGTGGACCGAACGACACGGGAAAGGGGCGCCCAGAAGCGTTCTCGACGGCATTCAGGAGTTCACGCACGGTCGTCCCTGTGCCGGTTCCAAGATTGAGCTGCGTGCTCTCCCCGCCTTCGAGCAGGTAGCGCACCGCTCGGCTGTGGGCGTCCGCAAGGTCTAGGACGTGGATGTAGTCGCGCACGCAGGTGCCATCGCGCGTATCGTAATCGGTGCCGTTGACCGTGAAGCCGCCTCGACGGCCCAGCGCGACGTCGATGGCGATCGGAATCGCGTGCGTTTCGGGATCGTGCCATTCCCCGATCCGGCCCTCCGGATCGGCACCGGCCGCATTGAAATAACGAAGAACGACCGAATTCAGCCCCCTGTAGGTGCCGCAGTCGGCAAGGATCTGTTCGACCAGGAGCTTCGAACGCCCGTAAGGATTGATCGGCGCCTGCGCATGGGTTTCGGCGAGCGGCAGAGTGTTCGGTAGGCCATAGGTCGCGCAAGTCGAAGAAAAGACGATCTTGTCGACACCGCCGCGCTCGGCAGCGGCCAGCAGCGACAGGGTGCCAGCGACATTGTTGTCATAGAAGGAGATCGGATCCTTGACCGACTCACCCACTTCGATCAGCGCAGCGAAATGGATGATCGCGGCCGGTTCGTAGGCGGCGATCACGGCATCGAGGCGCCCGGCATCGCGGATATCGCCGACTTCCAGCGGGCCCCACTTGACGAATTCCGAGTGTCCGTTCGTCAGATTGTCGTAGGTGACCGGCGTATAGCCTTTTTCGGCCAGGTCTAGGCAGGTGTGCGAGCCGATATAGCCGGCGCCGCCGACGACGAGAATGTTCGTCATGCATTCATCTCCAGGTCTGCGGCGCAGCGAACAGTGAGCCCATGGCCGCGACGAGCAGCATAGCATGCCGTTCCACCGCGCGGATCTCGAGATCATGCTGTGCTGAAGAACAGCTTTCGGCGATGCGCTGGATCGGTCGACGGTGAACCCGATGGGGCTCAGCTCGTGAAGACGACACCCTTGCGGAGTATGAAGTTGCCGTAGGAGCGGCCTTCCAGGGTGTGGACCACCGCGAAGGCTCTGGCGGCGCGCTCGTAAAAGGCGAAACGTTCGAGGGGCTTTGGTTGGTGGCCGGCCGCGTCGAGGATCGGGGCGGCCTCGGCGACGACGGGTGGTACGGCCTCAGGGTCGTTGACCACCTGCATCGTCATCACGGCATCCGGTTCGAACTCGTCGAGGGGGAACAGCGACAGGATAGCCCGAAGCGCCGTCACCGCATCGCAGCCGATCGTCAGGGCGCTGCCGTAGACGGTCTTTCGCGCGAGAGCGTAGGACGGGAAATTGGCGTCGGCGATGACGATCTCGTCGCCATGGCCCATCTGCGCGAGCGCGTGGATGAGGTCCGGGCCGATGAGCGGATCAATTCCTTTGAGCACGGGAAACCCTCCTTTTCCTAAAGACTAGTCGTCGAGACCGATCGCGCGGTCGAGATGGGTATATCCGCCATCGGGAAACAGCCACTGCCCCGTCATATGGCTTGCCCGCGCCGACAGGAGGAAGGCGCAGCAATCGGCGATTTCGCGGGTCGTCGTCATGCGCCGTCCGAGCGGAATCCGTGACGCTATCTTCTCGATCGTCGCATCAGGATCCTCCGTCGTCTCCACCCATCGGCGATAGAGCGGGGTCATCACCTCCGCCACCACGATCGCATTGACGCGGACGCCGTCCTTAAGGAAGGCGACGGCCCATTCCCGCGTCAGCCCCAGCTGTGCGGCCTTCGCAGCGATATAGGCCGACGTGTTCCCCTGCCCCGTCAGGGCGGTCTTGGAGCTGATATTGACGATCGCGCCGCCGCTTGTCCTCAGATCGTCGGCCAGGAGATGGACGAGAGTGAAATAGTGGACCAGATTCTGGTCAAGGCTCTTGCGGAAGTCGTCCGGGCTCCTGTCGATCCCGACGCTGTCATTGGCCCCGGCATTGTTGACGAGACCGTCCACCCGGCCGAACCGCTCGCGCACGGCCTCGACCGCCGCACGGCAACCGGCGTCGTCGGAGAGCTCAACCTGGAAGAACGACGCATCGTGGCGGCGAAGCCAGTCAGGGTCGGGCTCGCTGCGCGCGAGGATGACGGGGATCGCGCCTTCTGCAGCGAGGCATTCCGTGATGCCAGCTCCGATGCCGGACGCACCGCCGGTGACGACGACGACCTTGTCCTTCAGTTCAAGATCCATCAGCGCGCTCCGAAGCGGTAGCGCTCAAGGCTCTCCGCTTTCATTTCAATCGAGAACCCGGGGCGCTCGGGCGGCATGTAGGCGGCGTTCCGGATGGTGCACGGATCGACGAAATGTTCGTGCAGGTGGTCGACGAACTCGATGACCCGGCCCTCGCGCGTTCCGGCAATGCACAGATAGTCGATCATCGACATGTGCTGGACGTATTCGCAAAGGCCGACGCCGCCCGCATGGGGGCAGACCTTCAGGTCGTATTTCGCCGCCATCAGCATCACGGCGAGCACTTCGTTGAGGCCGCCGAGACGGCAGGCATCGATCTGGACGACGTCGATCGCGCCTTCCTGGATGAACTGCTTGAAGAGGATGCGGTTCTGGCACATCTCGCCGGTCGCGACCTGAACAGGCGCGACGCC
The DNA here is from genome assembly GCF_040239565.1 of Fulvimarina thalattae. NCBI lineage: Bacteria > Pseudomonadati > Pseudomonadota > Alphaproteobacteria > Hyphomicrobiales > Aurantimonadaceae > Fulvimarina > Fulvimarina thalattae. The sequence goes on from NZ_JBEHWS010000001.1 coordinate 27,782, forward strand.
CTCTCGGATCTTGCGGTGGCCGACCACATCGTCCGGGCTCGTCGGTTCCTCGATGAACCAGGGATCGACGAAGGCGAGCTTCTTTACCCAGTCGATCGCCTGATCGACCTCCCAGACCTGATTGGCGTCGATCATCAACCGGACATCCGGCCCCACGGTCTCGCGGGCGATGGTAAGGCGGCGGATATCGTCCTGAAGATCGCGGCCGACCTTCATCTTGATGTGTTTGAAGCCCGCGTCGACAGCACCACGGCAAAGCGTTCGCAGCTTTTCATCACCATAGCCGAGCCACCCGGCGGAGGTGGTGTAGCAGGGATAGCCTTCCGATTTGAGCGTCTCGATCCGCCCGGCCTTGCCTTCGGCTTGGGTGGTCAGGAAGTCGAGCGCCCATTCCGGCGTGATGCAATCGGTGAGATAACGAAAATCGATGCAGCGGACGAGTTCGGCCGGGCTCATCTCGGCGACGAGCTGCCAGACCGGCTTTCCTTCCGCTTTCGCCCAGAGGTCCCAGGCGGCATTGACCACCGCGCCGGTCGCCAGATGGATCGCGCCCTTGTCCGGACCGATCCAGCGAAGCTGGCTGTCGCCGGTCACATGGCGCCAGAAACGGCCCATATCGGCGGCGATCCAGTCGAGCTCCAGGCCGACGAGGAGCGGGCGAAGCGCCTCGATGGCGGTGATGCAGATCTCGTTGCCGCGACCGATCGTGAAGGTGAGGCCGTGGCCCTCGTGGTCGCCGTCGGTTTCGAGAACCACATAGGCGGCCGAATAATCCGGATCGGGGTTCATCGCGTCCGAGCCGTCGAGGGCATCGGAGGTCGGAAATCTTACATCGATCGTGCGCAGGCCGGTGATCTTCATGGGCGAGCGATTTTCCATATCTGTTGGCCGAGGCCCGGCTTCTCCCGGCCCATGGAGCCGAAGCGAAGCAACTCATTTCATGTCTCGTTCGGCTTTGGACGGAGGCCGCCGTACGGCGACCTCCGTCTCATTGTTCGCGGCGCAGCGCCTCAGTCGTAGAGAACGGCGGCGATCTTCGGATCGTCGATGTTCGACTGATCGTACCAGTAGAAGCCGGTATCGATGTTCGCCGGCACATCTTCGCCGTTTGCCGCAGCGACCGCCGCCTTCACGGTCTCGTAGCCGATGCCGACCGGGTTCTGGGTGATCGCGCCGGCCATCGTTCCGTCGCGGATCGCATCCGTCTGGGCCTTGCCGGAGTCGTAGCCGACAATCGTGATGTTCTCGGCACCGCTTTCCCGGACACCGTTGACGACGCCGATTGCCGAACCTTCGTTCGTGCCGAAGATACCGTTGAGGTCCGGATTGGCCGTCAGCAGCGACTTGGTGATCTCGGTGGATTGGAGATGGTCGCCCCCACCATATTCGATCGCGACGATCTCGATGTCAGGGTGGGCTTCTTCCATACGATTGACGAAACCGTCGCGGCGATCGATGCCGGTCCGCGAGGTCTGATCGTGCGCGACGACCGCGACCTTGCCGGAATCGCCGATCAGCTCGGCCATCTTGTCGGCCGCAAGCGCCGCAGCCGCCACATTGTCGGTGGCGGCCGTCGTGACCGGAATGTCGCTCTCGACGCCGGAGTCGAAGGCGACGATCGGGATGCCGGCCTCCTGCGCACGCCGCAGCAGCGGAATCGCGGCCTGACTGTCCAGCGCAGCGAAACCGATCGCGCTCGGGTTCGTCGCGAGCGCTGCGGAGAGCATATCGAGCTGCTTGTCCACCTGGCTCTCGTTGTCCGGGCCCTCGAAGTTGACGGTAACGCCGAATTCTTCGCCCGCCTGCTTTGCGCCCTTATTCACCGCCTGCCAGAACTGGTGCTGATAGCCTTTCGAGATCACAGGAATGGACATCGCGTCCTGCGCCAGGGCGTTTCCGCCCAGCATTGCGAGCGCGGCTGTCGCGCAGATGAGGGTTCTTCTCGTGAACATCGTGGTTTCCTCCCTTGGGTTCACTCTTGTTCGGTGAGCCGGCACCCGGCTCAGCCGATCTTTCCCCGCCGCAGCTGGTCGGCGTAGACGGCGAAAATGATGATGGCACCCGTTGCGACCGTCTGCCATTCCGGCGCGACCGACATGACACGCAGGCCGTTCGTCAGGACGGACATGATGAGCGCGCCGATCAGGGTGCCGAGGATCGTGCCGCGTCCGCCGGCAAGGCTGGTGCCGCCGATGACGACAGCGGCGATTGCCTCCAGTTCGTAGCCGAGGCCGAGAGCGGGCTGTGCGGAGTTGAGGCGCGATGCGATGAGAAGGCCGGCAATGCCGACGATCGCTCCGGAAAGGGCATAGATGCCGATCTTCCAGGCGTCCGTGTTGACGCCCGACAGCCTCACCGCCTCCTCGTTCGATCCGAGGGCGAAGCAATAACGGCCGAGCACGGTTCGGCTCAGGATGTAGGCGGTCGCCCCGGCAACGAGGAAGAGGATGAGGACGCCGTTCGGCACCGGAAAGCTTGGAATGAAGCGGCCGATGACAGAGCCCAGCGAAATCACGTCGAAGCCGGGCGTGTCGTTGAAATAGATGGGGCGCGCGCCGGTGACGATCAGCGACAGGCCCTTGGCGACCAGCATCAGCCCGAGCGTCGCGATGAAGGGCGGGATCTTCGCCTTCGCCACCAAAGTGCCCGAGAGGACGCCCGAAAGCGCGCCGACGCCGATGCCGGTGGCGACGCCGAGAAGGAGGGGCGCGCCGAGCCAGGTCAGCACGACGCCGGTCATGACGGAACAGAAGGTCATCACCGTGCCGATCGAAAGATCGATGCCGCCAGTGATGATGATCAGCGTCACCGCGACGGCGAGGACGCCGTTGACTGAGGTCGCCTGCAGGATCGCCATGATGTTGGAGACCTGGAAGAAGTTCGGGCTCGCGAGCGAAAAGCCGACGAAGAGAATGATGAGGCTCGCAAACGCCAACAACTTCTGCGGTGCGATCAGGGTGGAGCGCTTCTTCGGCTCGTCGGCCGCGACTGTCTGGGTGCTCGTCATGCTGCAACGACCTCTTCACGTCTGGTGGCGAGCGCCATGATGTCTTCCTGTGTGGAATCGCCGGGCAGGATGCCGGTCAGCCGCCCCTCGCACATCACCGCGATGCGATGGCTGAGCCTCAGGACTTCGGGGAGTTCGCTGGAGATCACGATGATCGCCTTGCCCTCTGCGGCGAGCGCATTCATCAGCCGATAGATCTCCGCCTTCGCGCCGACATCGATACCGCGTGTCGGCTCGTCGAAAATCAAGATATCACAGTCACGCAGAAGCCATTTGGCGATGACGACCTTCTGCTGGTTGCCGCCGGAGAGGAGCCTGGTCTCCTGCCGATCGTGCGGCGTGCGGATGGTGAGGGTCTCGATGTATCGCTTCGCGGTCTCGGCGAGACTGGCCTCGTCGATGCGGCCAAACCGGTCTGAATGCCGTTCCATGCTCGCCAGGCCGATATTTGCGCGCACATCGAGGCCAAGCGCCAGACCATAGTGCTTTCGATCTTCCGACAGATAGCCGATCCCGGCCCGCACCGCGTCCGACGGGCTTGTAATCCTCACCGTCTTGCCGTGAACGCGGATTTCGCCCGCATCCGGCGGCTCGGCCCCGAAGATGGCGCGCGCGAGCTCCGTGCGGCCAGCACCCATCAGCCCGGCGAAGCCGAGAATCTCGCCCTGTTTGAGCGTGAAACCGATATCGTGAAGGTCGCGGCCGCGCGACAGGCCGCGGACTTCGAGGGCCGTCGGCGCTTCGCCGAGATCGGGGCGTTCCATCGCCTCGCTCTGGAGCTCGCGGCCCACCATCATCGAGATGATATCCGAGATCGGTGTCTCGGCCGCCTCGACGGTGCCGACACCTTCGCCGTCCCGCATGACGGTCACGCGGTCCGAGATGCGTTTGATCTCGTCCATCTTGTGGCTGATGTAGATGATGCCGACACCGTCCGCCTTGAGCTGCCGGATGATCCGGAAGAGTTCTGCAATTTCGCTGTCGTTCAGCGCCGCTGTCGGTTCGTCCATGATGAGGATACGCGATCGGAACGAGAGCGCCTTGGCGATCTCGACCATCTGCTGGCGCGCAATCGTCAGCCGGTCGACGGAGGTTCGCGGGTCCATGCGGATGTTCAGCGTGTCGAACAGCGCCGCAGCCTCGGCATTGAGTTTGGCTTCGTCGATCCGGCCGAAGGAGAGGCGTGGCTCGCGCCCGATCCATATATTCTGCGCGACATTGAGATCGCGCATCAGGGCCAGTTCCTGATGGATGATGCCGATGCCCCGATCCTGCGCCGCCTTCGGATTGGGTAAGGTCACCTCTTTGCCGTCGATCAGGATTCGCCCGCCATCCGGCTGGTAGATGCCGGAAAGGCATTTCATCAGCGTCGACTTGCCGGCTCCGTTTTCGCCCATCAGGGCATGGACCTCGCCGGCGCGAAGGTCGAAATCCACCGATTTCAGGGCGTGAACGCCGGGAAAGCGCTTGTCGATCGCCTCCAGCCTGATGAGCGCGCTCATGATGTCAGACCATAGAAACGGCGGGCATTGCCGCTCAGAATGGCCCCGCGCTCGTCAGAGCTGAGATCGGACAGGAGTTCCTCCGTAAGATCGCGCCAGCGCTGCCAGGGTGCCGCCATCGTCAGGACCGGCCAATCGCTTCCCCAGATGAGGCGCTCCGGTCCGAACCAGTCGAGGAGCGGATGGAAGATGGCCTGGAGGGCGGCAAGCGGGTTTTCGCGCTCGCCCGGATCGAGTTCGGTGAGAAGGCCCGACAGCTTGCAATGGATGTGTTCGTGCCCTGCGAGCGCCTTCATGCCGGACGCCCAGCCTTCGCCCCATCCCGGCTGCGGCTTGGCGGCGTGATCGATGACGACTTTGAGATCGGGATGGCGATCAACGAAGGTCTCGAACATCGGAAGATGGCGCTCGGTCACGAGCGCATCGAAGCGGAGGCCCTGTGCGATGAGGCGGTCAACCAGGGCGGGACGGGCCTGTTGGAGAAGCCAGTCGGTGTCCTCGATGTCCTGAAGCATCGGACGCAGACCGAGGAGATGCTTGTCTCCAGACCATCGATCGAGGGTCTGTTCAGCTTCGGGATCGGTGAGATCGACCCAGCCTACAACGCCACGAATCTGCGGCGTCTCCTTCGCAAGCGTCAGCAGAAAGTCGGTTTCCGCTTCGCTCGGCGCCGCCTGAACGACGATGCGATCCATGTCCGAGGGATACTGGGCGGGCAGGAAATCCCGGCGGATCGCATCGAGCGGCCCACCCTCGCCATCGAGCCAGCCGTAGTCGCCCCGATCGAGTTTCCAGAAATGACAATGGGCATCGATGTGTTGCAACTCGCCTCCTCCCTTAGGCTCCCTGCGGTCAAGCTCCGATCAGATGGTCACACCGCCGTCCACCAGCATGGCCTGTCCCGTCACGAACCTGCTCTCGTCCGACAGCAGATAGACGATCATCGGCGTCATATCGTCGACCGATGCGAGCCGGCCCATGGGCTGGCGGGCGACGAAATCCTTTTCCGCCTGAACCGGGTCCGCCGCGCTGGCGATACGGCCACGCAGCGAAGGCGTATCGACCGTGCCGGGGCAGAGCGCGTTGCAACGCAGGCCCTTCGCCACGAAATCCGCCGCCACCGCCTTAGTCAGGCCGATCACCGCCGCCTTGGTCGCGCCATAGGCAGTGCGGTTCGGGAAGCCTTTGATGGACGACGCCATCGAGGCCATGTTGAGGATCGACGCCGTTCCGGTTTCCTCGGCGCGCTCCAGCATTTTCGGCAGGAAGGCCCTGATGAGCCGGACCATGCTCGTCACGTTGACGTCGAGGCTGAGCGCCCAGTCGTCGTCGGACACGTCGAGGATCGTTCCGTTATGGACGATGCCGGCGCAGTTGAAGAGCCCGTCCAGCGCGCCAAGCTCCTGCGCGATCGCCTGGATCGCCGAAGGGTCCGTGACGTCGAGCGGGCGCGTTTCGATCCCGCTCTGCGTGAAGCTTTCAAGAAGTTTCGGATCGCGATCCGTGGCGATGACTCGCGCGCCCTCTTCGGCGCATTTCACGGCAGCCGCATGGCCCATGCCCTGACCGGCAGCCGTGATCAGGATCGTCTTGTTCGAGAGCCGCATCAGACCTCCCCGTCCTGCATGCTTTGTTCTTATATGAATGTTGTATCCGTATATGAATAGATTTACAAGCTTACAGGGCTCGATTACAGCCCGGATTGGCGCCACCTGCCTGTTTGATGGTGAGGACGATGCCTCGAAACAAACTGTCGGATCCCGAGAACCCCGAGGAACGCTATCGCGCACCTGCGCTCGATCGCGGGTTGGATATTCTGGAAGTTCTCGCGCGTCAGGCCCATGGACTGACGCGAAGTGAGATCGTCTCGGAGCTCGGCGTCAGCGCGTCGCACATCTATCGGATGCTCGAACGTCTCGTAGCTCGCGGTTACGTCACGCGGCTCGCCGGCGGCGACCGCTATATGCTGACAATGAAGCTCTACCTGCTCGGCTCGGACCATCCGCCGGTCCGGCGCCTCGTCGCCGCGGCCCAACCGCTGATGGACGCGTTCGCGCAGGACCATGGCCAGTCGCTGCATCTGGTCGTGCCGGAACGCGGCACGGGCATCATCGTCGCCCAGGCAAGCCCGGTCGCTCACTGGGAATTTCGGGCGCGTATCGGAGCCCAGCTTGATCTCTTCACCACCGGCTCCGGCCTCACCCTACTCGCGATGCAGGCCCCGAACCGGCGCGCCGAGACCCTTGGAAAATGGGGACTGGCCGATGGCGAGGCGAGATTGTCCGCCATCGCGGCGGAACTTCGCGACGTTCGTGAAAAGGGCTACCGCGTCGCGCCCTCGGCGCAGGTGGTCGGGATCACCGATCTCTCCGTTCCGCTGAGCGGCCCCCACGGCGATGCCGCCGCGGTCATCACCTGCGCCTTCATCGAAAAGCCGGGCTCGGGTCATGCCGAACACTGGGAACCAGCCCTTGCAGCGCTGCAGGATCTGGCCGGCACCTTATCCTACCGGACAATCGAGAGCTCCGTCCCCTTCGCAGCGGAGTAGTCGGCGACGCCGGGAGTTTCCTTTCGCGCGATGCAGCACTCGATCGGAAGACCGGTTGCTGACGCCCGATCCAATGCGTCATGTCACGAAATCCGCAGCAGAGCGTCCAGACGATGCTATCGTCGAAGGAAGACTTCGGCTTCACCACCGACTGGACCAGCCACCGGAGGAATGGTCCACGTGCCAGCTCTTCAAAGTCTAGAAGTCAACAGGGTCGGCGTATCGCGGTTCGAGATGGGTCACCGCTATCAGAGCTGCAAGTTTGCAGCACGCTTCGCAGTGAGAGCGAAACTCTCGCGCGCCCCTTCTGATCCGGCGCGTCGGAAAACGGGCCGTGAAACCGGGTGGAGGCATCGGCGAAACTGGGCTTTCCTCGGTCCATGGCCGATTTCATCATTCCGCTTCTGATCTTCCTCCTGCCCCTTGCCTATAGTCCGGGGCCGGGCAATCTGTTCTTCGCCGCCAACGGGGCACGGTTCGGCTTCATGGCCACCCTCCCCGCCAATCTCGGCTATCATGGCGCGACCTTCGCCGTAACGCTCGCCATCGGTCTCGGCTTTGGGCAACTATCGTCGGAAGCACCAAATGTCTTCATCGCAATCCGCTACGCAGGCACGGTTTACGTACTCTGGCTCGCCTTCCGTCTATGGCGGCCGGTTGGAGCCTCCCATGAGCGCGAGGCGAGACCTGCGAGTGCGATCGACGGTGCCATGCTGCTGATCCTCAATCCGAAGGCCTATGTCATCATCGGCCTGATGTTCTCTCAGTTCCTCGCATCGGGATCGGATGCTACCGGCCGGCTCTTCGCCATCAGCACCATCTTCACACTCAACAATGCCGTGGCTTTCTCGCTTTACGCAATCCTCGCCGATCGTCTGGCCGCGCAATGGCGCGATCCCGGGGACGTCCGTCACATCAACCGGTTCTTCGCGGCTCTGCTTACCGGCGTCGCTGTCTGGATGCTCTCCAGTTGAAGCGGTCTTCGACCGTGGATCATCCATCGAGGGTCGGCAAGCGTACACCCTTAGCGATTGCTTTGTGCTCAATTCGCTTTTAGGTTGAGCTCACGACATCATGTTCCACGAGAGACCGTCAGCTTGCGAAACCCCAGCTCTTCGATGACCGCGCGCCTTCTCCAGCTTGGCCTTGTCGTGCTGACGCTGATTTCGAGTGCCGCGCCAGCAGTGGCGGCGCGATGCACCGATTATTCGACCTGTCGGCAGGCGGTCGAGAACTGGTGCGCGGGCCGGCATTCGCGGGCCGATGGCGATGGTGACGGCATTCCATGTGAAAATGTCTGCTCGTCCCGCGAGCAGGTGGTCGAGATCATGCGCTCGATCGGTTGCGATCGCTGAGACGCGTCAGCTACTCTCTTTCAGCCCGCCCTACCCGGCCAGTCCCAGCCGCTCGAGGATCGCATCCAGCTCTTCCTGGGATCGGTAGTCGATTTTCAGGCTACCCTTGGACCGCTTGCCTTTCAGCGTGACACTCATCGCGAGATGCTCCGCGAGACGCTGCTCGATATCCGCCATCTCGGCCGAGTGTGCCCGCTTCCTGGCAGATGAAGCACCCGATCCTTCGCCAAGATCGTTCACCGGCTCGCCGGAATTGGCCTGCGAGGCCTCGCGGGCGATCGCCTCGGCCTCACGCACGCTCAGCCCGTCCTTGACGATCAGCCGCGCCACCGTCTCCGGATCGTCCGAGCCGATCAGTGTTCGCGCCGCACCGGCCGACAGAGCCCCATCCACGACCATCTTCCGCACGGCGTCGGGCAGGTTCAGGAGCCGCAGCATGTTCGCCACATGGCTGCGGCTCTTCGCCAGCGCTTCGGCGAGATCGGCCTGGGTGTAACCGTGCTCATCGATCAGCCGCTCATAGGCAAGCGCTTCCTCGATGGCGTTGAGATCCGTCCGCTGGACATTCTCGATCAGCGCGATCTCGATCGATTGCCGGTCGTCGATATCGCGCACGACAACAGGAATGTTTTCCAGCCCTGCGGCTTTCGCCGCCCGGAAGCGCCGCTCGCCCGCGACGATCTCGAAGGTCTCGGGCTTGTCGGGATTGGGCCGCACGAGAAGCGGTTGCACGATGCCGTGCTTCTTCACCGACTGGGCGAGATCGGCGATATCCTCCTCGCTGAAGGTGCGACGCGGATTGTTCGGATTGGCGAGAACTGCTTCGAGCGGCACCTGCCGATCGGGCCGGACCACCTCCTCGCGCTCGCGCCGGCTCGGCTGGAAACCACCATGGGTCTCGCCGCCGCCGATAAGGGCCGCGAGTCCCCGGCCCAGCCTCTGGCGTGATCGATCTTCGCTCATCCCTGTCGTTCCGTCGTCTTTGCGGGCCGCCTGCTGAGGTGTCTTCGTCATGCCGCCGCAAGCCTCTTTTCACGCTGAATGACCTCGGAGGCTAGCGCGATATAGGCCTGGCTGCCCGGGCATTTCATATCGTAGAGAATCGCAGGCTTACCGAAGGACGGCGCCTCCGAAACGCGCACATTGCGCGGGATCACCGTCTGGTAAACACTCTCGCCCATATAGGCGCGCACATCTCGCACCACCTGCGCCGCGAGATTGTTGCGGCCATCGAACATGGTCAGCACGATACCGTGCAGATCGAGATTCGGGTTCAGGCTGTCGCGTACTTCTTCCACCGTTTGGAGAAGCTGGCTGAGGCCTTCCAGTGCGAAGAACTCGCATTGCAGCGGCACGAGCACCGAGTCGGCTGCCGCCATCGCATTGATCGTCAAAAGGTTCAGCGAGGGTGGGCAGTCCATCAAGACGAAGTCGAACCGTGCGCCCCGTTTTTCATGCTCGCGCAGCGCATCGCGCAGCCGATAGGCCCGGCGATCAGCGCTGGAGATCTCCATTTCGAGGCCAAGCAGATCGAGTGTCGAAGGGATGAGCGAGAGCTCCGGCACAGCCGTCGGAATGGCCGCCTCTTCAACCGAGGCCCGCTCGGTGAGGACATCGTAGGAGGAGACCTCTCGGTCGTCCTTCTCGACGCCGAGCCCGGTCGAGGCATTGCCCTGGGGATCGAGGTCGACGAGCAACACCCGCTTGCCGATCGCAGCGAGAGCCGTCGCCAGATTGATGGCGGTCGTGGTCTTGCCCACCCCGCCCTTCTGATTGGCTATCGTGATGACGCGCATGGCGTTTTCATCATCCTCATCGGTCCAACCCGAGGATTCATATCCTGGCCGCAAGCTGTTCTGAAAAGCGCGGCACCCTCGGTCTCATTCGCAACGCGGCTTTACAGCATCGGATTCACCGATGCCATGCCGCACTTCGTTTTACCGGTCTTCGATCAAAGACCATAGCCGCCATCTTGCGGTCGCGGAATCCCGAGGAACGCGTCATCCACCGCTTAGCGCCGGGATCGGTTTATCGTTCAAGACCGCAAACGCCTCTCAGAGCGCCTGAATCGCTGCCAGTTCAAGAATGACGGAGCCTTCCGCAAGCTGCGAATCATGAATTTTCAAATCGAACGACCAGAGCTCCCGCGCGGCCGCGATCTCCGCTTCATGGCTCGCGCCCTTGGCGAAAAAGCAGCGGGTCTCAGTCGAAATATGCGGCGAGACCAGTCCGCAGAGCTTGTCCAGCGAGGCGAGCGCCCGGGCCGTGACGACTTCGGATTGCCTCAGCGCGTGCCCCGATGACTCGATCCGCCGGGCATGCACATGAGTGTTCAGACCGAGGTCGTCCGCGACCGCGCGCAGGAAGGTCGCCTTCTTGCCGACGCTCTCGACCAGATGCACCTTCGAATCAGTCCGCATGATCGCAATCACGATGCCGGGCAGACCGCCGCCGGAGCCAAGATCGGAGCACGTCTCAAACGGCGGCAGCAGCGCTTCGAGCTGAAGGGAGTCGGCGATATGCCGCTCCCAGACCGTAGCAAGCGTCGAGGGCGCGACGAGGTTCATCCTCGTCTGCCAGTCGGTCAGCAGCGCCACATAACGGTCAAGCCCGTCCAGTGTTTCACGTGAAACATCGAAACGCGCGGTGAAACGCTCGCGATCTTCGGCCTGCAAACGCGCAAGTTCTTCAGGATCGATACCAAGGGATTTCGGTGGACGTGCCTCGGAGGACGCCAAAGGCCGAATGCGGCTGGATGGTGACCGGCTCTCGCTGTTCCGGCGCGAGCGCTCAGGCCGCATGTCTGACTTCATTCCGGCGGATCGCGACAAGGATGAGAGCCAGAGCCGCCGGCGTCATGCCGTCGATCCGTTCGGCCTCTGCAAGCGTCGCAGGACGCCGGCTCGCAAGTTTCTGGCGGAGCTCGTTGGAAAGGCCCGGAAGGCTTTCGAGATCGAGGTCCGCTGGAATCATGCGGTTCTCGTCGCGGCGCAGGCGATCCTGATCCTTCTTCTGGCGATCCAGATAAACGTCGTATGCGGCCTCGATCTCCGTGCGCTCGCGGGTTTTTCCCCTGATCTCGCCAAGCTCCGGCCAGATCGCAGCCAGCCGATCGAGATCGATCCCCGCCTGAGAGAGAAGTTGCCAAGCCGAGCGCCGCCGCCCATCCTTGTTCAACGACAGCCCGTGCTTTGCCGCCTCGTTCGGCGTCAGGGTTCGCTCTTCCAGCGATGCGCGGGCCTTCGCCAGCGCCTCCTCGCTCTTCAGGAAACGCTCGGTCCGCTCCGAGCATGCGATCCCCAGTTCGATCGCGAGCGGTGTCAGGCGACGATCCGCATTGTCAGCCCGCAAGGACAGCCGGAATTCGGCGCGCGAAGTGAACATGCGATAGGGTTCGGTGACGCCTGTTCGCGTCAGATCATCGACCATCACACCCAGATAGGCATCGGCGCGACCGACCGAAAACGCCTTAACTTTGCCGGCAAAGCAAGCCGCGTTTAAGCCGGCTAACAAGCCTTGTGCAGCGGCTTCCTCGTAGCCAGTCGTGCCGTTGATCTGGCCCGCGAGATAAAGCCCCCTCGCCTTTCGAACGGCGAGATGCCTGTCGAGTTCGCGCGGGTCGACGTGATCATATTCGATCGCATAGCCCGCTTTGAGGATCTCCACCTTCTCCAATCCTGGGATCGATCGCAGGAATTCGAGCTGCACCTCTTCAGGCAGCGAGGTCGAAAGCCCGTTCGGATAAACCGTGTGATCGTCGAGACCCTCCGGCTCCAGGAACACCTGATGACCGTCACGATCGCCGAACTTGACGATCTTGTCCTCGATCGATGGGCAATAGCGCGGGCCCACACCCTCGATCTGGCCCGAATAAAGCGCCGACTTACCGATGTTGTCGCGGATGATGCGGTGCGTTTCCGGCGTCGTGCGCGTCACGCCGCACTCGATCTGGCGGTTCGTGATCCGGTCCGTGAGATAGGAGAACGGCACCGGCTCGTCGTCCGCCGCCTGGCTTTCGATCGCAGCCCAATCGATCGTCCGCCCGTCGAGCCGGGCCGGCGTGCCGGTCTTCAGCCGCCCGAGCAACAGCCCAAGCCGCTTCAGCGTTCCAGAGAGCCCGACGGAGGGGTCTTCGCCCATCCGGCCTGCCGGGATGCGCTGCGTGCCGATATGGATGAGACCGGAGAGAAACGTGCCCGTCGTCAGCACCACCGCACCGCAGGCGATCCGCCGTCCATCGGCGAAGATCACGCCCTGAACGTTTCCATCCAGCGTTAGATCGAGATCGAAGACGTCGCCTTCGACGACCGTCAGGTTCTCATGCGCGGCGATCTTCGCCTGCATGGCATCTGCGTAAAGCTTGCGATCGGCCTGCGTGCGCGGCCCGTGTACGGCGGGTCCTTTCGAGCGATTGAGCATGCGGAACTGGATGCCAGCGGCATCCGCCACCTCGCCCATCAATCCACCGAGAGCATCGATCTCGCGCACGAGATGGCCCTTGCCGATTCCGCCGATCGCCGGATTGCAGCTCATCGCGCCGATCGTGTCGAAGCGATGGGTGACGAGAATCGTCCTAGCGCCGAACCGTGCGGAAGCGCTGGCGGCCTCGCAGCCGGCATGCCCGCCGCCGATGACGACGACGTCGGCCTTCTCAGGAAAACCACGATCTGCGTGAGGATTGGTCATTCGTTGTCCTCTCGGGAAATTCCCGAGCGTTCCGTCAACTTCAATTTCGGCTTTTCACTCTCTATAATGACTGTACCGGGTCGCCACAATGGAACACCGCAGGTCGAGAGCCGGATGAGCAGCCTTCGAGATTTCGAACCCTGGACGAAAGAACAGTTCTTCGCCTGGCAACAGGGAGAGGACGAGCGCTACGAACTCGTCGGCGGCTTTCCACTCAAAATGATGACGGGGGCATCAAACCGACACGACGCCATTGTCATCAACATCCTCGCCGAACTTCGCAATCGTCTGCGCGGCAAGCCATGCAGCCCGTTCTCGGCAGATGGAGCAGTCGAAACCTATCCTGGCCAGATCCGCCGCCCGGATGCCGGTATCGACTGCGAACGCCGAGACCCAGACGGCTTCGAAGCTGAAAAACCAACCGTCGTGTTCGAGGTTCTATCCCCGTCCACGCGCAATTTCGATCGCATTCGAAAGCTCGAAGAATACAAGCGCGTCCAGTCGATGCGGCATATCGTGATCATCGAGCCGACATTCGTCGGAGTGATCCATTTCTTCCGCTCATCGGCAGAGGATGCGTGGCAGACGGACATTTTCAATGATATCAGCGGGCTACTCGATCTTGCTGGCGCCGGGATCGAACTGCCGCTTTCCGAGATCTACGCGGGCGTCGAACTCTCGGAGCCCCCGAAAACCTGAACGTCTGGCGCTTCACCGGCGCCACTGTTTCACGTGAAACAGGCGGAGAGACCGGCCGCTCTCGCCACCGGTCACCTCATTTCAATCTGATCAGGCCGCCTTCTTGGCCTTCTCGAAGCGCTTGCGCTCATGCGGATCGAGATAGAGCTTGCGCAGGCGGATGTTCTTCGGCGTCACTTCGACCAACTCGTCGTCCTGAATCCAGGACAGCGCGCGGTCGAGCGTCATGCGGATCGGCGGCGTCAGCTTCACCGCCTCGTCCTTGCCGGATGCGCGCATATTGGTGAGCTTCTTGCCCTTCAATACGTTCACTTCCAGATCGTTCTCACGCGAATGGATGCCGATGATCATGCCGGCATAGACCTTTACGCCCGCATCGATCACCATCGGACCGCGGTCTTCCAGGTTGAACATCGCGTAAGCGACGCTCTCGCCGTCTTCCGAAGAAATCAGAACGCCGTTGTTGCGGCCCGGAAGCTCGCCCTTGAACGGCGCATAGGAGTGGAACAGGCGGTTCATGATCGCCGTACCGCGCGTGTCGGTGAGAAGCTCCGACTGGTAGCCGATGAGACCGCGCGTCGGGGCGTGGAAGACGAGACGCTGGCGGTCGCCGCCCGAGGGGCGCAGCTCGATCATCTCGGCCTTGCGCTCGCTCATCTTCTGCACGACGATGCCCGAATGCTCCTCGTCGACGTCGATCACGACCTCTTCCAGGGGCTCCAGAAGCTCGCCGTTCTCGCCTTCCTTCATGACGACGCGGGGACGCGAAATGCCGAGCTCGAAGCCCTCGCGGCGCATGGTCTCGATGAGGACGGCGAGCTGCAATTCACCGCGACCGGACACGAAGAAGGAGTCCTTGTCCGGCGATTCCGTGATCTCCAGCGCAACATTGCCCTCGGCCTCCTTCAACAGGCGGTCGCGGATCATGCGGCTCGTCACCTTGTCGCCTTCCGTTCCGGCGAGCGGAGAATCGTTGACGATGAAGCTCATGGTCACGGTCGGCGGATCGATCGGCTGGGCGTCGAGCGGCTGGGTCACGGACGGATCGCAGAAGGTGTCTGCGACGGTGCCCTTCGAAAGACCCGCGATCGCGACGATGTCGCCCGACTGCGCCGAGTCCAGCGGCACGCGTTCGAGGCCCCGGAAGGCGAGGATTTTTGAGATGCGTCCGTTCTCTATGAGGTTGCCGTCACGGCCGAGAACCTTCACCGCCTGATTCGGCTTGATCGAGCCGGACTGGATGCGTCCGGTAATCAGGCGACCGAGGAAGGGATTGGCCTCGAGGATCGTGCCGATCATCTTGAACGGCTCGTTGACATTGGCCGTATCGGGCTCCGGCACGTGTTCGACGATCTTCTCGAAGAGCGGCGTCAGGCCCTGGTCCTGCGGGCCGTCGGGTTCGCTGGCGAGCCACCCGGCCCGGCCTGAACCATAGAGCACCGGGAAATCGAGCTGCTCTTCCGTGGCATCGAGCGCGACGAAAAGGTCGAAGATCTCGTCGAGCACTTCCTTGTGGCGCTCGTCGGAGCGGTCGATCTTGTTGATCGCGACGATCGGCTTCAAACCGACCTTCAGGGCCTTGCCGAGCACGAACTTGGTCTGCGGCATCGGGCCTTCGGCCGCATCGACGAGGATGACCGCGCCATCGACCATGTTGAGGATACGTTCCACCTCGCCGCCGAAATCGGCGTGGCCGGGCGTGTCGACGATGTTGATCCGCGTGTCGTTCCACTCGACCGAGGTCGCCTTGGCGAGGATCGTGATGCCACGTTCCTTTTCCAGGTCGTTGGAGTCCATGGCGCGCTCTTCGGTGCGCTGGTTCTCGCGAAAGGTGCCCGACTGGGCGAGGAGCTTGTCGACGAGAGTCGTCTTGCCATGGTCGACGTGCGCGATAATCGCGATATTGCGGAGCTTCATGATGTCACCGGATCGAGTACAAATGCGATATCAGCGAGCAAAAAGACCGGGCTGCGAGAGTTTCGCCCCGGCCGGATGCCGCTCGATTTTCGTTTGAAAGCGCCTATACAGCATATTTCGCAGTTGCGAAAGACTGAAGGGCGCCTGTCACGAAAGGGTCACGATCGCTTCGGTTTCCCAAAGGCCCCGCTTCAGTCCCCGTTTCCCTTCGGCGTCGCGCTCGCCGCGTTGCGCAGGCCGGACCGGATCGAGCCGAGATCGATGCCGACCGGCGGCGAGGGGATCTGGAAATCCGCCGCCCTGCCGGCGCCCGGTGTGTAGGATTCCCCGCTATCGTAGGAAGAGGTCATTCCACTCCCCTCCCCGCCAATACTCGTCGCACCGGATGTTCCAGCCTCGCCGGAACGGGCGAATGCGCCGGAATTGACTTCGCCGATCGACGATGAGCCTTCTGTCGCGCGGAGCGTAGTTTCATCGCTGGAAGAGGTTTCCGATCCCATGTTCGAGCTCGAAGAGCCAAACGTGGAACTCGGGTCGGTCGCTGTCGTCGAGTCGAGACCGCCGGCCGCACCGCTGTTTTCAAGCGAACTGCTGTTGCTATCGGATGTAAACGAGCCCGAGGACGTGCCGGTGTCGAAGGAGCCGCTGGTGGAACCCGAGCCCGAGCCCGAATTTTGGAGCGTCGTCTGGGCGCTCACGGGCAGCGCGGCGAGCGATCCGGCAAGTGCAAGCGCAAAGATGGACGAGTTGGAAACGAGACGCATGGCATTAACCCACCGGTCGATTGCAGTGATGGTTCATTTGCGGTCTTCCATGCGGAATTCAAGCAAAGTCAACCACTTCCAGCTGTTACACCCACTTTTCGGCGGGCGTGAGACGGACTGTGAGAGAGGCACAAAAAGTTTCATCGACGGATGATCGCCCGACCGCCTCTCGCCGGGTGGCCCTTCGGCTCCGGTACAACCAGGCGACGCCCCATGCTCCGGCCTCGCGTGACGCTGCTGCGACCGATCGCTGTCGCGCCCTCCCTGGCGAACGTTCCGGCGGAAATGCCATTGAGATCGGAGCGGCCCTCGACCGCACGGCGTGCAGCGGAATTGCCGCTTTCCGGCTGCACGACTTTGGGCCTTAGATAGCTGTCGTCGTACGCCCTGCCGAAACGCCGCTCGGCATTGGTGTCGCCGAAGATGCGCGCGCCTTGTATGCCGGGAGCCGGCGTCGGCGCGCCGATGATCCGCGCTCCGGCCATCGAAGTGCCCGGCAGGGTGCCGGCCGGGCCGGGCCCATAGGGCTGGGCGAGCGCCTCGATTGAAAAGAGGCCGAGCGCGAAGGTGGCAACGGAACAGATGCCGAAAATATGGGAGAGCGAAGAGAACATTGGTCTATACAGTGAATTTTTCGAATATCGTCAGATGGTTACCATAACCGCGCTCTTCTCCGGCGCAATACGATTCGCAATGAGGGCGGCGGATCTGTCGCAATTTGCCTCCAAGCGCTTGTTCCGACTGCCTCGTCTTTAGGCAGTGTGTCAGAGCCCGCGCTCTTTCCTCACCACGCCGATTGGCGCTAACCTTCCGAACAAGGGCCTTTGCGGCCCATTCCGATTTATCCGAGCCGCCGTTTCGTGCGGCACTCGCCGGCTTCGAATGTGCGCTTGAGGGAAGCGCCGGGAATCGGCGACCATCCCATACTCCAGACGAGGTGCACGCCATGCCCGCCACGATCTCCCGCTCGTCCTACGCCGCCATGTTCGGCCCCACCACGTGCGACAAGGTGCGGCTCGCCGATACAGAACTCTTCATCGAGGTAGAGAAAGACCTCACCACCTATGGCGAGGAGGTGAAGTTCGGCGGCGGCAAGGTGATCCGCGACGGCATGGGGCAGTCCCAGCACAGCCGAAAGGACGGCGCGGTCGACACGGTCATCACCAATGCGCTGATCCTCGATCACACCGGCATCTACAAGGCCGATATCGGCCTCAAGGACGGACGCATCGCCAAGATCGGCAAGGCCGGCAATCCCGATACCCAGCCTAATGTGGACATTATCATCGGACCCGGCACCGAGGCGATCGCGGCGGAAGGCAAGATCGTCACCGCCGGAGGCTTCGACAGTCATATCCACTTCATCTGCCCGCAGCAGATCGAGGAGGCGCTGTTTTCCGGCGTCACCATGATGCTTGGCGGCGGCACTGGACCTGCCCACGGCACGCTCGCGACGACCTGTACGCCGGGGCCATGGCATCTCGGTAAGATGCTGCAGGCGACCGACGGTTTTCCGATGAATCTCGGCTTCTCCGGAAAGGGCAACGCCTCGCTGCCCGCACCGCTTGAAGAGATGGTGAAGGGTGGCGCCTGCGCTCTGAAGCTGCACGAAGACTGGGGCACGACGCCGGCCGCGATCGACAACTGTCTCTCCGTCGCCGACGATTACGACGTCCAGGTACTGATCCATACGGATACGCTCAACGAATCCGGCTTCGTCGAGAACACGGTGGACGCGTTCAAGGGCCGCACGATCCATGCCTTCCACACCGAAGGTGCGGGCGGCGGACATGCGCCGGACATCATCAAGGTGTGCGGCCTCGCGAACGTCCTCCCCTCCTCCACCAATCCGACGCGGCCCTATACGGTGAATACGCTCGAAGAGCATCTCGACATGCTCATGGTGTGCCACCACCTCGACGCTTCGATCCCCGAGGATATCGCGTTCGCCGAAAGCCGCATCCGCAAGGAGACGATCGCGGCCGAGGATATCCTGCACGATATGGGCGCCTTCTCGATCATCGCGTCGGACTCACAGGCCATGGGCCGCGTCGGCGAGGTGATCATCCGCACCTGGCAGACGGCGGACAAGATGAAGCGCCAGCGCGGCCGTCTGCCGAATGAGACCGGCGACAACGACAATCTGCGCGCCCGTCGCTATATCGCGAAGTACACGATCAATCCGGCGATCGCCCAAGGCATGTCGAAGGAAATCGGCTCGCTCGAGGTCGGAAAGCGCGCCGATCTCGTGCTCTGGGATCCAGCCTTTTTTGGCGTAAAGCCGATGATGGTGCTGATCGGCGGCATGATCGCGGCAGCACCCATGGGTGATCCGAACGCCTCGATCCCGACGCCCCAGCCAGTGCACTACCGCCCGATGTTCGGCGCCTTCGGCAAGGCAGTCGGCGCAACCGGCGCGACCTTCGTTTCGCAGGCCGCGCTCGATGCAGGCCTTAGAGACCAGCTCGGCTGTGAAAAGACGTTCCTCGCCGTCGAGAATACGCGCGGCGGCATCTCCAAGGCCTCGATGATCCTCAATGACATGACGCCCGACGTCGAGGTAAACCCGGAAACCTACGAGGTGCGCGCCAATGGCGAACTCCTCACCTGCGAGCCGGCGAAGGAGCTTGCGATGGCCCAGCGCTACTTCATGTTCTGATCGGTTCGACAGAGCCAGATCGGCTTAGAGCGAGATGCGTTTTATCGAGATCGGCATTTCGCTCTAGGCGTTCGTTTCTGCGCATGATGTTGTCCGAAAAGTCATGCAACTTTTCGGCATCATTCACTAAGCCGGCTTACCGAGTACCCGTAAGCCTTTGGTCGGCGGTGAGACCACCCCTTTCGTCCTTCCTGTCGAGCGGGAGATTGAGGACCGATCCTCGCTCGCCGGCCTCGGCCTCGTCGCTGCCCGCCTGCCTTCCGTTGCCACCACCTTGCTTCGCCTCGTACATGGCCGCATCGGCCTCGTGCATAAGCGGTGGCAGGTCGTCGCCCGTCCCTGCACAGCCCGTCGCGATACCGATGCTGAGATCGGTTTTCGTGAAGCCGAGCAAGCGGGCTTCCCGACGGAATGTTTCTGCGATTGCAGCGCAGCGCTCATGCGCTTCACACTCGGCATCGGTACCGAGAAAGATCACGATGAACTCGTCGCCGCCGAGCCTTGCCGGCAGGTTCCCCTCGCCCGCATGGCGCTTCAGGATATCGGCGATCAGCCGCAGAAGGTCGTCGCCGGCCGCATGGCCGAACTCGTCGTTGATAGACTTGAAGTGATCGACGTCGACGATCGCGAGGGCAAGGTTCGTCTCCCGCCCGGTCGGGGAGGTCCATCCTTGAATGGCGGCGCGGTTGGCAAGGCCCGTCAGCGGATCTGTGACGGCGATTCGGGCGAGATTGCGCCGCTGGCGGAATACGATGACGAGAAGGACGAGGCCCGTTCCGACGAGAAGGAGCAGATAAAGGTTCAGCCACACCATCGTGCTTGTCAGGATCTGCCGCTCGTAATGGACAAGTTGGGACTGCCTGGAATTGGCGAGAGCGCCGAGGCGCGTGAAGTCCCGCACCCGCTCGTCGAGATGATCGAGAACCGCGCGGGCGCGGTCTTTCTCAGACAGGAGCGGCAAGAGCGGCTCGATGCGCGTCAGTGATGTCCTTAGATCCTCGCGCGCCTTCACCGACTCGGGAAATTCCAGAGGCCCCACTCGCGTCGGAATGGTCTCGAGGCGCCCGGCGAGGATCGAAAGCTGCAGTTCGGCCTTCGAAACGCTGGGACCGTCGTCGATGATGTCGCGAACGGCACCCTGGAGCCGCATGATCTCGATCTGGGTGCGCGCATAGGAATATTCGAGATTGTAGTTGGCAATCTCGACAATCTTCCGCTGGCTCATCTGGATACGGACGCTGGTCGCGATGGCGAGCCCCGCGCAGGCGATCGTCGCGACCAGCAGCGTCCCGGTCAGGCGGTCGAACTTCTTGAAAGTCTTCGAGAGACTTCGGATCATGACAGCGCGATGCGCGAAATCTGCCAGATGCACTGGCCGAAGCGGGCCTGATTTTTCAACTCCGGCCCGTCGTCGAATGGAAACATCAAAAAGGCCGGACCCTTGCGGGAAACGGGCAGGAACGCGCCGTCCTGCCGAACGACGAGGATCGCACCGTCGGCAACGAGCTGTCCGATATCGGCGGTGATCGCAAAACCGTCGAGGGCTTCGATCTCGATCCGCGTCGAGGCGCCCTCCGGATCGACGCTTCGCAGAAGCTCGGTAATGGACGGGCCTTCGACATGCGCCGTCTCATCGTTCCAGGGAAGGGCGGTGGTAAAGCGCGTCACTTCAAGCTCGGCGAGGTCGGCCCGGCTGAGGGTTTTCGGCGATGTCGTCGCACCGGCGATCTCGACGACCTTCGCAGCCGGATCGTCGAAGGGCCACTGGGCGGCTGCATGGGCAGAACGCCCGGCAAGCCCCATTGCGAGCGATCCCAACAGAAAGGCGCGTCTGTGAAGCAAAACCATCGTGAAAAGCCCGGCAGATATTATGCCGAAGATTTTGCATAACCGGTTCTAAATTTTGGTAAATTTTGGCGTGCAGGGCGCTGATCGATTTCCCGCGCGTTTTCATCCGGAGAGACGCCCGCTCTTGTAATCCTCGCCTTTCCGTGGCTCCTCCTTTTCCGTTGGCCATCAGGCTTGAGCGATCGGGGGGACACGGATCCATGCGAAAGATGAACAGGTTCAGTGTCTTGGCGGTTCTTGCCGGACTTTTCGTCCTCTGCGTAACAGCGGCTTCGATCGCTCAAGAGAGGCAAGAAATCACAATCGACGTCACAGGCCCGGTCGACCGGCAGGAGATCACTTACGAGTGCCAGGACGACCAGATGGAGACGCCGGCGCGGATCACCGTCGACTATATCAATCTCCCGAACGGCAATCTCGCCATCGTGCCGGTTGGCGGCCATCCGACGGTGTTTGCCCTGACGCTCGCCAATTCCGGCTCGAAATATGTCTCGAAATCGCTGGTCTGGTGGACGCGCGGCAATCGCGGCGATCTCTACGACGAGCTGCGCGGCGGTGTCGAAGAAGCCTATCTCTGCCGCGTCGTGAAGGACTGAGCGAGCACCTGATGGGCGCTGGGATGGATGACGGGCTCGAAGCCCTGTCGTAAGACGTCCACGCTGGGTTTCGGCGTAAGCACGGTAACTGCGCCCATCGGCCGTTCGATGACTGCGTCATAGCCATCCGGCGTATAGCGCAGAAGCCTGCCGGACCAGAGAAGCCAGGGTTCGCTGTTCACGTGAATCATCGCGCCTTCGGGCAGATGACCGATCTCGGCCTCGAACGTAATCTGCTCGCGGCTCCATGAATTTACGCGGGCCGCATGGAGCGCCTTGTCGATGTCGGGCGCCTTTGTGTTCGAGCCGCTACAGCCAGCGAATGCGTCCCGGTAGGCCAAGAAGGCTGCTCTTCGACATTCGGCGCAGGGGCGGTGGCCGGCCGCCAGCGCAACCGCCTCGTCGAGGAAGAAGAGTTCTGTATAGCCGCCCCGGCTCATCAGTTCGCGCTTTCCCCCGCGAAATTCGAGAGCGCAGATGATCCAGTTCGTGTGCTTCCAGCGGCTCTTGCCGAGGGTACGGTCCTCATCGTGAAGGATGCCGCGGTTGCCCATGAAAATGCCGGCTTTGGACAGATGAGCGACGATCTCGCCCGTCGGCAGAACCCGGTTCTGAAGCGGCATTTGCATCCTCCCATCGGACAGCCGAAGACAGGAAATCTATCCTCGTCAATTGACCGCTGGCAAAACCGCCCACTCGCCAATATCTTGGCCCAGACCAGAGGCGCGCAGGAAACGGAACCATCCCATGATCGTCGGAACTTCGATCGTCGCCCAAGGCGAATGGCAGGAGGCTGCCGATACGATCACCCTCGACGAACAGGCGCGCCACCGCCGGCGCATGGCGATGGTGAGCGATGGTGGCATCGCCTTCCTGCTCGATCTGCCCGAGGCGCGTCTCCTCAAATCCGGCGACGCGATTTCGCTGGACGACGGGCGCCTGATCGAGGTTCAGGCCAAACCCGAAAACCTTCTGGAGGTGAGGGGACGCAATGCCCGCCATCTCCTTGCACTTGCCTGGCAGATCGGAAACCGGCATCTCGCCGCCGAAATCCATGCCGACCGCATTCTCATCCGCAACGACGCCGTGATCGCGTCCATGTTGGAAGGGCTGGGTGCGGAGCTCACCAAGATCGAAAGCGGCTTCCATCCCGAAGGCGGCGCCTATGGCGATGCGCATAAGGCGCATCATCACCATCACCACGACCCGCTGGAAACGGACGCGCCTTGAGCGGCTCCAGCTTGCCGATGTCCGAGGGAACCAGCATCGAAACCCCGGCATCCGCCGGCCTCGTCTCTCTTCTCACTCTCTTTTCGCCAAGCTTTCCGATCGGCGGTTTCGCCTGGTCGCATGGGCTGGAGAGCGCAGTTCGCAGCGGCCTCGTGACGACTGCGGACGAAACCCGCGACTGGATCGCTTTCCTCCTGACATCCGGCAGCGGTTGGAACGATGCGGTTCTCCTTACCGAAAGCTACGACGCGGCGCTCACTCACGACCAAGTCCGGCTCGAAGCCGCCAACGAACTGGCACTCGCTCTGGGCTTTTCGGCCGAGCGCCGGGCCGAGACAGAGCATTTCGGCGAGGCGTTTCGCGAGGCCGCCCGGCCATGGCGGCGAGAAGATGCGGTCACCATCGCGGAGGGACCGGTCGCGTACCCCGTCGCGGCAGGCGCACTTTCCGCTTCGCTCGGATTGCCCCGCGTCGAAGTGCTCACCGCCTTCCTGCACGGCTTTTCGAACATGCTCGTGCAGTCCGCGATCCGGCTCGTGCCCCTCGGCCAGAGCGATGCGGTCAGGATCACCCACTCCCTAGGGCCGGCAATCTCGGACACCGCGAACCGGGCTTCGAGCTCCTCGCTGGACGATCTTGGTTCGTCGGCGCTAGTCTCCGATATCCATTCCATGCGGCACGAAACCCTGTCACCGAGGCTGTTTTCCTCATGAAACATCAGAACGGACCCCTGCGCGTCGGCATCGGCGGCCCCGTCGGATCGGGCAAGACGACCCTCGTCGAAAAGCTCTGCAAGGCGGCGCGGGCGAACTGGTCGATAGGCGTCGTCACCAACGACATCTACACCAGCGAGGACGCCGAGGCGCTGGTCCGCGCTCAGGCTCTTACCTCCGACCGGATCATCGGTGTCGAGACCGGGGGCTGCCCCCATACCGCGATCCGCGAGGATGCCTCGATCAACATACGCGCGATCCGCGATCTGACGAAGCGCCATCCAGACCTCGATCTCGTCATCGTGGAGTCGGGCGGCGATAATCTCGCCGCGACCTTCTCGCCCGATCTGGTCGATCTTTCGATCTACGTGATCTCGGTCTGCCAGGGCGACGACATCCCGCGCAAGGGCGGGCCGGCAATCACACGCTCGGACCTTCTCGTCGTCAACAAGACCGACCTCGCGCCTCATGTCGGCGCCGATCTCAGGCGGATGGAAGCGGACGCGGCGAAGGGGAGGGGGGATCTTCCGACCGTTTTCACGGACCTGTCCCGCGCGAAGGGGATTGGCGACATCCTCGCCTTCCTGAGCGCGGCCGGCGGCTTGCCTGCCATCGAAGACGCGGCGTGACACGGATATTCGTCAAGGCGCCGCTGGCGATTCTCGCGGAGAATGCGGGCGGCGGGATTGTCGTCGAGGACGACCGGATCGCCGAACTGGTGCCCTCCGGTGGGACGCCTTCGACACCAGTGGACGACATCTTCGATGCCTCGAGCCACGTCGTTTTGCCGGGGCTGATCAACACCCACCACCACTTCTACCAGACGCTCACCCGCGCCCATCCGCAGGCGATCGACAAAGAGCTCTTCCCCTGGCTGAAGAGCCTCTATCCGATCTGGGCCCGGCTCGATCCGGAGAGCTTTCGCCTATCGGTGCGTCTTGCTCTGACCGAGCTTCTGATGTCAGGCTGCACCACGGCGGCCGACCACCATTACCTCTTCCCGGACGGCCTCGACGACGCCATCGATATCGAAGCCGAGGAGGCAAACACCCTCGGCATGCGGGTGACGCTGACGCGCGGCTCGATGGACCTTTCGGAAAAGGATGGTGGCCTGCCGCCCGATCTCGTGGTGCAGGACAAGGA
Source organism: Fulvimarina thalattae (assembly GCF_040239565.1). Classification (NCBI taxonomy): domain Bacteria; kingdom Pseudomonadati; phylum Pseudomonadota; class Alphaproteobacteria; order Hyphomicrobiales; family Aurantimonadaceae; genus Fulvimarina; species Fulvimarina thalattae. The sequence continues at coordinate 52,449 of NZ_JBEHWS010000001.1, forward strand.
CACGATCCTCGCCGATGCCGAGCGGCTGATCACCCGCTATCACGACGCTTCCGACGGGGCGATGACGCAGATCGCGCTGGCGCCCTGTTCGCCCTTTTCGGTCACCAGGGCGCTGATGATGGAGAGTGCCGCGCTCGCCGAAAAGCACGATTGCCGCCTCCACACCCATCTCGGCGAGACCGAGGATGAGAATACCTATTGCCGCGAGCTCTTTGGCTGCAGGCCGGTCGAGTATCTCGAAGAGGTCGGTTGGCTCTCTCCGCGCACCTGGCTCGCCCACGGCATCCATTTCACGACGGAGGAATGTGCCAAGCTCGGGCGCCACAAAGTGGGCGTCTGCCACTGCCCGGCCTCGAACGCGGTGCTCGCCTCCGGTTTTTGTCCGATCAACGAGTTGAAGGCGGCGGGGGTGCCGGTGGGCCTTGGCGTCGACGGTTCGGCCTCGAACGATGCCTCGAACCTGATGGAACAGGTGCGCCACGCAATGATGATCGGCCGGCTGAACTATCGATCGGCGACCGCCGTCACCGCGCGCGATGCGCTTCAGTTGGCGACAGAAGGCTCTGCGGCCTGTCTCGGTCGGAGCGATATCGGACGGATCGAAGCCGGGTGTCAGGCCGATCTTGCGCTCTTCACCCTCGACGAGCTGCGTTTCTCAGGCGCACACGATCCCATCGCCGCTCTCGTTCTCTGCGGCGCACACCGGGCTGATCGGGTGATGGTGAAAGGCGAATGGCGTGTCGTGGACGGTCGGCCGATCGGCGTCGATCTCGCCCGGCTGCGCTTCGAGCACGGGGAGGCCGCAAAGCGTTTCACGTGAAACATTTGCGGAGAATCGCCTGTTATCAGCGGACTCGATTCGTCATCGAAATGCAATATCCGAGGCTCATGACTCCCGGGATTCTTTAAGCGCTTGTTCATGAACCGGGAGAGCGTGGGACAGTTCTGCAAGAGCGGGATCGGCCTGTCGAAAGACACCGGTTTTTCCCCACCGCCAGAGCGATGCCAGGGAGTCGACGAAGACTGCGGTAATCTGTTGAAAGTCTCTCACCGTTCAAACGGCTTCACCAGATTCTCCACAAGGCAGACATTCGCAAGCGAAGCTCGGACTCATTGATTTTCAAGGGTGAATGGACGCTCTCTCCCCGATCTCCTCGACAGCCCGGCCCATCATGTCTACGACAGGAACGACGTTGCGGATGATCCACCGCAGACGCTGCCGCCGGTGTGAATTCCCACAATCCACCGAGTCAAAGAAGAATCAAAAATCCTTTTAAGAAGGATTCTTTAAGGGGAGAGGGCCGCAGATGGCGGAGCGCAAACTCGTGAAGGTGCTGGACGGCGAAAGTGTCGGCCCACCCCCGGTCTGGCTGATGCGCCAGGCAGGACGCTATCTTCCGGAATATCGCGAGACCCGCGCCCAGGCGGGCGGCTTTCTCGACCTCTGCTACAATCCGGACTTTGCGACCGAGGTGACGCTCCAGCCGATCCGGCGTTTCGGCTTCGATGCCTCGATCCTCTTCTCCGACATTCTCGTCATCCCCGATGCCTTGCAGCGGGGTGTGAAGTTCGTGAAGGGCGAAGGCCCGATGATGAACCCGATCCGGCCGGACGAGATCGACCGCCTCGATCCAAGCCTTGCCGAGACGCATCTGGCACCGGTCATAGCGACGGTCGCTCGGCTTCGGGAGGAGCTGCCCCAGGAGACGACGCTGATCGGCTTCTGCGGGGCTCCCTGGACCGTGGCGACCTATATGATCGCCGGACACGGGACGCCGGATCAGGCACCGGCCCGGATGTTCGGTTATCAGAACCCGGAAGCCATGACGCAGCTCCTGACGCTTCTCGCCGAGATGAGCGCCGATTATCTCATACGCCAGCTTCGCGCGGGCGCCGACTGTGTCCAGATCTTCGACAGCTGGGCCGGCGTTCTCGACGAGAAGAGCTTTGCCGATTACGCCGTCGCGCCGGTCAAGCTGATCGTCGACCGGGTGCGTGCCGCGATCCCCGACGCCAGGATCATCGGTTTTGCCAAGGGTGCCGGCTACCGCCTCAAGACCTATCGGCAGGAAACGGGCGTGAACGCGCTCGGCATGGACTGGCAGGTGCCGCTCGCCTTCGCGAAAGAGCTTCAGGCGGACGGCGCCGTCCAGGGCAATCTCGACCCGTTGCGGCTCATCGCCGGGGGGAGGGCGCTCGACGAGGGCGTCGATCTCATCCTCGAAGCTTTGTCGGACGGGCCGTTCATCTTCAATCTCGGCCACGGCATCACGCCGGACGCGCCGATCGAGCATGTCGAGCAGCTCTTGAAGCGCATTCGCGGCTAAGCGGCCCTTTCGAAGTTTGCGACACCGTACCGGTTGACTCCGAACCGGTCCGGCCCTTCAAGACGCGGGACGACCGGCTTTCGACGATCCCTTCGGACAGGCCGGCAAACGAATTTGAACGATGAAGGCCGCGACGTGAGCGACACCCCGAAATCCAAACCCTCGCCCCAGAAGATGATCATTCCCATCGTGGGGCTCGTCGTTCTCGTGGCCGTCCTCTGGTTCATTCCGGTCGAGGCGCAGCTGTGGATGAAGTCGATCCACGTCTTCTTCGTGATCTCGTGGATGGCGGTGTTGCTCTATCTGCCGCGGCTCTACGTCTATCACACCGAGGCCGGGCCGAAGACGCCTCAGTCCGAGACCTTCAAGGTGATGGAGCGCCGGCTTCTGCGCGGCATCGGTACGCCGTCGATGATCATCACCTGGGCCGCCGGTTTGTGGCTCGCGGCGAAGGTCTTCGAATTCCAGGGCGCCTGGCTTCACGCCAAGATCGTCTTCGTCGTGTTGCTCAGCGCCATGCACATGTTCCTCGCAGCCTCGCTGCGGCGGTTCGCGAACGATCAGCACACGCGCTCCTCGAAATTCTGGCGCATCGCCAACGAAGTCCCGGCGCTATTGCTGGCGGTGATCATCGTGCTGGTGATCGTGAAACCGTTCTGAGGGGGCTGGGAATAACGCGAAATGTAGCGTTGTAGACGCGGACGAAACGGACGAAGCCCTCTATATTGAACCTGTGATACAGTTTGGGTGATCCGGCCTCGGATTGCGGGAGATTGGATATGGCGGCGCGGAAGCAATTTTTCGGTCAGACAGACCGGGACGACGAATTGGAGAAGCTGCTGGAAGCGGCACGTTCTCGTGAATTGACCGAAGAGGAATTGCGGGAGCAGCGTATCTCGTTCGCTTTTGGAAATGCTTTGAATTCCGACACGATCACGAAAGACAGCGTACGGACGGCGACCCGCCATATTCGGCTCCGATCTTAGCGCCTTCGGGCGTTGAGCGGGGTGTGATCAGAAGGTAGCTGCGATGTCGGTCCGGCGAAAAGACAATTCGGCGCTTTTTGACCGGGTTCAGGAGCAAAACCTCCTTCGGCAGTACGATCTTCTCACCAATTGTGTCGAAATCGGCCTGGAAAAGGGGATCGAGGCTTTCGACAAATATACGCTCTGGGCACTCAATCACACGGCGGTTGCCAATATCGCCCAGCATGGCGGGCGCTATCGCGAACAGCCGATCCTCGTCGGTGATCATATGTGCCTCCCCATTTCAGCCGCGTCGGCGCGGAAATGGATATCCTCTTTTCCGTCGTGCACGAGAACTGGTCATTGCATGATAATCCGGTTCTCATGGCGGCTTTCGTCCTGTGGTATTTGAATTGGATTCATCCGTTCGTCGAAGGCAATGGCAGAACGGCTCGCGCCGCCTGTTACTATCTGATCTGCATGAAAGAGGGTCGGCTCCTACCGGGCAGGAAGATTATTCCCGAAAGAATTCGTGAGGATCGTCGACCGTATTACGATGCATTGAAAGTTGCCGATCTCGCATATGAAAAAGGTCAGTACGACGTCACTGCGCTCGCCAACTACCTACAGCGACTTCTACGGGAACAATTGAGCGGATAATTCAAAGCAATTGTTTCGAGACATTCCGTCTTCATGTGCAAAGCGCTGATAGTCATTCCAGAACGCAAGAAGGTTGGCCCATGTCCTCACTGAAATTCGGCACCAGCGGCCTGCGCGGCCTTGTCAGCGATCTCGATGGGCCGCCGGCCTATGCCTGGACGCGAGGCTTTGTGAGCCATCTGGAGCGGTCCGATCAGACCGGATCGAAGACGGTGCTGATCGGTCAGGATTTGCGTTCATCGAGCCCGTCGATCGCGGCGCGGGCGGCGGCGGCAGTTGAGGATGCTGGCTGGACGGCGGTCAACTGCGGCGCACTGCCGACGCCGGCTCTGGCGCTTGCCGCTCTGAAGCGTGGCGCCGCCGCCGTGATGATCACTGGCAGTCACATCCCGGAGGATCGCAACGGGCTTAAATTCTATTCGTCCTCTGGGGAGATCGCCAAGGCAGACGAGGGCGGCATTCGGCTTGCCCATGACGATCTGGTGCCGGAGGTTCGCGAAGCCTCTCACAGCCTCTCTCTGGCCGATATAGAGGATGGCGCCGAGGCGGCGATCGAAGCCTACATGCATCGCTATTCGGCCTTCTTCGGCTCGGATGCCCTGAAAGGACGGCGGATCGGCGTCTATGAGCAAAGTTCGGTCGCCCGCGATATCCTGACGACGATCCTCAATGCGCTCGGGGCGGAGACGGCGGGGCTCGGACGCGCCGACAGTTTCATTCCGGTCGACACGGAAGCGCACAGGCCGGAGGATGTCGACCTCATCGCGAACTGGGCCGGGGAATATGGCTTCGACGCCATCGTCTCGACCGATGGCGATGCCGACCGGCCGCTGGTCGCCGACGAGACCGGGACGATCCTGCGTGGCGACGTCCTCGGCATGATAACGGCGAAGAATCTCGGCCTCTCGACGATCGTGACGCCCGTTACCTCGTCCTCGGCGATCGAAATCTCGGATTTTGCGAGCGATGTCGTGAGGACGAAAGTCGGTTCGCCCTTCGTCATCTCGGGCATGGCGGACGCGGCGCGGAAGGGTGGCTCGGCTATTATCGGCTTCGAGGCGAATGGCGGCGTCCTGCTGGGCTCGGATATCGATCGGGGAGGCAGGGTTCTCAAAGCGCTCCCTACGCGTGATGCGATGCTGCCGATCCTTTGCGCGCTCGCCGAAGCGGCCGGTGCTGGAAAGCCTCTTTCCGCCGTCGTGACTGAGATGAAAGCCGGCTTCACTGCGGCCGATCGACTGAAGGAGGTTCCCGCTGACAAGAGCGGGCCCTTCTTAGCTCGCCTCGCCGGCGACAGCGATTATGCGGCACGTCTTTTCGCGCCTGTCGGTTCGGTCGCGTCAGTTGACGACATGGATGGAGTGAGAACGATCCTCGAAAACGGTGAGGTCGTGCATTTCCGTGCCTCGGGTAATGCGCCGGAGCTGCGTTGCTATATCGAGGCGGGAAGCGAGGCGGCTGCGAAGGAACGGCTTGCCTGGGGGTTGGAGGCGGCTCGCGGCGAACTCGGCTGATCCGTCAAACGCCAGTTGACCAACCGCTGCAAACAAAAACCCCGGCCGTTAGGACCGGGGTTTGTCATTTCATGCGATTGGATAAGGCTCAGCGATAAAGGCTGATCGCCTCCCCGCCCTGCGTCTGTCCGTCGTAGCGCGAGTCGCCCGTGGAAGAGAGGCTCGCGACCTGCGATCCGCCGGAATTCCTCAGAACCACATTGCTTCCCGACACGTCCCAGGCCGAGACATCGGCCACTGTACCCGGGCAACCGCGCGAGGCAGCGCGGTAGCCGCCGCTCCACTTGGTGAGCGACAGGATGATCTGGCAGTTGCCGCCGGCTGTCGTCACCTTGTAGGCGCCGAGAACCTTGTTGCGCGACAGTGCTCCGCCACCGCCCGAAGATGAGGACGAAGAAGACGTGTTCGAACCGGCGTTCGGATCCAGCGCCGCGACCTGCGTGTTGTCGCCGTTCCCGTTCTGATCGTTCATGTCGGCAGCCATATCCTGGCTCTGCGGCGGCGGTGGCGGCGGCGGTGGCGGCAGCTGGTTCTGCGCAACCTGCGGCGTCGGCGAGGCCATCAAGGGCGCCGGTCCGCGATCGTTGTTGCTGAAGCTCGGGACCGACTGCGAACACCCGGCCGCTGTCAGCATGGCGACCAATGCCGCTCCCGCTTTCAAGAAAGATTGTTTCATCGTCGAATGCTTCCCCTGTCATTCGCTGACGCGGCTGGTTCGGTTCGTCAGGGTTTATCCCTGACGACGCGCTCGAACATCAGTAGACGGATGGTTTTTCCGTCATGCAAGCGCGTTTCGACTCGAATTGTGCCAAACTGCAACGCTGACACGTATTTGCAACAGTTTGACCCGCTTATCATCCCGCAAAAAGGCTGACATACACAGCCTGCCGCCAAGTTTGCCCCGTCACTTGTGCAGGTTCGCGTCTAAGAATGAAAACACGGCTGAAATGGGGAAAAACTGCAGCTTTTAGGGGGTTTATTCGGTCGAAAGGCTCATCCGGTCGAAATCGCCGGTCTCGGGATCCATCGTCCAGAGGTCGCCATTGGCAATGTCCACCCAGGCGCCGTGCAGCGTGAGCTTGTTTTCGGCCTCCAGCTCCTGGATCATCGGGAAGGTCCTGAGATTGCCGATCGAATAGCGGATCGCGATGCGCTCGAGGGCGGCATGACGCTCCCGCGAGGTCATGTGGCCGTTGTCGGTCATGCTTCTTGCGACCGGGTTGAGGAGGCTCATCCACTTGCCGATGAAGTCGCCCGGCGACAGCGGATCGGCATTGGGCGAGAGCGCTGCGTGGATACCGCCGCAGCCGCTATGGCCCAGAATGACGATATGCTCGACCTTCAGCGCCTGCACCGCGAATTCGAGGGCCGCCGAGGTGGAGTGATATTCGCCGTCCGGCTCGTAGGGTGGTACGAGATTGGCGACGTTCCGGACCACAAAGATCTCGCCATGGGAGGACTGGAAGATCGTCTCCGGCGCCGTGCGGGAATCACAGCAGGCGATCACCATGGTCGGCGGCTTCTGTCCCGCTTCCGCAAGCTGGCGAAAACGTTCCCGCTCGCCGGGAAGGCGCTTTTCCAGAAAGGTCTGGTAACCGGTGATGAGATGATCGGGCAGATGTTTGCTCATAATCTGCTTTATAGAGCTTCGATTGCGCAGTCTCCATGCAAAAAATCACGAAACCCGGACGGTTTTTGCGACCCGATCGGCGACTTTGCACTGTAAGGTAAGCTAACCCGCGATCTCTCAACGCTTTTTCGCGCTGGCGAGCTTGCGCATCTGCACCATTGCGAAGGGAGTTGCGAGGGATGTCGCATCGGTCTGGAGCGACAATTCGTTGAGGCCGCGCTTGGCCGTGCGCGCAAGGATCTCGAAAACTGAAGCCGTTGCCAGCCGAAGCGCGCTTTCCGGTTTCTGCCCTTCGACGAGCCGGGCAAGGAACAGGGCGGCGGTAAGGTCGCCGCCGCCATTCGGCCCGTTCTCGATCAGCCGGTGCTCGGCGAGATCGACGGCCTTTTCCGTAACGAGGAGATTGGCGATGCTGCCCGCCAAAAGGCCGAAGGCTGAGGTGACGAGCACCATAGCTGGCCCCAGCGTGCGGGCCGCTTCCACGAGATGGGCGTTTTCGCTGAGCGTTAGATCGGTGAGGAATTCCAGTTCGAACCGGTTGGGCGTTGCGATGTCGGCGATCGGCAGTAGCCGTTCCGAGATCGCCGTGAGCACCTCCGGCGGCCGATAGAGCCGGCCTTCGTCTCCCAGCACGGGATCGAGGCAGTAAAGAAGCTTCGGGTTCTTCGCACGAAGCGCCTCGATCAGATCGGCCGCGGCATGAACCTGTCCACTCGTCGCGAAATAGCCGGTCGTCACCGCGCCGATCTCGCCCGCAAAGGGCGAAGCCGCGATATCCGCGCAGAGTGCTCGAAACTCGGCGTCGTCGGGTATGATCTTGGTCGCCGGACCATGGCCGGGATGCCAGGGTAAGACGATCGTCGGCACGGACCAGATACGGTGGCCGAGGGTTTCCAGCGCGAAGACGACGCCGCGATTGCCCACGGCACCGCGCACGACATGGCTGGATATGGCGAGCATCGTCGCCTTCTCGTCTTCCGGCGAAGCCTGTCCGCGAGGGTTTGTGCGGCTCATGACGTCAACTGGAAATAGAGGATGATGGCGAACACGACGAAGCCGATGATGCTCGCGATCCGTCCGATGCGCAGGCCGATCCGCTCGATCCGGTCGTCAGGATCGGCGTCGGAAGCACCAAAGAATTCCTTCGGCCGCAGGAGCCAGTTCTGGACGTGGGTTCCCGTCTGGGGATCCGTTTCCTCGCGAATGGTCTTGAGGATCCGGTTTGCTTCCCGCCCGCGGGCCTCGTCTTCATCTTCGCGTCTTCCCATGGGCTTCAGTCCTTATCGGTTGTGCGGCGCCATGAAAAGCGGACCGAGCCTTTCGAAAGAAGCCTCGAAAAATTTGAGGAAGAATGCCGGTCCCGTCGCGCCGATCTCCGCCTATCTATGCCCGGGCCGCTCCGTTCCGGTCTTCATTGTGCCTTCGCATGAACAGAAGATAAGCTGACGTGCGGCGGAAGCGGCATCGAAGCACAAGAAGGAAACGGGAGAGCGTCATGGATAAACCGGTGGGACCGACGAAAGCGGAGCTCCTTCAGTCGGTCATCGAGCAGTTTCCCGAGGGCGATGCTGCCGTCAGCCTCGCGCCGCTTCTCTTTGCCAGACCTCCGGTGGAGGATCTGAGAGCGTTCGAGATCAATGCCCTCGTCATAGCCGTCGGTGCCGCGACGGAGTGCCTTCAGACCCATGACGGCCAAGGCCCCATCGTTTACGTGAAGGAGCCGGACGGGTTCGAGCGCGAAGGCGATGCTCTGCAACTCGTGACGATCGTCACACGTGACATGCCCTTCCTGTTCGATTCGATCGCGGGTGAAATCGCGGCGCGATCTTCGACGATCCATTATATCTCGCATCCGATCCTCGACGTACGCCGGAGTCCCAGCGGCGGCATTTCCAGCTTCGAGACCGCGGCGCATCTCGATGTCGACGGTGTCGAGAGCGAACGCATCAGCGTCATCCAGTTTGCGCTCGACCGCTTTGCCGATCCCAACGGTGGACAGCAGCTGCGCGAGAGCCTCGAGCGCATTCTTGGCCATGTCCGGCTCGCCAACCGGGACTTCGGCGCGATGCGGGAGCGGGCCGACAAAGTGATCGCCGATCTGCGCAAGCAGGCCGAGCGGGTTGGCGACGACGAGAAAACGCTCGTGCTTGAATCGGCCGAACTCCTGCAATGGCTGCGCGACGATAATTTCATCTTCCTCGGAAGCCGCGTCTATGGAGTCAGCCACGAGGACGACGGCGATCTTCTTTCGCGCCGCGAAGACGACAGCCTCGGCATCCTCTCCGATCCGACGGTCTCTATCCTTGGCCGTCAAGGCCAGCCAACGGCGACGACGCCCGAAATCCGCGCCTTCCTCGAAACATCCCAGCCGATGATCGTGACGAAGGCGAATGCCCAGACCAAGATCCATCGCCGCGCCTACATGGATTACGTCGGCATCAAGCAATATGACGACAATGGAGGCCTGCGCGGCGAGGTGCGTTTCGTCGGCCTCTTCACGTCCTCGGCCTATACCCGCTCGATCCTCTCGATCCCCTATCTGCGGCTGAAGGCCGAGACCGTGATCGCGCGCTCCGGTTTCCGCGCCGATTCCCATTCCGGCAAGGCGCTTCTCAACGTGTTGGAGGCTTATCCGCGCGACGAGGTTTTCCAGATCGACCCCAAGACGCTGGAAGAGTTCGCAACGACGACGGTCGGCCTCAACGAGCGCCCGCGCATCAAGATCATGCCGCGCCACGATCGCTTCGACCGTTTCGTGTCGATCATGGTCTATGTCCCCCGCGAGCGCTACGATTCACGCCTGCGCGAACAGATCGGCGCGCGTCTCGCCGATGCCTACGAGGGTCGCGTTTCCGCCTATTATCCGGCGTTCCCAGAAGGCCCGCTCGCGCGTGTCCACATCATCATCGGCCGGCGTTCGGAGGAACTCCCGGAGGTGGACGTCGAGGCGATCGAAGAGCAAATCCGCCGGCTTGCGCGCAACTGGGCCGATACATTCCAGTCGGAACTCGCCCATGCGGGCCGTTACGCCGAACTTGCCGATTTTTCGGCCGGGCTTCCCGAAAGCTATCGCGATGTCATCGCACCCGAAGAGGCGGTCTCCGATGTCGGGGTCATTGCGGGACTAACGTCCGAAGCACCGCTGTCCCTCGATTTCTACCGACGGTCCGGCGACGCCGAGACGATGCTGCGCCTCAAGATCTTCCATCTCGGGGATGCGGTCTCGCTTTCGACCCGTGTGCCGATCCTTGAGAATATGGGCTTTTCGGTCGTTTCGGAGCGGACTTTCGACATCCGGCGGCCCGATGGCGAGCATGTCCATCTCCACGACATGGACCTTCAGCGCAGATCAGGCGGCGATATCCATCTGAACGACGACGGCAAGGCGCTGGAAGAAACCTTTTCGGCCGTCTGGGCGCGACGGATCGAGAACGACGGTTTCAACGCGCTGGTCCTCGAATCCGGCCTCGACCACCGTCAGGCGAATGTGTTGCGCGCCTATGGGCGCTATCTGCGCCAGGGCGGCCTCACCTATTCGGCTGATTTTCTCGCCGAAACACTGACCCGACGCGCCGATTTCGCCAAATCGCTGTTCGATCTCTTCGACAGGGCGCTCGATCCGGATTCGCCGGATGGTGAGAGCGCCGATTTCGATTGCGCGGAAAAGGCAAAGGGTCTTCCGGGCGTCGACGCGGCGCTGATCGAGCGGGCGGTGAACCGGGGTGTCGCCGATCTCTTCACCGATCTCGTCGAGCGCCTCGATGCGGTCGATTCGATCGACGACGACCGGATCCTGCGCCACTATGCGAGCGCGATTCTCGCGACGCTCCGTACCAACTATTTCGCGATCGACGGCACCTGCGCGGACCTCGACAACAAGCCCGGCGAAGTGGAGCCGGCGCTTGCCTTCAAGTTCGACTCAGCGGCGGTGGAAGGCCTGCCGCAGCCGGTGCCCTTCCGCGAGATCTTCGTCTTCGACGCCCGTGTCGAGGGTGTTCACCTGCGCTTCGGCAAGGTTGCGCGCGGCGGGCTTCGCTGGTCCGACCGAGCCCAGGACTATCGCACCGAAGTGCTGGGGCTGGTGAAGGCCCAGCAGGTGAAGAACGCCGTCATCGTGCCGGTCGGTGCGAAGGGCGGCTTCTATCCCAAGCGCCTGCCCGACCCGGCTGCCGATCGCGAGGCCTGGTTCAATGCCGGCAAGTCGGCCTATGTCGTCTTCATCGCCTCGCTCCTCTCGATCACCGACAACATCTCCGGCACGGACATCATCGCGCCGGAGCGGGTGAGACGGATCGACGGGGACGATCCCTATTTCGTCGTCGCGGCCGACAAGGGTACGGCGACCTTCTCCGACACCGCCAACGCCATCGCCCAGTCGGTGGATTTCTGGCTCGACGATGCGTTCGCCTCCGGCGGTTCCGTCGGCTACGACCACAAGGCCATGGGCATCACCGCACGCGGCGCCTGGGAGGCCGTGAAGCGGCATTTCCGCGAGATGAACCACGACATCCAGTCCGAGCCGTTCACCGCTGTCGGCTGTGGTGACATGTCGGGCGACGTCTTCGGCAACGGCATGCTGCTTTCGCATCAGACCAAGCTGATCGCGGCATTCGACCACCGCGATATCTTCATCGATCCAGACCCCGATCCCGAGACGAGCTATGCCGAACGCAAGCGGCTGTTCGGCCAGGCGCGGTCCTCGTGGGCCGATTACGATGAGGGCAAAATCTCGAAGGGCGGCGGCGTCTTCTCCCGCAAGAACAAGCGGATCACGCTTTCACCGGAAGCGCGCGAGGCGATCGGTTTCGACAAGGAAAGCGGCACGCCGCCGGAGATCATCTCCGCGATCCTCAAGAGCCCGGCCGATCTCCTCTGGTTCGGGGGCATCGGAACCTATATCCGAGCGGCCTCGGAATCGAATTCCGATGTCGGCGACAGGGCGAACGACGCGGTTCGTGTCACCGCCCACGATGTTCGGGCGAAGGTCGTGGGCGAGGGCGCCAATCTCGGCGTCACCCAGCGGGGTCGCATCGAGTTTGCGCGGGGCGGCGGCCGGATCAATTCCGACGCCATCGACAACTCCGCCGGCGTCAACACGTCCGACGTCGAGGTGAACATCAAGATCGCCCTGAAATCGGCGATGGAGGACGGACGCCTGGAGCGCGAAGCGCGTAACAAGCTTCTCGCCTCGATGACCGAGAACGTCTCCAAGCTCGTGCTCGTCAACAATTACGAGCAGACGTTGGCGATCTCTCTCGACGCGCGCAAGGGCGATACGATCCTGCCGCTGCAATCGCGCTTCATGGCCGCGCTGGAAGAGACCGGCGATCTCGATCGCGCGGTCGAGGTGCTTCCCCCCGATGGCGCGATCGCCGATCTGAAGGCCACGGGCGGCGGGCTGACGCGGCCCGAAATCGCGGTGCTGCTGGCCTATTCGAAGCTGACGCTGTTCGACCAGCTGGTGGACAGCGACCTTCCGGACGATCCTTACCTGGAGGACCGGCTTCACGACTACTTCCCGAGCCCAATGCGGCGGGACTATGCGCGCGATATCGAGGGGCACCGGCTGAAGCGCGAGATCGTCGCGACGATCCTGTCCAACGAACTCGCCAATCGCTGCGGGCCGACCTTCCTGACGGTGGTGAGAGAGGCGACGGGCGCCTCGCCTTCGCGAATCGTCCGCGGTTTCGTGGCGGCCCGCGACGGGCTGGATGCGGCCTCGCTCTATGATCGGATCGACGAGCTCGACACCAAGATCGACGGCCAGCTTCAGAACGATCTCTATGAGGCCGTGGCGGCCTTCCTGCGCCGCTCGACCCGCTGGTTCGTGCGCAATGAGAGCTTCTCGGATGGTCTCACCGGCGTCGTGGTCGAGTGCCGCAATGCACTGGAGCAGCTGAAGCCGAAGCTGCTCGACCTTGCCTCGGATGCCTCGCGCGCCGAAACCAAGGCGCGGGCCGAGAAATGGGTCTCGGACGGAGTACCGCAGGATCTGGCCGAAGACCTCGCGCTCCTGCCTCTGGTCGCGCTGGTGCCCGATATCGCTGCTGTTTCACGTGAAACAGCAAAGCAGCCGGAAGCAGTGATGGCGACCTATTTCGGCATGACGGAGCGCTTCGAGATCGGGCGTCTGGAATCGGCGATCTTTGGCATCGAGGCGGCGGACTACTACGAAATCCTCGCTCTCGATCGCTCCGGCAGTCAGATCGCCGAGGCGCGTCGCAAACTCACCGAGACGGCGCTGAAGAGCTATGGCGATGCGGATGATCCGGTCGCTGCATGGAGCGAGGATCAGGGCGACCATACAAAGCGTATCAGCAATCAGATACGCACGCTTACGGGCAGCGGGGAGGCCTCGGTACCGCGTCTGACGGTGGCGGCCGGACTGCTTGCCGATCTCGCCGGTTGATCTGCGCGACAAACGGGATGGGACGCCGCATTCGACTGCGGCGCCCCTTGCGAGGATAGTGTGAGATGGACGCTTCGAGTTGACCTTCAGGTTTTGACGGGCACCGAAAGACCTTCACCAGCAAGCGGGGGCTGTCGCGTCCGCGCTCCACGATTTATCCAGAAATGAACGACGCCTGCCTGTGAGGGGAGGGAACGAAGCGGTCCTACTTCTTCTTCTCTTCCTGGCCTCGGGAGAATTTGGCGGGTGTCGCCGGCATCGCCGTTTCGCTCTTCGCAGCCTTCTTGTCCGCCTTCGGTTTGCGGATTTCCTTGTTGCCGCGCATCTGTCCTTTGGCCATGATCGACCTTCTTTCACGTGCAATTCCGAGATGATGTCAGGCGGTTCGTCCGAAATTGCGTGAAGGGACGAAGGGTCTCGAGGGCCGAATGGTCCGAAGGGGACCCTATCACCCTCCGCTTGACCGTATTCGCAATTCCACGTGAAGGATCAAGTCGCCTCGAAAGCGCGGGCGGATGCCGATGATACCCTTGGGCACAGGATGATTTTTTTTATGAAACTTGGCGCAATCCATATTCATCCGGTGAAGGGTGGGCGGGCGATCAGCCTTCAGGCGGTGGAACTGAGCCGCGAGGGACTCTCGGGTGACCGCCGCTGGATGCTGGTCGATGCCGATGGCCGCTTTCAGACCCAGCGGGAAATGCCGGCGCTCGCGCGGCTCGATGCGGAGCCCACAGAGGACGGGGTGATCCTGACCTACGGTGATGAAGGAGAGCGTTTCGTGCCGTTTCCCGATGGTTCGGAGAGGATCGAAGCGCGCCTGTGGCGAGATCAGCTCGATGTGGCGCTTGCCGGCGAGGAGACGAATGTCGCCATCTCGCGCTGGTTCGGAAAGGATGTGCGGCTGGTCTATCAGGACCGGCTCGAGCGGGTGGCGGACCCGGATTTCGCCCCCGCCGAAAGCCCGGTCTCGCTCGCCGACGGCTATCCGCTGCTGATCGCCACCACGGACTCGCTGCGCGACCTCAACGCCCGCCTGGTCTACGATGGCCACGAACCGGTGTCGATGAGCCGGTTTCGGCCCAATCTCGTCATCGACGACAGTGGGCCTTGGCGCGAAGACGAATGGAAGGCGATCCGCATCGGCAGTGTCACCCTTGACCTCGTCAAGCCGTGCGCGCGTTGCAAGGTGACGACGGTGGAACAGCTCGACGGCGTCGTGACCGGCGAGCAGCCGCTCGAAATTCTGCGCGAGACGCGATTTTCCGCCAACCGAAAGGTGCCCGGGGTGCTCTTTGGCTGGAACGCGGTGCCGCGCGGGGCAGGGCGGTTCGACGTGGGCGATCACGTGGAGGTGCTGGAGCGGCGAGACGAGGATGTCGTGCGCGGCTGAGCGTGGTGCGAGCGGCTAGTGCCCTCGACGGCTGGTTTCCTAACATCGAGAGCGCGAGCATGAAGAACCCGTATTATTCCGGCCCGGTCAGCGATCATTTCGACGGGACCTGTTTCTTCAACCCCGGCCAGCCTTCCGCCGAGCGATCTTTCGCCGATATCCTGCGTTGGCGTTTCAAGGAAACGCGGGCCAAATGGCCGAAGAGCGTTCTCGTCGAGCCGGCACAGCCGGAGGCGCATGTCGCGGGCTGCCGTGCGACCCTCATCGGCCATGCCAGCGTGCTTGTGCAGGTCGATGGTCTCAATGTCCTCACCGATCCGGTGTTCTCGAAACGCGTGAGCCCATTCAGTTTCGCCGGGCCGAAGCGGGTAACGCCGCCCGGTATCCGGTTCGAGAACCTGCCGAAAATCGACGTCGTTCTCCTCTCCCATAACCACTACGACCATTGCGATGTGGCGACGTTGAAACGCCTCGACGACCGGTTTCGGCCGCGTGTGATCACCGCCCTCGGCAATGACCGGCTTTTGCGCGAGGCCGTGCCCGGGATCGATGTCACGGCCGGGGACTGGGGTGATGTGATCGATATCGGCAAAGGGCAAACGGTGGCGCTGACGCGGGCCAACCACTGGTCTTCACGGGGCCTGCGCGACCGCCGCATGGCGCTGTGGTGCGGTTTCGTCCTGAAGACGGAGGCGGCACAGGTCTATTTCGCCGGAGACTCCGGTTATGGCGATGGCGCGATCTTTCAGGAAATTCGGAAGCTGCACGGCGCGCCGGACCTCGCCCTCATCCCCATCGGCGCCTATGCGCCGCGCTGGTTCATGAAACCGCAGCACATGAACCCGGAGGAGGCGGTCTCGGTCTTCGAGGCTCTCGACGCGAAGCGGGCGCTCGCGATCCATTGGGGCACGTTCCAACTGACCGACGAGGCGCGCTCTGAACCGCGCGACCGGCTGATGAAGACGCTCGATGAACGCGGCATTTCCTGCGAGCGCTTCATCGCGCTGGAGCCCGGCGGTACGCTCGATCTGGGCTCCCATCGAAGCGCGTGAGAATTTCCTACAGCGCGCTCTTGTCCCATGGGCCCGAAAACTCCTAAAGACCCGCTCGAAACGCGGCTCGGATTGCAGGAGGCGAGCGAGCCAGACCCCCTCCCATCGAAGGAATTTCAGCGTGTCCGACATCATCATGCGCACCGGCGAGGCGACCGTTCTCGCAGCCGAGGGTCAGGCGACCGACGCCATGCCCGAAATCGTCATCGGCTCCCTCTCGGGACCCGTCGGCCACGCCTTTGCCGGCATGCTCGGCCAGACCGTCGGCCATACCCGCATGTTCGTGGTGCGTGACCTCAATCAGATGGTCCGCCCTGCGACGATGATGACCACCAAGGCGACAATCCATTCGGAAGCCTATGTCGAGCTTCTCGGCGGCGTCGTGCAGGCAGCGACCGGCGATGCCATCGTCGACTGCGTCATCGAAGGCGTAATCCCGAAGGACATCGTGGACGACATCTGCATGATCGTCACGATCTGGCTCGACCCGCGCTGTGCCGAAGACGAGAACCTCGATAAGGCCGATCTCTACCGGACCAATTACGAGGCGACCAAGCTCGCCATCGCCCGCGCCCTGAAGGCCGAGCCGTCGATCGATACGCTCATCGAGAACCGTAAGACGGTGAAGCACTACGCCCTCGACGGCGTCGTGGACTACTGACCGATGATTTGAGAAATCCCTTAAAAGCAGGGATTTTCAGTACAGTTTGCCGGCTTATTACGCCGGCAAACACTGAATTTCCGCGCCTCTACTAAGCCGGCAAACGGATCAATGCACGCAAGCCGCCCATGCGGCTGTCGGACAGGAGAATATCGCCGCCATGCCCGCGTGCGATGTCGCGGGCAATGGCGAGGCCGAGACCTGTTCCGCCCGCATCGATATTGCGCGCATCGTCGAGCCGCACGAAGGGCTTGAACACCTCTTCGCGCTTGTCCGGCGGAATACCCGGTCCGTTGTCCTCAACCTCCAGCGTCAGCCAACGGCCCTGGTGGTTGGCCTCGACGGCGACCTTGTCGGCATAGCGAAGGGCATTGCCGACGACATTGGTGACCATGCGCTGGAAGGAGTCCGGCCGGACGGTGAGGCGGGGATCGCCGATGATGCGGATCGAGAGCCGCTTGTTCTTCATCTGCGCTTCGCTGCGGAAGCGCTCCAGAATCTCCTCGATATCGACCTCGCCGACATCCTCGTTTGCCTCGTCCTTGGCGAAGGCGAGATAACCTTCCAGCATGCGCTGCATCTCGTCGATATCGGCGTTCAGCTCTGTGGCGTCCTCACCGTCGCCGAGGAAGGAGATCTGCAGGCGAAAGCGCGTGAGGATGGTGCGCAGGTCGTGGCTGACGCCGTTCAGCATCTGGGTGCGCTGTTCGAGCTGCCGCTCGATCCGGTCGCGCATCTGGATGAAGGCGATCGAGGCACGCCGGACTTCCGAGGCGCCGCGTGGCCGGAAATCCGGTGGCAGAGGCTGACCACGCCCGAAGCCTTCGGCGGCCGTCGCGAGGTTCTGGATCGGCCGTATCTGATTGCGCAGGAAGAGGATCGCGATCAGGAGGAGGACCAGCGAGGTGATGACCATCCAGACGATGAAGATATGGGTGTTCGAGGCATAGGCCGAGTTGCGCGGCGCGAAAACGCGCAGGATCTTGTCTTCCAGCTGGATGCGGACCTCGACGATCTTGGAATTGCCGACCGTGTCGATCCAGAACGGGCGTCCGATCTGATCACTGATCTCGCTCGACAGAATGCTGTCGAGAATGTTGAAGAACGGCTTCGGAGCCGGCGGCGGTAGGGCCTCGAGGGGCATGATCGAAGCGTTGAGATCGAGATCCTGCCGGGCGATCCGGGTGGCGATCGCGCCGCCGTCCTCGCCGGGAATGGTCTCGACCATCTCGACGATCGCGGCGATGTCCCGCACCACGGCCTCGGACAGCCGCTCCGTCACCAGCGCCCAGTGCCGCTCCATGAAGACGATGGTGACGACGCATTGCAGGATGACCATCGGCGTGATGATGATGATCAGCGAGCGCGCGTAGAGGCTCTTGGGTGTATAGCGCGCGAAGAAGCGCGGAACCGGCCGAAGCGGGCCGCGCCAGATATCGATGCGCGAGGGAAACGGCACCCGGCGCAACCAGCGCCAGCCCCAGACATCCGGCCAGCGCCGCATCCAGTCGCGCGAGAAGCGTGCGGCCCTGACGAAGGCGTTCGCCGTGCCGTTTCCGCCTTTTCGGATGCGCTCGATGAATGTCATGGGGGTAAACCCCTCAATCGATGTTCAGGCGATAGCCGACGCCGCGCACGGTCTGCAGCCAGAGCGGATTGCCGGGATCGGGTTCGATCTTGCGCCGCAGCCGATTGATCTGCACGTCGATCGTACGCTCGCCGATCTCGTTCTCTTCGCCGAGAAGATCAAGGCGCGGCACGGTTTCGCCGGGCTTGGCTGCAAATTGCGCCATGATATCCTGTTCGCGGTCCGTGAGGCGCACGATCTCGCCGCCGCGCTTCAGTTCGCGGCGCGACAGGTTGAAGGCGAAGGGGCCGAAGCAGACGGTTTCGATGGTCACCGGCGCCTGGCCGGCGCCGCGCTTCAGGATGTTGTTGAGCCTCAAGAGCAGTTCGCGCGGATCGAAGGGCTTGGCGAGATAATCGTCGACGCCGGCTTCAAGGCCCTCAATACGGGAGTCGATCTCCGAGCGAGCGGTGAGCATGAGGATCGGACAATCCCGCGTCTGCCGCAGGGACCGGACGAGATCGAGCCCGTTCTCGCCGGGCATCATCACGTCGACGATCATCAGGTCGAAATCTAGCCCGCTGAGGATACGGCGTGCTTCGGCCGCATCGGACGCCGTGGAGACCCGAAAGCGCTTTTCGGCGAGAAAGCGCGAGAGCAGCGAGCGGATGCGCCTGTCGTCGTCGACGATGAGGATATGCGGTGCGCCATCTTCGAGGGTTTCTCGCTCTGCCAGCGGTGCTTCGCTCATTTGATGGGTCCTTCGTTCCAGACGCGGCTCTCCAGCCAGTTGCGGGCCGGTGGCTCGCTGCCGCCGAGTTGGGCGAGGAAATGGGCCACGGCCCCGACGCCGTCCGGTCCAATCTTCGCGATGGCCGCGTCGAGGCGTTTTGCCTGCTGGCGCGAGAGTTCGAGGGTAAGTTCGCGGCCCTTGGGGGTCGGATAAAGTCGGCGTTGACGGCGGTCTTCCTCGCCGGGAAGCTGGGCGACGAAGCCCTCGTCGATCAGCTGGCGCAGCACCCGCGAGAGGGACTGCTTGGTGATCTTCAGGAGTTCCAGAAGCTCTGCGATGGTGATGCCGGGCGATCGGTTGACGAAATGCAGGATGCGGTGATGCGCCCGGCCGAAGCCGTAAGAGGCGAGGATCGCGTCCGCGTCTGCCGTGAACTGGCGATAGGCAAAGAACATCAGCTCGATAAAGCGGAAATCGACTTCGCCGAGCGTTTCCAGCGGCTCGGCGACGATCGCGTCCGCTTGCTCAAGGTTTGATCCGTTTGCAACAGGATTGTTCATGAAATAGGTCAGCACTATTGACGCATTTTTCGGACCACGTTACACACTTGCGCAGGTGTTGAAAACTGCGCGGTCAGCATGGGCCGCGAGGGTGTCGAGACAATGATGACGGGCCATGTCCGGTCCGCCCAGTCGGGTTCAATCCGAGATAGGGTGCGGCTTAGCATCCGCCATTGGAATGACCGGCGCCCCCATGACAGGGGTCGGTTTCAAGGCCGAATTCGGCGTGAATTTTGACGATTTCATATGCGCCCTTCCATTTCCGGGCGCCGGAGGATCTTAGACCATGAGCAGTGTTCCGTTCGATCAGCGCGACGGCGAAATCTGGATGAACGGCGCCTTCGTGCCGTGGAAGGACGCCAAGGTCCACGTCCTGACTCATGGCCTTCACTATGCAAGCTCGGTGTTCGAAGGCGAGCGGGCCTATGGCGGCGAGGTGTTCAAGCTGCGCGAGCACACCGATCGCCTGATCGAATCGGCCCGTATCCTCGGCTTCAAGCTGCCCTTCAGCGCCGACGAAATCGATGCAGCGACCAACGAGCTTTTGAAACGCCAGGGCTACACGGATGCCTATATTCGCCCGGTCGCCTGGCGCGGCTCGGAGATGATGGGCGTTTCGGCCCAGAAGAACACGATCAACGTCGCCATCGCCTCCTGGATCTGGCCGAGCTATTTCGATCCCGAGCAGCGGATGAAGGGCATTCGGCTCGATCTCGCCGAATATCGCCGGCCTGACCCGATGACGGCGCCCTCGCGCGCGAAGGCCGCCGGCCTCTACATGATCTGCACGATCTCCAAACATGCGGCGGAAGACAAAGGCTATTCCGATGCGATGATGCTCGACTGGCGCGGCCGGGTGGCCGAGGCGACCGGCGCCAATATCTTCTTCGTGAAGGACGGCGTCATCCACACGCCGGACCCGGACTGCTTCCTCAATGGTATCACGCGGCAGACGGTGATCCAGCTGGCCAAGCGCCGTGGTTACGAGGTGATCGAGCGGGCGATCATGCCGGACGAGCTGGATGGCTTTTCCGAATGTTTCATTTGCGGCACGGCCGCCGAGGTGACGCCGGTCTCGGAGATCGCCGACTGGCGCTTCACGCCGGGCGAGATCACACGGCAGCTGATCGAGGATTATACGGCCGAAGTGCAGCCGAAACGCGCGGCGGCCGAATAACATCGCTCGACAGTCGAAAGCAGCCGCTTTCAAATGTTCGCCGGTCGCCGGTCGCCGGTCGCCGGTAGAGGCCTGACTCGTGCCGCCTGGTCATTTGTCCGGGGACGCGATATCGGCGGACGTTGACACGTGAACGGCACTCAGGCGGTACCGGACATGAAAAGGGGCGCTCATGGCGCCCCATCACCGTATGTCTGCCAGAAGCTCGAGCGACGTATGAGCCGATTACTGGGCGTCGATTAGCCCGAAGAATCAACTCATTCGCCCAGCGGTATCAGTCGGCGAGCGCCATCGCCGTTGCTCCACCGGCAGCGTCCGCAGCACGATAGAGAGCGTTGACATCGGTTGGCTGAGAAAACGGGCGCGTACGCCGCGTCTCGGTTTCGGCTGGCACGCCCGGAATGGACGGAGCCGTCGCCGTCCTGCCAGCGATGTGCGTTTCGGGGGCGCGTTCAAGAACGCGGCTGCGAAGAAAAGATAAGGTCATCGCGGTCGTCAACGTCCTGATTTGCAGAAGACGGAAGAGAAACCCCGTTGGTTAACCGATCGTTCCTCTGTCATCAAAAGTTTATCTTCGATTTTCATGCCGAGTCAATTCGCCTTCGCCTTATTTTCGGCGGATTCGATGCAGTTGGCAAAGAAAGTGGTCGTGGCCGGCCAGTCCGAGAAAACACCCCGCACGCCGATATCGCTTGCGAGGACATCGAGAAGCTTCAACATGTCTCCGTCGGTTGTCGTGATGTCGTTGATCGACTGGTAGTACCAGCCGCCGCCTTCCGCGAGGGGACCGGAGCGTTCCAGCGACCACGCAATGATGTCCAGACCGGCCTCTTTGGCGGCTTCGGCATAGGGCGAAGGGACGATCTCGCCGTTCTCGGCGGTGACCAGCATCCAGAGCGGCGGGGCGATGATCCGTACGCCGTCATCGGCGAGTGACTGCATCGACGGCTCGAACGTGTCCGGCTGCATGGGGTCGAAGCCTTCGAGCGTTTCGTCGCGATCGTCGAGGAAGACGGCCTGCTGGCCGAATTCGGGGAATTCCTCGATCCAGAATTTGACGTCCTCGAGATTAAAGGACTGGGGATAGACGTCGCTGGGCGAGACGCCCGCGTCGATGTAGTCCTGGATCATCTGCCGGGCGTAGTCTGCCTGACTATACTCGCCCTCGAACGGCATCTCGACTTCGGGACCCTTCAGCTCAGGCGTGAACTTGCGACCGAGCGACTTGATGAGTTCGATCGAATCGGCATGGGTCATCAGCGTGCCCGGCGAATAGAGCGTGGTGCGCCATTCTGCGAGGCCGCCCTGATAGTCCTCGGCGGTTTCCGCGGCTGGATCGAAGGAATCCATCTTGGCGTTGAGCTTCTGGAATTCGGCGAGGGTCAGATCGGACGTACAGCACTTCGCCTGAGCTTCCTCGCCTTCTCCCGTGCCGGTCGCTGCCGCAAAGGGTGTCGTGCATTTCGCGGCGAGTTCGGGCCGGGTGAGGATATCCGTCGTCGTATGGAGATCGCACTGAGCGTGGCGGCAGACGAGCTCGCGATCCTTCGTGAAGGCGACGTCGCATTCGATGATGCCGGCACCCTGGCGGGCCGCCGCCGTATAGGATTCTCGGCTGTGCTCGGGAAATTGGAGCGGTGCGCCGCGATGGCCGATCGACCAGTCGTTCGCTTCCATCGGCTGACCGAGACAGGCCGAGAGCTTCGTCTTCAGTTCGCTATCTTCGAGCTGATCGACGAGGTAGCCGGGTCGCGCTCCGATCTCGGCGGAAGTGGGCGCCGCGACACCCGTCGGCGTTGCCTGATCCTGGGCAATTGCGGGCTGGAGTAGGGCAAAGCTGGAGAGCGTAGCCGCCAGGGTGAAGGTCGCGCGCATGATGATCCTCCGATGATGCTGTGGAGCCTGCGTTCTGGAGAGCAGATAGAGGAGTTTTGCGACAGCGGAACGACAGGGCGCTCACGCTTGAGCGCGACATGGAGAAAGCGCGCCTGACAGGCTTCTGGCTCCGGACCTCTTGTCGCAACCTTTCCTGCCGCCAGTTTCATGTGCGGTAGCAGACACTTGGCGAAGGGCGGCAAGGGATGGCAACGAGCGATCGCGCGGCAGATAACAACGACCATGTTTCACGTGAAACGCCGGAGGAGGAGGGCGCGACCGGGTCGCTGAAGCTCCTGCCGATGCTGATCGGCCTCGCCGTTTTCGTAGTCCTTCTGATTCTGCCGCCGCCGGATGGGCTCGCAATCGAGGCTTGGCGCGTGGTGGCGGTGGCGAGCCTGATGATCGTCTGGTGGATCACCGAGGCGATCCCCGTGCCGGCGACGGCCCTCGTGCCGCTCGTCCTCTTCCCGCTTACCGGCGCGACCTCAATGGACGATGCCGCCGCGCCCTATGCCGATCCGACGATCTTTCTCTTTATGGGCGGCTTCATGCTGGCCGGCGCCATGGAGCGCTGGAACCTGCATCGGCGGATCGCGCTCAACATCGTTTTCCGGACCGGCTCCCGCCAGCACCACATTGTCGGCGGCTTCATGTTGGCGACGGCCTTTCTATCCATGTGGGTCTCGAACACGGCGACGACGGTGATGATGCTGCCGATTGCTCTCTCGGTCGTGGGGCTGGTGACCGACGAGACGGGGTCGGACACAGAAGCGAAGAAGTTCGCCCTCGCGCTCTTGCTGGGCGTCGCCTATTCCGCCTCGATCGGCGGTGTCGCGACGCTCATCGGCACGCCGCCCAATGCCCTTCTCGCCGGAACGCTCAGCCAGAACTACGGCTACGATCTCGGCTTCGGCCGCTGGATGCTGATCGGTGTCCCCGTCGCAATCCTGATGCTCGGGATTTCTTGGTTTCTGCTCACGCGCTTCGCGATCGGCCTGAAGAAGGACGAGATCGAAGGCGCGCAGGAGGTGATCAAGAAGGAACTGACAGGGCTCGGGTCCATGTCGCGGGCGGAAATGATCGTCGGCGCGGTCTTCGCCGGTGCTGCGGTTCTCTGGATTTTGCGCTCCTGGCTCCAAAATTTCGTGCCGGAGCTCGATGATGCCGCGATTGCCATCGGCGCCTCGCTTCTGCTTTTCATCATACCGACATCCAGCAAGGACGAAGAGGGCACGCGCATCGGCCTCCTCGACTGGAGGACGGCAGCGAAACTGCCTTGGGGCGTCCTGATCCTGTTCGGCGGTGGCCTCAGCCTCGCGGCGGCAGTCACCGGCACCGGTCTCGACGAGTGGATCGGTTCGGCGATCGGCGGTTTCGCCGGGGCTCTGCCGATGATCGTGCTGGTCCTCGTGGTGGCGACGATCATGCTGCTGCTGACCGAGTTCACCTCAAACACGGCGACGGCGGCGACCTTCCTGCCGCTACTCGCCGCGCTTTCGATGGATATCGGCGAGAACCCGCTGATGCTGGCGGTGCCGGCGGCGCTTTCTGCCTCCATGGCCTTCATGATGCCAGTGGCGACGCCGCCGAACGCGCTCGTCTTCTCGTCCGGCCATGTCTCGATCCCGCAGATGGTCCGCTACGGCATCTGGCACAATCTCGCCGCGCTGCTCATCGTCTCGACCGTTGGCTATCTCGTACTGACGACGCTCTTCGGCGTTACGGTCGGCGAGATGCCGGACTGGGCGAGCGGGGGAAGCGCGAATTGAACCGGTGGGTCGATCAAAGGATGGAGCTCGTCAGCCGACGATCCTCGCATTGCGGCACAGGACGTCGCTGACCTTTACGTCGATCTCCCCAAGGCCGATCCCTGCGACCTTGAGGATATCCCCCAGGAGCGCGTCGAGGGGCGTTGCGGCAAACGCAAGCGCATCATGAATGGAAGCGGTCAGCGATCCGGTGGAAAGCCCCAGCAAGCCGACCCGTGCCGTAAGTTCGGTTTCGCGAAAAAGGCTCGACATGGGGCTTGAGATAAACGCCGTGGTTTCGACCGTCTTTGTCTTTCCACTGGCGATATCGGCGCCTGTAAAGGTGACGAGGATGGGCTCGACATTTTCGACGGCGAGATTGCCGCGGGCTTCGACCGTGGCGATGATCGCCTCCACTATCGGAGTATATGCGAGGCGATCGTTCATCGCGATCTCTTGGAGGGGTTTCGTCCATCGCCCGAGGGAGAACCGGGCCAGTCCCGGCGTTACGGCGATGGTCACCGATTGATTGTTCGGGTCAGACGAACAGTTGATGGCGGCGATTTCAGCACGGCCACCGGCGAGGATCGCTTCGATCGGAATGTCGAGACCGATGCCCAGACCGTCGAGAGGATTTGTCGTTTCAGTGTGAAAGCGAAGCTTTGCCTGACCGGTTTCGACCCCCTGGCCCAGCGACGCGACGGCAAGCGCCGGGGTCGATTTCATCGCTTCCCCGATGAGAACGTCGATGTCGACGGCGCCGAGCATCGGCAGAACGAGATCGAACGACGCACTGTGGCCGGACGCGGCCTGCCGGACGACCGCGTCGATGACATCGAGTGCGGATAGCCGGGTGTTCAGGATTTCAGCGGCTTTGTTTCGTGAGATCGAGAGGTCGCCGCTGCGAAGATCGATCAGATCGGAGACCCGGAGTCGCGCGTTGAGCGCCAGCGGACTTTGCGCGGCCTTGCGCATCGAGGCCGCCGCCATTGCCCTCCCATCGTCGGCGAGTGCATCTGAAAGGCCCGACAGCAGATCCGACGCAGGCATTTCCGTCTGGATACCGGCCCCGAAATTCTGTGGTCCCGACGCGTCGGCAAGAGTGTTCGGCATGAGATCGCCGAGTGCGACGGTCGCTTGGGCGAGGTTGCTGTAATCGAGGACATCCAGGGAAAGTTTGGCGCCAATCGCCTCGTCGAGTATCGTATTCAGCAAGGTGGGATCGATGCTGGCGAGGCGACTTCCGGCTTGAAACGCGACGAGTGCATCGATCGCGGCGTCAGAGCGCACGGCGAGGTCGGTGCCGTGGATGCCGAGAGCGCGGGCGAGGAAATAGGTGTGCGGCTTGCGCGCTTCGATCCGGACGACGGGCAGGGCGCTGGAAACACCTGGCTGGAAGCGCTCGTCACGCGGCCTTGACGCATCATAAGAACCGAAGACGAGATCGAAGGTGACGTTCTCCTGGGAGGAGGCCGCAAAGACCTTCGCAGCGACGGCCTCTGCATCGTCAGGATGGCGGATCGCCGCGAGCGCGGCCGCGTCGCTGGCTGCCTGGAGCGCGCGCCTCTCCACATAGGCAAGACCGAGATCGGTGGCATAGCTCCCGAAACCGAGGACGACGGGCAGCATGAGGGCGAAAGTGATGGCAATATTCCCGTCTTGGGAACCAGCGCCAAAGAAGCGGGTCGGGGAGATCATGGCAGGAGTACCGTTGCCGAACGCTGAAGGCTGTCGATCCGGCCCAGCGGCTCGGTCACGATGGCGGGAAGCCCGAAGCCGGACACGTCGTAGGCGACATTGACCGTGAGCCAGTGACCGTCTTCCTCTACCTCGTAGGTGAGAAGATCCCGGTTGATCAGCGCGTATTGTTGCGAGGAATTGGCGATGGCCGCATCGACAAGGGCTCGCCGTTCATCGGCATCGAGACCGACCATGGCATAGCGGCTTGCATCGGCGGACATCGCCTGAAGGGAATGGGAGAGGCCGATATAAATGCCGAAAAAGGCAACTGCAAAGAGGATCAAGAGGAAGAGTGGCAGTATGATCGCGAACTCGACGCCTGCAGCACCCTTCGTTGCGCGGGAGAATGAAGCGAGCTGGGACTGTCGCGAGCGCGATAGCGCGAGCAGTAGATACGCGCGCGTCGGCGACCTGTGGAGCGATGCATCTGGAAATTGCAGGGCTGAAGAGGAAAGAGCTTTCACGCCGGACCCTTTTCGTCGTCTAAATGTAAGCCAAGGAAACTATTAGCGCCCTAAAAAATAGTAACTGAGGCTGATCACACCGGCGTGATTTGGTGGGTGAAGATGAATGCTCACGGGTGAGCAAAATTGATGCGTCCAAACGCTGCTCGATCAGGAAAAATAAAGGTTCGTGCCCATCGTAGCGGCCGCTACGGCTGCATAACGTGCGAATTTCCCCGCACCGACGAGAACTGTGAAGGTGAGCAGGCTCACGCGCAAAAAACCAGCGGCGAGTGTGAGCGCGTCGCCGCCGAAGGGCCACCAGGCAAACAGCAGGCTCCAGACACCATAGCGTTTGAAGACCGTTTCCGCCTTTGCGAGGGCAGGCCTGGGAACGGGAAACCATTTCCGGTCGGCATAGCGCGCGAAATAGCGGCCCATCGCCCAATTGACGATCGAGCCCATGGTATTGCCCGTGCCCGCGACGAGGACGGCGACCACCGGATTGATCTCTGTCTCCACGAGTGCGGCGATGAGAACGACCTCCGATGCGCCGGGCAGAATGGTAGCCGCGAGAAAGGCGCTCCAGAAGAGTCCGGAAACAATGGCGAACGCTGTCATGGACGAGGAATAGCCGGGCTGTCGCTGAGGTGGAAGACGGTGCCCGAGATCTTGGGCTCCGTCGCCGCGCAGGCGTTGCGAAGAACAGGTTCCCTCTTTCGGTCGAATTTATTGGCCGCGGTGATTGAACGCACTGTCCGCAATCACCACATCAGGGAGGAAATACAGACGAACATGCTCTTCGGGCGGACGATGCTTGCCATCGTCGCCGATTTTCGAAAGGAACGGGATCTCCATGACTTCACGCGCCCTGATTCGGCCGGCCTGGACGCCAGCAACGATCGCCCTGATGGTTGGCGGTTTCTTTGTCTTTTGGCCACTTGGCCTGGCCGTTCTTGCCTATATTCTCTGGGGCGATCGCCTCGACGCCTTCAAGCGCGACGTCAATACATCGACCGATCGCTTCTTCGGCGGTCTGAAGCGCGCAGGCTTCGATGCTTCGTCCTTCGGTGCACCGCGCACCGGTAATGTAGCCTTCGACGACTGGCGCGACGCCGAGCTGAAGCGTCTCGACGAGGAGCGCCGCAAGCTGCACGAGGCTTCGGCCGAATTTGAGGCCTATGCTCGCGAACTGCGCCGGGCGAAGGATCAGGAAGAGTTCGATCGCTTCATGAAGGACCGCCGCTCGCGCGAGACCCGCAGCGATGATGGCCCTGTGGTCGACGGCCATCCGGCTTGATCCTCACGATGTCGCCCCGCCCGGTCTCATCCGGATGTGGAGCAACTCGATAATGAAGGCGGTGCCCTCGCGGTGCCGCCTTTTCTTTTGGCCTCTGCAGCATCAGGCGATCTCAATTGGGGACGGAGCGCCGGCCCGGATACTGCCGCCATGGGAGCGACTCGATTGCCGTGTTATCTTCGGATGACCGGACGAATCATTCGCGACTTCAGACCCATGCCGCTCAAACTCCGCAGTCTCTATCGGCGTGCCGAAGCCTCGCCCGTGCCTGATTTCGTCGAGGCCGGCGGGCGGCAAGTGCCGCTCACGGTGCGCGAAAACGCCCGCGCCAAGCGGCTGATCCTGCGGATTGCACCCGATGGCGGTGCGGTGGTCACCGTCCCGCCGCGCACGCGCAAGAAGACCTTGTCGGATTTCATAACGCGCCACCGTGACTGGATCGCCGAGCGGGCAGGCGGCTCGGTCGCTCCGGTGTTCGTTGCCGATGGAGGGTCGATTCCGCTGCGCGGCGACACGGTGAGGCTGGTCCATAGCGGCGGCCGGCGGGTGTCGCGGCTTGATGCCGAACTGGGTGAACTCAGTATCGGCGGTATGCCGGAACATTTCGGCCGGCGGGTGAAGGATTTCCTGCGCAAGGAAGCGAAGGCCGATCTGATGGCAGCGGTCGACACTCATTCCGCCCGCGTCGGTCTCTCACCGAAGGCGGTGGCGCTCAAGGATACGGTGAGCCGCTGGGGATCCTGCACCTCGGATCGCCGGCTTTCGTTTTCCTGGCGCATCGTCATGGCGCCGCCCTACGTCCTCGACTATCTCGCCGCGCACGAGGTGGCGCATTTCAAGGAAATGAACCACTCGGCGGCCTTCTGGGCGGTTTGCCGCGATCTCTGTCCGAGGATGGACGAGGGCCGGGCCTGGCTGAAGGCGAACGGCGCCTCGCTGCATCGTATCCGCTTCGAGTGATCGCGCGCGTCACCGTTTCACGTGAAACGCGGGCGGATCAGCTTCCCGAATAATCCCGCTCGCCGAAGATCGCCGAACCGACACGCACACTCGTCGCGCCGAACTGGATGGCGGTCTCGTAATCGCCGCTCATGCCCATTGAGAGCTTCTCGACGCCGGCATCGCCCGCGAGTTTGGCGAGAAGCGCGAAGTGCGGACCGGGGTTTTCATCGACCGGGGGGATGCACATGAGGCCCTCGATCGTCAGGCCATGCTCGGAGCGACACCGCTCAACGAATGCAACGGCTTCTTTCGGCAGGATACCCGCCTTCTGTTCCTCTTCGCCCGTGTTGACCTGGACGTAGAGACGCGGGGTCCGTCCCTGCTTCTTGATTTCCTTGGCGATCTCGCGGGCGATCTTTTCCCGGTCGACGCTTTCGATCACATCGAAAAGGGCGACGGCATCGCCGGTCTTGTTCGACTGGAGCGGGCCGACGAGGCGCAGTTCGATGTCCGTGAAGCGCTCGCGCAGAGGCGGCCATTTCGCCTGGCTTTCCTGCACCTTGTTCTCGCCGAAGATGCGCTGCCCGGCTTCGAGAACCGGGACGATCTCGTCCTCGCCTTTGGTCTTCGAAATCGCGACCAGGGCGACGCTGTCCGGCTCTCGCCCGGCATCGGTCACGGCCTTCGCGATTGCGGCAGTCACGGTTTGATATTGGTCGGCGGTGGACACGAAACTCCTCGCAGAAGCTTTTAAGATGGGCCTCTCTTATCGCACGGGTGGTGGCAATCTCCAGCCCCGATGCGTCTGAAGAAGGCTCTTTAGCAAACGCAGCGAAAGCTGCGTTTGCTAAAGAGTTATCCCCATGCGTGCTTCTGCCTTTAAAATTTGGCGGTGCAACACAAACCCGTGAGAGGTAGCGGCTCTGTTAAACTCATCGTTCGTTCATACATTGTCAGTACAGGTTTCTCGTGATAATCGGTTCGGCGCTGATAGCGCTTGAAGCCGAACGCCTTGGCACTGAGCATGACCGGATGGTCATGAAGGATATGGTTATGTCTGCCGCAAAAAAAGATGAAACATTCACGGCTCGTATCGCGCCGGCTGATCTCGAACTGATCCGCCGGGCCGCCGCCGTTTGCGGAAAGAGCCTTTCCAATTTCGTGATGGAGTCAGCCATGTATAGCGCCCAGAAGTCTTTGATGGATCAGCGTTTCATGCATCTCGATGCGAAGCTGTTCGATTCCGTATCCGAAACCCTGTCCCAGCCTGCGAAGACCCATCCGGCACTGGTCGATCTGTTTGCGGAAGAGAATGCGTGGGCGACTTCAAACGACTAGGGCTCTACGCGCCTGAACCTTTGAACGAAGCGCACGATCCGGCCGGCTTTTCAAGCGGGAAGCCGGTCATGGATTC
Organism: Fulvimarina thalattae; assembly: GCF_040239565.1. Taxonomy (NCBI): domain Bacteria; kingdom Pseudomonadati; phylum Pseudomonadota; class Alphaproteobacteria; order Hyphomicrobiales; family Aurantimonadaceae; genus Fulvimarina; species Fulvimarina thalattae. Next base: position 82,562 of record NZ_JBEHWS010000001.1, read on the forward strand.
ATGGCTCACCGAGCTCGCCTTCCATAATCAGGCCAACAACTTTTCTCGCACCTTCGTCATCTGCGATGAGGACAGGAAAGTTCGGGCTTTCTATGCCTTGTGTGCGGGGATGATCCTGCGAAAGGAGGCGCCGAAGAAGGTCGCGCCTCACGGGTCTCCGTCTGAAATTCCGGTTGCCTTGCTCGCCCGTCTCGCCGTTGCGCAGGATTTGCAGGGCAAAGGCATTGGCAAAGCACTTCTTTCGAACGCGCTTCGCAATGCTGCTTCGGCCTCACAGGCCGTGGCATTTCGGGCTGTCGTGGTCGATGCCATCGATGAGGAAGCATCGGCATTCTACAGGCGCTTCGGCTTTGCCTCGACGAAGATCAGCCCGATGAAACTGATCCTGCCGACCCAAGATATCGTCGCATCTCTCAACGCGGCCATGGCACGTTGATCGAGAGTGGCGGCGGCACATTGCGGTATCAGGTTGAATTCGCCATCGCGAAAAGGATAAGTCAGCGCTGACTTATTCCAAAAGGCCGGTCGACACGGCCCAAAGATCGCGACGCTTCATGACCACCGAACGATATAATCCGCGCGCCGTCGAACCTCGCTGGCGGGCAGCCTGGGACGAGGCCGGTCTCTACGAGACGAAGACCGATGCGCCGGGTGAAAAATACTATGTGCTCGAGATGTTTCCCTATCCTTCGGGGCGCATCCATATGGGCCATGTGCGCAATTACACGATGGGCGACGTCGTGGCGCGCTACAAGCGGGCGCAAGGGTTCAACGTGATCCATCCGATGGGCTGGGACGCCTTCGGAATGCCGGCGGAAAACGCGGCGATGCAGAACAAGGTGCATCCGGCGAAGTGGACCTACGAAAACATCGCGTCCATGCGCACCCAGCTGAAGTCGATGGGGCTTTCGCTCGACTGGTCCCGGGAATTCGCGACCTGCGACGTCGAATATTACCACCGCCAGCAGATGCTGTTCCTCGATTTCCTCGATGCAGGGCTCGCCTATCGCAAGAAGTCGAAGGTGAACTGGGACCCGGTCGACATGACCGTGCTCGCCAATGAGCAGGTGGAGGACGGCCGCGGCTGGCGCTCCGGCGCACTCGTCGAGCAGCGCGAACTCACCCAGTGGTTCTTCAAGATCACCGATTTCGCCGAGGACCTGCTTCAGGCGCTCGACCATCTGCCGAACTGGCCGGAAAAGGTCCGGCTGATGCAGAAGAACTGGATCGGCAAGTCGGAGGGCCTGATGGTCCGCTGGCCGCTGGCCGAAGACGGCAAGCCCGAAGGCTTCGACGAGCTGACGGTGTTCACGACCCGTCCCGATACCCTGTTCGGTGCCTCCTTCCTGGCGGTCGCAGCGGATCATCCGCTGGCGCTGAAGCTTGCCGAAAGCGATCCGAAGCTTGCCGAATTCGCGGCCGAATGCCGGCGTTCGGGCACGAGCGCCGAGGCATTGGAGACGGCGGAGAAGAAGGGTTACCGGACTGGCGTCGAAGCGGTGCATCCCTTCGATCCAAACTGGAAACTGCCGGTCTATGTGGCGAATTTCGTGCTGATGGACTACGGCACTGGCGCGATCTTCGGCTGCCCGGCCCACGACCAGCGCGACCTCGATTTCGCGCGGAAATACGAGCTACCGGTGAAGCCCGTCGTGCTGCCGCCGAAGGAAGATCCGACGGTCTTCACGATCTATTCCGAAGCCTATGACGGCGATGGCGTTCTCTTCAATTCCGAGTTTCTCGACGGCAAGACGCCGGAGGAGGGCTTCGAGGATATCGCGAACCGGCTGGAAGGGACTGACTTAGCCGGCAAACCACAGGCCGAGCGGAAGATCAATTTCCGTCTGCGCGACTGGGGCATTTCCCGCCAACGCTATTGGGGTTGCCCGATCCCGGTCATTCATTGCGAAGCCTGCGGCGTCGTGCCGGAGAAACGCGAGAACCTGCCCGTCGAACTGCCCGAGGACATCGATTTCGAAAAGCCGGGCAATCCGCTCGACCGGCATCCGACCTGGCGCAAGACCTCCTGCCCGCAATGCGGCGGCGAGGCACTGCGCGAGACGGACACGATGGACACATTCGTCGATTCGTCCTGGTACTTCGCCCGCTTCACCGCCCCGCGCGCCGAGACGCCGACCGTGCCGGACGTTGCGAACGCCTGGTTGCCGGTCGACCAATATATCGGCGGCATCGAGCATGCGATCCTGCATCTCCTCTATTCGCGCTTCTTCGTGCGCGCCATGAAGACGACCGGGCATGTCGATCTCGACGAGCCGTTCAAGGGCCTCTTCACGCAGGGTATGGTCGTTCACGAGACCTATAAGGACGGCCGCGAATGGGTCTCGCCCGCCGATGTGAATATCGTCGAAGAGGACGGCAAGCGCGTCGCGACGCGTATTTCGACTGGGGCCGAGATCGCCATCGGCGGCATCGAGAAGATGTCGAAGTCGAAGAAGAACGTGGTGGACCCCGAGGATATCATCGGCCGGTTCGGTGCCGACACCGCGCGCTGGTTCGTGCTGTCGGACTCGCCGCCCGATCGCGACGTGATCTGGACCGAGGCCGGCGCTGAAGGGTCCTTCCGCTTCGTTCAGCGCTTGTGGCGTCTTGTCAGCGAAGCCGCACCTAATGTCGCCGATGCCGGTGCGGTGAGCGATCCCGAAGCGCAGCCAGGGCTCGACATCCGCAAAGCCGCGCATCGCGCCGCGCATGGCGTCGAGTCCGATATCGAGCGGCTCGGTTTCAACAAGGCGGTCGCGCGTATCCACGAAGTCGTCAACGTTCTGGCCGGCCCGCTCTCCAAGCTGGGCGAAGCTGATGCCGATACGAAGGCGGCTGCAGCATCGGCGCTCGATATGCTCGTGCGGCTGATCGCGCCGATGATGCCGCATCTGGCGCAGGAGTGCTGGACACTGCTCGGGCACGACGATTTCGTCTCGGCGCAGAGCTGGCCTGTGATCGAGCCGGAGCTGTTGCGCGACGACAGCGTCACACTTCCCTTGCAAATCAACGGAAAGAAGCGTGGCGACTTGACCGTCCCCGCCGAGGCCAGCAAAGCTGACATCGAACAGGCAGCGCTTGCCGCCGAGGTCGTGCAGCAGGCGCTGAACGGCGGGGAGCCCAAGCGGCTGGTCGTGGTGCCGGGGAGAATCGTGAATGTGGTCGTCTGATCGTTTCAAGCGCTGCGGCGTGGCGCTTGCCGTCGTCGCGGGCCTCGGTGCGCTCTCCGCCTGCACGGCACGCCCGCTCTATGCTGACGCGTCCGCTGCTGACGGTGTTTCTGCCGCGCGCCTTGCAAGCCTGAGAGGCCGGATTGCGATCCAGGAGTCGAACACCCGTACTGCGCAGATCGTGCGAAACGAACTTCTCTCGCGCCTCAATGCGGGTGCGCGCGTCGCCGAGCCGGTTTACGTGGTTCAGCTGGACGCGACCGGCGTGGAGCGGGGTATCTCGATCGAGACCGGCGGCGTTCCGCGTTCGGCGATCTACGATCTGACAGTGACCTACAGCGTGGTTCGTCTCTCCGACAACCAGACGATCGGCGGCGGCCAGCGCAAGGTCATTACGCCCTACGATCGCACGGCTCAGCTCTATCAGGCCCAGCGCGCGCTGCTCGACGCCCGCCAGCAGGCCGGCAAGGAAGCCGCCGCGCAGCTCGAGGTCGCGATCGCGACGCTCCTTCAGCAGGAAGGCTACTGATTTCGGTCCGCCTAGTCGCGGCGTGAGAGGTTCGTCATGGCCCAGAAGAAAGCCGGCGAGGTCGATGCCTTTCTGTCGCGGCCGGACTTTTCCTATCCGGTCATCCTCCTCTACGGGCCCGATCCGGGTCTCGTTTCGGAGCGGGCGAGCACGATAGCCGGCCATTCGGGCGTCGATCCGAGCGATCCCTTCGCGAGTGTCAGCCTCTCGGCCGACGAGCTTGAAAAGGATATAGGCCGGCTCTACGATGAGGCGCTGACCGTCTCGCTCTTCGGCGGCACACGGCTGATCCGTGTGCGCGGTGCGGGCACCGGCAAGGCGCTGTCGGAAGCCGTCACGACGCTTTCTGAAAAGAAGCTGGAAGGTGCGATCCTCATCGTCGAAGCGGGCGAGCTGAAGAAGAACGCCGCGCTGCGCCTCGGTGTGGAGCGGGCGAAATTCGCCATCGCCCTACCGTGCTATCAGGACGAAGGGCGGGCGCTCGACCGGATGATCGACGAAGAGTTCGCCCGGGCGGGTCTCCAGATCGATCGCGAGGGACGCGAGGAGCTGAAGAGCCGGCTTGGCGCGAACCGCATGGCTTCGCGCGGCGAGGTGGAGAAGCTGTGCGTCTATGCCTATGGCACGGAGCGGGTGACGGCCGAGGATGTCGCGGCGATCGTCGGCGATGTTTCGGCCGATGCCGTGGACGAGGCAATCGATGCGACGATCAGCGGGGCGGTGAAGAAGCTGCCGGCGCTGATCGAGCGGCTGACCGATGCAGGTACGCCGATCTTCCAGCTCCAGCAGAGCCTGCTCCGCACCATTCAGCAGCTGACGGCGATGCGCGAGATCGTGGAGCGCCAGGGCGAGCCGGTGGGCCGCGTGGTCGAGCGTCGGCGCCCGCATTTCAAGCGGAAACCAGCGCTCGAGACGGCGCTTGCCGCCTGGCCGCTGGAGGCGCTTGCCCGGACGGCGCGCCGCATCGAGGCGGATATTCTGAGAAGCCGCAAGGAAAACCAGATGGCGCTGACGATCACGCGCCAGATGATGCTCTCGATTGCCGTAGAAGCGGCGATGAACCGCCGGCGATAAGCCGGCTTATCAAGATGCTCGAAGCCAATCTTCCTCGTAGCGCGTCTCCCCGCACCTGGCGAAGCGGGCGAGACGTTCGATCTCCGTGGTGAGCGCCTCGATCCTCGTTGAAGAGTTTCTGACACCCTTCTCCGCCCAGTAGGCACGGACATTCAGCGCACCGCGCGCTCTGTCGGCCTTTGCATCGAGACGGCCGATGATGCGGTCGCCCTGGAGGACGGGGAAGACATAATAGCCGTATTGGCGCTTGGGCTCGGGCACGAAGACCTCGATCCGGTAGAAGAAGCTAAACAGGCGCTCCGTCCGGTTCCGGTCGCGCAGCATCGGATCGAAGGGGGAGAGAATTTTCACCCGCGTCGCATTGGCCGGCATCTCGGGGATGGTCTCGGCAAGGTTCGGACGCGCTATGTGGCGGCGGAGGCGCCCGTCGGCGCCCTCGATGTCGACATGTTCGAGACGGCCTGCTTCCAGTTCGCGTGCAACCCATGCCTTCGCCTCAGCCGGGGTGATCAGCTTCCAGAAGGCCGCGAGTTCGCCGGAGGTCGCGAAGCCGAGCCTGTCGAGCGCGGCGGCGCAGGACCAGTCGATGGTCTCTTCGAGGCTCGCCGTCCGGCAGTCCGGATAGACGCGGGCGGCGAGATCATAGATTTTGTTGAAATTTTCGCGCCGGCTCACCGCCAGGCGGCCCGTCCGCCAGAGAAATTCGAGCGCGGTCTTGGAAGGGTGCCACTCCCACCATCCGCTCCCTGAGCGTTCCTCCTCGTGGCCGATATCACCGACACCCACGGCTCCTTCCGCTTCGATATGGTTGAGCGTTTCGTCGAGCTTTGCCTGAAACTCCGGACCACGCCATTGCTTGAAGCGTTCCAGCAGCGCCGGATAGGTGCGCTCGAACTTCATCTTCCAATAGGGCAGGAAATCCATCGGAATGACGGAAGCATCATGCGTCCAGTGCTCGAAGATCGCCCGGTCGCGCTCCATCAGCAGTTTCAGCGCCTTCGGTTTGTAGCCGGGATGCCGGGCGCGGAGGATCATGTGATGGGCGCGCTCCACGGTGCGGATGGAGTCGAGCTGAACGAAGCCGAGATCAGTGACGAGGTTTTTGAGATCCGCGCCGCTCGCACCATGTCCCGCCAGCAGGTGCCGATCCATGAAGATGTGCCGTGCGTCGCGATTGTTCAGAACCCGAATCGTCATTGCGCTGCCTTCGAGGCTGTTCCGCCGCAGCCCTATCGATTGAACCCGAGCGGTGCCCGGTTCGTTGGCCCCGCAAACCGTTCGCCATTCACTTTATGGCCAGACCGCAGCTGATGCGCGCCGGCCGCAAGACAAGGATATCCCCATATGGGCTTCACCAATTTCAGCCCGCTCGGCGTCGTCATCGCAGCGATCGCCGCCTTCCTCTTTGGTTTCTTCTGGCACCGTCTCCTCGAAAAGCCCTGGATGACCGCCGCCGGCTACGCCAGCAAGCCGGCGCTGAAGCCCGGACCCTTGGTGATCGTCTTCATCGCCTATATCGTGATCGCCGGTATGCTGGCCGGTCTGACGGCCCATATCGGGAATGTCGGCATCTACGAGACCTTCGTCACCGGCATCCTCGTCTGGGCCGGGTTCGTGCTCGCGACGATCGTCGTCGACCATTCCTTCGAGGCCCGTTCGCGCAAACTCACCTACATCAATGCCGGCCATTGGTTCGGTGTCTTTCTGATCATGAGCGTCATCATCGGCCTCTTCGGCGGTTGACGATAGTCGAAGCGAGCCCCTGCCGGAACCGTGATTAGCGGTCCGGCCGGCACGGCGTCCGACTTACGACGGATTGCCAGATGCCGCAGGGAAGTTATGTCTTTGTGGAGGGCATCGCGGGCGCAATTGCGGAAAGCCGGCGGGATCTGATCGTCCCGTCGCGGTTTTTGCGTTGGCAACAGGCCGCGGAGCGAGACGAAATCACACGACTCTGGGAGGAGTAGCCGAATGACGATGATCGAAGTCAAGGACGAGTGGAAATCGCGCGCCAAGATCGACAAGGCCACGTATGACGAGTGGTACAAGAAGTCGATTGAGGATCCGGAAGGCTTCTGGAAGGAACACGCCAAGCGCATCGACTGGATCAAGGAACCGACCAAGATCAAGTCGATCAACTACATGTACCCGGACGTTTCGATCAAATGGTTCGAGGATGGTGAGCTCAACGTCTGTTACAACTGCGTCGACCGGCACCTGAAGGACAAGGGCGACCAGACTGCGATCCTCTGGGAGGCCGACGAGCCCGGCAACGCCCAGCACATTACGTTCAAGCAGCTTCACGAGCATGTCTCGAAGTTCGCCAACGTCCTGAAGGAGCTCGGCGTCAAGAAGGGCGACCGTGTCGTCATTTACCTGCCGATGATCCCGCAGGCGGCCTATGCCATGCTCGCCTGCGCCCGTATCGGTGCGATCCATTCGGTGGTGTTCGCCGGCTTCTCGCCCCAGGCGCTGCGTGATCGGGTCAACGATTCCGAAGCCAAGGTCGTCATCACGGCGAACCATGCGCCGCGCGGTGGCAAGGCGACACCGCTGAAGAAGAACACCGACAAGGCTTTCGAAGGGATCGAGGGCGACGTCAAATGCCTCGTGGTCAAGCGCACCGGCGACGACACGCCGATGACGGACGGCCGCGACTTCTGGCTGCACGAAATGGAATCCAAGGTCGGCAACGACTGCGAATGTGAGCCGATGAACGCGGAAGACCCGCTCTTCATTCTCTACACTTCCGGCTCGACCGGTAAGCCGAAGGGCGTCGTCCATACCTCGGGCGGCTACATCGTCTACACATCGATGACCCATGAATACGTCTTCGATTATCATCCGGGCGACATCTACTGGTGCACCGCGGACGTGGGCTGGATCACCGGCCACAGCTACATCGTCTATGGTCCGCTCGCGAACGGCGCGACGACGCTCGTCTTCGAATCGACGCCGACCTATCCGGATGCCTCGCGTTGCTGGAAGGTGTGCGAGGAGCACAAGGTCAACCAGTTCTATACCGCGCCGACCGCGATCCGCGCCCTCATGGGCAAGGGCCGCAAGCATGTCGAAGGGCATGATCTTTCAGCGCTGAAAATTCTAGGCACCGTGGGCGAACCCATCAATCCGGAAGCCTGGAACTGGTATTACGAGGAAGTCGGCCAGTCCAACGTGCCGATCGTCGACACCTATTGGCAGACCGAGACGGGCGGCATCCTGATCACGCCGCTGCCGGGTGCGACCCCGCTCAGGCCGGGCGCGGCCTCCAAGCCGTTCTTCGGCGTCAAGCCGGTGATCCTCGATCCGCAGTCCGGCGATGTTCTGGAAGGCAACGGCGTCGAAGGCGTCATCGCCATGGCCGATTCCTGGCCGAGCCAGATGCGCACGGTTTACAAGAACCATGAGCGGTTCGTGAACACCTACTTCCAGCAATACAAGGGCTACTACTTCACCGAGGACGGCGCCAAGCGCGACGAGGACGGCTATATCTGGATCACCGGCCGCGTCGACGACGTGATCAATGTCTCGGGCCACCGCATGGGGACCGCCGAGGTCGAGAGCGCGCTCGTTGCCCATAAAGCGGTGTCCGAGGCGGCGGTCGTCGGCTTCCCGCACGAGGTGAAGGGCCAGGGTATCTACTGCTATGTGACCCTGATGGAGGGTACCGAACCGAGCGACGATCTGCGGGATGAACTCGTCAAGCATGTGCGTTCGGAGATCGGTCCGATTGCCAAGCCGGATGCCTTACAGTTCGCGCCGGACATGCCGAAGACCCGCTCGGGCAAGATCATGCGCCGCATCCTGCGCAAGATTGCCGAGGACAAGCTCGACGAACTGGGCGACACCTCAACGCTCGCCGATCCGTCGGTGGTCGATCACCTGATCGAGAACCGCCAGAACAAGGGCGGCGAAGCTTCGAGCTGAGTCAAAAAACATGTGGATAGCGGGGAAAAGTGCGCATCGCGCATCACGTTATCCACGGGTATTGTCAAGACTCTCTCTTGACATGAGTCTTCGTCGAATCGCTGGGGTTTTGACGAAGACTTTGGATAGCGCTAAGCAGACTGAGCGATCAAAAAAAGCCCCGCTCTCGCGGGGCAATTTGAGTAAGTCGTGATAGCTAGGTTGGGTGATAAACCGTATTAGTGGTACGGTCTTCTCCTGCAGTGAGAGCATACGTGCTCCCACTGCCCTAGTCTAAATCTCCAGTAGTCCATGACGGACACTGGACGGTTTATCGGACAAGATACTCGCATTGCGAGCCTCCTTGCTAAGCGGCAAGAAGGGCTTGCCTGCCCCCTCGCTGGTATCCAGCGAAGAAGTCACTGGATGCTGGATCAGCGCGGGCAGGTATTTGTCCGATAACATTTCCCCGTAACTGCACACGAAATATTCGTCTAGCGCAGATCTTGATCGCTAGGCGTTCTTCCACAGCTTTTACGAAAAGTGAGAATTATAGTGCACCACATCTGGGTGCAGCAGTCTCTTCAACGAGGCTATAGGCAAATGACGGCCTCTAACCATCCCGTAACCCTGGACGGGCGTTATTTCGTCGCAAAGGGGCGGCTCTGGCGAAAGAGCGATCCGCGGCTTTCCGAAGAGGAACGGCAGGACGCGGTGCGCGATCTCATGAAGGCGCGCCGTGCCGTGAAGAAGGCTTCAAGCGCTGAAGACGAGCGCGCGGCGCGAGAGGCTGTCGATGCCGCCAAACGGCGGCTTGGCGAGCGCGGCCCCGTCTGGTGGGATGACGGTGCGCCAGACGAAACGCATAAGGCGCCTTGGAATTCCTCCTACGCCGAGTGGTGGGCCGCTCAAGAGGAGGTATGCGAAGACGACAGTTGAACGCCGGTCCAGAACGGTTGGCGCGCGTCGGAATTGATGCGTTTTCGCAACGGCGATGCAAGCTTTCTTGCATAGGGCCTGAAACTGTCACCGTTTTGCCGTTCTCTTCGGTTGAAAAGCGCGTGCCGTGGGGTTTGAGGAAGCCTTGCGAAACTTATTGCCGGTCTCGACAGCGTGCCGCCCGTTCAGTGAACGTTCAAGCGTTCAGCCGAAGATGGCGGATTATCGTCTTGGGCCGTGCCGTGATATTGCGACCGCGCCCATGACGGGCCATCCGACAAGGATCTGTAAATGACTTCATTCAAGACCATGCTGAAGGGACTAGGCATTGCCGCCGCCCTTTCGCTCGGCGCCACCTCCGCTTATGCGCAGCAGTGCGGCAACGGCCCGGGCGGCTTCGAGCAGTGGAAGCAGCAATTCGCGCGTGTCGCCCAGCAGAACGGCGTCGGCAACCGCGGCCTCCAGGCGCTTGCCAACGCCAGCTACAACCAGAAGACCATCCGCATTGATCGCGCCGCCCAGAAGGGCGGCTCGGCCTTCACGATGAGCCTCGACACCTTTCTGAAGAAGCGCGGTGGGGCTTCGATCGTCGCGACCGGCAAGCGCAAGCTCGCCCAGAACCGCGGTATGTTCAGCGATATCGAGCGCCGCTACGGTGTGCCGCCCGGGCCGCTGCTCGCCATCTGGGGCATGGAAACGGGCTTCGGCGGGTTCATGGGCGGCGAGAACGTCGTCTCTTCGGCAGCGACCATCGCTTATGACTGCCGCCGGTCGGACTTCTTCAAGCCGCATCTCATCGCGGCCCTTCAGCTGATCGATCGCGGCGGCCTTTCGCCGAACTCGCGCGGCGCGGGCCATGGCGAATACGGCCACACGCAGTTCCTGGCCGCCAACATCCTGCGCTACGGCGTCGATGCCGACGGCAATGGCCGCGTCGACCTCGCCAGCAGCCGCGACGCGCTCTATTCGACCGCCAACTTCCTGCGCTCGCATGGCATGACGCAGAACTACCAGCAGGGCCAGGCCGGCTATCGCGGCATCCAGGGCTGGAACGCTGCGCCTGTCTACCAGCAGGCGATCGCCTATCTCGGCGCACAGATCGACGGCCGCTGATCGCGATCACTTTCGACGACATGACGAAGCCCCGGTCGTTCAGCGGCCGGGGCTTTTTCGTGGGCGGTCGGGCTATCCGCCATTGGCCGGATCGAGTTCCGGGTAGCGCCGGAAGAGGCCGTCCTTGTTGAAGCGCAGGGCGCGATCGCTGTCGATATAGGCGAGAACCTTGGGCAGATCGGCGATGGCGCGGCAGAGTTCCTGTACCTTGGGCGCGGCCCGCGATGCGCCGCCCATGGCGTTCGGGAAGGCATAGGCGAGGCCGCGGCAGGTGTGGAAGAGGCCGAGATCGGCATAGGTCATCGTCTCGCCGATAAGCCAGCCGGAGTCAGCCGGATTGTTCTCGATGAGGTTCTCGTACCAGGCGAGGAATTTCGGGATGCGTTTGAGGCGGAAGGTCTCCGCCCGGCGCGCCGCCTCCGGCTTCTGATCCTCGTAATAGAGCGAGACGCCGATCGGATGGTGGGTGTCGTGGGCCTCATTCGCGAAATCGACGGTCGTCATCGCGATGGAGAGAGCGAAGGCCCGGTCCGCCTCCGCTTCTGGTGCGAGATCGCATTTGGCGGCCACATGGGCGCAGCAGAGTGAGGTCTGGGAGACGAGGATGCCGTCTTCGACGATGAAGGGCGGCGCGAAGGGAATGGGATAACCCTTGCGGCCCTCCAGAAAGGCCGCCATCGCATCCATGCCGCCGCCCTCGTCCTCGGGCAGGCGAACGACATCGCGATAGGGCACGCCGCCGGTTTCGAGCACCAGCCGAACATATTCGCCGCGGCCCGGAATCTGCGGCCAATAGTAGAGATCGATCATGCTCGCCTGCCTCGAAACGTCTGTGGTCTGACGGTTCCGGAGCTACGGGCGCGCCGGCCGATGACAAGCGGCCAGCTGCCTGAATTCTAGGCGAGATAGCTTTCCAGCGTCGCCTTCGTGCCCTTCTCGTTGAGCATATTGAGCCAGTCGGTGAAGGGTTCTGCGAAGCGCGGCTCGTCCTTGAGGGAGCCGTAGATATCGGTCATCTCGAGCCAGGCGGACGGGTTTTCCTTCGCGGCCTTCGCCTGTCTGGTCAGCCGCTCCCAGCTTGGATCGTTGTCGTCGATCGTCTTGCCGCTGTCGGTCTCGCCGAGGCAGTAGCGGCACCAGAGGGCGCTTTCGAGGGCGAGGCCCGAAACGTCGCGGCCCTTGGCGAGATTGTCCTTGATCGAGGGGATGATGAATTTCGGCTGGCGGTTCGAGCCGTCGAGGCAGAGCCGGCGGATCGTGTCTGCGATCTTCGGATTGGCGAAGCGCCGCTGAATGAGCGCGAAATAATCGTCGAGACTGGTGTCCGGCACCGGCGGCACGATGGGGATCACCTCCTCGGTCTCGACCTTTTCGAGAAAGCGCGAGACGAAATCGTTCTCCATCGCCTCATGGGCGAATTCGATGTCCATGAGGCCGGCCGGATAGGCGATGATCGCATGGCCGCCGTTGAGAATGCGGATCTTCATGGTCTCATACGGCGAGACGTCCGGCACGAACTGGACGCCCACCTGATCGAGCGCCGGGCGGCCGGCGGTGAACTTGTCCTCCAGAACCCACTGGATGAAGTCCTCGCAGAAGACCGGCCAGTCGTCGGCAATGCCGAAGTCTTCGGAAACGATGCGTCGTTCCCGGTCGCCGGTCGCGGGCGTGATGCGGTCGACCATACCGTTCGGAAAGGCGACGTTCTCGCCCACCCAGGCGGCGAATTCCGGGTCGGCTTCCTTGGCAAGGCCCATCACGGCATCCCGCGCGACGCGGCCGTTATGGGGAAGGTTGTCGCAGCTCATTACCGTGAAAGGCGTCTGGCCTGCGTCCCGCCGGTTCCTGAGGGCTTTCAGAATGACGCCAAAAACGGTCTGCGGCGCGTCGAGGTTGTTGGCATCGGCAACGATCTTCGGGTTTGCCGGGTCGAACTCGCCCGTCGAGGGATCGACGAAGTAGCCGCCCTCGGTGACGGTCAGCGAGACGATGCGGATGGCGGTATCGGCGAGCCGTTCGACAATCTTTTCCGGATCGCCCGGCTCCACGAAATCGATCAGAGCCCCGGTGACGCGGGCGGTGGAGCTTTCCGCCTCCTGCGCGACGACGGTCGCGAGATAGTCCTGTTCTTTCAGCGTGTCGCGTACCTTGGCGTCGAAGGGCATCAGGCCCGCGCCGACAAAGGCCCAGTCGAGATCGCGGCCGGTCTCGAAGAGGCGGTCGAGATAGACCTGCTGATGGGCGCGGTGGAAGTTACCGACGCCGATATGGAGAATGCCGGGTTTGAGATCCGCGCGCTTGTAGGACGGCTTGGCGACATTGGCCGGCAGGTCGTCCAGGGTTCGAAGCGACAGTTTCGTGGTCATTCCGTGTGCTACTCCCGCCGGGAACGCCCGGCCATGCGTCTTCATGCGCGTCATTGAAGCGTCAGGCGACAATTCTTCATCGTCCGACGCTTTCGGTTTGCTTGATCCGCGCCGGGTTGGTCAAACACCGGTGCCCACTTATTCGCCCGTCGCTCTGGACGCCATCAGAATATGGGCGGGCCTGGAAGTCAGCAAGGCTTCGCGGGGCGCTCGGATGGACGGTTGTGATCAGCCGGTGACGAAATAGTAACCCGCCAGGAAGACGCCGAAGGCGATGACGAAAAGCCGGACGGCGATCTGCGGCACGCGCTTGGCGATCCAGACACCGGAGAAGCCACCGAGCGCGATGCCCGGGGCCATGGCGAGGGCACCCGCCCAGTCGATCACGCCACCTGTCGCGAACACGGCGATCGCCACGACGGCGATGACGTTTGAAAGGACGTTTTTGATGGCGTTGAGGCGGTGATAGTCGCCGCTTTCGGTGAGCCCGAGCGTCGCCAGCATCATGATGCCCATGCCGGCGCCGAAGAAGCCGCCATAGATCGATCCCAAGAACTGGACGATGGGACCGGAATAGTTCCGACCCTTTTCCGCCGTCTTTTCATGGGCCCGGCGCGGCTTCAGCCAGGGACCGGCGGCAAACAGCGCCGTCGCGGCGAGAAGCAGCCAGGGCACCATGACGCGAAAGCGGTCATTGTCGAGCCAGAGCAGGATCGACGAGCCGATCACCGCGCCCGCCATCGAGGCGATGGCAAGCAGGATCAAACCACGCCAGAGGGTGCGGATGTCCTTCAGATAAGGAAGGGTCGAAGTGACGTAGCCCGGCAGCTGGGCGATCGACGACGAGGCGTTCGCGACCACTGGCGGCATGCCGATCAGCGAAAACGCCCCGAAGGAGATGAACGTCCCACCGCCGGCAACCGCGTTGATCGCCCCGGCGAACAGTCCCGCAAGAAAGAGAAGGGCGATGGTGAGGAGGGACATGGCGGGCTCTGTACGATTTCTGCAGAAGCCGCCATGTCACGCGTAAGGTGATGAAGGCAAGCGGGTCGTCGCCGAGAGATGCGGCTCACGAATAAGCCGAAAAGCCCCTCTGCTTCGGCCTTAAACGCCTGCCAGCGCCCCCTCGATATCCTCCAAAATATCGTCCGTATCCTCGATGCCGACCGACAGGCGCATCAGGCCGTCGGAGATGCCGAGCTGGTCGCGGGCCTCCTGGCTGAGGTTTTTGTGGGTCGTGGTCGCGGGATGCGTGGTCAGTGTCTTTGCGTCGCCGAGATTGTTGGTGAGGAGGATGAGTTCGAGGCCGTTGGCGAAAGCGAAGGCTTCCTTCTTGCCGCCCTTCATCTCGAAGGCGATCAGGGTGGAGCCGCCGCTCATCTGCTTCTTCGCGACAGCCGCATCCGGATGGTCGTCGCGTCCGGGATAGAAGACGCGGGCGACCTTCGGATGATCGGCGAGATAATCGGCGATCTTCGCGGCCGAGGCCGTAGCCTGCTTCACGCGGAGCGACAGGGTTTCGAGGCCCTTGAGCAGCGTCCAGGCGTTGAAGGGCGACATCGCCGGTCCGGTGTGGCGGTAATAGTCGTGCAGGTTCTCGTCGATCCAGTCCTTCGAGGAGAGGACGACGCCGCCGAGACACCGGCCTTGTCCGTCGATATGCTTGGTCGCGGAATAGACGACGACGTCCGCCCCGAGCTCCAGCGGATGCTGGAAGAGCGGGGTCGCGAAGACATTGTCGACGACGAGCCGCGCGCCGGCCTGATGGGCGATTTCGGCAACGGCCGCGATATCGACGAGCTCTAGCGTCGGATTTGTCGGGGTCTCCATGAAGAAGACCTTGGTGTTCGGCTGCACGGCGGCCTGCCATTCGTCGAGATTGCGCCCGTCGACGAAGGTGGAGGTGACACCCATGCGTCCGAGAACCGTCTCAACCACATAGCGGCAGGAGCCGAACAGCGCGCGCGCCGAAACGACGTGATCGCCGGCCTGAAGCTGGCACTGGAGCGCGGTCGAGACGGCGGCCATGCCCGAGGCCGTGGAGCGGGCATCCTCCGCCCCTTCGAGCAGCATCATGCGCTCCTCGAACATGCGGGTCGTCGGGTTGGAGTAGCGCGAATAGATGAAGCCCGGCTCTTCGCCCTTGAAGCGGGCTTCGGCCTGTTCGGCGCTCTTGTAGACATAGCCCTGGGTGAGGAACATCGCCTCGGAGACTTCGCCGAAATTGGACCGCATCGTTCCGCCGTGCACGAGTTCGGTCGCGGGCCGCCAGCCCTTCTTGTTGTCGTCGCGCTTCAGCATGGTCGTTCGAACTCCTGGTCCCAAAAACTGGGCACAAAAAAACCGGCCTGGCGAAGATCGCTAGAGAGCCGGTTCGAAAAAGGACCCTTTGCGGTCCACGATCGGAACGGCCCTTTAGCAAGTTGTTTAACGTGGCTGCAAGCCGGCCGGCCAAATCACCACGCCAAGGCCAATACCCCACCGATTTTCGAAACGCAATCCAGGCTTCATACTCAAGGCGATCGAACGATCGTTTGCGCGCCATTGTCGCCCGATGGCTCGCTCGAAACCGTGCCCCATGCTGCATGCCGTGAGGCCAGAGGTCGTTCGCATCGGGTGTGGAGGCGGAGTGCCACAAATGACTTGCCTCAGCGTCGCTTGAGGAATACCTTTCACTTAAACTGATATTGTGAAGCGCGTTCGTGAGCCTCTGTACATGTCGGAACGAGGAATAAAAACAAACACATATCTCGAGAAGCTCTATAAGATCATCCCAATCGAGATCACGGCTGCGTACATCTCAATTACCTCAATAATTGCATCGCAAGACAATGCCAAACAATATTTTTGGCTCCTTGTCTTCTCAGCCGCAGTCCTCTTCGTATTGAATCCCATTTATCTGATGCGGGTTCAAAAGGTTAAAGACAAGGGGCTCGTCGTGCTATCGACGCTGTCTTTTCCCTTGTGGGCGGCCAACACCTCCATCGAGTGGCTTCCCCCTGGCTGGATAACGCTCTCTCTTTCGATAGCGCTCATCCTGTGGACTCTCCTCATTCCCATCTGCAAGGGTTAGCGTGACGAAATGCCTTGGCTTTTCAGTCGATTTGCTTTCTGCCGCTCGGGGTATCTGGCGATTGCCGCCGGAGCACTCGCAGCCCTTTTGTCGGCTCAAAACCCTGCGTCCGCCCAGCCTCATTCTTGCGAGAAGATCATCCAGATCGACGAACTTTTCGAAACCGAACCAGGCACCATCGGATTTCGAATTACCGGAGACCCGATCGATCAGCTTCGCGTTCTGGAGGGATGCCAGAACTCACACATTCAGACGATCAATACGTACAAAACGCTAGAAATATTTATCAATACTTCGAACTATTGCCCGCGGAACGATGCATTTTGCCGAGACGAGTCTAGCGAAAATGCCCTTCTAGTCGCAGCCCGAATATCCTCTTTCGATGAAGACGTGGTCAGGAACCTGGGTCCGGGCTCGATTTATCGTGGATCGGGCTGGTTGGGACCGCCCGGCACGTCGATCATATCGGCACGATCCTACGAAAACTCTTATCGACGTCTTTTCACGACCGTTGAAGAGCTTTCCGAGTTTTATCTCATGCACCGGAATTCGGGGAGCGCGAGTGATTTCGCCGCCTATGACGAATATGTGCATGCCCGCACACCGCTGGAAGGACACCCCAGCTGGGCTTTGAAATCGGTCATTACTCAGTTGGGGAACGGAGCGGCGTGCGCGGGAGACGACAGCGATTGTTCAGCGCGATTCTATCTGTTCAAATTCATTACGAGGTCAGCGGGGCGGCCCAATGAGCCGATGCGCGCGGAAATTGTGATGAATTTGGCCACAAGAATCGAGCTTTTCATCAAGGGATATCCCGAAGATCGCTACAATCGACGGCTCACTCTCGAAATCACGACGCCGACACCGACCCCGCGCCCTGAAAATCTTGATTCCGATGGGTCATAGCAACTAAGAAAAATCACCAAGTCGGAGGGTTCATATCTCGGGCGGGCAGCATTTAGGATCAAGAAAGCGAGCCGTGCGTAGCGTGACGTCAAAGGCATTTGCAGGCATTCTGCCCGACCGCGACATCGTGGGGCTGTTCGAGAGCGGGGCGATCTCGATCCCGCGCGCCCGGGACGAGGACCAGATCCAGCCGGCCTCGCTTGATCTCAGGCTGGGCGACCGAGCCTACCGTGTTCGCGCGAGCTTCCTGCCGGGCATAGAACGCACCGTCGAGGACAAGCTGAAGCGGTTTTCGCTGCACGAAATCTCGCTGGACGGCGGGGCGGTGCTTGAGACCGGCTGCGTCTACATCGTGCCGCTTCAGGAGAAGCTGCGCCTGCCGGAGGATGTCCGCGCGACGGCGAACCCGAAATCCTCGACCGGTCGGCTCGACATCTTCACCCGCGTCCTCACCGATCGCGGCCGGGAGTTCGACAAGGTGGCAACGGGCTATGACGGGCCGCTCTATCTGGAAATCTCGCCGCGCACCTTTCCGATTTTGGTCAGGCAGGGCTCGCGGCTGTCGCAGATCCGTTTCCGGCGCGGCGAGCCGACGCTTTCGGGCGCGGAGCTCGAAGCGCTGCATGGCGAACACCGCCTGACCTCGGATACGGCCGCCAATATCACCGGTGGCGGCATCGCGCTTTCGATCGATCTGAAGGGCAATGACGATGGGCTCGTCGGCTATCGGGGCAAGCGCCATACGGGCGTCGTCGACGTGGACAAACGCGGGGCGAACGCAGTCGCGGACTTTTGGGAACCGCTCTATCGCTCCGGCCGCGGCGAACTCGTGCTCGACCCGGACGAGTTCTACATTCTCGTCTCTAAGGAGAGCGTCCACGTGCCGCCGGCCTATGCCGCCGAGATGACACCCTTCGATCCGCTGGTGGGCGAGTTCCGCGTCCACTATGCCGGCTTCTTCGATCCGGGCTTCGGGCATGATGCGGCGGGCGGTTCAGGCTCGCGGGCGGTTCTGGAAGTGCGCAGCCACGAGGTGCCGTTCATTCTGGAAGACGGCCAGATCGTCGGTCGCCTCGTCTACGAGCACATGGCCTCGCTCCCGGACCGGCTCTACGGTGCCGATCTGAAAAGCAACTATCAGGCGCAGGGCCTCAAGCTGTCGAAGCACTTCGCCTGAGGATCGAACCTTCGGACCTCAGAGATAATAGTCCGATCCGCTGCGGCGCCCGCGTTCGAGGGCCGGACCCTGGCTGGACGCGCCAGCCTGCTCCTGCGGCATCTGAGCACCTGACGGCCGGCCGCCGCGCTGACCATCCTGACCCCGCGACTGTCCGGCTTCGCCACCATTCGGGGCGTTGCCGTCGGCCCGAGCCTGCGCGTTCTGATCGGCGTTCGAACCGCTCGCCTTGCCCGGTTGAGCGCCGTTTTCCTTGAGTGTGATCGTCACCTGGGCCTCGTCGAGATCGAAGCCGGCCGATGCCATCGCCGCTTTCAGGCCTTCGCGATCGTCCTGAAGGCGCATCAGGGTTTCGGGCTCGCTGACGGAGAGTTCGAGCGCCATCTGGCCATTCACCACCTTCATCAGGACGTCGAGCTTGCCGAAATGGGCCGGCTGAAGCTGGATTTGCAGCGTCTTCATCGCAGCGCCGCCTGCCTGATAGCGCACCCGCTCGGAGGCGCCTTCATAGGTGGCCTGGGCGGTGGCGGCGGACTGGGGTGCCGGCCCTTGCCTGTTGCCGGTCTGCGGCATGTTGTCGGCGATGATCGAACCGATCTGCTTGCCGAAATCGCCGTCGCCGTCAATGGACTTTTCGATCGCGAAGCCGGCATCGCCCTTCATCGGCCGGTCAGTCGAGAGCCTTGCGGATTCGACCGGGTGCTGATGCGCCTTCGCCTGTTTTGTGTCGGGTAAGGCGTCCTTGCCGGTGGTGATGGGCAGCGTGTCGTTTGCGTCATCGCTCGCTTCGGCGTCGCCCGTCCGGGCGTTTGCGGGGGCTGTACCAGCCCGGAGTGCGGATTCAAGCTTTTGCGCCGCCATGGCTTTGGAACCGGCTGCCGACTTCGCACCGTTGGCCTCCATGCCGACCGGCTGGAAGTCGGTGCGCATGGAAACGAGATCGGCGCGGGCCGTGATGCCCTTGGCGCTCTCGCCACCGCGTACGACACGCCCGGCGGCGAGTGAGACGGCTGCTGCAGTCTCGGAAGACGGGAAGAGCTGAGCCGTGTTGGCGCCGGTGGCCTTGCCATCGAGAGTGGTGCCAGCCTGGAGATCGGCTGCCTGCCCGACAGTGCCGGCCTTCGAGCCGTAACCGCTCAAGAGCTGCTCGATTGTCGCCTTTGCGCCCAGTCCCGCATTGGCCGGCCCGCCCTGGGCGGTTGCAACTGCGGCCTCGGCCTTCGCGGCGGCCTGCTGCGGGAGGGTGACGCCTTCACCCATCGGGCCGACCGCCTTCTCTGTGCCGGCTTCGCCGTTTTCTGCCGATGGCTGCAGGATTTCGTGCCGAGCTTGCAGGAGCGAGCGCTCGAAGCCGAGCCGGCCAGCTCCGCCCTTCGATCGCCCGGTGCGGAATTCGACGACTTCGGCACCCTTCGTCTCCTCAATCGCGCCGCTTTCGTTGTCCGAGGTGGCGAAGGCTTCACCGCCGCGCTCGCCTTTCTCGTCGGCACCGTTCGTCTTGCGCTCGGCGCCGCCCTTGAGCAGGACGTCGAAACCCGACGCATCGCCGTCTTCGCGCGAGGTCGTTTCGGACCGTTTCGAAAGATTGGTGCTTTCGGGGATCGAAGAAGAGATGAGCGCGCTCATTGGGTGAAGTTCTCCAAATCCTTGTCGACCGCATCGATGAGAGAGGTGGCACGTGCGAGAGTCTGATTGTCGAGCGCCGGATCGGCCTCCTCCCCGGAGGACGCGATCTCGGCCGGTTCGCGGATCGCATTCACCACGTCGAGCGCGGCTTCCTTGAGGGCGAGATCGGCGGGGTGAAGCAGGTCGTCGTCGATGGCGCCGAGCGTTGCGAGAATTTCGCCTTCCTCGCGCGTCGAAAGGGTCGAGGCGAGGTCATAGAGGAGGGCGCGTTGCCGGTCGGCCGGCTCGGCGTCCTCGATGGCAAGCGCTTCCTGGGAAGCCTCCGCAGCAAGCTCCAGATTGCCGCCGACGAGAGCGCGGCGGCCGACCGAGAGATACATTGCGAGCTTCTGGTCGTCCGGCAGGAGGCGCAGCGTGTCGGAAAGAGTATCGAGCGTCTTTTCCTCGCTGCCCTCCGGCCTGTCGGAATAGACCGCCGAGAAGCGCGCCCGGAAATTGCTGGAATAGACCGAAGCGGCATAACGATCGAAATATTGCCGCGCGTAGCGGTCGGCCTTCCTGGTCTCGCCCGCATTCTCGGCGAGCAGTACCCCGAGCCGAAGGGCAGCCTCGTCGAGCAGCGTGCCGGGTGCAGCAAGCATTACCTTTTCCAGCGCTTCGAGAGAGCCGGCCGGATCGCTTCCCTGACGCAGTTGGGCGAGCGCGAGTTGGACTTGCGCGGCGAAGATCGTCTCTTCACGTTCGAGATCGATGCGCGAAAGCTTGGCCTCGGCCTCTGCCATCCGGTTGTTCGCATAGGCAAGCACGCCTTCGATCATCGGCGTGTCATCGGCCGAGAAAACCGCCTCCCGGTAGAGCTCGTAGAGCGGTTCGGACGGGCCGCCGGACAGAACGAAGAGGGCGATTGCGCGAACATTGCGCTGGTCGCTCCAGATTTCGTAGGGCCGCGCTGTAAGCGAGGGACCGAAACGCGTCAGGATGCGTCGCTGGACATCAAGAGCGGCCTTGTTGCCGCGTGCCGCCTGATCCTGAAGATATTGCAGCGAGCGAATGACCTCAAAAGGCATAGGCTCGCGCTCTGTCTGCCATTCGGGGCCGGCATGCTCCTCGCTGTCTTGATCCGTCCCGTGATCACCGTCTTCTTCGACGTCATGCTCCGCCGCGTCCGAGCCTTCATCGGCATGTTGTTCGGCATCGCCGCTGGAATGGGCGTTTTCGTTTCGGGCCGCTTCCGCCGCCGCGCGGACCTCCTGCGACATGGAACCATGCGAGGTCTCGCCGGCGGCAAGGGCCGTGCTCGCCCCGGTCAGGGCGAGGCAGGTGCCGGCAAGAAGCGAGCGGAGGAGAAGACTGCGCGCCATGTCAGGCGTCCTCGACGAGAAGGATCTCGATGCGCCGGTTGATGTCGGCCTCCGGGTTCTCGACATCCTTCGGCTGGCGGTCGGCGAAGCCTTCGATGGATTCGATGCGTTCGGCACCGAGTCCGCCCCGCGTCAGCATGTAATAGGCCATGTGGGCGCGGGCCGTCGAAAGGCGCCAGTTGTCATAGTTCTCGTCGTTGAACGGACGCGAATCGGTGTGGCCGCGAATGATGATCTTGCCTTTCCGGGTCTTCAGGACGTTGGCGATCTTCTCCATCATCTGGATGGCCTCGGCGTTCGGCTTGGCCGAACCGACCGAGAACATGCCGGAGTCGAAATCGTCGGCGAGCGAGATCATGACGCCGCCATCACCCTGGCTGACTTCGACCTTCGAGGGCACACCGTCGCCCATCTCGGCAAGTTCGGCCTCGATATCGTTCTTCAGGTCGGCCGCCTCGCTGTCGACCGGCTCTTCGTTCTGATCCTTGGCTTCTTCTGCCTTGGTATCGCCTTCACGTTCCGCAACGGCGGCCATCTCCGTCTCGGCCGCGTCCTCGCCTTCGGTCTCGCTCGCCTCGGCGCCTTCCGGCGGCAGGACGGCGGTCTTGAATTCTGACGGAGGCAGATCGTCGAGGTCGCCGCCGGTCTCGCGCATGTTGGGCGAGAGCTGCCAGGACTGCGGGTCGAACGGATCGCGATAGGCATCGCCGCCGTTCAGGCCGGGCAGCCCGGTGCCGTCGGGTTCGCCCTCTCTTTCGCCCGAACCGGTGGAGGTGGAATTCGCGGCGATCTCGGCAAGAACAGCGTAAGGGTCGCGGAAGAGGGCCTGTTCTTCGCCGCCGACCTCTTCGCCGGCAATCGGCTTGCCGCCGGTCTTTCCGATGATTTCCTGATCCTGCTCGCCGTCGTTTTCGGCCTGGGTCTTGGACTGGGCGTCCGTCTTCTCCAGGCCCTTGGAGGCGGGTTTGGAATCCGTCAGCTTGATCGGATTGAAATATTGCGCGACCTGCGTTCGGGTCGAGTCATCCGTGGAATTGGTGAGCCACATGACGAGGAAGAAGGCCATCATCGCCGTCATGAAGTCGGCGAACGCGATCTTCCACACGCCGCCGTGGTGCTCGTCGTGACCGGCGCTCTTGCGGCGGACGATGATGATTTCCTGATGGTCGCGGTGGCCTGCTTCGCTCATGACAGAGCCGTCTCCAGGGCGGAACGCCATTCGCCGAGACGGGACTGGAGCACCGTCTGGCCCATTTCGATCTTCACGTCGGTCGCGCCTTCTGAGGGCGCAAAGGTGACGTGCGCGGCGCGCTCGCCGAGTGCGGTTTCGAGATGGCCGAGAAGGTCCGCCGAACCGCTCGCCTTCACCGAGATCGCCTGTCCGTCATAGGCCGCGAGCGTCATCGAGCGGACGAGTTCGTCGATGCTCTGGCGCTGACGGGTGTTGATCGCGAGCGGTTTCAGGATGCTCGCCAGCGTCGCGCGCATGGCATCGCTCAGGCGCTCGGTCTGCGTGGCCAGAGCCTCGGCGAGACGTTCACCTTCGCTTTCAGCCCACTCGGCCCGTGCCGCTTCGATCGCTTCGGCCTGTCGCTCTTCAGCGGCAGCGCGTTCCTGCTCGATCGCGGCTTCGATCGCGGCATCGCGTTCGGCGGCAGCTTCTTCGAGCGCCTCGGTCCGACCCTGATCGTAAGCGGCCTGGCGCGCTGCTTCCAGCGCATGGGATGCGTGCGAATTGATCCGGCCGGCACGGTTTTTCAGATCGTCCTGAAGGGCGCGGGCATCCTGGGTCGGCTGCTGGGGGGAGGCGCGGCTTCTGAGCTCGCCTTCCATCTCCTCCATCAGTGAGGCGGTATCGACGTCGCCGCCCTCTTCCGGCTGGAAGGCGGGCCGTGCGGTGGGCTCGCCGAGGCCTTCGAACGCCTGGGGCTTCGGCCGTGCCTTGGCCTGACGTTCGCCGCCGAGTGCGCTGAAGTCGCTGGGCTGCTTCGCGCTGCGTGCCTGACGTTTCGGAGCGAGGCTCTTGAAGCCGGAGTCGTTGTCGCGATCGTTGAGATACTGGGCGAGGGGGATCATGATTTACGCGGCCTCTTTCTGTTTGAGCCACTGCTTGAGCACGTTGGCGGCCTGACCTTCGTCGATGTCTACGAGAGCTTCCAGGCGGGCCTGGGGAGAGGGGGTCGCTCCCGACATGTCCTCGACATACCCCGCTGGGGCGGTCGATAGGCCGAACGTACCCGCCAAAGCTGGATCGACGCCTTCCCCGAAACGCTGGAGGTCTTCGATGGAATTGTCATTGTCGGCTGCGCCGCTCATCGGATCCGGCGCGGCGAGTGCCCGGATGGCCGGCTTCAGGCCGAACCAGATCACCAGAACCGCAACGGTGAGGATCGTGAGTGCGTTGATGAGGGTGCCGGACTGGCGCATGAACATCTCGCCGAAGCCGGGTCCGGGGATCGGCTCCAGGCTGCCCGCGGCATCGACGAAGTCGACGGCGGTCACCTTCAGCTGGTCGCCGCGCTCTTCCGAAAAGCCGGAGGCGGAAGCAACGAGGGCCTGGATCTCGGCGATCCGCGCGTCGATATCGGTGTCGGTCGCGTTCTCGCCGATCGCGGCGGCAAGGCGCTGGCGGTTGATCACCACCGCGATCGAGAGATGCTCGACCTCGTAACCTTCCGATGTCGTCTGGATCGTCTTTTCGTTGATCTCGTAGTTGGTGAGCTCCTCACGGCGCTCCTTTTCGTCCGACGACTGCTCACCGCCCGGCGCACCCTGCACCTCGTCGGCCGCCTGGATGTCCTGATCGATCCCGACCGCTTCGTTCTGGGTCGTGTTCTGGCTCTGGTCCATTTCCTTTACGGAACGCACGGAACGCTCGACGCGGCTTTCGGGATCGAAGATACGCTCGGAGATCTGCTGGCGATCGGTATTGAGGCTCGCCGTGACCGAGGTCTGGAAGTTGCCGACGCCGAGATAGGGAGCGAGCGTGCGGCGGATCGATTCCTCGACGCTGCCCGACATGATCTTCTCGATGCCGAAGAGCTTGGTGGGCGCGGTCGAAAGACCGTCCTCGCCGGAAGCGAGCAGCGTTCCGTCGGAATTGAGGACCGTGACCTCCTGCGCCGTCATGCCGGGGATCGCTGCGGCGACGAGCGAGCGGATCGCCGGGGCCGAACCGAAGTCGCCGGAGGCGTCCGTGCGGATGACGACGCTCGCCGAGGGCTTCCTGCGTTCACGGCGGAACGAGCCCTCGTCGGCAAGCACGATGTGGACGCGTGCGGCGCGGATGTTCGAGAGCGTCTGGATGGTGCGGGCGATCTCACCTTCGAGTGCGCGGACGCGGGTGACTTCCTGCATGAAGGAGGTGAGGCCGATCGAGCCGATATTGTCGAACAGCTCGTAGCCGGCGTTTTCCGAACGCGGCAGACCCTTTTCGGCGAGCAGCATTCGCGCTTCGCCGGTCTGCGAGAACGGCGTCTGAACCGCGTCGCCCTCTGCCGTCACGTCGAACGGGATCCCGGCTTCGGTCAGGGCTGCGCCAATGCGGGTGACGTCCTGGCGGTCGAGACCGGAATAGAGTGTTTCCATATCCGCACGGGACAGGAAGTAGCTTCCAAGTCCCACCAGAACCACGACGAGCAGTCCCACGATGCCGAGAGCGCCCAATTTCTTGGGTCCCAGCTGTGAGAGGTTCGAAACGATCTGTTGTGCCTGTCCGCCCAGAAGACCGGCCATGACGCACCCCCGATTTGACGCTTAATAAAAGGTTACCGTGGGCGGACCATGCGTCGGGAAGCTTGCGCGAAACCCCGGTTAACAAAGGGTTAACGCGAGGCTTGCCGGCGGGAATTTGGCGTGTCGAAGGGCTTTGGCAAAACGCGCAAAGCCCTTCATTTGCGGGCTCAGCCGATGATCTGCGCGACCTGGACAAGGCCAAGAATGGTGATGAGACCACCGACGAGACGCAGGAGTATCTTTTCCGCAAGCTTACGGACCACGAAGCCGGCGAAGGGTGCGGCGACGAGGCCGCCGACAATAAGGCCGAGGATCGCAAGGCCGTGCGAGGCGAAATCGCCGGCTTCCTCCCAGTGGCCGGTCAGGAGCGCGAAGAGGAAGCTCAGGGAAACGGCGAGGGTGACCACGAATTCGGCCGTATTCACCGTGCCGATCACGTAACGCGGCGCGCCTCCGGCTCCGAGAAGCCCGGTGGTGACGACCGGTCCCCAGCCGCCGCCTCCGACGCTGTCGAGAAAGCCGCCTGCGAGCGCCAGCGGCGGTGCCACTGCACCCGGAACCGGGCGCGAAGGGATTTTTCTGAAGGAGCGCACGATCAGGTAGAGACCGATGATCGAGAGGTAGGCCGCAACATAGGGCTTTGCGACGGAGCCCGAGAAGCTCGTCAGCACATAGGTTCCCACCA
Organism: Fulvimarina thalattae; assembly: GCF_040239565.1. Classification (NCBI taxonomy): domain Bacteria; kingdom Pseudomonadati; phylum Pseudomonadota; class Alphaproteobacteria; order Hyphomicrobiales; family Aurantimonadaceae; genus Fulvimarina; species Fulvimarina thalattae. The sequence continues at coordinate 108,222 of NZ_JBEHWS010000001.1, forward strand.
CGCCGCCGAGGACGCCGAAGGGGACGAGCCGCCAGAACAGCTTCCAGTCGATATTGCGGTTGATGGCGTGGGCCGTTCCGGAGGCCGCGGTCGTGAAGAGTTCGGCCGTATGGACCGATGCCGAGGCCGCCGCAGGCGCGACCCCGAACGAGATCAGGACCGTCGAGGAGACGACTCCATAGGCCATGCCGAGGGCGCCATCGACGAGCTGGGCGAGCCCGCCGACGAGTAGAAAGAGAAGGAAATCGGTCATCGCAAACTCCATTGGCGTGATGGAGCAAGCCTATTCCTATATCATACTATTACAGTAGGCGTTAATGATCTAAAAATGCCTATTAAGAAAGTAGGATATTCCAAATTTGTTCCCTGATCAGCTGAAATCCGGAAAATTCGGTCTTCGGGCACAGGGATGGCAAGGCCGATCACGTGCCGTCCTCCTCATCCCTCATCTGATCGAACCGCCGGTTCTCCAAGATCTCGGCGGTCGCGTCCCGGACCCTGAGCAGAGCCTTTCGGGTCTCGCAGGTCTCGACATCCTTGCAGTCCTCGCAGCGGCGATAGGCCGTGCGGCTGGCACAGGGCGCCAGCGCCAGCGGGCCGTCCACAACCCTCAGGACGTCGGCGAAGCTGATTTCGGAAGCCGGTTGCGCCAGGATATAGCCGCCGTTCTTGCCGCGCGAACTGGAGACGAACCCCGCCCGTTTGAGCTCAACGAGGATGGCTTCCAGAAACTTCTTCGGAATGGCTTCTTCGTCGGAAATAACGGAGGAGGAAACGGGTATCGTTCTCGGAGCGATGTTGAACATCGCGCGAATGGCATAACGGGCACGCTGGGAAATCATGCGGCCATTTGATCCGCCAAATTCAGGCCGTCAAGCCAGTTCGTGATGACGTGGCGTCCGGCATGGTGCACCGGTTGTTGGAGCTTAAGAAGCGGACGCTGATCGGTGGCACCGCCCGGATGATGCTAAGGGATTAACTCTCTTCGTCCCGCATTTCATTGCCGTTGGACGGAGCTTCCGCCACGCGGATACGATGCAGCGCATTCGGGAAGGACACGCGGATCGTCAGATCGCGGCCGGTTTGCTCTTTCGTCAGCGTGCCGCCAAGCTGCGTTGCCATGGCTTCGAGAAGGTGCGAGCCGAAGCCGCTCGAGCTTACCTCGTCTTCTTGCTTTTCCTGCACGGCTGCGCCTGTCTCGTCCTCGGCGACGCTTTCCTTCCAGAGGATGCCGATCTCGCCCGCCTCGCTCTCGGCCCATTCGATCGCGAGGACGCCGCCCTTGCCGAGGGGACCGTATTTCGCGGCGTTCGTCGAAAGTTCGTAGAGCACGAGCCCGACTGATCCCGCCTGCGACCGGTTGAGGGCAAGCGGCGGACCATCGGCATGGATTTCGATCCCGGACAGGTTTTTGTAAGGGCCGAGAATGGCATCGACGATATCGGCGAACAGGGTTCTCGTCGCTTCGCCGGACACCGTATGCGCCTTGGAGAGCGCCGCGATCCGGGCACGGGAGACGTCGCGCAGCTCCTCGACAGAACCGGCCTCGCGCGCCGACAGCGAGATGAGGGCGCCGGTCATGGAGAAAAGGTTCTTCACCCGGTGATCGAGTTCGCCGGTGAGGAGGCTGGCATGGGCATTCGCCTGTTCGAGGTCCCGGTTGGCGATGGCGAGTTCCCGGGTCCGCTCCTCGACGCGGCGCTCCAGCATATCCCCGGCCTGGCGCAGTTCGGCGGTCAGCGCCTCGTTCTCGGCGCGGTGGGTTCTGAGCCATTCGGTGGCCCGGCGCATCGCGGTCTTGGTGCGTTCGAGTTCGGAGAACCAGAGGGTCTGGATCGGAACGTCGTCGAACCGGCCTTCCGCAATATGATCGGCCTGATCGGCAAGGCCGCGTATGGGCCGGGTGACGGAGCGCGCAAAGAGCGCTGCGACGAGGCCGGTGAGCACGATGACGACCAGCACCGCGCCGAGCCCGAGGTCGCGGACCCGGCGAAGCGGGGCGAGGATATCGTCCTCGGGAAGATAGGTGACGACAGCCCACGGCGTGCGCGAACCCTGCAGCCGCCGGATCGCCCCGCGCCAGGCCTCGCCCCCGACCTCGAAGCGCACCGTCTGGGCCGCCCCAGGCGCGATCGAACCTATCCCGCCCGGAAGGCCTTCGATTGCGGCGACGAGCGGCGGATCGTCGATCTCGTCGTAGCGGGCGAAGCGTGGTTCGCCATCGTTCTCTTCATCCGTGCGGACGACGGATTCGGTCCTGTGTGCGATGATGGCATCGTTTCGCGAGACGACCGCAACTGAGCCGCGCGCGCCGACATCGAGACCGTTGAGGAAATTGGAAACCGCGTCGATCTCGATATCGATGCCGACGACGCCTACGGATGTGCCGTCACCGGTCTTCACGGGCGTTGCGACCGTGATGCCGGGCTTGTTCGAGGAAAAGAAGATGTAGGGCCGGGTCCAGATGACGGTTCCTGCCCTGAGGGCTTCCCGGTACCAGATCCGGCTGCGCGGGTCGTAGGTGTCGTTCGGATCACGCTCGGTGTCCAGCCGGCTGAAGCGTTCGTCGTAATAGAGGAGGGACACCTGGCGCTCCGGCCACGTCATGATGAGCTTGGAGCGGAACGCACCGGCCGTCCGGCTTTGGTCCCGATTGACGTAGATGAAGGACCCGTCCGCTGACCCGTAGAATATTCCCGAGAAATCGCGCTTGTTGCGCAGGATTTCGTAGAAATAGCGCATCAGCCTGTCGGGGTCCGTCGCGGTCACGACGGCACCTTCGGCAAGCCGCTGGGAGAGGGCGGCCGCATCATCGGCGGGATCGAGGAAGTTCTCGGTAAAGGCGGTCGCGTCAGCGGCGGTCTTCTCGGTCAGCCGGTCAGCGTATCTCAGAAGAACATCCTGGGATGTGACGTAGGTGAGCGCAACGATTGCGAGCAGGGCCACGAGCTGAAGACTGACCAGCGTGGCTGGAAGAACGACGCGCAATGACCGCATTCATCCTCCCATCTGTTGCCTGGTTCGCTTTTTCTCCGTCCATCTATCTCTTTCGCAAAATGCGACCGAATACTAGACCTTACGTAACGGTTTCGTGAGTTCTAGGGCGCAGGCGTTGCCGTCAGGTCGCGTCTCCGCCCGCGAGCCGTTGCAGCAGCCAGCCCCGAAAAGCCCGGCTACCGATGGTTTCGGCATCGGCCTGCAAGGAGGACAGCCAGTAGGCGCCCATGTCGATCTCGAGTGGAAAGGGGCGGCAGAGGCGCCTGTCCTTCACCCAGCCGGCGAACATGACGGCCGGAAGCAGGCCGACGCCCATGCCGCGGGCGGCCATCTCGGCAATCGCGAGGGAGCTGTCGAAGACCGGGCCCCGCAACACCGGCTCCGGAAGGGCGTAGGACGAGAACCAGGCCGTCCATTCAGAACCACGATAGGACCTCAGAAGCGTCTCGTTCTGAAGGTCCGCCGGCGCCTTCAGCCGTTCTGCGACGGCGGGGTGGCAGAAGAGCGAGAAGGGCGCGTCGAGGAGGCGGACCGAATGGGTGGCCCGCCAGTTGCCGTCGCCGAACCGGATCGCGAGGTTGAGACCCTCCTCGGCGATGTTGACGCGGTTGTTGTTGGTATAGATACGCACGTCGATTGCGGGATGACATGTTTGGAAGTCGTCCAGCCGGGGCAGGAGCCATTCGGCCGCAAAGCTCGAGACGACGCCAACATTGAGGACCTCCCGGAAACGCTCGTCGCCGAACCGGTGTAGCCGCTCGGCGATGAGATCGAGCGCTTCGGTGAGAACGGGGAGCAGAGCCTCGCCTTCCTCCGTCAGCACCAGACCACGCGGAACCCGGCGAAAGAGGGTGACGTCGAGCTTTTCCTCCAGCTTGCGGATTTGGTGGCTGAGCGCGGCCTGGGTGACGCAGAGCTCGACCGCAGCGCGGGTGAGATTGAGGTGCCGGGCGGCGACCTCGAAGGCACGCAGCGCATTCAGCGGGAGTTGCGAGCGATCCATGGCCGCCATTATTTTTTCTAATCGAAGACGTGAGACATTGTCGCTTTTGATTGAGACAAGAATATCTAATATTGAATCAACCAAAAGACAAATTTTGTTCATTTTGGCCTACAAGAAGGGAAGACTACGCTGGTTCAGCGGTGTCGAATTCTGATCGAAACCTGAGAAAGTTCTTAACGAAATCTTAACGCGAGCGCCGATGACGGGCTTGCCGAAGGAGGCCGAACTCACCATGCCTCGAACCCGGTTTGCGGTGTTTCTCCTGCTTGTTCTGAGTGCCGCCCCCGATCGTGCGGGCGCCGAAGCGCCGGTCTTCGATCCCGCGAGTCCGTTCCGCGTCGGTGAAGGCTTCGCCGAGGTTCCCGCGACTTGCGACACGCTTCAGGGCTGGATGGACCGTGCGCCCGCTTATGACGGCCGCTACAGCATGACCATCACCGGGGCGCTTGCTTCCAGCCAATGGGACGGGGCGCTCGCCTATCTTTCGATGTGCGATCCTGCCGGCCCGCGCGTGATCTGCGTCACCTATCAGCCGCACGAGGTCGACCCGCAAGTGAGCGTGCTGCTTGCGGGCGGTTACCAGCGGATCGACGAGAAGACCGTGCTTCTCGATCCATGCCTTGCCTACGACGAATGACGTCGGCCTCGTTTCATCTCTCTCGGCAGAGGAGTCCCATGCGGAAGTCGCCACGCATTGTCATGGCCATCGCGGCCTTCGCTGCCGTCTACGGCGCCATCGTTGTACGCCTCGCCGAATTCGCGAACGATAAGCCGACGCCGGCGGTGCTTGCGCTTTCATCACCATCGGCCGCGCGTCCGGATATCGTCGACCGCAACGGGACGACGATGGCGACCGATCTGCCGGCAAGCTCGATCTTCGCCGAGCCGCGGCGCATCGTCGATGTCGACGAGGCTGTCGAGAAGCTGACGGCGGCTTTGGGCGATCTCGATCCGGTGGCGATGCACCGGCTGCTTTCTTCCAAATCGGGCTTTGCGTGGATCAAGCGGCGCGTAACGCCGGCCGAGCGGCAGGCGGTGTTCGCGCAGGGCATTCCCGGCATCGGCTTTCGCACAGAGACCCAGCGGCTCTATCCGAACGGGCCGAGTGGCGCCCATCTCCTCGGAACGGTCGACGTCGACAATCGCGGGACGGCGGGGATCGAGCGCTGGATCGACCGTGAGGGGCATGCGAGCCTGCGAGACGCAGGCCTCGACTTCACGCGCGAGGATCTCGAGCCGGTGGCCCTCAGCATCGACAACCGGGTCCAGCACGCGGTGCGCGACGAACTCGTCGAGGCGATCGAGAAATTCGACGCGGTCGCGGGCTCCGGCCTCGTGCTCGACGTGAGATCCGGCGAGGTGATCGCTCTCGTCTCGCTGCCCGATTTCGATCCGAACCAGCCGTCCGATGCCCTCAAGCCCGACCGGATCAACCGGATGAATGTCGGCACCTACGAGATGGGCTCGACCTTCAAGGCGCTGAACACGGCGATGGCTTTGGATTCCGGCCGTTTCGACATTCGCTCGGTGCTCGATGCCTCGAAGCCGCTGCAGTTCGGGCGCTTCCGTATCAATGACTATCGCGGCGAGAAGCGGCCGCTCACAGTGCCGGAAGCCTTCATACACTCCTCCAACATCGCGATGGCGAAGATGGCGATGGAGATCGGCGTCGACGGACAGCGCGATTTCCTCAAGCGTTTCGGCCTGCTCGACCGGTTGACGACCGAGCTTCCGGAGACGGCATCCCCGATCCTGCCGAGAGACTGGCGGCTCTTGAACACGGCGACGATCTCCTTCGGCCACGGGCTTGCGGTGACGCCGCTTCAGGCGAGCATGGCGATCGCCGCGCTGGTGAACGGGGGAACGCTGATCCGCCCGACCTTCATCAAGGACGCGCCGCTCGATGGTCGCATCCTTCAGACGGGACTCGTCAGCGACCGGACGGGCGAGGCGCTGCGCTATCTGATGCGCCTCAATGCCGAGATCGGCTCTGCGAAGAAGGCAAATGTCGAAGGCTTCCATATCGGCGGCAAGACCGGAACCGCAGAGAAGGTGGTGAACGGCCGCTACGCCAAGGACAAGGTGCTCACCTCCTTCATGGGCGTCGTGCCGGCGGACGAGCCGCGCTACCTGATCCTCGTGATGCTCGACGAGCCGAAGGGCTCCAGTGAGACATACGGCTTCCGCACCTCCGGCTGGAACGCGGTGCCGGTCGCGGGCAAGCTGATCGAGCGCGTGGTGCCGATGCTGGGGATCGCGCCGGACTGGGAGCGGCGCCCGGCGTTTCCGCAGATGATCGCGGCGCACGCCTTCGGTTCGGAACGCTTTGGCCCGGGCCGGCAGGACTTGATGCTGCCCGTCGTCGAAGAGAGCTGGAGCGGGCCGCGGGCGGTCGAACGGCCTGAAGATGTTTCACCGTGATGAAAACGGGATTTCTGCTCCGGATCGACCTTTCGCGATCTGCCTTTCAACCCCCAACGAAAAAGGGCGGCCCCGAAGGACCGCCCCATGTGGATCAGGTGCTGTGTGCGCCTGAGCGTCGGACTTAGAAGTCCATGCCGCCCATGCCGCCCATTCCACCCATGCCGCCAGCGGGCATTCCGCCGCCGCCGCCGTTGTCCTTCTTCGGCGCTTCCGAGATCATCGCCTCGGTGGTGACGAGAAGGCCGGCAACGGAGCCTGCGTCCTGCAGGGCCGAACGGACGACCTTGACCGGATCGACGATGCCCATCTGGATCATGTCGCCGTATTCGCCGGTCTGTGCGTTGTAGCCGAAGGAGAGGGACTCGTTCTCGAGGATCTTGCCGACCACGATCGAGCCTTCGCCGCCCGCGTTCTGGACGATCTGACGGATCGGAGCCTGAAGCGCCTTGCGGACGATGGCGATGCCGGCGTCCTGATCGGCGTTTGCACCCGTGATGTCGAGGGCGTTCGAAGCGCGGAGAAGCGCGACGCCGCCGCCGGCAACGATGCCTTCTTCAACGGCCGCGCGGGTCGCGTTGAGGGCGTCGTCGACGCGGTCCTTCTTTTCCTTCACTTCGACTTCCGTCGAACCGCCGACGCGGATGACGGCAACGCCGCCAGCGAGCTTGGCGAGACGCTCCTGGAGCTTCTCACGGTCGTAGTCCGAGGTGGTCTCCTCGATCTGCGCCTTGATCTGGCCGACACGGGCCTTGATCTGCTCGGCTTCACCGGCACCATCGACGATGGTGGTGTTTTCCTTGGTGATCGAGACCTTCTTGGCGCGACCGAGCATGTCGAGGGTGACGTTTTCGAGCTTGATGCCGACGTCTTCCGAGACGACCGTGCCGCCGGTGAGGATCGCGATGTCCTCAAGCATGGCCTTGCGGCGATCGCCGAAGCCCGGTGCCTTGACGGCAGCGATCTTCAGGCCGCCGCGGAGCTTGTTGACGACGAGCGTTGCGAGGGCTTCGCCTTCGACGTCCTCACCGATGATGACGAGGGGCTTGGACGACTGAACGACCGATTCCAGAACCGGCAGCATCGCCTGAAGGTTGGAGAGCTTCTTCTCGTGGAGAAGGATATAGGCGTCTTCGAGTTCGGCGACCATCTTCTCGCCGTTCGTGACGAAGTACGGCGACAGGTAACCGCGGTCGAACTGCATGCCTTCGACGACTTCGAGCTCGGTCTCGGCGGTCTTGGCTTCCTCGACCGTGATGACGCCCTCGTTGCCGACCTTCTGCATCGCGTTGGCGATCATCTGACCGACTTCGGTCTCGCCGTTTGCGGAGATCGTGCCGACCTGTGCGACTTCGTCGGAGGTGTCGATGGAGCGGGCGGCCGTGCCGAGCGCTTCGACGACCTTCAGGATGGCGGCGTCGATGCCGCGCTTGACGTCCATCGGGTTCATGCCGGCGGCAACCGCCTTGGCGCCTTCGCGGACGATGGCCTGAGCGAGAACGGTCGCGGTGGTCGTGCCGTCACCGGCCTTGTCGTTGGTCTTGGAGGCGACCTCGCGCACCATCTGCGCGCCCATGTTCTCGAACTTGTCTTCGAGTTCGATCTCCTTGGCGACCGAAACGCCGTCCTTGGTGATGCGCGGAGCGCCGAAGGACTTGTCGATCACGACGTTACGGCCCTTGGGACCGAGCGTCACCTTCACTGCGTCGGCGAGGATGTCGACGCCGCGCAGCATGCGTTCGCGAGCGTCGCGGCCGAACTTGACTTCTTTAGCTGCCATGTGGGTTTCTCCTCAGCGTGCCGTCAAAGGCCACGCTTTGTTGAATGAAATTGGGAAGAGTTCGAAAGGCTGATCAGCCGGCTATTCAGCCGACGATGCCCATGATGTCGGACTCTTTCATGATGAGCAGGTCTTCACCGTTCAGCTTGACCTCGGTGCCCGACCACTTGCCGAAAAGGACGCGGTCGCCCTGCTTGACGTCGAGGGCAATGACCTTGCCGCTGTCGTCACGTGCGCCGGAGCCGACGGCGACGATCTCGCCTTCCTGCGGCTTTTCCTTCGCGGTGTCCGGGATGATGATCCCGCCAGCGGTCTTCGCTTCGGACTCGACGCGGCGGACGAGCACGCGGTCGTGAAGCGGACGGAAGTTCGCATCTGCCATGTTCTTTGAACCCTTGTTGTGCGACATGCCGGACCCTTTTTTAAGGTTTAGGCATCCGGCTCGAAAACTTTTAGCACTCATCGGTGACGAGTGCTAACGGCAGCGGAGATAGGAGAGGAAGCGCGTCCGCGTCAAGCGGGGACATGCAAAAAATGTCGCAGCGCGCGCCGGATGTGGAGACGGTTCGCGAGAACCACAAGAGGCAATCTTGACCCGGCTCTCCATATGCCCCTAACGCCAAGGGGCGACACGCGATTGAAGGAACTGCAATGGCCGAGACGACCGCCGAAGAGAGCCGAAGGATCGAGACGTTGAAGGACGTTACCGACGGATATGGCGCCATCATCTGCGACGTCTGGGGGGTCGTCCATAACGGGGTTTCGAAATTCGCCGCCGCCGAGGAGGCTTTGCTGTCGGCTCGGCACAACGGGCTGAAGGTCGTGCTTCTCACCAATTCGCCGCGTCCCCATGACGGCGTGGTCGCGCAGCTCGAGGGCATGGGCTTCGACGGCAATGCCTACGACGACATCGTGACCTCCGGCGATGCGACGCGCGAACTGATCGCCAAGGGCGAGGGGCCGATCTATCACATCGGGCCGGAGCGCGATCTCGATCTCTTCAAGGGGCTCGAGGCCGAACGGGTGCCGATGGAGGAGGCGACCCGCGTCGTTGCCAGCGGTCTCTTCGACGACGAGAGCGAAACGCCGGACGATTACCGCAAGCTGCTGAAGGATCTGCGCGACCGCGAACTGCCGATGATCTGCGCCAATCCCGATGTCGTCGTCCAGCGCGGCGACAAGCTGATCTACTGCGCCGGGGCAATCGCGCGCGAATATGCAGCGCTCGGCGGCTCGGTCGCCTTTGCCGGCAAACCGCACACGCCGATCTATGAACTCGCCGCCGAGCGGATCGGCTTCGGTGACGACGAGCGTTACAGGATTCTGGCGATCGGCGACGGCATGCCGACCGATATCCGCGGGGCGCATTCGTTTGGGCTCGATGTTCTGTTCATCACGCGTGGTATCCATGGCGATGAACTGGATTCGATCGATCCCAGCGCCGAGAGCGTGACGCGGCTTCTCGACAAGAACGGCCTTCGGGCCCGCTATTACATGCCGGCCCTGAGGTGATCTTGGCCGAGCCTTCCAAAGCGATCCGGCGGCTCGGCACCGTCGAGCATTGCCCGGACGACATCAAGGGCGGTGTCGTCGCGATCGGCAATTTCGACGGCGTGCATCGGGGTCACCAGGCTGTTCTGGAGAAGGCGGCGGAGATCGGGGCGGCCGAGAACCGGCCGCTTCTGTGCCTCACCTTCGAGCCCCATCCGCGCACGGTCTTCGTGCCGGACAGGCCCGTCGCGCGGATCACGCCGGCGCCGATGAAGGCGCGCATTCTGGGCCTTCTCGGCTTCGATGTGGTGATCGAGCAGCCCTTCACGAGGGATTTTGCCGGCATCGCACCGGAGGCGTTCGAGCAGGACGTGCTCGTCGAGGCGCTGGGCGCGGCCCATGTGGTCGCGGGTTTCGACTTCCATTACGGCGCGAAGCGCTCTGGAACGCCGGAAGGCCTCGGCAAAGCGGGGCTCGCCCTCGGCTTCGGCGCGACCCTCGTACCGGCGTTTGAGGACGAGGGTGGTGAGAGCGTTTCGTCGAGCCGTATCCGTGCGGCTTTGGGCGAGGGAAGGGTGGAGGAAGCGGCCGGCCTCCTCGGCTATCGCTTCACGATCCGGGGCGAAATCGTCCACGGCAAGAAGCTCGGCCGCACGCTTGGCTATCCGACGGCGAACCTCGTGCTTCAGGACGAACTGCTCGCCCACGGTATCTATGCGGTGCGCTTCCGCCGCGCCGATGGAACGCTTCTCGATGGGGTCGCGAGCTATGGCCGGCGCCCGACCTTCGACGACGGGGCGGCCCTCTTCGAGACCTTCGTCTTCGACTTTTCCGGCGATCTTTACGGTGAGACGGTCGAGGTATCGCTGGTCTCGCGCCTGCGTGGCGAGGAGAAGTTCGACAGCGCCGAGGCGCTGGTCGAGCAGATGAACCGGGATGCCGACGAGGCGCGGGCGGTACTGGCGGAAATCGCGCCGCTCTCGCCGCTCGATCGGGCGATTTCCTTTTGAACCACGGCGGTCCGGGCAATCCGGTCGCGCTGATCACCGGGGCGACCTCCGGTCTGGGTCTCGCGCTGACGCGTCGGTGGGCTGGGCGCTACCGGCTGGTTCTGACAGGCCGGCGCGCGCTGTTTCCGGAGGCGCTGCCGGACGGCGCTTTCTATGTCGCGGCCGATCTTGCGGATGGTGAGGAGGCAACCGCCCGGTTGGAGACGGCACTTGAGGAAGCCGGGATCGACCGGCTCGATCTCGCCGTCCTGAATGCGGGGACCGGCCGCTACGGCGACCCGTTCGAGGAGGATGCTGCCAGCATTCGCGAAACGCTCGCCGTGAATCTTGCCGCGCCCGTCTTTCTGTCGCGCCTTCTCTTTCCGCATCTCGAACGCACCCACGGCCGGCTTGTCCTGATCGGCTCGGTCGCGCATCGCGGTTCCGGCAACCTCGCGGCCTACGCTGCCTCCAAGGGCGGACTCGATGCGTTTGCCCGCGCGCTGCGCGAGGAATGGCGCGGCCGGGTCGGCGTTTCGATGATCCATCCCGGCCCGATCGCGACGGCGATGCACGAAAAGGCCGGCTTCGATCCGAAGGGTATGCGGCGGATCTTTGCCTCGCCGGAGCGTATGGCTGCGATGGTCGAGCGCGCGATGACAAAGGAGCGGGCGGTTCTCGGACTGGGCCGCGTGCTTGCGCACAAGCTGACCCATGGAGCGCGGTTTTGAAACGCGCGCTTGTGACCGGGGCGGCGGCTGGGCTCGGGCGGGCGATGGCCGAACAGCTTGCCGGCGAGGGCTGGGAGGTCACCGGCCTCGACCGGGACAAGGGTGCACATGTCGCGATCCGTGCCGATCTCGCCGACCCACAGGAGCTGGATCGCGCGTTGGGCGAAGCGATTGCTGCCGGTCCCTATGACCTCGTCGTTCTCAATGCCGGCGTCTCGGCGACGGGGCGGTTCGAGGCGATCCCGCAAGACGTTCATGGGCGGGTGCTCGCGGTGAATGCGGAAGCGTCGATCGTCTTTGCCAACGGTCTCGTCAGAACGGGTGCTTTGAAGCCGGGTGCGGGCCTCGTCTTCGTGTCCTCGCTCTCTCACTTCGTGGGCTACCCGGGCGCAGCGAGTTATGCCGCCTCGAAATCGGCCGTCGCGGTCTATGCGAAGAGTATTCGCAAGCCGATGAAGACGCGCGGCTATTCGGTGACGCTCGCCTGTCCCGGTCCGATGCAAACGGGACAGGCCGAACGCCATGCACCGCCGGCTGCGCGGGCAGACAAGCGGATGACGGCGGAGGCCGCTGCGAAAGCGATCGTGAAGGCCGCTCTCGCCGGGCGCTTTCTTGTTGTCCCGGGCGTGCCCAACCGCGTCTCATCACTCTTCGGTCGCCTCGCGCCGCGCCTTGCGACCCGCACGATGCGCAAGCTGATCTATGCCAAGCTCGATCGCGACGTCTGGTAAGACAGGCTGTTTCCACGACAGGCATAATCGCGGCTGGCTTTCTGGCACATACGGTTCACTTGAGCGTTTTCGCATTCCAGTCTCGCCGGAAGCCTTGGCTTCACGTTATCAAGCCTAACTGAAAAGGTAGGTCTGCAAGAAGTCGGGACGGGAAGCTTCAAGACGTCGTCCCGCTCGCGAGAAGAACGAAAGTGCTGTCCGATGCTCGAAATTGTCGAACAACTCGAAGAAAAGCGCACTGAGGCGCGTCTGGGCGGAGGGCAGGCGCGCATCGACAAGCAGCATGAGAAGGGCAAGCTGACGGCCCGCGAGCGGCTGGATGTCCTGCTCGATCCCGGCTCGTTCGAGGAATACGACACCTTCAAGCTCCACCGCGCCACCGATTTCGGCATGGGAAGCCAACAATATCCGGGTGATGGCGTCGTCACCGGCTGGGGCACGATCAACGGCCGGCCCACTTACGTCTTCTCCCAGGACTTCACGGTCTTCGGCGGATCGCTTTCGGAGACCCATGCCGAGAAGATCTGCAAGGTGATGGACCTTGCTGTCCAGAACGGCATCCCGCTGATCGGCCTCAACGATTCCGGCGGCGCGCGTATTCAGGAGGGCGTCGCCTCGCTGGGCGGCTATGCCGAGGTGTTCTGGCGGAACGTTCAGGCCTCGGGCGTCGTGCCGCAGATTTCCGTCATCATGGGTCCCTGCGCGGGTGGCGCGGTCTATTCGCCGGCAATGACCGACTTCACCTACATGGTCCGCGACACCTCATACATGTTCGTGACCGGGCCGGACGTCGTGAAGACCGTCACCGGAGAGGTGGTGACGGCCGAGGAGCTCGGCGGCGCGACCACCCATACCAAGAAGAGCTCCGTCGCCGATGCCGCCTTCGACAACGATGTCGAAGCGCTCATGGAGGTGCGCCGGCTCTTCGACTTCCTGCCGTCCTCATCGCGCGAGACCGCGCCGACGCTCGACGTTCACGATGATCCGAACCGGCTGGAAAATTCCCTCGATACCCTCGTGCCGGACAATGCGAACACGCCCTACGACATGCGCGAGGTGATCGAGAAGATCGCCGACGAAGGCGACTTTCTCGAAATCCAGAAGGATTTCGCTGGCAATATTCTGGTCGGCTTCATCCGCATGAACGGCCAGTCCGTCGGTGTCATCGCCAATCAGCCCATGGTGCTCGCCGGCTGCCTCGACATCGACTCATCTCGCAAGGCCGCCCGCTTCGTGCGCTTCTGCGATGCCTTCAACATCCCCATCCTCACGCTGGTCGACGTGCCGGGCTTCCTGCCGGGCGTCAGCCAGGAATATGGCGGCATCATCAAGCACGGTGCGAAGCTGCTCTTCGCCTATGCCCAGGCGACGGTGCCGAAGGTCACCGTCATCACCCGCAAGGCCTATGGCGGGGCCTACGACGTGATGGCGTCGAAGCACATCCGCGCCGACGTGAACTATGCCTGGCCCTCGGCACAGATTGCCGTGATGGGTGCCAAAGGCGCATCCGAGATCATCCACCGCAAGGATGCCGGCGATGCGGACAAGCTCGCGGCTCATACGAAGGAATACGAAGACCGCTTCGCCAATCCCTTCATCGCAGCCCAGCGCGGCTTCATCGACGAGGTGATCATGCCGCATTCGACGCGGCGGCGGGTGCTGCGGGCGCTGGAAATTCTCAAGACGAAGGACGTGCCGGAGCCGATGCGCAAGCACGACAATATTCCGCTGTGAGGCGAAAGCGCGTTCACGTTTCGACCGACGGTCCGTCACGGCTCGCCGTCGGCCCGAGCCTCGATATTTAGCCTCCTGCGATGCGCCGCATCGCCTCATGAATTCGAACGAAGACAGGTCCCAATCGATATGGCCGACGAAACCAAGTTTCCACCCGAAAAGAACCTTCCCGCAGGCTATGTGCCGGCAAAGGTCTGGAACCCGGACGTCGAATCCGGCGGCACCTTCGCCTCGATCAACCGGCCGACCGCCGGTGCGCGGGATGAAAAGGAGCTACCGGTCGGCAAGCACCCGTTGCAGCTCTATTCCATGGGCACGCCCAACGGCGTCAAGGTGACGATGATGCTGGAGGAGCTTCTCGCCGCCGGGCATGCGGACGCAGAATACGACGCCTGGCTGATCCGCATCCACAAGGGCGACCAGTTCGGTTCCGGCTTCGTGTCGATCAATCCGAATTCCAAGATCCCGGCGATGATGGATCACAAGCCGAAAGGCGGCGACGACCCGGTGCGCCTCTTCGAATCCGGCTCGATCCTTCTCTACCTCGCCGAAAAGTTCGGCGCCTTCCTTCCGAGCGACCTACGCGGACGTACCGAAACGCTCAACTGGCTGTTCTGGCAGATGGGCGCGGGCCCGTTCCTCGGCGGCGGCTTCGGCCATTTCTACGCCTATGCGCCGATGAAGATCGAATATGCCATCGACCGCTTCGCGATGGAGGTGAAGCGCCAGCTCGATCTTCTCGACAAGCAGTTGAAGGAGAACGAATATATCGCGGGCAGCGACTACACGATCGCGGACATGGCGATCTGGCCTTGGTACGGACGCCTTGCGGCCCACGGTGCCTATGACGATGCCGGCACCTTCCTCGCCGTCGACGAATACGAGCATCTTCAGCGCTGGCGGAAGCAGATCGGCGCGCGCGAGGCCGCCAAGCGCGGCTCGATGGTCAATTCCACGACCGGCGATCCCTCGACCCAGCTCCACGAGCGCCACGACGCCTCGGACTTCGAGACGAAGACGCAGGACAAGATCGGGGACGGCGAATAGTGGCTGACTGCCCCGAGATGACTGGCTACCCCGGCAGTCCTTCGGGATTGCCGGGGAGCGGCTTACAGTTCGCGCTTTGTCGCGCCAATCCGAACGGCACGACGACGGTGATCGAGCGGCAATCTCGATGCGGGTCGCCTCTTCTGGCTCTTCAACCGAGAGATTGTGCCCGTCGAGCATCCATTCGACCCGCAATAATACGAAGCCCTGCTGCGCATCGACGAAACCATCGCCCGTAAGACGAACCCCGAGGTTTTTCAGGAGGTGCTGGAAGTATAACCGTTAGATCACCTCTGTTTCAACCAGAAAGACCGCCGGTTACCCGGTCAAAAGATTGGCCAACACGAAGCAAGATCATCGATGTCTAAAGAAACCAGTAAGTTCCTGTCCTACATCCTGCGTCATGCGCCAGACACTATCGGTCTGACGCTGGGCGAAGGCGGCTGGGTTGGAGTGGACGAATTGATCTCGAAGGCGCGAGCGGCAGGTAAACAGCTCGACGAAGAGACGCTGAAGCAGATCGTGGCAACTAGCGACAAAAAGCGCTTTACGCTTTCAGATGATGGCCGACACATACGAGCGGCGCAGGGGCATTCGGTGACGGTTGCGCTCGGCCTCGAACCAGTCGAGCCCCTCGACGTGCTATATCACGGTACCGCAACTCGGGTCCTCGATGTCATCTTGGCTGAAGGTCTGGCTCCACAAAGCCGCCAGCAGGTCCATCTGTCGTCTGATGAAGAGACGGCGGTGAAGGTCGGTATGCGTCACGGCAAGCCGGTTGTCCTAGCAGTCGACGCCAAGCGTATGCAGGCTGACGGTCATCGTTTTTTTCGGGCTGACAACGGCGTCTGGCTGACGGACGCCGTGCCGCCCGCATATCTTGAAGTTCTTTCGCCTAGAGGTTGATTTCAGTGTTCAGTAAAATCCTCATCGCCAACCGGGGCGAGATCGCCTGCCGGGTCATGAAGACCGCCAAGGAGATGGGGATCGCCACCGTGGCGGTCTATTCGGATGCCGATCGCGATGCCGTCCATACGCGGATGGCGGACGAGGCAGTGCATATCGGACCGGCGCAGGCGAACCAGTCCTATCTGGTCGCTGACAGGATTATCGCGGCCTGCAAGGAGACCGGGGCGGAGGCCGTCCATCCGGGCTACGGCTTCCTGTCGGAGAACGCGAAGTTCTGCGAGGCGCTGGAAGCGGCAGGCATCACCTTCATCGGGCCGAAGCCCAAGGCCATCAAGGCGATGGGCGACAAGATAACCTCCAAGGAGATCGCGGCGAACGCGGGCGTTTCCACCGTGCCCGGCCATATGGGCCTGATCGGGGATGCCGAGGAAGCCGCCAGGATCGCCGCCGAAATCGGCTATCCGGTGATGATCAAGGCGTCGGCCGGCGGCGGCGGCAAGGGCATGCGCATCGCCTGGAACGACGAGGAGGCCAAGGAAGGCTTCGCGCGTTCGAAATCCGAGGCCGCGTCCTCCTTCGGCGACGACCGCATCTTCATCGAGAAGTTCGTTGAGGAGCCCCGGCATATCGAGATTCAGGTTCTCGCCGACGCCCATGGCAACTGCATCTATCTGAACGAGCGGGAATGCTCGATCCAGCGGCGCAACCAGAAGGTGATCGAGGAGGCGCCGTCTCCCTTCCTCGACGAGGACACCCGCCGCAAGATGGGCGAGCAGGCGGTGGCGCTGGCGAAAGCCGTCGACTACCAGAGTGCCGGCACGGTCGAGTTCATCGTCGACAAGAACCGCAATTTCTACTTCCTCGAAATGAACACCCGGCTTCAGGTGGAGCATCCGGTGACGGAGCTGATCACCGGCGTCGATCTCGTCGAAGAGATGATCAGGGTCGCGGCCGGCGAAAAGCTGTCGCTCACCCAGGGCGACATCGGCATCAAGGGCTGGGCGATCGAGTCCCGCATCTATGCGGAAAACCCCTATCGCGGCTTCCTGCCCTCCACCGGCCGGCTCACCCGCTACCGCCCGCCCGAAGAGGGCAAGGCGGCGGACGGCACGATCATCCGCAACGACACCGGCGTCACCGAAGGCTCGATGATCTCGATGTTCTACGACCCGATGATCGCCAAGCTCTGTACCTGGGGTGAGACGCGCGATAAGGCGGTGGCCGCGATGTCGGATGCGCTCGACGCCTTCGTCGTCGACGGGATCGAGCACAATGTGCCGTTCCTCTCGGCCATCATGCGCCATCCGCGCTGGCAGTCCGGCGAGATTTCCACTGGCTTCATCGCCGAGGAATATCCGGACGGGTTCGAGAACGTCGAGCCGGACGCCGAGACCTTCACTCGCATGGCGGTTGCCGCGACGCTGATGGCCCAGCGCGCGACGCGCCTGCCGAGGGATGCGAGCGGCCAGCGGCTCGAAAGCCTGCTGCCGCAACAGGAGGGCTTTACCCGGGTGGTGATGGTGCCCCTCGGCGAGGGCGAGCGCACAGTCTCGATCACCGAGGCAGGCATCTCGGTGGACGGCGCAGAGCCGGTCGAGGCCGAGATCGCGTGGCAGCCCGGCGCGATTACAGCCGAACTAACCTTTGGTGGCCGCACGAGCATCCACCGGGTCAATCCGATCACCTCGGGCTACCGGCTGCGCGGCGCAGGCTTTGACGTCGCGCTGAAGGTCTACCCGCCGCATGTCGCGCCGCTCGCCAAACTGATGCCGGAAAAGCTGCCGCCGGACCTTTCGAAATTCCTGATCTCGCCAATGCCCGCCGTCGTCATGACGCTCTCGGCCAAGGAGGGCGATCAGGTTCACGAGGGCCAGATCCTCGCGGTGATCGAAGCCATGAAGATGGAAAACGTGCTAAGAGCCGAGCGCAGCGGCACGGTCTCGAAGGTCGCGGTCTCCGAAGGCGACAGCCTAGCGGTGGACGACGTGATCATGGAGTTCGAGTAGAAGAGAAGGCGCGGCGGTAAGGGCCGCTGGCACCAGTTCTTTGCCGGCGCGACGCGACACGATCATTTTGAGCGAGACATTCGATACCGTCGAATGCGACCTTGCTCTCAATCGGCTTTCGAACGGAGGAGTTCGAGCGACATGGACGACAAAGCGGCAACCGATCTTGACCTCAACGCGGCTCCCGCCAGCGATGCGCCCTCCTGGGAGGAGATCGCGAAAAAGGAGCTGAAGGGCCGCGACATCCTCGATCTGTCGACCAAGACGCCGGACGGGCTGACGATCAAGCCGCTCTACGGCCCGGACGACCTGCCCGAAGGTGTCGGTGAGGCCCTGCCTGGCGTCGCGCCGTTCATGCGGGGGCCGCGCGCCACCATGTATGCCGGCCAGCCCTGGACGATCCGCCAATATGCCGGCTTCTCGACGGCGGAGGAATCCAACGCCTTCTATCGGCGCAATCTTGCGGCCGGGCAGAAGGGCCTCTCCGTCGCCTTCGATCTCGCCACCCATCGCGGCTATGATTCCGATCATCCGCGCGTTTCCGGCGATGTGGGCAAAGCGGGCGTCGCGATCGACAGCGTCGAGGACATGAAGATCCTCTTCGACGAGATTCCTCTCGATCAGATGAGCGTCTCGATGACCATGAACGGCGCGGTCATCCCGACCCTCGCGATGTTCATCGTCGCGGCGGAAGAACAGGGCGTCGAAAAGACAAAGCTCACCGGGACCATCCAGAACGATATCCTGAAGGAGTTCATGGTCCGCAACACCTATATCTATCCGCCCGAGCCATCGATGCGGATCGTCGCGGACATCATCGCCTATACGGCTGCCGAGATGCCGAAGTTCAACTCGATCTCGATCTCCGGCTATCACATGCAGGAGGCCGGAGCGACGACCGCGCAGGAGCTCGCCTACACGCTGGCTGACGGTATGGAATATGTCCGGGCCGCCATGGCGCGCGGGCTCGACGTGGACCGGTTCGCACCGCGCCTCTCCTTCTTCTTCTGCATCGGCATGGACTTCTTCAAGGAGGTCGCGAAACTCCGCGCCGCCCGGATGCTGTGGGCGAAGATCATGGAGGATTTCGGCGCGACGGACGACCGCTCCAAGATGCTGCGCACCCACTGCCAGACCTCGGGCGTATCGCTCACCGAACAGGACCCCTACAACAACATCGTCCGCACGGCTTACGAGGCGCTGTCGGCGGTGCTTGGCGGCACCCAGTCGCTGCACACCAACGGCTTCGACGAGGCGATCGCCCTGCCGACGGATTTCTCCGCCCGCATCGCCCGCAACACCCAGCTCATCCTCCAGCACGAGACCGGCGTCACCCGCACGGTCGATCCGCTCGGCGGGTCTTATTACGTAGAGGCACTGACGAAGGACCTTGCCGACAAGGCACTGGAGCTGATCGAGGAGATCGAGCAGGCCGGTGGCATGACCAAGGCCGTCGGGGCCGGCATTCCGAAGTCGCGCATCGAAGAGTCCGCCGCCGCCCGGCAGGCCCGCATCGATCGCGGCGAGGACGTGGTGGTCGGCGTCAACCGCTACCGGCTGGAGAACGAGGACGCGATCGACTTCCTCGTCGTCGACACCGAGGATGTGCGCAAGAGCCAGATCAAGCGCCTGAAAGAGGTTCGACGCACACGCTCGAAGACCGAATGCGAGGCGGCGCTCTCCAAGCTCGAAGACCTCGCCCGCTCCGGCGAGGGCAATCTTCTGGAAGCGGCAGTGGAAGCCGCCCGCAAGCGCGCGTCCCTCGGCGAAATCTCAACCGCCATGGAACAGGGTTTCGGAGGCCGGCACGTGGCGACCCATACCCTCAACAAGGGCGTCTATGCCGATGCCTATGAGGGCGACCCGGAATACGACGTTCTGAAGAAGCGCATCGCCGAACACGTCGAGACGACCGGAAAAACCCCCAAGGTGCTCGTCGCAAAGCTCGGCCAGGACGGGCATGATCGCGGCGCCAAGGTCATCGCCTCGGCCTTTTCCGATCTCGGCTTCGACGTGGAACTGTCCGATCTCTTCGCGACCCCGCAGGATGCCGCGAAACGTGCATCGGAACTCGGCGTCGACGTCGTCGGCGTCTCGACCCTCGCCGCCGGCCATCTGACCCTCGTGCCGCAGCTCATCGAGGAGCTGAAGACGATCGGCAGCGAAGACATCCAGGTCGTCTGCGGCGGCGTCATCCCGGCACGCGATTACGAGCCCCTTTTCGAGGCCGGTGTCGCCGAAGTCTTCGGCCCCGGCACCAATGTCCTAGACGCCGGCCGCTCTCTCCTTGGCATCATCCAGGGCGAGCGCCGTAACACGCGCGTGCCGCTGCGGGAGCAGACGAAGGACGGCTCGCGCAGGCAGGCGTAACCGCAAGTCCACGGGAAGGAGCCGAGATGAGAGCCCTGTTGAGCGAAACGCCCGGCGGGCCGCAATCCCTGCGGCTGGTCGAGATCGACACGCCGGAACCGGCGGCAGATGAAATCCGCATCCGCATGGAAGCGGTGGGCGTCAACTATCCCGACATGCTGATCATCGAGGACCGGTATCAGATCCGGCCCGAGCGGCCCTTCGCACCAGGCAGCGAGATTGCCGGAACGGTGGAGGCGATCGGCTCCGATGTCGAGGGATTTTCGATTGGCGATCGCGTGATGGCGGTGCCTCTCTACGGCATGATGGCCGAGAGCGTCTGCGTGAAGGCCGGGTTCTGCCATCGCTTTCCAGACGATATGCCGTTCGAGACCGCGGCAGCACTCCAGATGACCTACGGCACTGCCCTCTATGCTCTGACGGAGCGGGGCGATTGCAAGCCGGGAGAAAACGTTCTCGTGCTGGGTGCAGCCGGCGGCGTCGGGCTCGCCGCCGTCGAACTAGGCAAGGCTCTCGGTGCGCGCGTCGTCGCCGCGGCTTCTTCTGAGGAGAAGGTCGCGATCACGGTCGAGCATGGCGCGGAAGACGGTATTGTCTATCCCAAGGGCGAGATCGACAAGGAGGCTTCCAAAAGCCTTGGCAAGGCGTTCAAGTCTGCCTTCGGCGGTAAGGGGCCTGACATCGTCGTCGATATCGTTGGCGGCGCCTACAGCGAGCCGGCGCTGCGGTCCCTGCGCTGGGGTGGCCGCCATCTCGTGGTCGGCTTTCCCGCCGGCATCGCCTCGATCCCGCTCAATCTCCCGCTTCTGAAGAGCTGCGATATTCGCGGCGTCTTCTGGGGTGAGGCGGTGTCCCGCGATCTCGATGCCCATCACAAGGCGATGGACCGCCTCATCGAATTTGCCCGGACCGGCGCGATCAAGCCGCGCATCCACGCGACCTACTCTTTGGCAGAAGGCGCCGATGCAATCGCGGCTCTCGGCTCGCGCGGCGTTATCGGCAAGGTTGTGGTCGTGCGGTGATTGCTTGTCGGACTTAGGTTCGGAACCTTATCGGCCGCTTGTTCAGGCGGCTGCTCCGGTCTCTGCAATTCCCAGCGTCCGGTGCAGATAGCCCTTGTTCTTTGTGAGATCGGCGATGGTATAGCGGCCGAGGGTGGAGAGAAACGCCTCCAGCGCCTGACGAAGGGCGGAGTTCAGTTCGCAGCTGAAGATCAGCGGGCAGTCGGCGCCCGCCTCGAAGCACTCGGCCATCAGGAAGCTTTCTTCCGTCAGCTCCACGACCTCGCGCAGATTGATCTCGGAAGCCTCCCGCGCCAGCCGGATACCGCCATTGCGGCCTCGAACCGTCTCCACGAAACCGGCCGAGACCAGCGGGTTCAGGATCTTGAACATGAAGGGTTCGGGAGCGGAATAGGATCTGGCGATCTCGCCGAGCCGGCTGAGCCGATCTTTGTTGACCGCCAGATACATCAGAATCCGGATCGCGTAATTCGTCTGCCGCGTAAGGCGCATGGACGGTCCCGTCTAAACAAGAGCTGCTCTCTCCAATTTAGAACGCTTCCAGAGTGAAGGAAAGGGCCCAGCGCGTGTCGATTTGCCGCAAAAAGGAAAACGAGCAGAGCGGTGGCACGTTTTGCCGCGTAACATCGTCCGTTTTTCGGCTGCGCCATGACCGTCCGTTGCGATCCTGGCCCCGCCGATCGGGATTGGGTGCCTGATGGGCTTTTAATGCGAAAAATTTGGCCTCGCCCATCCTGCGCAGAGGGCTGGGCCGTATGAGAGCCCTGTTCGGCCGCGACGATCCCTAGAAGAACTGACGGGAAGCGATCCAGTGGCGGGCTTAGAATTCGAGCCGGGCCGAAAAGCCGAACGAACGGCCCGGACTTCTCGGAGGCTCGACCGAGGAGAATTCCTGGCCGTAGCGAGCGGCCGGAATAGGTCTCGTCGAAGATGTCGTCGGCCTTGGCCTTGAGGGTGAGGTTCTCGAACTCATTCGGGTTTTACTCCATGACGGCGTTGACCACGGTGTAGCCTTCGAGCGACCGGGTCGCATCACCGTCGATACCGCCACCTGCCGGCGGGTCTTCATCGAGGGCGAATTCTGCATCGGCGCCGCAGGTCAGCCTGTAACGGTCGATCCGCTGGACTGCCGCCAGGGTGAAGACATCGCCGAGAGGCGCGGTGAAGTAAGTGCCGTAAAAGGCGTCCGCTCTGGAGCCGTCGATCTCTTTCTTGATGCTGGCGAAGCCCGCATTCACTGAGCCCATCGAGACGTGGAATTCGTTGGCGACCGTTCCGTTGAAGCTCTCCCCATCGCCGTCATAGGAAGTCACCAGATCGCTGAAGAGCGCGTGTTCGGGCGTCGTCAGGCTTTCTAGGCGGTCTTGCCGAGACCGCTCAGTAGACCCGGGCCGGTGCCGTCCACCTCGAAGCCGTCGTCGTCCTCATAGGCGTCGCCATCGACCCGATTGGCGAAGCCGAGGATCTCGTAACGAAGGACCGCGCCATTTTCTCTGGCGTTTGCCGCGGCCATCGAATAGAAACATGACTATCATAGTCAAATTCAATTGGAGCTCGGGATCGCGTGATATCCGGGGCTGTTGCTCCGCTGCATTGAAGCCGGAGGAGTACCAGAGAGAAGTGAGCATTCATCGCATATGATATTCGCAGCGTTCGTGCCATCGGCAGGCCTGGGCCGTTGCTGATGTCAATTGAAAGCGAGCGCTCTGAGCTTTCGTTTATTCGAAGGTTTTGCGTACCAAGCTTGAAGCGCATGAGCTGGAGCGGCTTGCATGAACGCATTAGAGATAACGCAGCGTATTGCATCGTCGCTGTCATTTCCGGCCGGTCATAGAAGTGCCCTGAGCGCGGACCACTCAATTGCGTCGTATCGGCCTCGCTCGGAGGTCCTTTTCGTTTATAAACCTGATCAGGTCCGCACGATACGATGGTTCGGGCCTTGCCGCCCGGTTCGCCCGCCGCCCCGCCGCGATGGAATTCGCCAGCCCTATGCTTCGACGCTTCTTTGCTTACTACCAGCCCTATAAGGGGCTGTTCCTTCTCGATTTCGGCTGCGCGGTGCTGGCCGGGCTTCTCGAGCTCGGCTTTCCGATCGCCGTCAAGGTCTTCGTCGATGATCTTCTGCCGGGCGGAAACTGGCCGTGGATCGTCGCCGCGACGGTCGGGCTCCTCGTGATCTATCTCCTCAACACCGGACTGATGGCGATCGTGACCTATTGGGGTCATATGCTGGGGATCAATATCGAGACGGAGATGCGCAGGCGGGCCTTCGACCACCTGCAGAAGCTCTCCTTCGGCTATTTCGACAACGTCAAGACCGGCCACCTCGTCGGCCGCCTCACCAAGGATCTCGAAGAGATCGGTGAAATCGCCCATCACGGGCCGGAAGATCTCTTCATTGCGGTGATGACCTTCATCGGGGCGTTCCTGCTCATGCTCTTCGTGCATGTCGAGCTGGCGTTGATTACCGGCGTCATCGTGCCGGTCGGGGCATGGCTCACGACCCGCTACGGGGCGCGCATGACAGCGACCTGGCGCGCGATCTATGCCTCGATCGGCGACTTCAATGCGCGGATCGAGGAGAATGTCGGCGGCATCCGCGTGGTGCAAGCCTTCGGCAACGAGCATTACGAGCGGCGGCTGTTTTCGCGCAACAACGCCGAATATCGCCGCCGCAAGCTCGACGCCTACAAGATCATGTCCTGGTCGCAGTCGCTGAACTACTTTTCCATGCGGCTCACCCAGGTGATCGTCATGGTGGCGGGCACCTATTTCGTCATCGCCGGCGACCTCACCAATGGCGGCTTCGTCGGCTTCCTTCTGCTGGTCGGGGTGTTCTTCCGCCCGGTGGAGAAGATCGCTGCGGTGCTGGAGACCTATCCGAAGGGCATTGCCGGCTTCCGCCGCTATTGCGAATTCCTCGATACCGAGCCCGAGATCGAGGATCGGCCGGGAGCGGTCGATATGAAAACCGTTCGGGGCGCGGTCGCCTTCGACCATGTGCGCTTTGCCTACGGCAACGGCCTGCCGGTACTGAAGGATGTAAACTTTGCGGCGAAGCCTGGTGAGACGATCGCATTTGTCGGCCCCTCGGGAGCCGGCAAGACGACAATCTGCGCCCTCCTGCCGCGCTTCTACGATGTCTCGGGCGGCGCGATCCGTATCGACGGCACGGATATCCGCGATATGACGCTCGCCTCGCTGCGCGAGCATGTCGGCGTCGTCCAGCAGGATGTCTTCCTCTTCGGCGGAACGGTGCGCGAGAACATCGCCTATGGCCGGCTCGATGCGAGCGAAGAAGAGATCGTTTCGGCGATGCGCCGGGCCTCGCTGGAGGCGACTGTCGCCGCGCTCCCCAACGGCCTCGACACGATCGTCGGCGAGCGGGGCGTGAAGCTCTCGGGCGGCCAGAAGCAACGGCTGTCGATCGCCCGCATGTTCCTGAAGGACCCGGCGATCCTCATTCTAGACGAGGCCACCTCGGCGCTCGACACGGCGACAGAGCGGCAGATCCAGGCGGCGCTCGCCGAGCTTTCGAAAGGCCGCACCAGCCTCGTCATCGCCCACCGCCTCTCGACCATCCGCCATGCCGACCGCATCTGCTTCGTCGAGGGCGGCGAGATCGTGGAGACCGGCTCACATGCCGATTTGATGGCAAAGGGCGGCGCCTATGCGAAGCTCGTCGAGGCGCAGTCCGATCTCGACTGGAATTCGGACTTCGTCGCAGCCAAGGGCAAGGCGCGGCTGAGCCTCGCCTGAGTGGGCGGAGCGAAGGCTCCCGCTGACGGCAGGCCTCTTGGGAGTAGCTTCAGGCAGCTTCGTCCGTCTCACACACGCTTCGGGCAGGTGCCGCAGAAGCGGCGGCTGACGCAGGTGTATTTCAGGCAACAGGTCTCGCGAACCGGGCGCATGGCGACGCCGTTCGGCTCGCCGGCATCGCTCAGATCGATGTGACGCCAGCCGATTGCGGGAGCGAGATCGGGTGCGATCGCTTCCATGAACCGCATGAGTCCTACGCGCACGGGCTCTTCCGGCGCGCCATGGCGGCGCAGGACGAGAAAAGGCGCGGCGAGGCCGATCGCATTGTTGCTTGCCAGGAGCGAGGGGGCGATGGTGGCCTTCGGCAGGCTGATCGTGTTCAGGACGTCGATGGTCAACCCCACCAATGCGCGACAATCGGAGATGCTGCCGGGTCGAACCGCTGCGAAATGAGCGATGGGCCGCCGGGCCTCCTTCGGGCGATCGGCGAGCCGAACACTTTCATGCGCCGATCCCGCGGGGACTTCACCGCGGATGAGCCAGAGCGTCGCGACCGCCGAGAGGATGGAACGGGAAAGCGCGCGGTGTAACTGCGCATGGGCGATCTTGTTGGAGGGGGCACCCAGCGCCCTCTGCTTCATGCAGGCTTTCGTCAGAGCGGCGGGGCCGAGCCGGCGTGCCAGGGTGTCGCCTGCTTCTGGCGATCCCGTCGCGGACACCGCGAGTGCTTCGAGCTCCTGCAAGCCGGTCGGTGCGGCGAATTCCGCAAGCTTGAGGAAGTCGCTCCGCAGGGCGTTCCCCTCACCCGCATTCGGCGTTGTGACGAGACCGTTATCTGCTTCGACAAACCCCATCAGCGCATTTGGAAGCGGATCGGAACCGAAAAGCTCATCGAATTCCGCCCGGCTTCGCGGGGGATCGGCGGGAAGGGCGACGCCCGGCGCACGGTGTCCACGGCTGCCTGGTCGATCAGTCGGTTGCCGGATGACCGGACGAGGCGGATGCCCGAAGCCCCGCCGCGCGCCGTCACGGTGAAGGAGACCGTCGCTGTGCCTTGCGCGCGCTGGCGCCGCGCCGATGCCGGATAGCGCTGCGCGCGGCGGATGCGGGCGAGCACCTGACCGGAATAGTTCGAGCGCGCCTGCGAGGAGTTGACGCCGGAACGACCGCCGCCACTTCGTGCCGCGCGGCCGCTCTCGCGTGAGCCGCGTTGCGCATTCGCCTGCTGGCGGCCCTTATTGCCGCTGCGTGCCTTTGTGCGCTCTGCCCTCTGTGCCTGTTTCTTTTTCTGTGGCTTGGCCTGCTCCTGCCGTGCCTTCGATCTCTCCGGCGGATCCTGGGCGACGCGGCGTGGCGGCGGATTCGGCCGGCGTGTCGGCTGGGGCACGTTGTCCGGCTGCGCCGGCATCGCTTCCACCGTCTCGGTGACCGTGGCGAAGCTCGTCGCCTCCGGTTCGATGGCTGCGACCTCCGCCTCTTCAGACATCTCCGCCGTTTCGGTGGGGTTCTCGGTGACTGTTTCCACGGCCTCGGGCTGTACGTCCGGCGCCGTTTCGGCGACCATCGTCTCGGGCGGCGCTTCCTCGACCGCTTCGGCCATCTCGACCGGCTCGGTGACTTCGGATGTCTCCGCTTCCACGGTCTCTGTGGTTTCGGCCGCGGTCGCGGTTTCCGCCTCGCTCGTCTCCTCGCCCTCGGCTAGCGCATCGAAGGGGTCGCCGGAGACCGCCATTTCGAGGCCCGGCCCGCCCTCCATCATTGCCGGCTCCTCGTTGCTGGCAGCGGAGGCCAGCCAGAGCGCGACGCCTCCATGGATGGCGAAGGAGAATACGAGGGCCGAAGTCATTGCGCGGCGGGAAAGGGCCATGGCTTAAAGGCTCCCGCCTGAACGGGTGACGATCCGGGCCTCGAAGCCCGCCTTTCGCATGGCGCGCAGTAAGGCGATCAGGTCCGTCGCGGGAAGCGCGCGATCGGCGGTGACCGCAACCGGTTCGCCCGCGACCTGCGCATCCGCGCCGTCGGATTCGCCAGCAGGGACCGGCGCGGCACGGGTCTCAGCGAGCATCGCGAGGAGCGCCTCCTCGCTCAGCGTCTGACCGCCGTAGAGAAGCCCGCCATCAGCCGTGATGCCGACGGGCTCCGCCGGCGGACGCGTGCGTTCTGCCTCGCTGGTGCGGATCAACTGGATATCGCCGTCGGTTTGCGTGGCGATCGTACCGGCGAGCAGGAAGAAGATCAGCATCAGGAAGACGATGTTGATGAGCGCTATCGTCGGGTCCTGGCCGCGGCGTTTGACGGGGCGGGTGAGCTTCATGGGACGGTATCCGAACCTTTTACGTCAATCCGCGACGGAAATCGCGGCGAAGCCGGCGCGCCGGGCTGCTTCGACCGCCCCCACCAGCGTCTGGCTGTCCGCGCCCTCGTCGACCTTGATGAGAAGCTTCTCGCCGCCGGCCTCGCGCAGGCCGGTCAGATGGGCGACGAGGCCGTTCTGCTCGATGGTCTCGCCGTTGATGGAGATCGCCCCTTCGGCTTGCGCACGAAGCAGGACGTCCGGCACCGAGCCGCCGCTCGCGCCCTCGGGCGCGGGGGCTGCGATATCGACCTGCTGGTGGCGTACGAAGGTCGAGGTCAGCATGAAGAAGAGGAGCAGCAGGAAGATCACGTCGATCAGCGACGTCATCGACAGGCCTGCGCGTCGTGCCCGTTTCGCCGCGATGCGCATGGCGTCACTCGCCCGGCGCGAGGCCGGCCTGAGTGGACGGCGCGGCGCGTTCCGATGCAGCCGCGCGCGGCTTGGCGTCTACCGCGCGATCGGTGACGCGGCGGGTGAAGATCGCGGCGATCGCGGTTTCCATCGCGACGCGCTCGTTCTCGATGCGCCCGTCGAACCAAGTCGTAAGCAGCTGGGCGGGCATTGCGACGGCAAGGCCGACAGCCGTCGTCAGGAGGGCCACCCAGATGCCGCCGGCAAGCTGGGAGGGGTCGATATCGGAGCCAGCGCTCTGCATCGCCTGAAAGGCCTCGATCATGCCGAGCACGGTGCCGAAGAGGCCGAGCAGCGGCGCGATCTGC
Organism: Fulvimarina thalattae; assembly: GCF_040239565.1. NCBI lineage: Bacteria > Pseudomonadati > Pseudomonadota > Alphaproteobacteria > Hyphomicrobiales > Aurantimonadaceae > Fulvimarina > Fulvimarina thalattae. The sequence goes on from NZ_JBEHWS010000001.1 coordinate 136,287, forward strand.
GCGATCGCTTCCAGCAGTCGAAGGCCGGAGCCGAGCGAATGGAGCCGCTCGGTCGCGATCCGCTGGACATCTTCCTCGACGGTCTGACGCGCCAGCGAGGACGTCATCGAACCGCGAATGGCCGAAGCGACGACACCGGAGACCGGTCCGCGTCCGCTTTCTGCCGCCTTCAGCGCGCCGGCATTGTCACCGCTAACCCAGGCTTCGATCGCCCTATTGCTCCCCCGCCGGCGGCCGACGCCCTCGCGGGAAAACTGCCAGAGCTTGAGGATAACGACGGCAAAGGCGACCACCGACAGGACGGCCAGAATGACGACGACGAAGCCACCGAGCTCGTAGATATCGGTAATGGGCTGAAGCAGCAGGGAAGCATTCATTGGATCAAAACGCTCGAATAAAACCGAAAAGACGCCGCCCGTATGGGACGGGCTGAATCAGAGGCCGAAGGTGATCTCGCCCCGCGAGCTGGCCGAGAGTGCCGAGGCGCAGGTCTCGTTGGTCACACCCTCGCCCTCGCAGGCGGAAACGTCGTTGACGAGAACCCGGTCGATCTTGTCGCAGGACGAGCCCGACAGATTGAACTCGCGCACCTTCGTACGGCCTTCCGGCATGGTGCCGAAATCGAGAACGAGCAGGCGCTCGATCAGGCCCTCTGGATTGAAAAGCACGATTTCGAAGGCCGCCTTGGAGAGATCGGTACCAAGCTTGTTCGTCGTGACGAAGCCGAGCCGACAGCCGTTATCGGTTGGGACGGCGCGATTGAGCTCGATCGAAAAGGCCTGTTTCTCTGCGGCAGATGCGGCGTCGGCCGCTTTTTCCTGCGCGAGCGACGGACCGGAAATGATGAGAGCGGCAAGGCTTGCGAAGGCGGCGGCGCAGCGCAGGCGGTATGAGATCGGCATTCGATGTCCTGAGAAGCGGTTGGCGTTTCCCACGCCGTACATAAATAAGATTATTGAAGTCAAGTTATTGGCGCAGATTACTCTCGTTATCCGAGCGTCATGACGGCAAATGACCTCCCGTTTCACTCGGATTTGACCTTAGAAGCATTCTAGTCTCTGTTTTTGGAGTATTCTAAACTGCCGGTTGGAGTAACTCGGCTCTCACTTTTGCGGACCACGACCTCGAAGGCAAGTCAGATATTTGACAAAAAGAATCGAGTTCATGCAGTCATGTCCCGGTACTCGCTCCCTTCGGGTGCCATCCCATAAGGATCGTCATGACCTTTTCCGCACGCCCAGCCGTTTTCGGCCGCACTCCGATGGCCGCCCTCGTGCTCCTTGGGGCTTTCAGCTTCGCCGCACCGGCGTTCGCCCAGAACTCCGGCGATGCCGAAACCCTGACAGTTCAGACCAATCAGGGTGAGACGAGCGTTCCGAAAGATCCCAAAACCGTCATCGTCTACGATCTGGCGTCCCTCGATACGCTGGATGCGCTCGGCGTCGGCATAGACGGCGTGCCTGACGCACCTTTCCCGGAGACGCTCGCAAAGTTCGGCGAGGATGGGACGGAAAAAGCGGGCACGCTGTTCGAGCCCGATCTCGAAGCGGTCAAGGCGCTGCAGCCGGACCTTATCGTGACGGGCGGGCGCTCGATGGGGAAGACAAAAGCCTTGTCGAGCATCGCGCCGACCATCGACATGACCGTAGACGCGGACAATTTCGTCGAAAGCGCATTCGACCGCGCCGAAGTTCTGGCGGAAATCTTCGGTCGCCAGAAAGAGGCTGAGACCAAGATTGCCGAACTTCGCGCCTCGATCGAAGAGCTGAAAAGCGAGGCGAAAGATGCCGGTACTGGGCTCATCCTATTGACGACCGGCGACAAGATCAGCGCCTTCGGGCCTGGCTCCCGCTTCGGCGTGCTGCACGATGCCTATGGTATCGCGCCCGCCGATACGGGCTTCGGGAAGGGCGACCACGGCGAGGCGGTCTCGTTCGAATACATCGCCAAGACCGATCCGGACTGGCTCTTCGTCATCGACCGCGATGCGGCGGTCGGTCGGGGTTCCGCCGCGGCACTGCTCGACAACGAGCTCGTGCACGGCACGAAGGCGTGGTCGAAGGGGCAGGTCGTCTATCTCGATCCGGGTGACTGGTATCTGGCGGCCTCGGGCCTGCGCGCGATGCGGAGCGCGGTCGATCAGTTGAGCGAGGCCTTGGCGAAAAAAGGATCGTAGACGGCGGTTACAGCGGAGCGGGGCGCTGGAGCGAGGCATGCGATGGGGATCGCGTGCCTCGCTCGCTTTCACTGGTCCGGCCGCCCGCCAATATTCCGCGAACCCGGTCCGTCGCCTCCGCCTTAGAATTTTCACCGGATCACAGTTACCCATCGCTCGATCCTTTTGGCGGGAAGGCTCGGGCTTCTCTGTCTCGCCGTCATGAGCCTGATGGTCGGTGCTGGCGATCTCTCCGCCCGCTGATCGTTCCCGCCATGGACGAGGATGCTTGGCGATCGACGAGGAAGAGAACGAGGGATGTAGCCTCGTTCGCAGTGAGCTGCGGCAGGGCGCCGTCCACAGCGCCGACACCATCTCCCTTGCCGAGCGCTTCGCCGCCGGTCCCGATCGCGCCGTCCAGAACATAGAGAAACGGCGAGAGGCCCGGCATTGTGAGAACTTCGATCTCGTCTCCCGCATCGAGGCGCGTGTCGAAGACGTGAACCGCGTTTCGAAAGGTCAGCGGAGCCTCGCTTCCCTCCGGCCCGGCGACATGGCTCCACTCACACCTCGGCGTTCCCTCCGGCCGGTCGAAGAAGGCGATCTCGGGCGATAAATCGGCATCGCGGGGCCGCACGAAGATCTGAAGCATTTCGACGGGCTCGTCGGGCGTTCGCTCCTCGTGCCAGAAGCTCTTCCCGGCATTCATCATCATCAGCTTGGTCGCCGAAATCGGGATCTTATGGCCGGTCCTGTCCGCGTGCAGCATGGCGCCGCGCCACATGTAGCTGAGGATCTCGTCGTTGACGTGCTTATGCATCGGAATGACCGTCCCGACATCGAGACTGGCGTGGTCGAAGGACGCGAGCGGTCCGAAGGCAGGGTCCGTCGAGGCGCCGGCGATCAAACCCGGTCTCACCCGCTCGATGCGAAAGGGGCCCATCGTGAAGGTGATGCGCTGCGATGCGCGCAGGATCTGCATGATGTGATCTTTCTCGGACGAAACGGAGTGGGGCCAGCAAAGCGGTAGCTTTTTCGATTAATCCGCCCTGCCTAATTATTCGCCTTCGCGCGGTCCTCTCTGCCGGTGAACGGGTGCTCAAATGGCGTGACGGCGCGATAGCCGGCATTGACGGGGATCAAAAGGAGGACCGCCAGAAGAATGGCGGCGTGGGCCTATTCGCCATGCACGATCACCGTTGCGGCCGCAGCCGCCATCAGCGTAGCCGCAAGAGCGGTGGCGAAAAGTCGTGTTTTCGGAACAGCGATCAGAAGGGCTGCCGTCAGTTCCAAAAGACTGGTCATACCATAAAACCCGTCCCGATAGCCGTAGTGACGCTAATCCTCGACGATCGCTTCCGGCGGAAAGAGATTGATCGAATCGCCGAGGACGAAGAACGCGGCGAGCGCCCGTCATAGAGATTTCGCCAATCTGGCCTGGTCATCCCGTTTTCCTCGATCGAAGTGTCGTGCCGCATGAATGCTTAGTTGGCACTACGGCCGGCAGTGCGGCTGGCGGGTTGCCTCGCCGATGCAGCGCCTGTGTCAGGATGCAAGCGCTCCATATTGCCGGCGGTGCCAGAGCAACGGAGCGCGATCGGTCGCGGTCTCGATGTCGACGACGCAGCCGGCGAGGAGCCAGTGACTCGGTGTTTCGATCGCACCGATCACCTCGCAATCCATGGCGACGAGAGCGTTCTCGAGCTTGGGATGGCCGGATTTCCAGGCATTCCATCGACCATTCTCGAAGCGTCTTTGGGGATCGCCGAAACCGGCAAAGGCGTTCGCGATGCCGCTCTGGTCTTCGGCGAGCATGGCGAAGGAAAAGCCGCCGATGGTCCCGACACGTTTGGCGAGCTGACTTGTCCGGTCGAGCGAGATCAGGATCGTGGGCGGTTCGACCGATAGGGAGAAGAAAGATGTGACCGTCCGGCCCAGGCGCTCGCCGCCCGATCGCACCGTCGCAAGGCCGACGGTCGCGCCGAGGGAGGCCATGGCGTCGCGATAGCGGGCTTTGTCGACGACCGGCCGCAGGGGCGTTTGCAGACGCATCAGGTCCGATCGCAGATCGTTTTCGGATACTCTCACGAGTAACGCTCCCGGCTTTCGATTGTGGCAGCGCATGTCGCGCTACCTTTGTCGGCGGGACTCTTCGAGGGGCCCGCCGCTGTCGGCCGCAGCATGCCACCGGCACGGCCTTCGTCGGGGTTTACAACGAAGGACCGCCCCAGCGGATTGCGGCCAGGCTCGCCTCAGCCGAGATTGGCTTCGGCGAACTCGTAATTGGCGAGATTGTCGAGGAAGTTAGTCACATAGTCAGGACGACGGTTACGGAAGTCGACGTAGTAGCTGTGCTCCCAGACATCGAGCCCGAGAAGTGGCTTGCCTTCGCCGGTCGCGATCGGGTTTGACCCGTTGGCAGACTTGGTCGCCTTCAGCTTGCCATCCGTTCCGAGCACGAGCCAGGCCCAGCCCGAGCCGAACTGACTGGTGGCCGCCGTCTTGAAGGCCTGCTTGAAGGCCTCGACCGAGCCGAAGTCTTCCGTGATCTTGGCTTCGAGCTTGCCCGGCAGCCGGCCACCTTTCGGCGAGAGCGCGTTCCAGAAGTGGATGTGGTTCCAGTGTTGGCCGGCCTGGTTGAAGACCCCGGAACGGTCCGCATCGTCCTTCACCAATGCGATGATCTCTTCCAGCGATTTGCCCTTCAGGTCGTCGTTCTTGTCGACGAAGCCGTTGAGCGCCGTGACATAGGCCTGATGGTGCTTGTCGTGGTGGAGTTCGAGTGTCTCCTGGCTCATGCCACGGGCGGCGAGAGCCGAATGGGCATAGGGGAGGGCGGGAAGTTCGAAAGCCATGGGAAATCTCCTGTTTTCAGGCCCCGGCGCTTGCGTCGAAGCGATGGGACGATTATTTTCCAAGTAGAAGCTTTGAAAAACGTCGCAAGGAATATGTCAAGCAATCTCTTGGAAAATTCTGTGCACGCCACCCGAAAGCCATCGGACCGGATTCTGATGACCCTCAAGATGCACGGGGCGATGACCGCGGCGGCACTGGGGCGCAAGCTCGGCACGACGGCTGAAGCCGCGCGCCAGCAGCTCGTGCGGCTCGGTGATGAAGGGCTTGTCGCCGCGACGAGCACGCCGGCCGGCCGTGGCCGCCCGACGCAGAACTGGGAGCTGACAGAGGCCTCGCAGACGCGCTTTCCCGACACGCATGCCGCGCTGACCGTGGAGCTCCTCGACAGCATCCGTTCGACGCTCGGCGAGGAGGCGCTGAACAGCGTCATCGCCACGCGTGAAGCCGCCACACTCATGACCTACCAGCCAGTGATGGAACAGCGCGAGCGCCTGGGAGACCGCGTCGCAGCGCTCGCCGAACTGCGCTCCGCCGAGGGCTATATGGCCGAGTGGGAAGAGCGCGACGACGGCTCGCTGCTCCTCATCGAGAACCATTGTCCGATCTGCGCCGCGGCTTCGTCCTGCCAGGGTTTTTGCCGGGCCGAACTGCAAATCTTCAAGGCGTTGCTTGGCCCAACCGTCGCGGTGGATCGGACCGAGCACATCGTCGGCGGTGGGCGCCGCTGCAGCTATGTCATACGGGAGGCCTGAGCCTTGGCGACGTCACGCCTCACCGCAGCGCGTGCTGCGGGTACCGTTCCGACCCGCTCTCTGCCCGGCCTCGACGAGACGTTGATCCGCCGCGTGGTTTCGCGGTTCTATGCGGCCGCGCGCGAGGACGATCTCCTTGGGCCGATCTTCAGGCGCGTCGTACCGGACGAGGACTGGCATCATCATCTCGACACGATCGCCGACTTCTGGAGTTCGTCCTTTCTCGGCACAGGCCGTTACGACGGCCGGCCGATGCCAAAGCATCTGGCGATCCCCGAACTGGACGACGCGCATTTCCGCCGCTGGCTCGCGCTTTTCAGGGCGACTGTCGAAGAGACCTGCCCGCCAAGCGTCGCGGGTGCCTTTATCGAACGCTCTGAGCGGATCGCCAACTCGTTCCGCATCAACATCAAGATGCGCCGTGGTGAGGATATTCTTCACCTGCAGCCATTAGAGCGGGAGCATCTCGACGCCGGCGGCGTTGGGACGGACAGTTCAACACGGTCCCGAGAAAGACGAGCGAATGATCAGCGCTGATCCGAAGACTGTGGGAGCGGAGGCGGACTTCGACCTCACGCGCCGCAATACGCTCGGACTGGCGGCTCACGCGCGGTATGGTTCTCTTGTGCAGACGGTGGACGAGATCGAACCGCTCGTCCGTTTCGCTGAAGATTCGGGGCTTCCACTCGTGGTGCTTGGCGGAGGGAGCAATGTCGTCCTGGGGCCCAAGATCGAGGCCGTGGTCGCCGTCCTCGCGACAAAAGGGCGTAGGTTCGAAAGACAGGACGACGGCAGCATCCACCTCACCGCGCAAGCCGGCGAGGACTGGCCCCACTTCGTCGAATGGAGCGTCGAACAGGGCTTTGGCGGGCTGGAAAATCTTGCCGGCATTCCCGGAACGGTAGGCGCCGCGCCGGTGCAGAACATCGGTGCCTACGGCGTCGAACTCGCCGATCGCTTCGAGGCTCTGACCGCCTTCGACCGGGTGGAAAAACAACTGCGCGTCTTTCGCAAGCAGGATTGCCGTTTCCGCTATCGCCAGAGCGTCTTCAAGGACAATCCCGGCCGCTTCGTCATCGTCGAAGTGACGTTCCGGCTGCCCGGAGACTGGCAGCCGATCCTCGGCTATGCCGGTCTCGACAGCCTCACCGGAACCGCCGACCCGAACACCGTCATGCAGCGTGTCCTCGCCCTTCGCGGCAGCAAGCTGCCGGACTGGCGGATCATCGGAAACGCCGGGTCCTTCTTCCACAATCCCGTCGTATCGCAGGCGGTTGCCGACGGCATCGAGGGGGTGCCGAAATATCCGCAAGCCGACGGCACGGTGAAACTCTCGGCCGGTTGGCTCATCGAGAGTTGCGGCCTGAAGGGCCACCGGGTCGGTGATGCGGGCGTCTACGAGAACCATGCCCTGATCATCGTCAATCACGGTCACGCCGATGCGCACGACATCGACAACCTCTCCAAGACGATCAGGACCGCAGTTGAGAAGCGCCACGGCGTCACGCTGCAGCAGGAGCCGCTGGATATCCGTTGATGTTCAGCGCGCCTCAGGCGCTTGCCATTTGTCTGCAGGCGACGCCGGTGTCCAAAAGTACTCGCCTGAAGCGACATGCTATGCTGAGGCTATAGCCCTCGAAGAATGGGACGGCAACGAAGACCGGCGGCGACATCGTCCCCGCTGACGACCCGGTAAACCTCGCCTCATAGACGGATCTCTGCGAGCGCGGTATCTCGACCATCCATCAGGTTTCGGTCTCCCCGCCCAATCTCTCGATCAGCGGCAACATCTTCATGGGCCGAGATATCCCCGGCCGGGCTGGCGGCATGGACATCCGTTGCTCGGACTACACGACATGCCGCTGCTCATCGGCGGCCCGAACCTCCTCAATGAGGATGAGATCGGCGACACGGTGAATTCCTTCGGCAGCTATGGCTTGCAGGACCACACCGACATGGCGGCCTGACCCAGAGCCAATTCAATCTCGCGGACTGATTTTGACGGCGATCACTTCGGAGGCCGCCGTTTTCTCATTTGTAGCTGGCAACAAGCGTCCTCACGCTATCTCGTGGATGGTCGCGGAGAGCGAGTTCCCTTCCATTCGGAGGGTAGCGAGCGTTATGGGAAGCCGGAAGCGTCTGGGGCCGGCGCTGCCCGGATTCAGATAGAGAAGGCCATCGACAATCTCGGTGCCGGGTCGATGGGAATGGCCCGAGATCACGACGTCATGCCCTTCATCGGCGGGGTCGAACGTGAGATCGTTTCGGTCGTGGATGATGAAGATGCGCCGGTCCAGCAGTTCAACGCATGCCGTTTCCGGAAAGTCCTGCGCCCAGTCCGCATGGTCGATATTGCCGCGAATGGCCGTGACCGGCGCGATCTCGGCAAGGCGCGTGACGATATCCGGTTTGCCGATGTCGCCGGCATGGATGATGTGTGACACCCCTTCGAGCATCTCTATGGCTTCGGGGCGCAACAGGCCGTGCGTATCCGAAATGACCCCGATAACCGATGTTTCGCTCACCGTGCCCGACCCCGTGTCATGATCCTGGCCGTCGACGAACAGCCTCTTTTACGTTCCGCAGAACGTACGATAGGGCCCTTTTCGTTCCGGCGGCAGGTTTGCAAAGTCGGCGAACTCCGCGCGTTCCTCAAAAGGTTTCGCAAGCGCCTCGTTGAGGCGCTCGAACGGCGTGAGATCATTGCCTAACGCTGCGGTGAGAGCTTCTTCCACCAGATGATTTCGCGGAATGATCGCCGGGTTCACCGCATCCATTGCGGTACGGCGCTCGCCTGTGTCCCTCGGCTCTGTCGCAAGGCGTTCACGCCAGCGGGCTGCCCAGCCGTCGAAACCAGCCGGCTCGTCGAACAGGTCGCGTGGAGAGGTATGGCCTTCCTTGTCCTCTGTCGCTTGGCTCAGTTTGCGGAAGGTCAGGGTGAAATCCGCCTTCTGGTGCGCCATGAGGGCTAGAAGATCGTTGATCAGTTCGGCATCTGCCGGTTGCGAAGTCTGCAATCCGATCTTGGCTCTGAAACCGTCGAGATACGAGGTCTCGAATGCCGACGCGAAGCCGGACAGGATTTCTTCCGCGATCTTGACGGCCTTGTCCTGATCGGGATCGAGAAGCGGCAGCAGGCACTCGGCGAGACGCGCGAGATTCCAGCTCGCGATGCTCGGTTGATTGCCGTAGGCATAGCGCCCCTGCCGGTCGATCGAGGAGAAAACCGTGGCCGGATCGTAGCTGTCGATGAAGGCGCAGGGACCGTAATCGATCGTTTCACCAGCGATCGACATATTGTCCGTGTTCATGACGCCGTGGATGAAGCCGACATGCATCCATCGGGCAACGAGGCTTGCCTGACGCATGGCCACAACCTCCAACAGCGCCTCGTATGGATTGGGTGCTTTCGCAATCGCGGGATAGTGCCGCTCGATGACATAATCGGCGAGCTGGCGTATCGCGGTTTTATCGCCCCGTGCGGCGAAGAACTGGAACGTGCCAACCCGCACATGGCTCGAAGCGACGCGTGTGAGGATTGCCCCAGGAAGCTCCGTTTCCCGGTAGACCGGATCGCCGGTTGCGGTCGCGGCGAGTGCGCGCGTCGTCGGTATGCCGAGTGCGGCCATCGCCTCGCTGACGAGATACTCGCGCAGGACCGGGCCGAGCGCGGCCCGCCCGTCGCCGCTGCGGGAAAAGGCGGTCGGCCCGCTCCCCTTCAGCTGGATGTCCCGGCGCCGGCCATTCCCATCGACGATTTCGCCGATGAGGATCGCGCGACCATCGCCGAGCTGTGGGACGAAATTACCGAACTGATGCCCGGCATAAGCGGCAGCGATCGGATCGGCGCCGGAGGGCAGCCGATTGCCTGACAAAATCTCGGCCCCTTCGGCTGTATCGAGCGCATCCGCGTCGAGCCCGAGTTCCTCGCAGAGAGGTCGGTTCAGCTTGATGAGGCGTGGAGCCGTCACCGGCGTCGGCATGATCGGCTGGTGAAAGCTCTCGCCGAGCCGCGCATAGCTGTTGTCGAAGGAAAAATGTGCCGTCATCCGTTCCGCCCTGATCTCGTCGCCCGTTCTTTCATTCGAACGGAAACGTGGCGTCGATGATGCCCGATTGCGAGAGTTTCACCGGGCGAATTCGGCACGAAACTCCCGCCTAATCCGGCCGCGTAGCCGAAATCGCATAGCGGTGCTGGGCAACGCGCTCCAGCCATTTCGATAAGCCAAAGCTCCGCCGTTGCGCCGCATGAATGCGCCAGAGGCGCTTCTCGATCCGGATATCGATGAAGCCCGCTTCGGCCAGCATCCTGGCAATTTCTTCGGCGCGCGCGCCATCGGCGAAGTGAACACGCGAGAGAATATCGCGGTGCGTCCGCATTCGCTGCGTCAACTCAGCTGGTCCTTGTGCGCGCAGTGTTTGCCGGAGTTCTGAAAACCAGGCCAGGGCTCTGGCCGTGCGGCTCTGGTTCACGAAGTCACCATCGACGAGGAGCAGGCGCCCGCCCGGTCGCAGAACCCGGTGCCACTCGCGGAAAGCGGCGACCGGGTCGACCAGCGTCCAGACGAGATGCCGCGTGACGACCGCATCATAGGTCTGGTCGGGCTCCATCGTACGCTCGGCATCTGCGGTGAGGAAGCGGATATTGCGACCTTGTGCTTTCGCCTTTTGGCGCGCCCGTTCCAGCATGGGCTCGGACCAGTCGAGCCCTGTCACGCGCCAGCCGAGACCGTCGAGGAGGAGGGAGACGACGCCGGTACCGGAGGCGAGATCGAGCACCATCCGCCCGCCGCCTTCGCCAAGATGCCGACGCATCAGTTGCTGCCATGCAGCTTCTTCCGCGCCCGGCACGATCGCATGACCCGGTTCGTCATCGAAGTTTTCCGCCCGATCGGACCAATAGGCCTTGATCTCCTCGCGCAGGCCGAAATTCGCAGTACTCAACGCCACGATCCCCGTTAAACGTCTTTCGATGTCACTTTAGACTTATTCCAGTTCTAAAGAACGATCATCGAAATCGCTGAAAACTCTCTTTGAAACGATTCTAATCTTTACAAGTTAGAATGGTTACAGATTATATTATTTGACACCAAGATCATCGCGCAATAGCGTCGCCGCGAATTCTCTTCAGCGGAACCGATCGATGTTCAGACACAGCCGATGGGCGGGCAGCCTTGCTGCGGCCTCATTCTATTTCCTTGCCTCAATGACGGCCGGCGCGGAAACCGTGACCATCGAGGACATTGCCGGGCGCAGTGTGGAAGTCGACGTTCCCGTGAAGAGCACGATCCTCGGCGAAGGGCGGCTGATCTATGCCCTTGCCGCGATCGAGACCGAAGACCCGTTCGGCAAGGTGGTCGGCTGGCGCGACGATCTGATGAAGGCGGACCCCGACACCTATGATGTCTATCAGGCGAAATATCCTGAGATCGACGATCTGCCGACGTTCGGCGGCATCAAGGACGGCACGTTCGACGTCGAGCAGGCGATTGCCCTCGATCCGGACATCATCGTTATGAATCTGGAAGCCAAAGGCGCGACCGAGGACGCTGGGCTGGTCGAAAAGCTCGCCGCCGTCGACATTCCGCTGGTCTATATCGATTTTCGCGAAGCGCCGATCGAGCATACCAGCAAGAGCCTCGAAATCCTCGGCACGCTGTTCGGCAAGGAAGATCGGGCGCGCGAACTGATCGAATTCCGCGATGCCGAGATCGCCAAGGTCGCGGACCGTCTCGCCGAAGCGAACCCCGATAAGCCACTGGTCTTCGTCGAGCGCGCTGCAGGCTATTCGGAAGAGTGCTGTATGTCCTTCGGCAACGAGAATTTCGGCAAGATGGTCGAAATGGCCGGCGGCATCAACATGGCGAGCGAATTCATTCCCGGCACGTTCGGCACGGTCAATCCGGAGCAGATCATCGCCTCCGATCCGGACGTGGTCATCGCAACGGGGGCCCAGTGGGAGGCCTATGTGCCCGGCGGCGCGTGGGTGGGCCTCGGGCCCGGCTCGGACATGACGGAGGCACGGCGCAAGCTCGCCGCACTGACCGAGCGTCCTGCCTTTACCGGTGTGAAGGCCGCCGAGAACAACGAATTTCATGGCGTCTGGCACCAGTTCTATAACAGCCCCTACCAGTTCGTCGTGATCCAGCAGATGGCAAAGTGGCTGCACCCGGAGCTTTTCGAGGACCTCGACCCCGAGGCGACCTTCAGGGAGCTGCATGAGCGATTCCTGCCGGTCGACTACCAACCAGGCTATTTCGCATCACTCGCTGCCGATCCTTCATGACATTGGCGGTATCCGAAACAGGGACTGGACGGACCATGACAGGGCGCGAGCGATATCGCGCCCTGTCGGCGCGTCGTCTCGCCATTCTCGTGGCGCTCGGGGTCGCGCTCTGCCTGTCGGTGGCAGTCGATCTGTCGCTAGGGCCGGCGCGCTACAGCCTTTCCGAGGTGCTTTCCGCTCTCTTCGATCCTTCGGGCGTCGATCGCCAGCTATCCGTCGTGATCTGGGAGATCCGCATGCCGGTCGCGCTGATGGCGATCAGCGTCGGCGCCGCGCTTTCGCTTGCTGGCGCAGAGATGCAGACGATTCTCGCCAATCCGCTGGCAAGCCCCTTCACTCTTGGCATCTCGGCGGCCGCAGGCTTCGGTGCCGCCGTTGCGATCGTCTTCGGCGCTGCACTGATTCCGGCGCTTGTCGATTACGTGGTGCCGGTCAACGCCTTCCTGATGGCGATGCTCGCGGCCGTTCTGATCCATGTTTTCAGTCAGATGCGCGGGGTCACGGTGGAGACGATCGTCCTCCTCGGCATCGCGCTGGTCTTCACCTTCAACGCCCTTCTGGCGCTTCTCCAATATCTCGCAAGCGAACAGGCGCTCGCGGCGGTTGTATTCTGGACGATGGGCAGCCTCATGAAGGCGACCTGGGGAAAGGTCGCGTTGACCACTGCCATCGTCGTTCTCGCCGTCCCATTTCTCGCCCGCAACGCCTGGGCGCTCACGGCCTTGCGGCTCGGTGACGACAAGGCGGCGAGCTTCGGCGTAAAGGTCTCGCGGCTTCGGCTGGAGACGATGCTGCTCGTCAGCCTTCTCGCAGCCGTTCCGGTGTCATTCGTCGGCACGATCGGCTTCGTGGGTCTCGTCGGGCCGCATATCGCGCGGATGCTGGTCGGCGAGGATCAGCGCTATTTTCTCCCGGCCTCGATGATCTCGGGGGCGCTGATTCTGTCGGCGACGTCTGTCGTCTCCAAGACGCTGCTGCCGGGTGCGATCCTGCCGATCGGCGTCATAACCGCGCTCGTCGGTGTGCCGTTCTTCCTCTCCCTCGTCTTCGCCAGCCGGAAGCGCGTATGACCAGCCTCACGCTTCAGGATGTCGGCGTCTCCTACGGCCGTCGCACGGTCATATCCGGGGTGTCGACCCCCGTAATCACCGGTGGCACGCTGACGGCACTGATCGGCCCCAATGCCGCCGGTAAATCCAGCCTCTTCAAACGGATCGCCGGTCTCGTTTCCGGTCCCGGCACCGTTTCGCTCGGCGGCGGAGCGGACAAGAATTCTGTCGCCTACATGCCCCAGGACACCGGCGCGAACGCAGTCCTCACAGTCTATGAATCGGTGTTGCTCGCCGCCAAGCAGGGCTCGGCAGGATGGGCGGTTGCCGACGGTGATCTCGGAGCCATCGATGAGACGATCGCTTCGCTCGGCATCGGTGATATCGCCTTTCGCGATCTCGGTACCCTGAGCGGTGGCCAGCGCCAGCTCGTCGCCATCGCCCAGGCTCTGGTGCGTCGGCCGCGCGTTCTCCTGATGGACGAGCCGACCTCGGCCCTCGATCTTCATCGCCAGATCGAAGTCCTCACCCTCATGCGCGATCTTGCCGGGCGAAACGGCATGGCCGTCCTCATCGCGCTCCACGACCTCAACCACGCCCTGCGCTACTGCGAGACCACCATGGTTGTCGCCGATGGCACACTCGCGGCATGCGGTCCGAGCGAGCGGATCATCACGACCCAACTCCTTGCGGAGGTCTATCGCGTCTCGGCCCGCGTAGAGCGCTGCTCGGCCGGCAACCCTTTCGTCATCGTCGACGCACCGCTGGAAAGAAGCGTCGCGTAGCGAAGCTTATATCCGAAGAGGGCCTCCGATCTCGGTCGCGTCGCTTCAGGACCGTCGCTCCAGGAATATCCGCCAAGTCCGCAGGCGTTATCGGATTGCTGAAGATTGGCCGGCCAAGCAAATAAAGTCGTCTGAACCGAAAGCTCCTCGAAACATGCCAAAGCCCTGGTGTGTCGAGGCCTAAGCTTTTGTTTTTGAATGCTGCAATGCGGGAAAATCTCTTGGCGCGCGATTTCGCCAACCACGGCTCTTGAAGCGGTTCTTTGTCGCAACAGCCTCTCTTCGGAAAGAGGCGGCATTCGCTTCAAACCGGTGCGAAGGAGATAATCTCATGAGCTCGTCGATAGTATCGCCTCGGTTGTTGCGCTTGCGCTCGGGATTGAAAAATACAGCTGCAATCGGACTTTGCGCGTTCGCGCTTTCGATAGCGCCCGCCGCCTACGCCCAGGACAATGGCGGAGGCGGAAACGCCGAACAACCGTCGGCCAATTCCGACAGCAATTCCCAGAATAGCGGGACCAGCGCCCAGAACTCTAAGCAGGATGAACAATCCCAAGGCAGCGGCTCCGATTCCGAGAGTTCGCAAAGTCAGGGCGAAGGCGGGGATGACCCCGACGCCGGCTCGCAGAACGCGGCGTCCGAGGGATCGGATGCCAGCGGCAGCTCCGGCGAAGACGATCAGGCTGCAAGTTCTGAGAGTGGCGGCGAGGACAGTGGCAGTTCGGAGAGCGCCGCGTCCGAAAACTCCGACAATGGTGGCGCTTCGGGCGAAGGCGCTCAATCCGCGAATTCGCAAGGAGAAGGAAGCGCCGGAGATGCTTCAGAGGGGCAGGAGAACGACCTCGCCGAACTGAGCAAGGACCCGAACCAGTGGGTCATGCCCGGCAAGAATTACGGCGGCACGCGCTACAGCGAACTCGACCAGATCAACACCGACAATATCGGAGATCTGCAGCTCGCATGGACCTTCTCGAACGGCGTGAACCGGGGGCAGGAATCGATCCCGCTCGTGGTCGATGGCATGATGTACATCGTGAGCCCATGGCCGAACAATCTCTTCGCCCTCGACGCGACCACCGGCGAACTGAAATGGACGTTCCAGCCGCCGACTGCGCGTGCCGCCCAGGGCGTTGCCTGCTGCGACGTCGTCAATCGCGGCGCGACCTATGCCGACGGCAAGATCATCTACAACACGCTCGACAACCACACCGTGGCGGTCGATGCGAAGACGGGCGAACTCGTCTGGAAGTCCAAGCTCGGAGAGATCTCCAACGGCCAGACCATGACGATGGCGCCGCTTGTCGTGAAGGATAAGGTGCTCGTCGGCAATTCCGGCGGTGAGATGGGCGTGCGCGGCTGGATGACCGCGCTCGACGTGTCCAGCGGCGAAGTCGCCTGGCAGGCCATGCACACCGGCAGCGACGACGAGGTGCTGATCGGCGACGATTTCAAGGCGCCCTATGCCTGGATGGAGGGCGAGGACCTCGGCATCAAGTCCTGGCCGAAGGATCGCTGGCAGACCGGGGGCGGCACGGCCTGGGGCTGGATAACCTATGATCCCGAGCTCGATCTCATCTATTACGGGACCGGCAATCCAGGTCCGTGGAACTCCAACCAGCGCGAGGGCGACAATCTCTGGGCCGCGACCATCTTCGCGCGCGATCCGGATACGGGGCAGGCGAAATGGGCCTATCAGACCTCGCCGCATGATCTCTGGGACCATGACAGCATCAACGAGGTGATGCTGCTCGATCTGGAGATCGAAGGTGAGACGCGGCAAGTGGCTGTCAGGCCCGGCCGTAACGGTTTCATGTATGTGCTCGACCGGGCGACGGGTAAGGTGATTTCGGCCGATCCGTTCTCCAAGGTCACAGTCTATGAAGGCGTCGACATGGAGACCGGCAAGCTGATTCCGGTGGCCGACAAGGACCCGGCGCTCGGCAAGACGATCACCGATATCTGCCCGGCACCCCCCGGCGCGAAGGACTGGCAGCCGACCGCCTATTCGCCGAAAACCAAGCTTCTCTACGTGCCGCATCAAACGCTCTGCGCCTCGATGACCACCTCCGAGGTGAGCTATATTTCCGGCACGCCCTATCTCGGTGCGACGGTCGACATGTATGCAGGGACGGAAGAGGGTACGCGCGGCCAGTTCATGGCCTGGGATCTCGTCAAGCGCGTGCCGGCCTGGCAGATCACCGAAGAGTTCCCGGTCTATTCGGGGACTGTCGTCACGGCGGGAGACGTCGCCTTCTACGGAACCATGGACCGCTGGTTCAAGGCGGTCGATGCCACGAACGGCGAGCCTCTCTGGCAGTTCCGGGCACCCTCCGGAATCATCGGCCAGCCCTCCACATTCATGGGCTCCGATGGCCGGCAATATGTAGCCATCATGTCCGGTGTGGGCGGCTGGGCCGGGGCGATCGGCACCGCTGAACTCGATGGCCGTGTCCGCAATGGCGCGCTGGGCTTCTCCGGTGCCAGTCAGGACCTGCCGGCCTATACCCGTGGCGGCTCGACGCTCATGGTCTTCGCGCTGCCGGAAGGAAGCGGGAAGAGAGAGAGCTCATCTGGTGAGGGCGGTGAGTCCGGACAGGCAAGCCAGTCTTCCGACGGCGGCTCTTCGAACGGATCGGGCTCTGGTGAGGGCCAGGAGCCGCAGGCCGATGGAGGTTCGAATTCGGGCGATGCGTCCGGCGAGGAGGCCGCCGATGGCGCGGCTGCGCAATAAACCAGTCCTCGGTTTGGCACTGGCGGGGATCATCCTCGCCGCATCACCGGCGATCGGGCAAAGTCAGTCCGGCCATGCCCGGTCGGACGGCGTCGCGGTGGCGGCCAAGACCGCGACCGAGACCGCAGAAATCTCTCCATACGATGCCGAAGGCTCGTCCCTTCGTGTCTGCGCCGATCCGAACAACCTGCCCTTTTCCAACGCGGAAGAAGAGGGTTTCGAGAACAAACTCGCCGACCTCGTCGCGGACGAACTCGGGACTAAGGTTGAGTACACCTGGTGGGCCGAACGGCGCGGGTTTCTGCGTAATACGCTGAATGCCGGCGCGTGCGACGTGGTGATGGGCACGCCGCCGCTCGACTTCCTGACGCCGACCCAAGCTTATTACAATTCGACCTATGTGTTCGTCAGCCGGATCAAAGACGAACTCGACGTCGCGACCCTTACCGATCCCGTGTTGCGCGAACTCTCCATCGGCGTCCATCTGATCGGTGATGACGGCGCCAATACGCCCGCCGTTCATGTGCTGGGGCAGCAGGGTATCGTCGACAACGTCGTCGGATATTCGATCTACGGCAATTACGAAGAGGACTCGCCGCCATCTCGCCTCGTGAAGGATGTCGCGGCGGGTAAGATCGACGTCGCCATCGTCTGGGGCCCTCTCGCCGGCTTCTACGCGCAGAAATCCGAGACGGCGTTGAAACTGACGCCCCTCGAAGAGACCGAAAAGCTGCTGCCGCTCGTCTTCCAGTTTCCGATCGGCATGGGTGTGCGCAAGGACGATCATGACCTGAAGGATCGCCTGAACGCCGTCATCGCGGAAAAGCGCGAGGCGATCGACCAACTGCTCGATGAATACGGAATCCCGCGGGTCTAGGCGCGGAAAAACGAACGCCGCGTCGGATCGAGGCGGCATCACCAAGGAGGCACCCATGATGCCAGTATCGGACATGCCAGCATTCTCGACGCAATTGAGATCGCTCCGCCTGGCCGGAGTTGCTGCCCTTGCCATGGTCGCCTGCACGCCGGCGCTGGCGCAATCGGATGGGGAGGAGCAGCCGCAGGCCCAGAGCGAAGAAGACGGTGATATCGGCAATGCGACGATCGGCGAAAACAGCAATGCCAACGGCCCGGCCCCGAACGCGGACGAAGAGCAGGCGAAGGCTGACAACGCCAATTCGCCCGATGCCGAAAGCCTGATGAAGGTCGACGTCAACACGATCTATCCCGGCGCGGCGCCTGGCGAAACGGAACTGAGCCTGCCGGCCATGGACGAAGCGGCCGCGACAAGCGGCATGGATTATTTCAACACGATGAACTGCATCGGCTGCCACGCGCCAAACGGCGCTGGCGGTATGGGCCCCGCGCTTTCCAACAATGTCTTCATTTATGGGGGAGAGCCTGCGGAAATCTTCCTGACTATCAAGCAGGGGCGTCCAAACGGGATGCCGGCCTATGGCACGATGCTGCCGGACGCCGCGATCTGGCAGCTCGTCGCCTATGTGAAAAGCATCAGCAAGGATCCGAACGCCGAAAACTGGGGAACGACGGTCTCGCTCGACGCCATGACGATCGAGCAGGTGCCAGCGGAATATCAGGACACCGCCGATCCGTGGTCGAACACGAAGGAGTTCAGCTATGGCCAGGACCCTTACGCGAATTCCGAGCCGCCGGTGAAGGAAGCGAACGCGCAATCGGGCGGTCAGGGCGAAGAGGATGCCGGCGGTCAGAATGGCGAAAGCCAGAACGCTTCATCCGGACAGACTTCTTCCGGTGATGGATCGGGTGAGGAAGCACAGATTGATCAGGGCGGATCGAACGGCAGCGAGCAGCAGGAGCAAGAGCAGGATAGCAGCAGCCAGTGACGTACCGGACAGACGGAAGCAGACGGCGCAGGGAGGGCAGCGAGTACTTTGGCCTCTCCGTTGCTGATCGGGTAATCGGACAGGATCAAGACACCCCTTTCGGCTCTGCATGGCGAGACGTCAGCGAGTCTGCTGTCCGTTGCCTCGCGCCATTGTTTGCCGTGGTGCTTTCCATGTGCCCACCGGCGAATGCTGCGGCTGACGCGACGAAGACGACCGGCGAGGATGTCGACTGGACGGTCGAAGAAGAGGCGACCGGGACGACCTACACGCTCAAAGGCGACAACAGCCGCCTGTCTGTCGAATGCGTTTCGAAACGGTTCGGCGGAGGCGCAGTCATCAGCATGGTCGTCGATGGCCGCGATCCTATCCCTCGATCGCGGAGCAATGTCATCATCGGCGAGCGCATCTTCGATGTGCGACACGATTTCGTCGGTGCCGGCGTCACCGACTGTCCGGAATGCTCAGCCGATTTCGAAGCGCTGTGGTCGGCTTTGCGCGAGCCGGAGACCGATGAGATCACACTCAAATCCGGCGAAGACCGCCGATATCTCTCCTCGCGCGGCGGCGAAACCGCGCTGGGCGAGTGCATTACGGACTTCAAGCGGGACAATCCATGAGGGGATGTCAGTGTGATGAGTTGGGGGCGAAAACTCGCAATCTCCGTCTCGAGGATGCTTGGAAGCGTTGCAACGCGATGCGAGGCGGAAGACCTGGCCGCGAACCGACGGAGACGCTTCCAGTTTTGTTCTCAAGGCTCTAGCCTCTGAGCAGAGCCATGCAATGTGCGGTGCGCGGGAGGAGGTGCATCCATGAATGTCGTGACTATCGGTTCGTTCCTGGCGTTCACCGCATTTGTCGCCATCGCATCCTATTTCTGGGTCCGGGGCACTGATGAGGGGACCTCCGACGGATATTTTCTCGGAGGCCGCTCCCTCACCGGCGTTGTCATCGCCGGTTCGCTGCTTCTGACGAATCTCTCCACTGAACAGATCGTCGGGCTCAACGGGCAGGCTTTCCAGGCGGGTGTCGCCGTTATGGCCTGGGAGACGACCTCCGCAATCGCACTTGTCTTCACGGCTTTCTATCTGCTGCCGCGATACCTCAAGGGCGGGATTTCGACGATCTCGGAATTCATCGGCGAAAGGTTCGATCATCTGACGCGAACGCTCGTCGCGGCCCTGTTCCTGATCGGCTACATCGTCTTCTTCCTGCCGACGGTGCTTTATTCGGGCGCGCTCGCGCTGGGGAATATCTTCGACGTCTCGGGCATTTTCGGCGTCGGCGATACGGTCGCCCTCTGGATCACGGTCTGGGCTCTCGGCCTGGTCGGTTCCGTCTACGCGGTCGCCGGCGGCCTCAAGGCCGTCGCCGTCTCCGATACCATCAACGCGGTCGGCCTCTTCACCGGCGGCCTGCTAATACCGATCTTCGGTCTCGCCTATATCGGCGATGGTAGCATCCTTTCGGGATGGTCCACCTTATGGGAGGCTCATCCCGAAAAATTCGATGCACGGGGCGGAGAAGACAGTCTCCTGCCGTTTTCGGTGCTCTTCACAGGCCTGATCTTCAATCAGCTCTTCTACTGGGGCACCAATCAGGCCATCGTCCAGCGGGCCTTTGCGGCCAAAAACCTGCGAGAGGGGCAGAAAGGTCTCTTGCTTGCCGGCCTTTTCAAGGTGCTGGTGCCTTTCATCGTGGTGCTGCCGGGCATCATCGCCTTTCATATCTTCCAGGGTGAATTGCAGAACCCGGACGATGCCTATCCTGCCCTCGTCGCCGAAGTCCTGCCCACGTGGTTGCTCGGTTTCTTTGCAGCGGTGCTGTTCGGCGCGATCCTCTCTTCGTTCAACTCGGTTCTGAACAGCTCGGTGACGCTCTTCGGCATCGATATCTACCGTCAACAGTTCCGGCCCGAGGCGAGCGATGCCGAGGTCGTGCGCGCGGGCAAGATCTGCGGGATCGTGCTGGCAATTCTCGCCATGACGATCGCGCCCTTCATCGCCAATGCTCCGGAAGGGCTCTACAGCCTGCTCCAGGAGCTGAACGGCGCCTATTCGATCCCCATCCTTTCGGTCGTTCTCATCGGTTACATGACCAAATGGGTTCCGGCGATCGGGGCCAATATCGCGCTCGTCTTCGGGCTTGTCTTCTACTGCGTCAGCCAGTTCATCGTCGCCCCGTATTTCGGCGATGCCTATCCGCACTTCCTGCACATCCAGGCGATCAACTTCGCAATCTGCGTGGCGATCATGCTGGTGGCCTCGAAGCTGCGGCCGAGGAGCGACGCGTTCAAGCTCGCCTCGTCCGGCGCAGTGGAGATGGACAGCTGGAAGATGGCTCCCATCGCCGGCGTGCTCGTCACCACGCTGGTGATCGGGACCTACTTCATCTTTACGGGATAACCGGAGAAAAGATGGATTTGCGCACGCCCAATCTCTCCTGCTGGTTAAACCGACACAGGTGAGTCGAGCTCTTTGGCGGAAATGATGGCGGGCGAAGCCGAAGCCTTGTCAGGCCATGCTTTCTGTATCGGGTGGCAGCCGAACATTCAGGGACAAGCTGTTATTGGCGAGAGGAGGGAAATCGCTGGAGCGCGAATCTCGGATCCTGTTCAAATCCGCGCCAGCGATCGCAATTTGAAAAGCGGTCCTCAAACCTGTCGCGGAGCACCTCGATCAAAACGGAAAACCGCATGGGGTGATCATCTGCACGACCACCAGCCTCTTCGTCATCTTTGCAGTCCGTTGATATCGCGCTTTTTCGAATATTTGCCGGCGAGATGAAATCTGCTATAAATGTGGATACTGATCATCAAGTTTAGCGCCGCGCGAAACGTCGGTGGTCGATCATATTGAAGGGGTCGCGCCGTTTATGACTGTTAACGCCATCCGCCTCGACGTCCCGCCACAGGTAGCGCTTGAGGGCGATAGCGTGGTGGTGCCCTTTTCGCGAAGGGGGTGCCCGACGACGGCCTTTCGTCGCTCGGAGCTTTCGGAGGCGGATTTCGACCGGCTCAACCGGCTTCGCTGGCTTGCCCTGAAAAGCCGGCTCCAGCCTCGCCCGGATATCGAACGGGCCTGCTATCTTCTCGCCGCCGACCGGGTGCGCGCGATCGAACCGGTCGCGAATGCGTTTTTCCGCGGTCTTGCGAGCCATGGCTCGACATCTATCGAGCTCTATCGTCCGGGTACTCGGCATCCGTCCAGCGATGAAATCTGGATGTTGCGCCTGCTTGCGGCCTTCGCGGAAGGCCGGGAAAAGGAAGCGGCAGCCCTCGTGACTTGGCGCGTGCGGAGAGAGGGTCGCCGCTGGATGCGCTTTCTGGCGGCATCCCTGTCCGAACTCGTGATGGGGAAAGACGCGGCTCAAGCGTCTTGAGCCAAGCGAAAGGTTGCGAATGATACATATATCGCCGAATGAACCGTTGAAATCTCCGGGCGCTTGTATTACCTCGGATTCAGCTATTTAGAATCATTCCAAACTAGAAGGAGATGGCATCATGGGCCTCGTCGCAGCCAAGATGGAACCCAACGCCAAGGAAGAGATCGTAGAGGGGCTGACCCAGGCGCTTGCCGAAACCACGGTCACGACCATGAAGGCGCAGAACTTCCACTGGAACGTCACCGGCATGGCCTTCGGCCCGCTGCATGAGCTGTTCCAGAAGATCTACGAGGATCATTTCGAGGGGCAGGACTTCCTCGCCGAGCGCATCAAGGCGTTCGACGCCCATGCCGAGGGCCGTTACTCGGTCTTCCTCGATCGCTCCGCGATCGAAGAGCATGACGGCAAGACCGATGCCAAGACCATGATCGAGGTCCTGATGAAGGACCAGGAGACGCTCTCCTCGACGCTGTCTGCGCTGGCCGAAGTTGCAGAGCAGCACGGCGACTGGGCCACCAACGACATGGCGACCAACCGCATCGAGGTTCATGACAAGTTCGCCTGGATGCTGCGCGCCCACCTGAAGACGAGCGCCTGAGCCGCTTCAGGCCCGTTCGCTAGCTGGCGATCGCCATCACAGACCATGAAGAAGCTGCCGACGCTTTAAGGAGCGTCGGCGGCTTCTTGCTGTGTGACCGTGCGTCGCCAAGACTGCCGGAGATGCTCCGTCCACCTTGGACGATGCCTATTCTTCGATCTCGATAGGGCAGGGAACGCCCTCGCGCTCGCATTTGTGGCGATAGGTATAGGCCCAGAAGGCCGGATTGCGGCCGATCTCTTCGAGACTCGCGATCAGGTTCTCGATGAAGGCCTTCTTCTGCTCCGCGCTGCCGGATTCGGGAAACATCTGCTTTTCGATTTTGGTCATCGAGCAGCCGATACAGCGGCCTTTGCGCTTGTACTTGCACACGTCGATGCAGGGGCTCGGCGCCTGGGCCCAGAGTTCGGCTTCCTCCGGTGTGAGATCGGATGGACGGGTGTTCACGGTCATGGGGCTCACGGGGCACTTGATTTCGCTCACGCCGAAGATCGATAGACGAGCCGTCGATTGCAAGCGGCCGGTGATGCGAAAGCGCGATGCGCGCGTGACGTCCGGTGCTCAGGCACGCCGTGTTGGCGGAACGCGCCTGAGAAGGCGCTCGACCGGCGGCCACCGGCCTCTCTTGCAAGACAAAGCCAATGGCGGCCCCACGATAACGAGACTTCTCACCATGGCGGCCGCCGCGGTCTTTGCGATCTACGATACGCGGTTGCTTGCGCGCGTAGATTCATTGCCGGGGGTGATCGATCTTATCCCAAGACCTCAGCGACGGCCTCTTTAGTGCGGGCAACCACCGTATCGGCTTCTTCCGCCGTCAGGCAGAAGGGCGGGGCAAAGCCGAGGATATCGCCCTGGGGCATGGCGCGGCCGATGACGCCCTTTTCGGCAAGGGCGGCGGCGATGCGCGGTCCGACCTTTTCCTCGGCCTCGAAGAACACCCGGTCGTCGCGGTCTTTCACGAATTCGACCGCCGCCAGCAGGCCTTCGCCGCGCACTTCGCCGACATGGGCATGATCGCCGAGCGCATCCTTCAGGCCGTTTCTGAAGCGTGTGCCGACGCTCTTCACGTTCTCGATGAGGTCGAGATTGTCGATCAGTTCGAGATTGGCGACGCCGGCGGCCGCGCAGATTGGATGGGCCGAATAGGTCCAGCCATGGCCGATCGAGCCGAGCTGGTCCGAGCCCGAGACGAGGACGTTCCACATATCCTCGCCGACGATGGTGCCCGAAAGCGGCGCGTAGGCCGAGGTCAGCCCCTTGGCGATGGTGATGAGGTCCGGCTTCATGCCGTAATGCTCTGAGCCGAACATCGAGCCGAGGCGGCCGAAGCCGGTGACGACCTCGTCGGCGATCAGCAGCACGTCGTATTTGTCGAGAACCGCCTGGATCTTCTGCCAATATGTCGCCGGCGGAGGCACGATGCCGCCGGTGCCGAGAACGGGCTCGCCGATGAAGGCGGCGACGGTTTCGGGCCCTTCGGCGAGGATCATCTCCTCCAGCTTCTCGGCGCACCAGGTGGCGAATTCCTCCTCGCTCTGGTCGCGGTTCGGCCGGCGATAATAATAGGGCGCCTCGGTGTGAAGGATCGGAGCACGCGGCAGGTCGAAGGCGTTGTGGAACAGGTGGAGGCCGGTGAGCGAGCCGGTCATGACGCCCGAGCCGTGATAGCCGCGCCAGCGCGAGATGATCTTCTTCTTCTCAGGCCGTCCGAGAACGTTGTTGTAGTACCAGACGAGCTTGATGTTGGTCTCGTTGGCATCCGAGCCGGAAAGGCCGAAATAGACCCGGCTCATATGGTCCGGCGCCCGATCGACGATCATCTTGGCGAGGCGGATCGAGACTTCCGTGCCGTGGCCGACATAGGCGTGGTAATAGGCGAGCTCATGGGCCTGCTTGGCGATCGCGTCGGCGATCTCGGTGCGGCCATAGCCGGCGTTCACGCAATAGAGCCCGGCGAATGCGTCGAGGCTTTCCTTGCCGTCCCGGTCGACGATCGTCGCATCCTTCGCGGTCTTGATGATCCGCGTCGGCGACTCGCCGCGCGCATGGGTGCCCATATGCGTGGAGGGATGGAAGAAGTGGTCGCGGTCGAATGCGCCGAGTTCGTTGTTGCGGTCGAGCATGTCCGGCTGCCTTCTTTTATGAAATAGATGGGAGGTTTCGCGCGCCCTCGTTGTGGCGCAAGGTTGGTGTCAGCCTATCAAAGTCGCGGTGGGAAGCTCCTGCCAAACTGGCGAGGAGCAGGCGAACAAACGTCTGCTGATCGGGAGGCGAGGCGAGAAATCGTTGGAAAGCCGTGGGGCCCAATCCAACACGCTAGCGCGCGGACTCGATCATGCTGATCGGAATACCGGTCTTCTTCTTCTGTCCGATCGTCGGATAGGAGAAATAGCGCTTCACCCCGGCATTGGATGCTAGAAGCCTTTCGACGACCTCCTGATAGGTCGTCAGATCGCGGGTCACGAACTTGCACAGATAGTCGAATCCCCCCGACACGCACCAGCATTCGGTGACTTCCGGCGTCTGCTCGATCTCGGCCTCGAAGGCCGTGAAGTCCTCGGTGCGATGGCTCTCGATCTCGATCAGGACGAAGAGCACCGTCATCGGCCCATAGGCGCTTTCGGCGATGCGCGCGCCATAGCCTTCGATGATCCCGGACTCTTCCAGCCGGTTGAGGCGCTCCCAACAGGGCGTCGGCGAGAGGTTCACGCGCTCGGCAAGCGCCGCCTTCGAGATGCGGCCCTCCTCTTCGAGGATGGACAGCATCTTGATGTCGCGATCATCCAGTTTGATGCCGCCCCGTGCCATGAGCCCCCCAATGCGTATTCCCGAGACCTCCGACATAGAGCCATCGCCGCGGGCGCGTAAAGCGTTGTTTCGGGGGATGTGCTTCCAGCGCGCGATCCTAATAATGGTCAGCGCACCACGAGGCAGGGGATCGAGGCCAGAGACGTCACCTTGTAGGAGACCGAGCCGAGGAGATAGCCGCCGATATCGCCGGTGCCCCGGGCGCCGAGCACGATGAGATCGGCTTTGTGGTCCTCTGCGAATTCGACGATAGCGCGCGAGGGCTGGCCGCGCTTTGCATAGGCGCGGGCATCGCCGAGCCCCTCGCGGATCGCTTCGTCGCGGGCATCGCCCGCAATGTCGCTGGCATAGACTTTCAGCGCATCGTCGGGCCGTTCGAGCAGCTTCGGCTTGACCATCGAGAGGGACGCCTCGAGCGGCGAGTGGTGGCGGTAGACGCAGAGCGTCAGGAGCTGCGCGCCAAAAGTCTTCGCCATCTCGATCGCGGTCTTGAGCGCCCGTTTCGACTGGTCCGAACCATCGACTGGCACGAGGATCGTTCCGTACATTCTATCCCTCAGACAGGTTCAATCGGCGTGATCGATTGCATCAGCGGAACGCCAGATCGCGCAGGAAGAGGGCGATCGGCGGGTAGACGATCAACAGGACGCTGACGAGAAGCAAGATGACGATGAAGGGCGGCGTGCCGCGGATGACCTCCATGTAAGGTCGCCTGAAGATCGCGATCGCCGTGAAGATGTCGCATCCGAAGGGCGGCGTCGCCGAGCCGATCGCGACCTGCAGTGTGATGATCGTGCCGACGAGAACCGGATCGAGGCCCAGCCCGTCGATGAGTGGCGCGAAGATCGGCGTCAGGACGAGAATGACGACGATCGGATCGACGAACATGCAGCCGATGAAGAACGCGATCGAGATCGCGATCAGCACCGTGTAAGGGCCGGCTTCGGCAAGGCCTAGCGCGCCGAGGATCGCCTGCGGGATCTGCTGGAAGGAGATCACCCAGGAGAAGGCCGCACCGGCCGCAACGAGGATGAAGACGACGGCGGTGATGAGGCCGGTGGATTTGGCGATATCGAGGATGTCGCCGAGCTTCAGGGACCGGAAGATGACAAGTTCGAGCAGAAGCGCATAGCCGACGCAGACCGAAGCCGCCTCGGTGGGCGAGAAGATGCCGCCATAGATGCCGCCCACGACGATGACAGGGAAGCCGAGAGGCCAGACCGCGGCGCCCGCGGCCTTCATCCGCTCGTTCCATGATGACTTCGGCTCGGTCGGGATGTCGTTGATCCGCGCGTAGATGTAGGCGTAGGCCGAAAACAGGATGAGGATCAGGATGCCCGGGCCGACGCCTGCGATGAAGAGCTCGGAGATCGAAGTGCCCGAGACGACCCCGTAGATGATCATGGCGATCGAGGGCGGGATGAGCATGGCGATGTCGGACGAATTGATGATCAGCGCCAGGGTGAACGGGTCGGAATAACCCGATTTCAGCATACGCGGGCGAAGCGGGCCGCCGATGGCGACGACTGTCGCCTGGGTCGAGCCCGAGACCGCGCCGAACAGCGTGCAACTTGCCGCCGTCGCGACCCCGAGGCCGCCGCGCACATGGCCGACGAAGCGCATGACGAGATCGATCAGGCGGTCGGCGGACTGGCCCTTGGTGATGATATCGGCCGCGAGGATGAACATCGGCACCGCGATCAGCGCAGCCGGCCGGATTCCGGCCAGCATCTGCTGGATCATGATGTCCGCCGGGATCGGCAGATAGATCAGGAAGCCCACCAGCGTCGCCGCGATCAGTGGGATCATCATCGGAAAGCCGAGGAGAAGGAGAACGATCATCGTGACGATCATTGCGGTCGCCATGTCAGTGTACTCCTCGCGTTACGCTTGTCGGGATAGTTGGCGAGGGCGCGCCGGGCGCTGAGAGAACGCCGCCGCTCAAAGCGCCGTCTCCGTATCGTCGTAGGAGTCGATGACCGAGACCGAGAGGTAGACGTCGCGACGGGTGAGATTGGCGACGACGGTCAGAACATACTGGATGCCGGTGATGACGAAGCCGATCGGCAACCAGACAAGGGTCAGGAAGATCGGGATGCGCGTTACCGGCGCGATGCGGCCCGTGTCGTAGACGCTGAGAACGTAAAGCAGCGAGTACCAGGCGAGCAGGAACATGATTGCTGCCGTCACGAGGGCGATAATAATCATCAGGCCCTTGCGCGCCTTGTCCGGCAGCTCGTCGTAGAGGGCGGACATGCGGATATGCCGGCCGTGCCGGGCGGCAAAGCCGATGCCGGCGAAGGTGACGAGGATGACGAGGAACTGCGTCGCTTCTTCCGCGAAATAAAGGCTCTGGCCGAAGGCGAAGCGCCCGATGACGTTCGCCACCGAAATGACCGCCATGGCCAATATGCCGATGGTGAGGATCGCGGCCTCGAAGAAGGCGAGCCCGCGATCGATCAGGCCGAGCGGCTTGAGGACGCCGGTGAAGCCCGGTGTCGTCTCGCCCGCGTTTGCGCCGGCGGCAGCGCTCGTCTCGGTCGATGCATGGGGCGGTTCGCCCGGGTCGGGCTTGTTCTTCGAGCTATCGGCGTTGGGCATGGGCGATCCCGGCTTGGAACGTCTCATCCGCGGCGCCGGGCGATCCGGCACCGTCTCTCATCGAAGGTGAGCCTCCGGCGGCCGGCTGTTCACCGGCCGCCGAAGCTGCTCAGCTTTTCAATCAGTTGGCGCTCGTCGAGGCTTCGGTGGCCTCTTCCGAAGCTGCTTCGTCGGACGATCCGCCGCCGACGCGCTCCTCGGACGCCTTGATGTCCTCCTCGAAGCCGTCGAGGATCGCCTGACCGCTTTCGCCGGTCATCTCGGCATAGCTCTGGCGCACCTTCTCGGCAGCCTGGCGGAAGGGCTCGCGCTGCTCGTCGGTGAGGCGCGTGACCGTCATCGAGGGCTTGGCCTCCATGATCTTGTCGAGCGACTCTTCTTCGAGACCCTTCTGGTACTCGATGATGTAGTCATAGGCCTGGTCGGCGGCTTCCTGAACCAGCGCCTTGTCCTCTTCCGAGAGGCCCTCGTAGAAGCTCTGGTTCGCCGCGACGGCGGTCGTGAAGGTGTTGTGACCCGTGAAGGTGATGTGGTCCGTCACCTCGTACATCTTCGTCGATTCGACGAAGAACATCGGGTTTTCCTGGCCCTGGATCATGTTCAGCTGCAACGCACCGAAGACCTCGCCCCAGGGCAGCGGTGTCGCGGTGGCGCCGAACTGGTTGTAGGTCTCGACGAGGAGCGGCGTCGTCATCACGCGGAACTTCACGCCGTTGAGGTCGGCCGGCGCCTCCACCTTTTCCTTGGTGGTCATCACCACCTCACCCTCCGGGAACATGTCGATGAGATGCAGCGACTGTTCCTCATAGAGCGCGGCGAGGTCCTCGTTGATCGTCGGCG
The DNA here is from genome assembly GCF_040239565.1 of Fulvimarina thalattae. NCBI lineage: Bacteria > Pseudomonadati > Pseudomonadota > Alphaproteobacteria > Hyphomicrobiales > Aurantimonadaceae > Fulvimarina > Fulvimarina thalattae. The sequence goes on from NZ_JBEHWS010000001.1 coordinate 165,000, forward strand.
AGGTCTCGTAGAAGTCAGCGAGGACTTCCGGGTCCTCCGGCAGCGTATAGGGCAGGAGGAAGACCTGCAGTTCGGGGATCAGGCTGCCGGTGAAGCCTGGCGAGAGATCGACGAACTGGATCGCGCCCATCTGGGCAAGTTCCGTGGTGTCGGCGGATTCGCCGAGCGTGCCGAAGGGAAAGATCGAGACCGTGTGGTCGGAATTGGCCTCGACATATTCCTTGAACTTGGTCGCATAGACGCCCTGGACCTCGTCGATGGCCTCTTCGATCGCGTACTTCCATTCGGCGGCGGATGCCGAGCCCGCCGAGAGCGCGAGGGTCGCGGTCGTCGCGAGAGCGGTGGCGAGTGCGCTGCGACGGGTCAGACGGAAAAAGTCGGTCATAGGCTGATCTCCTCGATCAATTGAGTTTGGGAATGGCCGGAGCACAGACGGCGGATTGGGGCCGAGGCGACGGTTCGAACGCCTTTGCGCGGCAGGGCGCGGGTTCGCAGATCGTCATGTCGGCCGGATACGGTCAGTAGCACCGAGCCACGGATGGACGGCGCCGATCGAGCAAGGGCGAGGGTCCGTCGAAATCCGCCGGAAGCCGGACGCAAGCGCGGCCACAAGGGGCGAGACGACATGCGTGGTTCGGGATTTCTCGGACGGTTCAACCTCGTTGGGCCTCTCTTCGATCAGGGCGACGTGTGGCTGGCCACAGATGGTTACCCAGCGGCCGATCCGAGTCGAGCGAGCGATGTCCTTTAGAGCCAACGATAAGCAGACGATTTATCTGGTGAAACCACGTTTTCGGCGAGGATTTGCCGCATTTTGCGGCATGCCTTGATTGCGGGCAGTTTCTGGGTCTGAAGTCACGGGAACAGGTTCGGCCCGAAAGCGAGTCGTGAGATATTTCGCTTCTCCGGTTTCCGAACGCCGCTTCGAGAGATGAAAGTGATGTGGGACGAATGCGGGGTGGACGCGAGCGCATTGCGCTTCGAGGTTGAAGCGCCTCGACGCGTGGGTCTCGTCGCGCTCTCGACCGACGAGACCAGCGAGCGTGACTATGCCCGCGTCTTCTCGGGGACGGGGATCGAACTCGTCGTTAACCGCATCGCCTTCGCCAATCCCGTGACCCATGCGAACCTTCTGGCGATGGCGGAGCGGCTGACGGACGCTGCCTCCGCGATCCTGCCGGCACAGCCGATCGACGTTCTCGCCTTTTCCTGCACCTCCGCATCCGTTCTGATCGGCGATGACGTGGTGGAGGCTGCCCTGAAGGCGGCGAAGCCGGAGGCTCTGGTTGTAACGCCGCCGCTTGCCGTCGCGGCGGGCCTCAGAGCGCTCGGTGCTCGGCGGATCAGCATTCTGACGCCTTACAGCTTCGAGGTCAGCCGGCCGATGGCCACCTATTTCGAAATGAAGGGCTTTTCCGTCGACCGCCTCACCGCGCTCGAGATCGAGGACGATGTCGCGATGGCGCGGCTGAAGCCGGACGTGATCGCGGAGCTTGCCGCAAAGGCGATTTCGGAACATTCGGACGCCCTTTTCATCTCCTGCACTGCACTTCGCTCCCTCGATGTCGTCGACCAGATCGAGGCGGTGATCGGCAAGCCGGTCGTCACCAGCAATCACGCGGCGACCTGGCAGTGCCTGGACCTGCTCAAAATTCGCCCCGGCTCTTTCGCGGCCGGCCAGCTGATGCGGCGGAGGGCCGGTTCCGAAAGTGCCGCAATTCCAGGGATTGCCGCGTCGTGACCATGGTCTCTCTCGGCGACATCGAGGAAGCGGCGGCCCGGATATCCGGCCATGTCCGGCGCACGCCGATGGAGCTTTCGGCGAGCCTTTCTGCAAAGGCTGGGGCGCCCGTTCATCTTAAGCTCGAACACCGGCAGATCACCGGCGCCTTCAAGCTGCGCGGTGCGACGAATGCGGTTCTTCGGCTCGCGGAGAAGTCCCGGCCAGCCGGCGTCTCCTGCGCTTCCACCGGCAATCACGGCCGCGCGCTCGCTTATGCTGCCAAGGCGGCGGGCATCCCGGCCTTCATCTGCATGTCGAAGCTCGTGCCCCGGACCAAGGTGGAGGCGATCGAAGCGCTCGGTGCCGAGGCGCGCATCATCGGCAGGAGCCAGGACGAGGCGCAGCTGGAGGTCGATCGGCTGGTGGCCGAAGAGGGCTTTGCGGACATTCCGCCCTTCGACCATGCCGACATCATAGCCGGCCAGGGCACGATCGGTTTCGAAATCGCGGAGGACTGCCCGGATGCCGGGACCGTCGTGATACCGCTTTCGGGCGGTGGGCTCATCGCGGGAATTGCCCGCGCCGTGAAATCGCGGCTGCCGCACGCTCGGGTTGTCGGCGTTTCGATGGAACGCGGTGCAGCGATGCAGGCGAGCCTTGCAGTCGGCCATCCCGTTGAGGTCGAGGAATTGCCGAGTTTCGCCGACTCCCTGGGCGGCGGCATAGGGCTGAAGAACGCCTATACGTTTCAGATGGTGCGTGATCTCGTCGACGAGGTGATCCTGCTCACTGAGGCCGAGATCGCCGAAGGCATGCGGCACGCCTATTTTCAGGAACGCGAAATCATCGAGGGCGGCGCGGCGGTCGGCATCGGCGCGCTGCTTGCTGGCAGGCTGAAGCCGAACGGCCCGACGGTTCTCCTGCTCTCGGGCCGCAATGTCGACATGCGCCAGCATCGCGCCGTGATCAACGGCGCGAACAGTCTGGAGGAGATCGCCTGATGCCGGACATCCGCATCCTGACCGAGCGCGAGCTCAGGGCCGAGATCGGGCTGGACATCGGCCTTGTCGACGCCGTCGAGGACGCATTTCGGGCGCTCGCAACGGAGCCGGTCGTCATGCCGCCGATTCTGAGGCTCGACATCCACGAGCATCGCGGCGAGATGGACGTGAAGACGGCCTATGTGCCGGGCCTTTACGGCTTCGCCCTGAAGGTCAGCCCCGGTTTCTTCGACAATCCGAAGCTCGGACTTCCAAGCGTCAACGGGCTGATGATGCTCCTGTCCTCCACGACCGGGCTCGTAGAGGCGCTCTTTCTCGACAACGGATACCTGACCGATCTCAGGACAGCCGCCGCCGGCGCTGTCGCGGCAAGAGATCTGGCGCGCGCCGATGCGAAAACCGCCGCGATCCTCGGAGCGGGCGTCCAGGCCGGCCTCCAACTCGAAGCCCTGACGCTGGTGCGGCCGATCGAGCGCGCGGCGCTCTGGGCGCGCGATCCTAAGAAGGCCGTAGCAAAGGCGCGGGTTCTGTCGGATAAACTTGAAATCCCTGTCGATGCCCTGTCTTCAGCACGGGAGGCGGTCGAGGACGCAGACGTGATCGTGACCACGACGCCTTCGAGCACTCCGATCATCGACGCCGAATGGCTCAAGCCCGGCCAGCACGTTACGGCGATGGGCTCAGACGCCGAGCACAAGAACGAGATCGACCCGCAGGCCATCGCTGGCGTCGATCTCTACGTCGCCGACAGCATCGCTCAGACGCGCAGGCTGGGCGAATTGCATCACGCGATCGAAGCCGGCGTCATCCCGAACGATGCGAGCTTCCCGGAACTCGGCGCCGTCATCGCCGGAATCGCACCTGGCCGCCCATCCGACACCGCCGTCACCATCGCGGACTTGACGGGAACCGGCGTTCAGGACACGGCCATCGCAACGCTTGCCCATGCGCGGATCGTGAGTACCGGCGCAGGCACGACCATCCACAACTGACCCCATCTCAGAAAGCGCCGCAGATGCGTGAACCGGACCTTAAATTCTCCCGCGCCGAATATGCCGATCGCCTTTCGAAGACGCGCAAGGCCATGGCTGCGAAGGGCATCGACTGCCTCTACGTCTCCGACCCCTCCAACATGGCCTGGCTGACGGGCTATGACGGCTGGTCTTTCTACGTGCATCAGGGCGTCATCGTCGGGCCGGAGGGTGAGCCGGTCTGGTATGGCCGCAACATGGATGCGAACGGCGCCAAGCGCACCGCCTACCTCGCGCACGACAACATTGTCGGCTATGCGGACCACTACGTTCAGTCCACCGAGCGCCATCCGATGGATTTCCTCGCGACCGTGATCACCGATCGCGGCTGGGGCGAAATGACCATCGGCGTCGAGATGGACAATTACTGGTTCTCGGCCGCCGCCTTCGCCTCGCTCCAGAAGCACCTGCCGAACGCGCGCTTCGTGGATGCGACGGCACTCGTGAACTGGCAGCGGGCCGTGAAGAGCCCCACCGAACTCGACTATATGCGCATCGCCGGCAAGATCGTGACGAAGATGCACGAGCGCATCGCCGAGGTGATCGAGCCCGGCATGCGCAAATGCGATCTTGTTGCCGAGATCTATGATGTCGGGATACGTGGCACCGACGGACATGGCGGTGATTATCCCGCGATCGTGCCGATGCTGCCCTCCGGCCCCGATGCCGTCGCGCCGCATCTCACCTGGGACGACAAGCCGATGAAGGCGGGCGAAGGCACCTTCTTCGAGATCGCCGGCTGCTACAACCGCTATCACACACCGCTGTCGCGCACGGTCTTCCTCGGCAAGCCGCCGCAGACCTTCATCGACGCTGAGAAGGCGACGCTCGAAGGTATGGAAGCCGGCCTCGAAGCGGCAAGGCCCGGCAATACCTGCGAGGACATCGCCAACGCCTATTTCGCGGTTTTGAAGAAGCACGGCATCCATAAGGACAGCCGCACCGGCTATCCGATCGGTCTCTCCTATCCGCCGGACTGGGGCGAGCGCACCATGAGCCTGCGCCCGGGAGACACGACTATTCTCGAACCCGGCATGACCTTCCATTTCATGACCGCGCTCTGGCTCGAAGACATGGGCCTCGAAATCACCGAGAGCCTTGCGATTACCGAGACCGGCTACGAACTGCTCGCAGACGTTCCGCGCAAGCTCGTCGTGAAGGACTGACCGCCATGCTCGCTCCCGATGACCTGCCCCCTTCCGCCGTCTTTTCGACCGTCGATTTCGACAAGGACGGCAAGCAGCACGGCTTCCTGCGCCTGCCCTACAGCCGCGACGAGAGCGCCTGGGGGGCGATCCTGACGCCGATCACGGTCGTGAAGAACGGCGAGGGGCCGACGGCGCTCTTCACCGGCGGCAATCACGGCGACGAATACGAAGGACCGATCGCGCTCTTCGACCTCGCGCGCTCGCTGGAGCCGGAGGCTGTCTCAGGTCGCGTCGTCATCGTGCCGGCGCTGAACTATCCGGCGTTCCGGGCGGGAACGCGGACCTCGCCGATCGACAAGGGCAATCTCAACCGGTCCTTTCCGGGCCGGCCCTACGGCAATCCCACCGAAAAGATCGCTGATTACGTCACGCGGCATCTGCTACCGATGGCCGATCTGGTGCTCGACTTTCATTCCGGCGGCAAGACGCTGGATTTCCTGCCCTTCGCCGCCGCGCACATTCTCGACGACAAGGAGCAGGAGGCCGCCTGCTTCGCGGCGGTCCGCGCCTTCGGCGCCCCCTATTCATTGCGGATGCTGGAGATCGACGCAGTCGGCATGTTCGACACGACGGCGGAGGCGATGGGTAAGACCTTCGTCACCACCGAACTCGGCGGTGGCGGTTCGACGACTGCCTATACCGTCAGCATCGCCAAGCGCGGCGTCTCGAACCTCCTGAAGCATGCCGGGATCATTTCCGGCGAACCGGAAATCGGCCCCACCACCTGGCTCGACATGCCCGACGACCGCTGCTTCACCTTTTCCGAGATCGACGGCATGATCGAGCCGCTCGTCGATCTCGGCGACGAGGTGAGAAAGGGCCAGCCGATCGCGCGCGCCTGGCCGATCGACCGGACGGGCTCCGAGCCCTACGAATTCTGGGCAAAAATGGACGGCTTTCTCGCCGCCCGGCATTTTCCCGGCCTCGTCAGGGCAGGCGACTGCATCGCGGTTCTGGCGGTCACGGACAAGGGCTGAGAACCGAACCGTCCCTCCGGGGTGTGGATGTCCGCGTCATTGAGCGGTGTTCTCTCGCAAAGTGAGGACCGTAGGCGGATGCCGCACAGCATTTCATGGCCGGAGATGACGATCATGCCGGCCTTGGCGTAAAATACTGTTCCACGACCAGAATTTGGTTTCGATGCGTCGATCCGCTCGGAACGCGATTTCTCTATCCGAGTTATCCGAACGCGGAAATAATAACAGCCGCAATCTTTGGCGGAGCGCCGCGTTGCGGCCCATGGCGACCGGTGGCCACCTACGAGCCGCTCCGAATTGGTGACTTCCTATGGCGTCCCCTCGGGCTCCGCTCAAGATCGCATGCGTTGCCTGCCTCGATGCGTCTGTCAGCGTGCACACACAAACCATCCTGCGGGCGGTTTCCTATGCACGCGAGTTCGCGCTGCCCTCGAACGTCTCCGTCACTCTGTTCGACGACAAGGCCAATGGACAACAGGCCGGCATCGCCGCGCGCCAGATCATCGCGTTTGGGCCCGACCGGATCGTGGGGCATTTCGCGTCCGCGGCAGCGAAAGCGGCGATCACCATCTATCGCGAGACACCGATCCCGTTGATCCTGCCGGCGGCGACCCATAGCAGGCTGACGGACGAGCGCTTTGTCTACCGGATATGCTGCAGCGATACGGCCTATTGCGAATGGCTCGCCAAGGCGATCGGCTGCCCTGTCGCGAAAATCGTCAGCGACGGTTCGGTCCACGGTGAAAGCATACGCTCGGGACTTTCGAAAATCCTATCGATCAACAGGCGGAGCGAGATCGAGGTATTTTCCGGTTTCTACGAAGACTCTATCAGTTACGCCGTAAGGTCGAACGCGCGGATCGTCGTTCTCACCGACGATGCCGATGCGAGATCGCTCTACGACGATCTGACGGCAGCCGGGTTCGACTGGTCGATGCGAACCGTCCTTGTCGGTGCGATCCGGGCACGCCTGTATGGCGAGGATGCAGGGCGGATCATGAAGGCGCATACCGAGCGCGAAGGCTTTCCGCCGGGGGCCTATTTCTGGGAGGCTATCGCGGCACTTCAAGCTGCGGCCCGGCCCGAGCTCGCGTGTGGCATATCGATCGATACGGTGCTTGGGCCCATTACGTTCGACGAGCATGGCGAAAGCGGGCTCGCCGATTTCGCGCTCGACGTCGTATCCGGCATTTCGGCGTAAGCATCGAACCTGCGTTGCGCGAAGAGCGCTTCGGGTACTTTCCGCACTAGGTGGACCGTGACGGCCGTCAGACCGCATAAATCGCGCCACGAGATGCACGGCGACAAAGCCGCGCCTGTCGGCGGCGTTTCCATTCATCAAAGACGCAGAGAACCAAACGCGACCTTGGGCGGAACGGATGTGAACCAGCAAGACCGCGAGACCGCCCAGCTGTCGGAATTCGGCTCCGCTCTTTCGCGAAAGAGTGTCATTCAGAGCATTGCCGAAAAGATCGCGGCCCTGATCTCCTCCGGCGATTTGTTCATAGGCAACGAACTGCCGAGCGAACGGGATATGGCTCAGGCCTGGCAGGTCAGCGGGAGTCGGTGCGCGGCGGCATCCAGATTTGATAGCACCGCGGTCTCCTCGCCGTGACCCACGGGGCGAGAACGAGCGTCATCTCCGATCATGCCGCTCAGGAGGGCGAGCTGATCACCAATGCGCAGATCAACGCCTACGATATTAAGGCTATTGACGCGGCGCGCCATCTTCGATGCGCTGAAAGCCGAAGACGGCGATGCCGCCGTGGCGGCCTTCGAGCGGCACATCGAACGGATCTAGGAGACGACGCTGCAGATCCTGTGAGCTATGACGGCAAGCGCATTGCAGACATAAGCGGGCGATGTCTGAGTGTTGCGCGTTTCTGTCCCAATCGACTGCCTGCAAATGAGTGGTCTCGGTGGCAACGGTGAAATCGGGCGTGCAGCGGATGGGTGCGTCGGCTAAAAGCTGCTCAGATCAGGAATTCGCCGCGGCGATGGACGGGTTCGCCCATGGAGATGACGCCGCAGGCGTAATCATCGCCATCATCCGCCGCCGAAGCGAGACCGTAGACGCGGATATCCTTGATCGGCAGGCCTTCCTTGGCTTCTTCGAGAAGCCTGGAGGCCGCGCCTTCGATGGCGTTGCGGGCATCGGCGAGCTTCGCCGCCAGAATTCCCACGCTTGCATCGTCGCGCAAGGTTTCCGCTTTTGCGGCTTCGATCAGGCTGGCGGCTTCCCGGATCACGTGCTCCACGGCCTCGACGGCCGTTTCGCCCAGCGGCGTTTCAAGTGCGGTCTGGCGGGCACTGATGCGTTTTGCGGTCTCGATCATCACTTCCCTCATCCCTCTCGTCCCGACTGAAAAGGCCGTAGTCGAAGGTGGCTCAAGAAATACGACACCATCAATTACTTATCACATTTCCGAGATAGCGCAAGGGCCGCGGTCTAATTAAGTCATTAATTTCAAACCGTTAGCCAGCCACGGCTATGCGGTTGATGCGTCAGAATATTGCGTGATCGCCGCGCTCGGCATGGGCCGTGCCCTCGGCCAGTTGGCGATAAAAATCGAAGAGCGTCTCTGTTCCGGTCTCCGGCGTGAGGTCTGCGTCATATTCGCCGCTCGCTGGATCGAGCACCAGCATGGACTGGGTGGCGTAGTAATGGCCGATCCTCGCGAGCTCGGCTTTTTCCGCCAGACGTGGACTGAAACGCCCGAGAAACCCAAGACCACCAGCGATCGTCGAAAGGAAGCGTGCCGGGACACGTTTGAAGGCGGGTTCTCGGCCGAGAATGCGGAAAAGCGCCTCTCCCTGCTCCTTCGGAGTGATCGCAGGTCCGGGACCGCCGATGGGAAGAATTCTGTTTTGAAGATCTTCCTCGTCGAGGCAACGGGCAATGAAACGCGCAAGATCGCCGTCGCTGATCGGTTTGCAGGCCGTGAGCTGCCCGTCGCCGAACATCAGATAGGGCTTTCCCGCCCGCACTCGTTCCATCTGGCCCGACAGCGATTTGAAGAACGCCGTCGGGCGGACGATGGACCAGATGAGCCCGGATTCGATCAACTCCGTCTCGAAGGCAAGTTTTGCGTTCTGGAAGGCAAGGAGCGGTTTCTGGACGCAGATCGCGGAAAGGAGCACGACCTGCCCGATGCCGGCTGCCTGCGCGATCTTCAGGGCATCCGAATTGGCCTGATAGTCGATCGCCCAGGCATCCGCAGGTGCTCCTGTTCGGGATGCGAGGCAGGTGACCATCACATCGAAAGCTTCGCCCCGGATTGCGTCTTCAGCGATGGAGGCCGGGTTGGTTACGTCGCCGAAGCGCAGCTCTGCTCCCACCAGGCGTCTGGCTGTTTCGTCCGGTGCCGACCTGCCGCCGACGCCGGCTCGTCTTCGCACCAGGCAGACGACCTCATGGCCGCGTTCGATAAGGGCGTGAGCCGTTGCGCGGCCAATCGTGCCCGTCGCACCAAGCAGAAGAACACGCTTTGCTGTTGGTGAGTCTGATGATTGGCGGCTCTGCATCGCAGGAGCATGGTACAGAGCGCGCCGATTTGAAAGGAGCTGTGTTTAGGCGACGCTCAGTCGAAATGGCAAATCGGCGGGCGCGGATTGCCTTTTTGCGTGACGCTGGTTCCCTCGAACCACCCGCCCCCAATTGCCATCATCTGTACCTCAATGCCGATCCAGGCATTGGTAATCTTTCCGTTTGTGCGCTTTTTTGCTTGTTCCAGGAAATGATAGCTTGGGCCCTCGCCACTGCCGCAGTCGGCGTCGGGAGCATCGGCACGAATGAGGGGGCCGAAATGCTGATCGCGAAGCTTCTGGGAGCGGCGAATGTCATCGATCTCCGGCACATCGGCGCAATCGCCTGTCAGGATCTGGAAGTTGGGAGGCGTTCTCAGGATATCATCGCTGTAAAAGGCAAGATCGCCACTACGAAGGTTTTCCGCGATAAAGCGCAAATATTCTGAATTTGCTTTTTCTGCGCTCCAGCCTCGTGTTTCCTGCACGCGATCCATGAGCGGCGAACCACCGAGGAAGCAACCGGTTTCGTTGAATTCGCTATATACATCCATGGGAGTAGTCAGCGCCTTCACCTCCGGATCGTCGATACGGATCTCGCTTCTCACTTCCGGCGGCCGGATGCGGCACAAAGCGGGCGGAAGGACAATCCAGCCGCCGGTTCTCACAGTCTCGTCGTCGCCATCGGCTTTTGAGAGCAATGCCTCGATCGCATCGTCGGAAAACCCGGCGTCTCGCGCAAGCAGTCGTGTCGACGGCCCGACAGCACAGCCTTGATTTGCGAAGAATTCGACAAGGGTTTCGCCCTTTGCCGCGTTCGCGGCGTCGGCTCCTAAAATCCAAAGAGAAGCGGCAAGGACTGCGATCCAGGTTTTCATTATGTGCCTTTTGATAATAGCAGGACCTGTCGAGATATTGCCGCTCGGTCGATCGTCCATGCTGGCGCATTACAACGCACACGCTTGCGCGATCGAATGCTGACGTCCCAAGCTTCTTCGATTTGGCTGGATACGATTTCCACCAATCCGGCCTTCTGCAGAAATGCCGTTCAACGAAGTTCGCGCTCGCGAGCACGGCAGAGCGGATGTGCTCTTTCAGTTTCTCGAGTTCGAAGTTGCGGGGAGTGTGCGAATACCGTGTCACCGATCGCCCGGCTTGCTAAATGGTGCCAGACTGCGTGTCTTCACACTCCGCAATGACTTGACCGCTGGCCAGTCGATGAAGGTGGCAATTGTTGACATAAACATATCTTTATGTGATTTCGCGGGCAGCTGACGAAAAGGGATCAATCCATGTCCGACACGACCGATAAGCTCTTCGGACCGATGACCGAAGGCCGGAATCCAGCGGAGACCCTGGAGGCCCTGAAGAAGGCCGTCTCGGAGCGCATTCTGGTGCTCGACGGTGCGATGGGAACCGAGATCCAGCTTCTGGGGCTCGGCGAAGAGGACTTTCGCGGCCACCGCTTCGGCAATTGCGAATGCCATCTGCAGGGCAATAACGACCTCCTGAACCTCACCCAACCCAAGCAGATCGAGGAAATCCACTTCAACTACGCCATGGCTGGCGCGGATATCCTTGAGACCAACACGTTCTCATCCACCTCCATCGCCCAGGCCGACTACACGATGGAGGATCAGGTCTACGAGCTGAACCGCGACGGCGCGCGGCTTGCCCGCAGAGCCTGCCTGCGCGCGGAAGACAAGGACGGCAAGCGCCGCTTCGTCGCCGGCGCGCTCGGGCCGACGAACCGCACCGCCTCGATCTCGCCGGACGTGAACAATCCGGGCTTCCGTGCCACCAGCTTCGACGAACTGCGCGAGGCCTATGGCGAACAGCTGCGCGGGCTGATGGACGGCGGCATCGATCTCGTCCTCATCGAGACGATCTTCGATACGCTCAACGCGAAGGCGGCGATCTTCGCCTGCGAGGAGATCTTCGCCAAGAAGGGCGTGACCCTGCCGATCATGATTTCGGGCACGATCACCGATCTGTCGGGCCGCACGCTGTCTGGCCAGACGCCGACCGGCTTCTGGCATTCGGTGCGCCATGCCAAGCCCTTCACCATTGGCCTCAACTGCGCCCTCGGCGCGGAGGCGATGAAGGACCATCTCGCCGAGATTTCCGGTGTCGCGGACACTTTCGTCTGCGCCTATCCGAATGCGGGTCTGCCCAACGAATTCGGCGAATACGACCAGAGCCCCGAGGCGATGGGTGCCGAGGTGGAGAAGTTCGCCAAGGACGGTCTCGTCAACATCGTCGGCGGCTGCTGCGGTTCGACGCCCGATCATATCGCGGCCGTCGCCAAGGCCGTCGCGAAACACGCACCGCGTAGGGTGCCTGAGAAGAAGCCGCTGATGCGGCTTTCGGGCCTCGAGCCCTTCACGCTGACGGAAGAGATTCCGTTCGTGAACGTCGGCGAGCGGACGAACGTCACTGGCTCGGCCCGCTTCCGCAAGCTGATCAAGGAAAACGATTACCCGACGGCGCTCGAAGTCGCCCGCCAACAGGTGGAGAACGGCGCGCAGGTGATCGACGTCAACATGGACGAGGGCCTCCTCGACTCCGAGCAGGCGATGGTCGACTACCTGAACCTCATCGCGTCCGAGCCCGACATCGCTCGGGTGCCGGTGATGATCGACTCATCCAAGTTCGAGGTGATCGAGGCCGGGCTGAAATGCGTCCAGGGCAAGGGGATCGTCAACTCGATTTCCATGAAGGAGGGCGAAGATAGCTTCCGCAAGCAGGCGCGTCTCGTGCGCGACTACGGTGCGGCGGTCGTCGTCATGGCCTTCGATGAGAAGGGCCAGGCCGACACCAAGCAACGCAAGGTCGAGATCTGCGAGCGGGCCTACAGGATCCTGACCGAGGAAGTGGGTTTCCCACCCGAAGACATCATCTTCGATCCGAATATCTTCGCGGTCGCGACGGGCATCGATGAGCATGACAATTACGGTGTCGACTTCATCGAGGCGACCCGTGAAATCCGTGAGAAGATGCCGCTCGTCCATATCTCGGGCGGCGTCTCGAATCTTTCCTTCTCGTTCCGTGGCAACGAGCCGGTGCGCGAGGCGATGCACGCGGTGTTCCTCTATCACGCCATTCAGGCGGGGATGGACATGGGCATCGTCAATGCAGGCCAGCTGATCGTCTACGACGCGATCGACGACGAGCTGCGCGAGGCCTGCGAGGATGTGATCCTCAACCGCAAGCCGAAGAACGGCGAGAGCGCGACCGAGAACCTTCTGGAGATCGCCGAGCGCTACAAGGGGCAGGGCGGTTCGAAGGGTAAGGAAAAGGACCTTTCCTGGCGCGAAAAGCCGGTGAACGAGCGTTTGTCCCATTCCCTCGTCAACGGCATCACCGAGTTCATCGAAGAGGACACCGAGGAAGCAAGGCAGCAGGCCGCGCGTCCATTGCACGTCATCGAAGGTCCGCTGATGGACGGCATGAACATCGTCGGCGACCTCTTCGGGGCCGGCAAGATGTTCCTGCCGCAGGTGGTGAAGTCTGCCCGCGTGATGAAGCAGGCGGTCGCCTATCTCAATCCGTATATGGAAGCGGAAAAGAGCGAGGAACAGGAAGCCAAGGGTAAGATCCTGATGGCGACCGTGAAGGGCGACGTCCACGATATCGGCAAGAACATCGTCGGCGTCGTTCTCGCCTGTAACAATTACGAGGTCATCGACCTCGGCGTCATGGTGCCGGCGGCGAAGATTCTGGAAGAGGCCAAGAAGAACAAGGTCGACATCATCGGCCTTTCGGGCCTCATTACCCCCTCGCTCGACGAGATGGTGAACGTCGCCTCGGAGCTTGAGAAGGAGGGCTTCGACGTGCCGCTCCTCATCGGCGGTGCGACGACCAGCCGTGTCCATACGGCCGTGAAGATCCATCCTGCCTACAAGAGAGGGCAGGCGATCCATGTGAACGACGCCTCGCGCGCCGTCGGTGTCGTCTCCGGTCTTCTCTCCAAGGAGACGCGGGGGAAGGCGATCGAGAAGGTGCGGACCGAATATGCCGAGGTCGCCGAGAAGCACGAGCGCTCCGAACGCGACAAAAAGCGCCTGACGCTCGCCGATGCGCGCGCCAACGCCATGAAGATCGACTGGAGCGGTTACGCGCCAAAACAGCCGAGTTTCACCGGCATAAAGGTCTTCGAGGAGTGGGATCTCGAAGATCTCGCCAAAACCTTCGACTGGACGCCGTTCTTCCAGTCCTGGGAGCTGAAGGGCCGCTATCCGGCGATCCTCGACGACGAGAAGCAGGGCGAGACGGCGCGCTCGCTGTTCTCCGACGCCCAGCAGATGCTGAAGAAGATCATCGACGAGAAGTGGTTCACGCCGAAGGCCGTCATCGGCTTCTGGCCGGCCAATGCCGTCGGTGACGACATCAGGCTCTTCAAAGATGAGGAGCGGACGGACGAGCTCCAGACCTTCTTCACCCTCCGCCAGCAGCTGACGCGGCGTGGTGATCGGCCGAACATCGCGCTCGCGGACTTCGTCGCCCCGAAGGACAGCGGCGTGAAGGACTATGTCGGCGGCTTCTGCGTGACGGCGGGGCTGGAAGAGGCGGAAATCTCCAAGCGCTTCGAGAATCAGAACGACGACTATAACTCGATCCTCGTGAAGGCGCTGGCCGACCGCTTCGCCGAAGCTTTCGCCGAGCGCATGCACGAGCGCGTGCGCAAGGAGTTCTGGGGCTATGCGGCCGACGAAGAACTTTCGAACGAAGACCTGATCGGCGAGAAATATGCGGGCATCCGGCCCGCGCCCGGCTATCCGGCCCAGCCGGACCACACCGAGAAGGAAACGCTGTTCGAGCTCCTGGACGCGAAGGAGAAGATCGGTGTCGAGCTGACCGAAAGCTTCGCCATGTGGCCGAGTTCGTCGGTGTCCGGTCTCTATATCGGCCATCCGGAATCGCACTATTTCGGCGTCGCCAAGGTCGAGCGGGATCAGGTGGCTGATTACGCCGAGCGCAAGGGCATGCCTGTGGAGGAGACCGAGCGCTGGCTCGGACCGATCCTCAACTACACGCCCAAGCCGAAGGCGAGCGACGAGAACGTGACCCAGGAAGCCGCCGAATAGGCGGTTTCCATCCGGCCTCGACTGGTCTAGTCGGGCGCTAACTGAGCACTTACGGCGGAGACTGACCTGTGGCGAGCGCGAATACGGCGGACATCGATCCACGCGAGATCATCGCGGCCGTAAGGGCCGGCATGGATGCGATTACCGGCCTCAAGGCAAAGGTCGACGTCGAGTATAAGGAGGACGATTCTCCCGTGACCGTCGCGGACCGCGCGGCGGAAAAGGCGATCACCTCCCATCTCGAAGCCCGCTATCAGGTGCCGATCGTTGCCGAGGAACGGTTTTCCGAAGGCCGCATGCCGGAGGTCGGTGCGGTCTTCTTCCTCGTCGACCCGCTCGACGGCACGAAGAGCTATATCGCCGGAAAGCCGGACTACACGGTCAATATCGCCGTCATCGAGAACGGTGTGCCGGTGTTCGGCTGCGTCGGCATTCCAGAGACGGGCGCCGTCTATTATGGTGGGCTTGGGCTGGAGCCGACGCTCGAACAGGACGGCAAGGCGGTGAAGCTCGGTGTGCGCGAGGCCGGCGAGACACTCGATGTCGTCGCGAGCCGAAATCACCTCAGCCAGGAAACGAAGGACTATCTCGACGGCCTTCCGGTTGCCGAGATGAAGTCGATCGGCTCTTCGCTGAAGATCTGCATGGTCGCGGAAGGCAAGGCCGATCTCTATCCGCGCTTCGGCAGGACGATGCAGTGGGATACGGCGGCGGGCGATGCGGTGCTCCGCGCGGCCGGCGGGCGCGTGGTGACCGTGACGGGTGAGCCGCTTTTCTATGGTCGGACGCACAAGCCGGGCGAGGACATCTACGCCAACGGCTTCTTCATCGCGCTCGGCGATCCGAAACTTCTCGAACGGGACGGCGTCATCGCGAAGACCTGACCGCCCTCGGTGTGAGAGCTTCAAGGCAACCCCGGGTGCTTCGGCACCAATTGCGCCAAGGTGCGGCGGGGTCGGTGCATACCCACATAAAATCGCGGTAAGCCCGTTTCATCAGCACGCAGAACTCTCTAGTCTCCTGTGCCATGACCGAATTGAAGCATCCGCTCGGAGATATGCCCCAGCCGCTCGACGCCCGTTCGCGCGAGATCTTCAAGCTCATCGTCGAAAGCTATCTCGATCAGGGAGAGCCCGTCGGCTCGCGCATGCTCTCGAAACTGCTGACGACCTCGCTCTCGCCTGCTTCGGTCCGCAACGTGATGAGCGATCTGGAATCGCTCGGCCTCATCTATTCCCCCCATATCAGCGCAGGGCGGATGCCGACCGAACTCGGCCTGCGGTTCTTCGTCGACGCATTTCTGGAGGTTGGCGATCTCGCCTCTTCGGAGCGTGAGGAGATCGAGGAGAAGGTGCGCCTCGCGGGCGATGGTCGGCCCTTCGATTCACTGCTGACCGAGGCGAGCCAGCTTCTCTCCGGCCTGTCGCGCGGGGCCGGCATCGTTCTGACGCCGACTTCCGACCTGCGGCTGAAGCATATCGAATTCATCCGCCTGGAGCCGACAAAGGCGCTTGCGGTGCTGGTCGGTGTCAACGGCGAGGTGGAGAACCGCCTGTTCGAACTGCCGGCGGGCGTGACCCATTCGCAGCTGACCGAGGCCGGCAACTTCCTCAACGCCCATGTCGCGGGCCGGACCCTCACCGAGGCACGGGCGCGGATCGACCAGCTCAAGACCGAGACGAACGCGGCGCTCGATGTCCTGTCACAGCAGCTCGTGGAGCAGGGGCTTGCTGTATGGTCCGGCGCAGGCGGCGACCAGCCTTCGCGTCTCATCGTGCGCGGCCGGGCGAACCTTCTTGAGAACGTCACGGCAGCCGATGATCTCGAACGGCTTCGCCTGCTTTTCGATGATCTGGAAACCAAGAGCGGAATGATCGAATTGCTCGGACTTGCCGAGAAGGGTGATGGCGTCCGCATCTTCATCGGCAAGGAGAACAATCTCTTTTCGCTCTCAGGTTCTTCGCTCGTCGTGGCGCCTTACGAGAAGGATGCAACCGCAGGTGGACGCGAGCGGGTGATCGGCGCGGTCGGCGTCATCGGGCCGACGCGGCTTAACTATCGGCGTATCGTGCCGATGGTCGACTATACCGCGCGTCTGGTCTCCCGGCTCCTGTCGCGGGCCTGAGCGAAGATCGATCGAGACGCGCCGTAAGGCTTGATTTTCCGGCGCGTCAATTCGATATGCGCGGTCGAGATACTGACATTTTCCGATGATCCGCGCCGCGGTCCGCCAAGTCCGGATCGGACCGGTGTGGCGTGATCGGAACGAGACAAGACCCACGAAGGACCAGTCGACGTATGATGAGCGATACCGGCAGAAGCGAATTCGCCAATCTGGAAAACGAAGACGACGAGACGCTCGCTTTCGAAGATGCCGAGGCAACCGAAGAGAGCGACGGCGTTGGCGAGCGCTACGAGGCGCGCATCATCGAGCTCGAAACGGAGAACGCCGACGTGAAGGATCGCATGCTTCGGCTCGCCGCCGACATGGAAAATCTGCGTCGCCGCACCGAGCGCGAGGTCAAGGATGCCCGCAGTTATGCGGTCACCAACTTCGCGCGCGACATGCTCTCGGTCGCCGACAATCTGCGCCGTGCGGTCGATGCGGTTCCCGAAGAGGCGCGGGCCAGCGGCGAGAACGGGCTGACGGCCTTGATCGAGGGTGTCGAGATGACCGAGCGCGGGCTGCAGGCCTCGCTCGAAAAGCACGGCGTCAAGAAACTCGATCCGGAAGGCCAGAAGTTCGACCCGAACTTCCACCAGGCGATGTTCGAGGTGCCGAATCCCGACGTTCCCAACAATACCGTGGTTCAGGTCGTGCAGGCTGGCTACGCCATCGGCGAGCGCGTGCTTCGGCCGGCTATGGTTGGCGTTGCCAAGGGCGGCCCGAAACAGTCCGCGCAGAAGCCGAACGAGCCGGCGATGGGCCATGACGAGACGACCGAGCAGACCACCGGCCAGGCGAGCGAACCCGGCAGCTCGCTGTAGTTTGTCTGGCCTTTCTGCAAATGAGGCATTGCATTCTCAAAGACTTCTGACAGCCGAGCGAATTCTCTTGTTGAGGGAATAACCTGAGCAACCGGCCCCTCATCTAAGGTCGCCGGTGTGGGCAGGGTGTAGCGCCCACGGCGATGCGAAAGAAAGCGGAAGCGGTGGTGGCGAGCCGTAGAGAAACTCTCGCGGGACGCTGCCACCACACTCCGGGGCCAGAGAATTACGCGCCGTCGTCGATGGTGACCTTCGACCTGTCGAATGCGACCGTTCCGGCGATCTCTTTTACATTGGCATGGGGCTCGTCATAGGCCCATACGGCATCTGGTGCCGCCTGGCCCTCGGCTGAAATGTTCCAGTAGCGGGCATCGCCTTTGTGGGGGCATTTCGTGGTGGTGTCGCTCTCCTTCAGGAAAGCCATGGCGACGTGGTCTTTCGGGATATAGTAGACCGGATCGTATCCCGTCTCGCGCAGGATCAGCGCATCCCTGGTGCTCGCAAGGACCGCGCCATTGAAGGTGATGTTGACCGGCATGTCGGTCTTTTCGATTGTGATCCGCTCGTTCGTATTATCCATCGCAGCATCCTCCATCCAAGGGGTTCGGCTTTCACTTTCGCAGGTCAAGCCTTGGCCTGACCCGATCGTTCCGCACCGCGACGGAATGCGGCAGCTTCTCGTTTCGGACATTTCCGGCGCTTCTCCGAAAGTCGACGGATCGGCTCACGCTCCCGCGAATGTTCGATCGCGATTGGGCGGCGTCAGAGCGAGCAGCAGCACACCCCGCGCGCCGAGGAAGATCAGCATGGCCGCCCAGAGCCCGGTATTGCCGAAGAGCGGCACGAACGAATAGGCGCAGACGACGAAGACCGCGAGCGAGGCCAGCATCATGTCGCGCATGGTGCGCGACCAGGTCGCCCCGATGAAGATGCCGTCCATGATGAAGGCGAGCGAGCCTGCAATCGGCGTGAGTGCCGCGAAGAGCAGGAACGTCTCGGCCTTTTCGCGCACGTCGGCGTCGGTCGTCAGGAAGGCGATCAGCGCCTCGCCACCGAAAAGCAAGATGGCGGAAAGGCCCCCTGCCAGCACGAAGCCCCAGAGGATCGTGAGTTTCAGGGTTTTCTCGAAGGCCGGCCGCCAGTTCGCGCCGACCGAGCGGCCGGCGAGCTGTTCCGAAGCCGTCGCCATTCCATCGAGGAAATAGCCGCCGACCAGAAAGAAATTCATCAATATTCCGTTCGCCGCCAGCGTCACGGCGCCGAACCCCGCGCCGAAGCGGGCGAATATGGTGAAAGCCGAGAGAAGGCAGAAGGAGCGGATCATGATATCGCGGTTGACCGCGATCATCCGCGTAAAACCCGTGCGGTCGAGAATCCGCTGGAGCGAGGGCTTTTCGTTCGGATCGAACCCGCGAAGGACCACGATCAGGCCCACGATCGCGCCGGCCGCCTCACCGCAGACCGTGCCCAGCGCGACACCGAAGATTCCCCAGCCGAGCACCAGGCCGAAGAGGATCGAGAGAGCGATGTTGACGCCGTTGACGACGACCTGAAGCGCCAGCCCCAGAGTGCCCCGCCCGAGCCCGAGCACATAGCCCAAGATCGCATAGTTCATCAGCGCGAAGGGCGCGGAGAACATCCTGACGAAGACATATTCGCTCACGGTCTCGGCCACAGCGTCCCCCGGCGAGACAGCGAGAAGACCCAGCCATACGACAAGCGGTTCGGCAAGAACGAGAAAGAGCCCGATGCCGAGGGCGAGGATCGCCGCGCGCCAGAAGACCGCTTGCCCCTCGCGGCCATCATCGGCGCCGAAGGCCTGCGCCGTCAGGCCGGTCGTCCCCGAACGGATGAAATTGCAGGTTGCGAAGGCGAAATCGAAGATCAGCGCGCCCACCGTCAGCCCGCCGAGGGCGACCGCATCCCCGACCCGTCCGACGACGGCGACATCGGTCAGGCCAATTAAAGGCGTCGTCAGGAAGGCGAAGGTCATCGGGATGGTGATCGCCCAGACCATGCGGTTGGTGACGGTGAAGGGCCGCGTCCGCTTCGGGGAGCCGTGAGTAGCGCCACCCATGTCGTCGATCGATCCGGCCAACGCTGTATAGTCTCCCCTCACGCGCAATCGACTGCCTTATAGCGGTCGCTACCACGGTGCGGTAGGACCATCGCGGAACGACAATCTCTGGAATGGAAAGCATGCCGATGGCGGAACAGACGCTCGATACGCGGCCGGGACAGGCCGTATACAACCGCGCGACGCTCGCCGCCTATGATGCCGTGGTCCTCGGTCTCTCGAACCATGCCATCTGGAAATGTCCGACGCGGCGTATTCAGGCGCTTTATGACCGGCACGTCTCCGAGCGCCATCTCGACGTCGGCGTCGGAACCGGCTGGTATATCGGTCACCTTAAAACGCCGCCCGAAGCGCTGCGGCTGACGCTGCTCGATCTGAACGATAAGAGCCTCCAGGCCGCAAGTCGCCGCCTATCGCGCTACCAGCCCCGCTGCGTCAAGGCGGATGTGCTCGCGCCGATCGATCTGGGCCCGGAGCGCTTCGCCTCCGTCAGCATGACCTATCTCCTCCACTGCCTGCCCGGCGACCTTCCGGCAAAGTCGCGCTGTTTCGATGCGGTTATCCCGTATCTTGAACCGGGTGGTACGCTGTTCGGCGCGACGCTCCTTTCGCAGGGAATCGAGCGCAGCGCTGCGGCTCGCGCCCTCATGGGCTTCTACAATCGCAAGGGCATCTTCTCGAACGAGGCCGACAGCCTCGTCGATCTCGACCGGGAACTCCGGCAGCGCTTCAGCGACGTGGCGATCGAGGTCGTCGGGTGTGCGGCGCTGTTCAGCGCGCGGCTCTGACCTCGCCAAGGCGCGCCGCGATGTCGCAGGAATGGCTGCAAGCATCGAAGCCCTATCTGAAGCGGCATGAGCCTGCCGATTGTTCACCATCCCGCCTTCGACGCCCATTTCGACGAAGCCCACCGCTTTCCCATGTCGAAATTCTCCCGTCTCGCGCAGATTCTCGTCGAAGACGGTCTCGACGGGCCAAACGGCTTCTATGTACCCGCGCCCGCCCTGCCGGGCTGGCTGCAGCTTGCGCACGACGCGCGCTATGTCGATCAGGTGCTGGGCGCGAACGTTCCGGCGGCAACGGAAAAGGCGATCGGTTTCGAGGTCGATCCATCTGTCGCGCTTCGCTCACGCACGGCGACCGGCGGCACCGTGCTCACGGCACGCCTTGCTCTGGGCGAGGGCCTTGCCTGCAACACGGCGGGCGGGAGCCATCACGCAAGCGCTTCAGGTGGCGCCGGATTTTCAGTGTTCAACGATGTCGCGGTGGCCGCAAAGGTATTGCTTGCCGATGGCGACGTCTCGAAAATCCTGATCGTCGACTGCGATGTCCATCAGGGCGACGGGACCGCGCGGATTTTTGCGGACGATCCGAGAGTGTTCACCTTCTCGGTTCATGGCGAAAAGAACTATCCGCCGGTCAAAGCCTCTTCGGACCTCGATGTTCCACTTCCCGACCGGACGGAAGACGCCGCCTATCTCGACGCACTGATGCCGGCGCTCAAGTCCGCCTTCGAATATTCGAAACCTGACATTGTCTTCTATAATGCCGGCGTCGACCCTCATGCCGATGATCGGCTCGGCCGTCTTTCTCTCAGCGATAACGGCCTTGCCGAGCGCGACCGGCGCGTCATCGGATTCTTTCGCGACAAGGCAATACCCGTCGCCTGCGTCATCGGCGGGGGATATTCGCGGGATATTGAGATACTGGCCCGCCGCCACACGATCGTTCACCGTATTGCACTTCAGTTCACTTGACGGCTCGACAAGAAACCGTCTAGGCGATCTATCATGTGTGATTAATCAGTGCGATATATATAACTGCACTTTTTTAATCTACTTTTTGGGTCCGAACGAGTCACTTGGTGGCGGAATGAATCTCTTGATAAATGAGCAGATCACGCTCGCGCTGTTCGACGCATCTCGCCTGCTGCGCGAAGCGTTCGAGCATACCTATCGCGACATGAAGTTGAGTTGGCCGCAGATCCGCATCATGGGGCGTCTTTATGCCCAGGAGGATATCACTCAGTCGGAGGTCGGCACACAGCTCGAAATGGATCCGATGACGATCTCGCGGCAGATCGATCGCCTCGTCGATCTCGGCTTCGTGGAGCGGCGTACCGAAGCGCGCGACCGCCGGCTTCGCAAGCTCTATCTCACACCGCAGGCGCGCGAGTTGCGGGAAGAGATCATGAATCGGGGCCAGAATGTTTTGAAACAAGCCCTGAAGGGATTCGACGAAGACCAGCAGACAGCCATTCTCTCCAAGCTGATGACGATCGCCGACAATCTCAGCGAACCGGGCCCTTACAGCGCACCCAACGCCGCGCGCCTCCAATATGGCGACAAGAAACCGGCATAGGGACAAGCCGGCCTTCCAGCGAACACTGAAAAGCGCGCTTCTCACATGCCCGCCGGGATCATTCGCCGATGGCGACGCCTTCCCGCCGCGGGTCCGCCCCGCCGATGAGGCCTTCCGGCGTCATTTCGATGATGTGCAGACCGGAATTGAGATCGCCCACGGTCACCTCGTAGCCGAGCGCGACGAGCGAAGCCGCAAGATTGGCCGCCACCGTTTCTTCCTCCACGTCGTAGGTGCCGAACCTGTTGACGAGATGGGGCAGGCTCGCCGTCTCCTGCGGGTCGAGCTCCCAGTCGATCAGCCCGATGAGCGCTTGCGCCACATAGCCGATGATTCGGCTACCGCCCGGCGATCCGACGGCATAGACGGGCCTTCCCTCCTTCATCACGATGGTCGGCGCCATTGACGAGCGCGGCCGCTTGCCCGGAGCCACGGCATTGGCGATCGGCATGCCGTCCTCGTGGGTTTCGAAGGAGAAGTCGGTGAGCTCGTTGTTGAGCAGGAAGCCGCCGACCATCAGGCGCGAGCCGAAGCCGTTTTCGATCGTCGTCGTCAGAGAGACGACGTTTCCGGCTTCGTCGGCGATCGACATATGGCTTGTCGAGGGCAGTTCGATCGAAGCATCGTCGCCCTGCAGTCGCGCATGGTCCCAGGGTGGCGAGCCGGGCACCACCGCATCTTCGGCAAGAATGCCCTCCTCTTCGATCAGCGCAGAGCGTTCCGCGAGATAGTCCTCGTCGGTGAGGCCAAGGACCGGCACCGCTACGTGATCACTGTCGGCCATGTAACGGCCCCGATCGGCGAAGGCGAGGCGGGAAGCCTCGCCGATGAGGCGCCAGCTCTCGGCATCCATGAAGCCTAAGCCGGCGAGATCGAAAGGCTCGACCAGTTTCAAAATCTGACCAACGGTGAGCGCGCCGGAGGACGGCGGGCCCATGCCGCAGACCTCGTGCTCGCGATAGGTCACACAGACCGGTGCGCGTTCGACGATCCGGTAGGTCTCAAGATCGCTGCGGGACAAGACCCCGGGATTGCCTTCGGCCTCCTGCACTGTCTCGACGATCTTGTCGGCCAGCGGTCCCCGATAAAAGGCATTCGGTCCCTGATCGGCGATCAGTTGGAGCGTCGCCGCATAGGGCACGTTGGTAAGCCTTTCACCCGCTTCGACCGCCGTTCCATCGTCGTGAAAGAAGTAGTCGCGCGTGCCGGAATAGCGCGATAACCGGTCCGCATCCTCGGCAATCGCGTTCGCCAGCCGCGGCGAAACCTCGAACCCTTCGAGGGCGAGATTGATCGCCGGCCGAAGAACGGTACGCCACGGGAGCTGGCCGTAGCGCTCGTGAGTGCTCGCCATCAGCATCACCGTGCCGGGTGTACCCACAGAGCGCCCGCCGACCACCGCATCGAAGAACTCGAGCGGATCGCCCGCTTCGTCGAGAAAGAGCTTCGGTGTCGCCAGCGCCGGGGCCGTCTCGCGCCCGTCGAACGTGGTCAGCTCTCCGGCCTCGCCGTCGAAATAGACGAGCAAGGCGCCTCCGCCGACGCCGGAGGATTGCGGCTCGACCAATCCCAGCACGAACTGGGCCGCGACCATGGCGTCGATCGCATTCCCGCCGCCACGCAGCATCGCAAGCCCTGCTTCGGCGGCCAGAGGATGGGCAGCTGCAACCATATGCCGCGCCGCGCGTGAAGCCGTCCGCTCTCCCTCTCCGGCAGAGATTGACGACGATCCGCGCTCGGGTTGCACCGTGTCACTCGCCTGATCCTGCGGAAAAGCCGGGACAGTCCCGGCAAAAAGGAGAGCGACGGCTGCGACGCGAAATCTGTGATGAAGGCGCATGGGTGGACCTTTCCGAAGCCGGCGAGAAACCGGAAAGAGGAAGCTTTATCGCGACAGGGATCGCGTCAAGGACGGAACTGGATGGATTACTTCCCGATCCCGTGAGGATTTGAACGCTTCGCCTTTCCTTCGCCGCCTCTTTGCCGATATTGTCCGCCGCAGCATCGGCGCTCGGGTCACGGGTCGAGCCCTGACCCCGCGCCGCCATTCCGAAGAGGAGGATTTCGTGTCCAGACGTTTGTTGAGTATCGCGGCCGCTTTCGTGGTCATTCCGTCGCTTGCCCTGGCGCATGGTCCGACGCGCCAGAAGACGAGCGAAAGCATCGAGATCAACGCCGCACCCGACAAGGTCTGGGCGGTTCTGGGCGATTTCACCGACATGTCCTGGCATCCGCGCGTCGAAAAGGTCGAGGCGACCGACGGCAACAACAAGGGCTCGGTTCGCACGATCACCTACAGCTCGGGCGAGACCATGGAGGAAGAGCTGTCGCGCTATGACGCCGATCGCATGCGTTTCGGCACGTTCATCGGTCACACCAATACCGAAGTCATCCCGGCGACGAATTATTCGTCCAACGTGATGGTCAAGGCAGGTGAAGGCGACAGCACCACGGAAGTAACCTGGAGCGCCGCCTTCTATCGCGGCTATCCGAACAATGATCCGCCGGCAGAGCTGAATGACGAAGCCGCCGTTGAAGGGGTCAACGCCTATATCACGGAAGGGCTCGACGGCCTGAAGCAGGCTGTCGAAGCCGGATCGTGATTCTTAAGGACATCGCGGCGCGGGCGTTCGGAACGCTGACGCTCGCAGCCGCGATATCGGCGGCCGGACCCGCTCTTTCCGGGGAGCGGGCCTTCGTCACCAATCAGGACGGTGAAACCGTTTCGATCGTCGATCTTGAGACGATGGACGTGACCGGCTCAGTCGAGATGCCGGGCAAGCCGGCGGGCATCGCGGTCTCCGATCGCTACGCCTATGTCTCGCGGCCGGAGGCGAAAGCTATCGGCGTCATCGATCTCGAAGCGGGGGAAACCCTGCCAGAGATCGATGTCGGCGGCGGACCGCTCGGCATTGCGGTCCATCCCTCCGGCAGTCCGGTCTATGTCGCCGATTGGTTCTCCCATTCCCTGCTCGTCGTCGATCCTGAGAGCCGGAAGGTGACGCAGACATTCGAGACCGGTGAATCGCCCTCAGGCGTCGCGGTCTCGGCAGACGGCGAAACGGTCGTCACGGCGGACCGGGACTCCAACCAGGTCTCCTTCATCGATACGGAGACAGGCGAGGCTGATGCCCGCGTAACGGTCGGCGAACGGCCCTTCGGCGTTACCATCTCGCCCGACCAGACTCGTGTCTATGCGGTGAATGTCGGCAGTGACGACGTCACCGTCCTCGACATGGCCTCGCACGAGACGCTCGCGACGGTGCCGGTCGGCTCCCACCCCTATGCGGCGGCCGAAGCCAACGGGCGCGTCTTCGTCACAGATCAGTACGGCGGAACACTGTCGGTTTTCGACGCCAAGACCTTCGAGCCGATCGACCAGATCGTCATCGGCGAATATCCGGAGGGCATCGAGGCGAGCGCCGACGGCCGCTTCGTCTACGTCGCCAACTGGTTCGACAACACCCTTGCCAAGGTCGATACCGAAACGCTCGACGTGACCGCGACCATCGATGTCGGGAGCGGACCGCGCGCCTTCGGAAAATTCATCGCCGGCAAGGCGACCGAAAAGGATTCGGACAAATGACACATGTTGCAACACGTGCGCCGGCGCGGCTCGCGCTGGCTCTCGCGGGTGCCGGCGCACTGATCCTTGCTCTTCCCGCATCGGGTTTCGCGCAGGGCGCTACCAGCGTTCAGCCGGGCGTGACGAACCTCCAGCCCGGCGCTCAGCCGGCGGGCGAGGCCGGCCAGGCCGGTACCTCGCAGCAATCAGACACCATGACCGCGCCGCGCTCGACCGTCGTCGGTTCGGGTGGCTCGGCGAGCCCGGTTCTTCCGGGCCAGACGCCCAGCGCCTCGACGGCGGATTATCCGACGATCGTCTCCGCCGACTACGTCTTCGGCTGCATGGCGACGAACGGCCAGACCCGCACGGCCCTCGAACAGTGTTCCTGCTCCTTCGACGTCGTCGCTTCGCTGATCTCCTACCAGGATTACATCGAAGCTTCGACCTTTCTCTCCATGGGCCAGGTGACCGGTGAGAAGGGTGTTCTCTTCAAGTCGAGTGCCCAGGCGAAGGAATCCGTCGGCGATCTCCGTCGCGCTCAGGCGGAAGCCGAAGTGCGCTGCTTCGAATAAAGCTTTCGTAGCCCGGAGACCGGCCGATGGTGGCCCATTCACTGTATGAGACCGCCGCCACGTCGGCCGGAACCGTCGCCTGGGGCCGCGAGGGCTCCGGTGCCGATCTCGTCCTTGCCCATGGCTGGCCGTGGTCCTCCTATAGCTGGCACCGGATCATCCCGGCGCTCGCCGAGCGATATCGCGTCCACTGGTACGACATGCCGGATTACGGCCGCTCGGAGATGAACCCGAACCGCCCGTCCTCGATCGATATTCAGGGCGTTGTCTTCGGCGAGATGCTCGACCATTGGGGCCTTGAGAAATCACTCGTCGTCGCTCACGATTTCGGCGGCGCAGTCACGCTGCGCGCCCATCTCCTCGGCGGTCGAGATTATGCCGGCTATGTGCTGATGAACGTCGTCGCCATGCGGCCGTGGGGCTCGACATTCTTCGAGCACGTGAAGCGACATGTCGACGCCTTCACCGGCCTTCCGCCACACATCCACGAAGCGATCGTCCGCGCCTATGTGACGAGCGCGATGGCGCGATCGATCGACAAGGCCGACATCGAGGCCCTCGTCATGCCCTGGCTTTCGGAGTCCGGCCAGACCAGCTTCTATCGCCAGTTCGCCCAGGCCGACGAGAGGTATACCGCCGAGGCCGAACCGCTTTTCGGCAGGGTCCGCTGCCCGGTCGCGATCCTCTGGGGCGTCGACGACCCCTGGATTCCCATCGCCCGCGGCCGAGCCCTCCACGAGGCAATGCCGAAGGCCGCCTTCGAAGCGCTTCCCGAAGCCGGCCATCTGCCGCAGCTCGAAGCGCCAGAGATCGTGCTTGAGGCGCTGGACCGGCATCTTCCCGCCGTCTGAGCTTCGCTCGAACTGGCGTTTTCGTGCCGATGTGTGCGGAAGCTTTGATCTGTCGGCTCCGGCGCCTCAGCCGCAATGACGAAGATCTGCTGGAAGACCAGCCGTTCATCCTTCATCGTGTATTGTCGGGACACGGCGTCGGCGTGCGGTGTGTAACCGGTCCGGTCCGGTGTGTGATCCGCAAAAGCGGAGCGCACAGCGGTCAGCGCGCCGTCGGCGCTCTCCATGATGTCGCTGCCTTCGGTATAGTCGGCGATCATGGATTTTGCCCGGCTGACCTGCGCCGTAAGGCTGGCGACGGCCTGTTCACGGAGTTCGCGGGCGATACAGCCAACCGCCTCGTATCCCCGGTTGCTATGGGGTGCTCGACTGGCGGCGTTGAAGCCGGCGAGTTGAAGGTGAAAATCCAGCCCATCGAGCTGGCTGGCCGTGACGGCGAAGAACGTGGCCGTCTCGATATGGGTGCCGAGCCCGCTCTGGAGGGCGGCACGCAGGGTCTATCCTTGCGGAAACAGCTCCTCGATCTCGCTGGCGCCCCGAACAAGCGGCATTGCATCCGCGCCGGAATCACCTTCAGTGCATCGGCGACGAGCTCGGCGCAGAATTTGGACTGTTCGAAGATGCGAGCGAGATGATCTTCGACTTCGCGCATTCTGGCGGCCTAGGTCTTGGCAAGATCATGAGCTTGGGCGATTTCGAGATCGGCGTGGATGGCGTGGAGCCCTCGCCCGCCGCCAGATAGGCGCCTTTGCCGGTGACGTTCCAGTGGTCCAGAACGCCGATGACGCTGGAGATCGCGTTGAGGCGTTCGAGCGGCATCTCCTCCGCTACGGTACCGAGTCCTGTCCTCCTTCGGCATGACGTAGACGAGTCAACTCGCTTCGTTCTGACCGAGGGTTTTCAGCACCCGCCTGGCAGAGTTCAGGAGGCCCCTCGCGCCGTCATCGCCCATGCCCGTCTCATGATGCTGAGCGCCCGGCACGCTTGATGCGTGCCCTCATGGCTTAGCTTTAAGACGCTCTAACCTTCGCAAATGCGAACACGCCGCACGAAGCGAAAATGCTAAAAAAATTGCAGCGGCTGAAATTTGGGCGCCATGCTTTTCCGCGCTTGCAAAGGAAGGCTTCGGGACGAATTGCACGACGAATCGGCGTAGTTCTAGGCGTCGCCGGGAATTTCAAGCACGCGGAGCATGTGCCTGATGTCCCAACGATCTCGACGAGACAATATCAATCTCGTCGGTGTGCGAATTTAAATGAAATGGTTCGAGGGTCGAAAATTGCCGGCCAATTGATCGCTGCGATGAAATATATTGCATTGCAAAAAGCAGGTCCGGCATCAGAATAGGGCTATGGACGCCGAGACCTCGATTCTGGTTTTCGATGAGAACAAGGTCCGCGCCGCGATCATCGAGGCGGGGCTGCGTGAGGCCGGCCATACGAAGGTCTCGACGGTCACGGAAATTCTCGGCCTTGTCAAAAGGATCGAGGCGCTTCAGCCGGACGTGATCGTCGTCGATCTCGAAAACCCGAACCGCGATCAGCTGGAGCACTTCTTCCAGGTCTCGCGGTCGGTCAAGAAGCCCATGGCGATGTTCGTCGATCGCTCCGACTCCAACGCGATCCGGGAAGCCGTCGATGCCGGCGTATCCGCCTATATCGTCGACGGCCTCAAGAAGGAGCGCGTGAAGCCGATCCTCGACATGGCGATCTCCCGCTTCAACGCGTTTCATCGCCTGAACCACGAATTGGAGCAGGCCCGTTCGCAGCTTGCCGATCGGAAGATCATCGATCAGGCCAAGGGGATCCTGATGAAGGCGAAAGGCGTGAGTGAACCCGAGGCCTATCGGCTGCTTCAGCGCAGCGCGATGAACGAGAACCGCCGCATCGCGGATGTCGCCCGCTCGCTGATCAGCGCTTCGCGGCTATTGGGGGATGTGTAGGAACATGACGAGCATCGACGAGGTTCATGCCGGCTATCTCCCGCTTCTCGACAGCGCGGTTCTCGTCGTCGCCGCGCGCTTCGGATTTGCCGAGCAGCACGGCATCGATCTTCAGATTCATCGCGAACGATCCTGGGCAGCGATCCGCGATCGCATGAGTGTCGGTCACTTCGACTGTGCTCAGATGCCTGCCCCGATGCCGATTGCCATGAGCTTGTCGCACGGGCCGTTGACGGTCCAGACGTTTGCGCCGCTCGTTCTCAATACCGGAGGAAATGCCGTCACGCTCGGCAATGATCTCGCCGCCGCGGTCGAGGACGAGGCGCCGGTCGATGCATCCCCCGCTGCCATGGGGGCCGCGCTTCGATTTGCGATCCATCGGCTGATGGAGCGCGACGGACGTGCAATGCGCTTTGCCGTCGTCCATCGGTTCTCATGCCATAACTACGATCTGCGATATTGGCTCGCGGCGTCCGGTGTTCACCCCGACAAGGACGTCGAATTCACCGTCGTCCCGCCCTCCCTGCTGCCGGAGGCGCTGGCCAGCGGTCAGATCGACGGTTTTTCGGCGGGCGAACCCTGGAACACGATTGCGGTGAGGGCTGGGGCCGGCGAGATTGCCGCGACCAAGGCGGAAATCGCACCGCTCAGCCCTGAGAAGGTGCTGGGCGTGTCGAAGTCCATGATCGGCGATCGTCTGGAAGTTCTCGAACGACTGATCGCCAGCCTGCTCGAAGCCGCTTCATGGTGCGACGACCCGAAAAATCACGGCGAACTCAGCCGGTTGCTTGCCGATCCGCGCCACATCGCCGTCGATTCCGCGCATCTTCTGCCCGGTCTTTCCGGCGAACTCGAAATCGAGCGCGGTTCGGGCCGCACGGTTCCGAATTTCCTGAAGTTCAGGCGGGCCGATGGAAACTGGCCGCATCACAGCTACTCCGAGTGGATCTACCGCCAGATGCTGCGCTGGGGCCATACGGCCGAGACGCCCGAAGCGCGGGCGATCGTCCAGGATGTCTACAGGCCGGATATTTACGCAATCGCCACGAACGGCGCGATCGGTGGTGGGCCTCTGGAGCCCGTATCCGGGACCAGCGATCCTTATGGACTATTCGACGACGGCAGATCCGACGTGTCGAGTAATTAGTCACACCAACCGCCTTGCATGCGATCGTTCTGCTTAAAATTTAATCAGAATAACCGCCAGATTAGAAAAATTGCAGAATTTGCGAAAAATCTGTTGCGGCGCGAAATACTTCACTGTAATGACGGAGTTGTGAGGCGAAGGCATTTCGACCTCACGACACGAGACGGCAGCATATGCCGTCATCGAGACATCCAATGGCGGGTGTCGTTTCGGCAAGGCTGCCGACCTTTCGAGTGTTCGCGAAACGTATCGTACAGCGTTCGCGACCGACAGGTCGGGCAGCCTTTTTTCGTCTCAGCGCAATCGACACCGGACGCGTTTTCACGCGGCTCCAGCTTACGGGGAAGTTCTGCCCAATGGCACTGCTATCGAATATCACCCGCCGCACGGTTCTCGGCACTCTCTGCGCCGCGGCGCTTTCGACGGTCTCTACCGGCGCGTTCGCCGAGATGGTCTTTCCGGAAAAGGCCGAACTCAAATTCGGCTTTATCAAGCTGACCGACATGGCGCCGCTCGCCATCGCCAAGGAGAAGCACTTCTTCGAGGACGAGGGTCTCTACGTCACCCTCGAACCGCAGGCGAACTGGAAGGTGTTGCTCGACCGGGTCATCACCGGCGAGCTCGACGGCGCGCACATGCTCGCCGGCCAGCCGCTCGCCGCGACCATCGGCTACGGCACCGAGGCCCATATCGTCACGCCCTTCTCTATGGACCTCAACGGCAACGGCATTACGGTTTCGAATGCGGTCTGGGAGGAGATGAAGACGCACATCCCGGCGGATGCGGACGGCAAGCCCCAGCATCCGATCTCGGCGGAAGCGCTGAAGCCGGTCGTCGAAAGCTACAAGGCCCAGTCGAAGCCCTTCAACATGGGCATGGTTTTCCCCGTCTCCACCCACAATTACGAGTTGCGCTACTGGCTGGCGGCGGGTGGCCTTAATCCCGGCTTCTATTCACCGTCCGACACGTCCGGCCAGATCCAGGCCGATGTCCTCCTGTCGGTGACGCCGCCGCCGCAGATGCCGGCGACAATGGAGGCCGGCACGATCCAGGGCTATTGCGTCGGCGAACCCTGGAACCAGCAGGCGGTCTTCAAGGGTATCGGCGTTCCGGTGATCACCGATCACGACATCTGGAAGAACAATCCGGAAAAGGTCTTCGGCCTGACGGCGAAATTCGTCGAGGAGAACCCGCAGACAGCGATCGCCGTCACCAAGGCGCTGATCCGCGCCGGCAAATGGCTCGACGAGAACGATGGTGCGAACCGGCAGGAAGCCGTCGAGATCCTGTCCCGGCCCGAATATGTCGGCGCGGATGCGGAAGTCATCGCGAACTCGATGACGGGCACCTTCGAGTATGAGAAGGGCGATGTGCGTCCCGCGCCGGACTTCAACATCTTCTTCAACAAGTTCGCGACCTATCCCTACTATTCGGACGCCATCTGGTACCTCACCCAGATGCGCCGCTGGGGGCAGATCGCCGAGGCCAAGCCCGACAGCTGGTACGAGGAGACGGCAAAGAGCGTCTACAAGCCGGACATCTACATGGCGGCAGCCCAGTCGCTGATCGACGACGGCATGCTAGATCCTGCTGAAGTTCCCTCCGATACGGACGGCTACAAGCCAGCCACCGGCGAGTTCATCGACGGTGTCGAATACGACGGCAAGAAGCCGAACGACTACCTCGCGAAGTTCGAGATCGGCCTCAAGGGCGAGGAAACCACCGCCAGTCTTTCGAACTGATCCCGACGAGCATCGCGCCCGCCGGCACAACCCGGCGCGGCGCCCGATGCATCCGCTTCTCAGAGCTGACGACAGGTCCACACTCCATGACCATCGCTTCCGACTATATGGGCCATGAGCCCTCCGCCGAAGAAAAGCGCGCGCTGAAGCGCGAAAAGCGCATGATGCGCATCACCCGCGCCACCGGGCCGCTGACGGCGATTGGCCTCGGCTGGTCCGTACCCCTCATGAAGATCGCGGCTGGCGACGATCCCCGCTCGAACATGAATGTTCTGTGGAAAGGCCTCATCGTGCCGATCCTCGGTATCCTGGGATTTCTCGCCGTCTGGGCTGCGCTGGCACCGACGGTTCACACCTCGCTCGGCACGGTGCCGGGGCCGGCCCAGGTCGCCGAACAGGTGGGCTCGCTCTACGGCGACTGGCAACGCACCCAGGCTGACAAGGCTGCTTTCTACGAGCGCCAGGAAGCGCGGAACCAGAAGCTGATCGAGGCCGGCTATGCTGACCGGGTCCAGACCCGGGCCTATACCGGCGCCCCGACCTATCCGGAACAGATCTTCACGTCGCTGAAGACGGTGTTCCTCGGCTTCCTGCTCGCGACCGTCATCGCGGTTCCGCTCGGCATCGCCTGCGGCCTCTCTTCGACCATCAACGGCGCGCTCAACCCGCTGATCCAGATCTTCAAGCCGGTATCGCCGCTCGCCTGGTTGCCGATCGTCACGATGATCGTTTCCGCGCTTTACGTGAATGCCTCGGACGCCATGCCGAAGTCGATGGTCGTCTCGGCGATCACCGTAACCCTCTGCTCGCTCTGGCCGACGCTGATCAACACCGCTCTTGGCGTCGCCTCGATCGACAAGGATCTCGTCAATGTGGGCAAGGTGCTTCAGCTCTCCACGACCAAGACGATCACCAAACTCGTCCTGCCGTCGGCCATGCCTTTGATCTTCACCGGGCTTCGGCTGTCGCTGGGCGTGGGCTGGATGGTGCTGATCGCAGCCGAGATGCTCGCCCAGAACCCCGGCCTCGGCAAGTTCGTCTGGGACGAGTTCCAGAACGGTTCCTCCGATTCCCTCGCCCGCATCATCGTCGCGGTCATCACGATCGGCATTGTCGGCTTCATCCTCGACCGGATCATGGCCGCCTTGCAATCCGCCTTCACCTTCTCGGCCACGCGCTGACCGGACCTGAGGAGATGACTGCCATGACCGCCGAACCGATCATCGAAATGAAGTCCGTCGCCAAGCATTACGGCGACGGGAAAGACCGCAACGATATCCTGAAGGATGTCGATCTCACTGTCAGGGAAGGGGAGTTCGTAGCGATCGTCGGATTCTCCGGCTCGGGAAAGACGACGCTGATCTCGCTGCTTGCCGGTCTCATCGAGCCCGATGCCGGCGAAGTGCTGATGCGAGGCGCTCCGGTAAAGGGTCCGGGCCCGGAACGCGGGCTCGTGTTCCAGTCCTATTCGCTGATGCCCTGGCTATCTGTCCGCGGTAACGTCGCCCTCGCGGTCGACACCGTATTTGCCAAGGAGCCGAAGGCGGCCCGTGCTGCCCGTGTCGACAAGTATATCGAGATGGTCGGCCTCTCCCATGCGACCGACCGCAAACCGGCCGAATTGTCCGGCGGCATGCGCCAGCGCGTTTCGGTGGCCCGTGCGCTCGCCATGAGCCCGGAAATTCTCCTCCTCGACGAGCCGCTCTCGGCGCTCGATGCTCTGACCCGCGCAAAACTGCAGGATGAGTTCGCCGAGATCAGCCAGGTCGAGAAGAAGACGATCGTCCTGATCACCAACGATGTGGACGAGGCAATTCTTCTCGCCGACCGCATCATTCCGCTCGATCCCGGCCCGAACGCGACGCTCGGACCTTCCTTCGACGTCACATTGGCCCGTCCCCGTGATCGGGCCGCGATGAACGCCAACGACGATTTCAAACGGCTCCGGCGGGACGTCACCAACTATCTCATGCAGAAGGGCGAGAGCGCCAGCGAAGCTGCCGGCGATGCCGTGGCGCTTCCCAATGTCATTCCTGTCGATCTCGCCTCCAAAAAGAAGCGGCCTGCGCCGGACCTGCCAGAGGCCTACAAGCGCGCCGCGCGCTCGCCGATCGAGCAGCGCTATGTCGAGTTCTTCGAGGTTCGGAAGGTCTATCCGACGCCGAAGGGCCCGCTGACGGTCGTAGACGGCTTCGACCTTCAGATGAAAAAGGGCGAGTTCGTCTCCCTCATCGGACATTCGGGCTGCGGCAAGTCGACGGTTCTCTCGATGGCCGCCGGCCTCAACGACATCTCCTCGGGCGGTATCGTGCTCGACGGCCGCGAGGTGGATTCCGCCGGCCCCGATCGCGCGGTCGTCTTCCAGGCACCGTCACTGATGCCTTGGCTGACGGCCCGCGAAAACGTCGCGCTCGGCGTCGACAGGGTCTATCCGAATGCGACTCCGGCCGAGCGCAAGGATATCGTCGAGCATTACCTCCACCGGGTTGGCCTCGGCGACGCCATGCACCGCAAGGCGGCCGATCTTTCCAACGGCATGAAGCAGCGCGTTGGCATCGCCCGCGCCTTCGCTCTCTCGCCGAAGCTGCTGCTCCTCGACGAGCCCTTCGGCATGCTCGACTCTCTGACGCGCTGGGAGCTGCAGGACGTCCTGATGGATGTCTGGAAGCGAACTCAAGTGACGACCGTCTGCGTTACCCACGATGTCGACGAGGCGATCCTTCTCGCCGACCGGGTGGTGATGATGACCAACGGCCCGAAGGCGAAGATCGGCCGGATCATGAAGGTCGACCTGCCACGACCGCGCACCCGCAAGGAACTGCTCGATCATCCCGATTACTACTTCTACCGCGAACAGCTCCTGAGCTTCCTCGAGGAGTACGAGAAGGGCGCGCACGCAGACACGAAGAAAGCCGAACCGGCGGACGAGAAGGCCGCTTCGGCAAGCGCGAAGAGGGAAGCTGCATGAGTGTCGCCCTCGCAGTCGAAAACGAGAACCGGGCCTTCGTCGAGGCGACGGAAGTCTGGGTTCCGAAAGGCGATGAACTGGTCTGGTCGAGCGGCGATTACGGCGCGCTGACGGATTTCGCCGCGGTCTCCGAAAAGCAGACCTTCAAGAAAGGAGCCGGTCTCCCTGGCAAGGCATGGGCCGAAGCTCGGCCCGTGGTGCTGAAGGCCTTCGACGGCTCCTACTTCAAGCGCTCGGACGCGGCCCGCGCCGCCGGCCTCACCAGTGCCGTCGCTGTTCCGATCTTCAATGGCAAGGAGCTGAAGGCGGTCGTTGTCGTCCTCTGCTCCGACAGCGAGGAGCGGATCGGCGCGATCGAGGTCTGGCGGGAGGAGGCGGGCGTTCTTGCCCTCGACGACGGCTATTACGGGGCCGCCAAGCATTTCGAATGGGTGTCCCAGCACACGACATTCCCGCGCGGCCAGGGTCTTCCGGGCGGCGTCTGGGCGGCGAAAACGCCAATTTTAATGCGCGATCTCGGCTCGGGCTACCGCTTCATTCGTGCTGAGAGCGCCGGCATGGCCGGACTCACCACAGGGCTTGGCCTGCCGGTCGGTTCCCCGGACGGGATCACCTATGTCCTGACGCTTCTATCGGCGCGGGGAACGCCGATCGCCCAGCGCTTCGAGCTTTGGGACGCGCGCATGGCTCGGACCGGAAGCGATAAGGAGGCGGTTCTCGCAGACGGCGTCTGCCAGCGCGGCGGTGCCCTTTGGGATCACGAGAAAGAACGACGCGTCGGCGCCTGGGAAGGCGCGATCGGTCAGGTCCTCGGCTCCGGTCTTCCGACGGTCAAGAACGACAACGCGGTTCTGACCGCCGGCTATCGGTCGATGGTGGCGGTCCCGCTCTATCGAAACGGAACGATCGCCCACGTCGTCGCCTGGTATTACTGAGGAGTTTTTATGCAGAAACTGGTCGTCATAGGTGCCGGAATGGCGTCGGGCCGGGTCCTTGAAAGACTCATCGAGGCCGATCCCGGTGCATACAAAATCACGCTTTTCAATGCTGAACCGCGTGGCAACTACAACCGCCTCATGCTCTCGCCAGTTCTGTCGGGCGAAAAGAGTTATGAGGAAATCATCACCCACAGCGACGCCTGGTATGCCGAAAATGGCGTAACCTGCCGCTTCGGTGAAAAGGTCGTCGCGATCGATCGCGAGCGAAAGGTTGTTGTCGGCG
This sequence comes from Fulvimarina thalattae, assembly GCF_040239565.1. Taxonomy (NCBI): domain Bacteria; kingdom Pseudomonadati; phylum Pseudomonadota; class Alphaproteobacteria; order Hyphomicrobiales; family Aurantimonadaceae; genus Fulvimarina; species Fulvimarina thalattae. Next base: position 200,989 of record NZ_JBEHWS010000001.1, read on the forward strand.
AGAAGGGCGAGGTTGCCTACGACAAGCTCGTCATCGGCACCGGCTCGGTCCCCTTCGTGATCCCGGTCGAGGGCCGCGATCTGCCGGGTGTACTCACCTATCGTGATCTCGACGATACCAACGCGATGATCGATGCCTGCGGGACGCCCGGCGCGCGGGCCGTCGTTATCGGCGGCGGGCTTCTCGGCCTCGAAGCTGCGGCAGGGCTGCGCCTTCGCGGCATGGAGGTGACCGTTCTTCACCTGCAGCCGACCCTGATGGAACGCCAGCTCGATCCGGCGGCAGGCTATCTTCTGGAGAAGTCCCTGAAGGATCGCGGCATCGAGATCCTGACCAAGGCCAACACCAAGCTGATCTATGGCGAGGACCGCGTCGAAGGCGTCGAACTCGCCGACGGCACCAAGCTTCCCGCAGATATCGTCGTTATGGCTGTCGGTATCCGGCCATCGACCCAGCTTGCCAAGGATGCTGGTCTTGAGGTCGGGCGCGGCGTCGTGGTCGGCGACGACATGCGGACCTCCGACCCGGACGTCTTCGCGCTTGGCGAATGCGTCGAGCATCGCGGTACATGCTATGGCCTCGTCGCTCCGCTCTACGACATGGCGAACGTGCTTGCCTCGCATCTTCTAGCCGAATGCGACGACGCCTATCTCGGTTCGGTTCTCTCGACCAAGCTCAAGGTCACCGGGATCGACCTCTTCTCTGCCGGCGATTTCGCCGAGGGCGAGGATCGCGAAGAGATCGTCCTGCGCGATGCCAGTGCAGGGGTCTACAAGCGGCTCGTCATCAAGGACGAGACAATCATCGGAGCCGTCCTCTACGGCGAGACCGCCGACGGTTCCTGGTTCTTCGACCTGATGAAGAAGAAGACGCCGGTCGACGAGATGCGCGATACGCTCATCTTCGGTCAGGCCTATCAGGGAGGGTCCCCCCTGGACCCTACGGCGGCCGTTGCAGCCTTGCCGGATGATGCGGAAATCTGCGGCTGCAACGGCGTTTGTAAGGGAAAGATCACCGGCACGATCACGGCCAAGGGCCTGACCTCGCTAGACGAGGTGCGTGCCCATACCAAGGCGTCGTCTTCCTGCGGCACCTGCACCGGGCTCGTCGAGCAACTCATGTCGTTGACCCTCGGCGATGCCTTCGATGCGAATGTGGTCAAGCCGATGTGCGGCTGCACGACTCTCAGCCATGACGATGTTCGCAGGCTGATTGTTGCGAAGGAAATCAAGTCCATCCCCGAGGTCATGCAGGAACTCGAATGGTCGAGTTCAAACGGCTGCGCGAAATGCCGTCCGGCGCTTAACTATTACCTCGTCGCCGATTGGCCGGACGAATACGCCGACGACTACCAGTCCCGCTTCATCAACGAGCGCGTTCACGCCAACATCCAGAAGGACGGCACCTATTCGGTCGTTCCGCGCATGTGGGGCGGGATGACGTCTTCGAGCGAGCTCCGCGCGATCGCGGATGTCTGCGACAAGTTCGAGATCCCGGCGGTCAAGGTCACCGGAGGCCAGCGCATCGACATGCTGGGGATCAAGAAGGAGGATCTACCGGCGGTCTGGGCCGATCTCGGCAAGGCCGGCTTCGTTTCGGGACAGGCCTATGCCAAGGGCCTTCGCACCGTGAAGACCTGTGTCGGGACCGACTGGTGCCGCTTCGGCACACAGGATTCGACCGGGCTCGGCATCCGCATCGAGAAGTTCATGTGGGGGTCATGGACGCCCGCCAAGGTGAAGATGGCCGTCTCCGGCTGCCCCCGGAATTGCGCTGAGGCGACCTGCAAGGATGTCGGCGTCATCTGCGTCGATTCCGGCTTCGAGATCCATTTCGCCGGGGCCGCCGGCCTCGACATCAAGGGCACCGAGGTTCTCGGTCTCGTGAAGACCGAGGACGAAGCCCTCGAACACATCGTGGCGCTCGTCCAGATGTATCGCGAGCAGGGCCACTATCTCGAGCGCATCTACAAGTGGGCCAAACGCATCGGCCTCGACGAGATCCGTCGCCAGATCATGGACGATCCCGAGATGCGGCGCGCCTATTACGACCGCTTCGTCTTCTCCCAGAAATTCGCCCAGGTCGATCCCTGGTCCGAGCGTGTATCCGGCAAGGACAAGCACGAGTTCCAGCCGATGGCGAAGCTCGAATTTGCTCAGGCTGCGGAATAGGAGGCAGGCCATGACGTTCATCGATAAGCCATGGATCACGGTCGGCCGGGTCGAGGACATTCCGCGGCTCGGCGCGCGCCGCATCGAGGCGGGTTTTGCGACCATCGGCCTCTTCCGCAATGCCGATGACGAGGTTTTCGCGATCGAGGACAAGTGCCCGCACAAAGGCGGGCCGCTCAGTCAGGGCATCGTCCATGACGGCTGCGTGACCTGTCCACTCCACAACATGGTGATCTCGCTTCGATCGGGTGAAGTGCAGGGGCCCGACGAGGGCGGAGTGCGCACGTTCCGGGTGCGTCTGACCGATGGCGAAGTGCAGCTCAGCGGCGAAGATCTGGCGAGCGCCGCCAGCATGACGGTCGCGGCCTGACATCGGGGGATGGGTGAGAGCGGGGGCGCGAAACGGATGAGGGCTCCGACCCTCGTCCGTTTCGCCTGGACAAGGATGGTTCGACCATGAAACGCGCCGACGAAGCCGACCGGACCGTCAAAACGACCTGCCCGTATTGCGGTGTCGGCTGCGGAGTGCTCGCCACCCCGCGAGCCGACGGCTCGGTGACGATCGCTGGCGATCCCGACCATCCGGCGAATTTCGGCCGCCTCTGCTCGAAGGGCTCGGCGCTCGCCGAAACGCTGGGGCTGGAAGAGCGCGTGCTTCATCCGATGATGAACGGTCGACGCGCCGATTGGGACACCGCGCTTCAGACTGCCGCCGATACCTTCAATCAAGCGATCGCGGAATACGGCCCCGATTCCGTCGCCTTCTATCTTTCCGGCCAACTTCTGACGGAGGATTACTACGTCGCGAACAAGCTGATGAAAGGCTTCATCGGCTCGGGAAATATCGATACCAATTCACGCCTCTGCATGGCTTCTTCGGTCGCCGGCCACAAGCGCGCCTTCGGCAGCGATACCGTCCCCGGCACCTATACCGATCTTGAAGAGGCCGACCTTGTCGTCCTCACCGGCTCCAATCTCGCCTGGTGCCATCCCGTGATCTATCAGCGGATAGCTGCCGCCAAAACCAAGCGGCCCGAGATGAAGGTCGTCGTCATCGATCCGCGCCGGACGGCGACCAGCGAGATCGCCGATCTCCATCTTCCCATCGCGCCTGATGGTGACGTCGCGCTGTTCTCCGGCCTTCTATACGCGCTTACGGAAAGAGGCGCGGTGCATTGCGCCTATGTCTCGCGTCATACGGAAGGATTCGTCGAGGCGCTGCGTGCGTGCCGCGCCATGCGCGTTTCGACTGTCGCCGAACTCACGGGGTTGCCCCAAGACGAAATCCTCGCCTTCTACGATCTCTTCATCCGCACCGAGAAGGTCGTCACCGTCTACAGTCAGGGCGTCAATCAGTCGACGAGCGGCACCGACAAGGTGAATGCGATCATCAACTGCCATCTGGCGACGGGCCGGATCGGCAGGCCCGGTATGGGCCCATTCTCGATCACCGGCCAGCCGAACGCCATGGGCGGACGCGAGGTGGGCGGCCTCGCCAATATGCTCGCGGCCCATATGGCGATCGAGGATGAAGCGGATCGCGCGAGGGTCGAAGCGTTCTGGAACGCGCCGAATGTCGCGACGAAGCCAGGGTTGAAGGCGGTCGAGCTCTTCGATGCGGTCCTCGATGGGCGGATCAAGGCGCTCTGGATTGCCGGCACCAATCCGGTCGTCTCGATGCCCGAGGCGGACAAGGTGAAAGCGGCGCTCGAAGCCTGCCCCTTCGTCGTCGTTTCCGACGTCGCCGCACAGACGGATACGACCGTCTTCGCGGACATCCTTTTGCCTGCTGCGGCCTGGGGCGAGAAGAACGGAACGGTGACCAATTCCGAGCGGCGCATCTCGCGCCAGCGTCCTTTTCTGTCGCTTCCCGGAGAGGCGCGCTCCGACTGGGCGATCTTCGCCGAAGTTGCGCAGCGGATGGGATATAAGGGTTTCGAATACGCGTCCGCCTCGGCCGTCTTCGACGAGCACGCCCGGCTCTCGGCCTATGAAAACGCCGGCTCTCGCGATTTCGACATCGGTGGCCTCGCTGGCTTGCCGGAAGCCGGATACGACCTGTTGAAGCCCACCCAATGGCCCGTTCCGACCGGGGCCGATTTAGTCGGCACCGAGACGCGTTTCTTCTCCGGAGGCGGATTCTATCACAGGGACGGGCGCGCCCGTTTCGTCGCGGTAAAACCGGAGAAAAAGCGCGAGAGCGCGCCTTTCCTGCTCAACACCGGGCGAGTGCGCGACCACTGGCACACCATGACCCGGACGGGTCTGTCGCCGCGCCTTTCGGCTCACATCGCCGAGCCCTTCGTGGAGATTCATCCCGAGGATGCCGACGATCTGGGTATCGCAGCTGCCGATCTCGTCGAGGTCTCTTCGCCGCGCGGGACCGCAGTGGTCCGCGCCCTCGTCACCGATCGGCAGGCAAAGGGGAATTGCTTCGTCCCCATGCACTGGACCGGACGTTACGCCCCTTCGGCGAGGATCGGGCCGCTCGCTCGCGCCGACGTCGATCCAGTTTCCGGCCAGCCGGCGCTGAAATCGAGCGTCGTCTCACTCAAACGCTTCGATGCGATTTGGCACGGATTTGCGATCCTCAGGGAAAGGCCCGATCTCGCCTCGATCGCCGGCAGTGCCGATTACGCAGCAGCGGCTCGGACCGAAAACGGCTGGCGACTGGAGCTCGCGGGCGCATCACTGCTTGCGGATCCGGACGGGTTCGCGCGCACCCTCTGTGGTGGCGCGGAGGGAGAGACAGCAGCCTATCGAGACCGGCGCACCGGGGCCGAGCGCTTCGCGGTGTTCGCCGACGGTGCTCTTCTGGGCGCTCTCTACATCTCTCCCGAACCTGTTGCTGTTTCGCGGAACTGGGCGGTGACCCAACTCGGTCTCACCGATCGTACGGGGCGCCGGCGTGCCGAACTGCTCGCAGGGCGCGGTCCAGCCGATCGCCCGGATCCGGGTTCGACCGTGTGCTCCTGCTTCTCCGTCGGGGTGAACCAGATAGCCGCGCTCGTCGCCTCGGGTGAAGCGGCCACGGTCGACGAGGTAGGTGCAGCGCTCAACGCCGGCACCAATTGCGGCTCCTGCCGCAGCGAAATCACAGGTATCATCGAGCAGTTTCGCGTTCAGGTCTCCGCTTGACGGTGCATGACCGCACGCCCGGCGGAGCGCCCACCAAGGCGTTGCTCCGGCCAATTCGAAAATTTGATAAACGAGATTTCCAGCCACGGGCGCATCGTCCGGAACGGTTGATAAGCCAATGAGACCGCCAACCTCTTCGAAGGCTACCAAAACGTAAAGCGCGATTGCTATAGCCGATAGAACGCCACGCTGAAAAAGTGATTTGATCCCCCAACACTAGCCGCGCCGATCGCGGTTTTGGAGTCTGCCATTTCCATGTGCGTATAACGCAGTCCTTTCGATAAGGACCGCCGCTAGGGTAGTCGTCTCCGGGCTTGGTGCGTCCCCCATGTAAGGGCGCAGTAGTTCGTCGCGGAGCTTGGAGTTGAAGCTCGCGCAGTAGCCGTTCTCCCATAGGCTGCCAAGCTCGATGAACGCTGTCTTCGCGCGGACTGCGACGATCCATTTCCTGGCCGCCTTCGCGGTGAATGCGCGAATCTTTTTCCGCGACCCGACCTGCCCGCGGACGATCCTTGCCGGGGCGAGGCGCTCATCCTGCCAGCGAGCCTCGGCTACTTGACGGCGCTCGTCTATCTCGCGGTCATCGGCTCCGTCGTCGGGTTCACGACCTATCTCATGCTCGTCGCGCGGATCGGATCGGCGCGGGCCGGCAATGCGAAGGTTCTCTTCCCGTCCGTCGCTCTGACAATCTCGACGCTCTTCGAGGGCGACGTATGGACGACGACCGCTTTCGCTGGTGTCCTTCTCGCAGGGCTTGGAAATGCCGTCATGTTCGCGAAGCGGTGAATGAGGGTGCCGTATCGGACACCGGCCTCAGCAGACGTGCGCTCGGGAGGTTTTCCGCCTCGCGCAAAAGCGTGCCTCGAACTCACACTGGCGGCCCTTTGAAAGAATTTCTCGCGCTTATAGCGCGGGACCGCGGTCCTGGATGCTTCGCAGATAGCGTATGATCGCGACTGCTTCCGTCGGCGAAAAGACAAATTCCGGCATGTCGCGATGTCCAGAAATCAGCCCCTCGACCAGCGCTTCCTCGAGATAGGAAACAGGATATTTCAGGGAGAGCTCGCGGAACGGCGGCGCCTCCGGATGCGGGCTCTCATCACTTAAGCCCGTCGCATGGCAGCGAGCGCAATTTTTCTCGATCAGGGCATGACCCTTATCCTCAATTCCGTCGGTCTCGGAACGCGCGGGATTGCAGAACGCGACGACAAGCGCGGCGAACGATAGAGCCATGAAAAGGGATCTCGGCAACCGGGGCATTCTGGTCTCCTCGCTGGATCTCGTCCGCCGACAATGGCACTTCTGACCACCCGCATCCTTGATCTGGATCACTGTGGCGCTGGGATGCTTGCCGATCCGGCATGAGCTGCCGCTCCGGCCCAGGGAGTCCGGTGCAGGGGGGGGGGGGCGCTCAGCGGAGGCTTTGGGTACAGGCGACGAGATCGTCGGCCTCGCGGCGGCTGAGGCTCATATCGGGCATCGCCGGATGGGGATCGTTGAGAAAGAACTTCAGCAAGGCGAGGTCATCGTCGCTCTTTTTCGTGATGGCCTAGAAGGTGAGGACGTCAGCGACGCCCGAGTGCTAATCGCGAGAGGCGATATGACAGGCCGCATGCGGCGGGCGGAAAAGGTGCGGGGCATTCGCCGACCGCGTGAAAGAAGCAGGATTTCGGCCATCTCATACCTTCTGTCCCAAAGGTCCGCGCCGACGGACAGAGCCGGCGCGGAACCGAAGCCATCTTGCAGGGCGAGACGCCGGAAAACTCCCGTGAAAAATGCGCGTTCGGCGGCGACGCCTTAATCCGGATCAATTTGCGCGCCTCGGAGGCGACAATTTCGTCGGCACCGCGTCTGGAGCTCTACGGTCGGACGGCGCCGGCTTCGGGCTATCCACTCGGCTACGGAGACCTCGAGGCGATGATCGCCGAGTGCGGCTTCGCGTCGATCATTCGAAGATCAACGGCTGGGTGCTGGTCCACGCGCCGCTGATCGAAAAGGGGCTGCGCCGGTTTCGGCCGCCTCATAGCGGTTCGATACGTTTCGACGAATGAGACATCGAAATACACGGACTGTGGCGATATCCGTGCCGCGCCATCGACACGCATGGCAACGCGATCGACTTTCTGCCGAAGGCAACAAGCGACGCAGACGCGGCGAAGCGCTTCTTCCGCAAGACATTCAAGAATGAACTGTTGCTATCGCGGACGACGATCGGCACCGAAGACGCCGCGCCATTCCGAGCTCGATCCGCTACCCGTTCGACAATCGGCTCCTGAAATCGGACCCGGTGCTCAAAGTTGCGACACGCCCATTTGAACCGGCCTGCCGCCGAGAGCGAGGGTGAGAGAGTTTTCGATATGGCGGTCGAGGGCCGCTGCGGTCGCGTCCGCATTTCTTGCCTTGAGCGCCTCGAGGATCGCCAGATGTTCGCGGATGACGCGGCTGGCATTCTCGCCGGTCACCTGGAGGCGCGATTGGACGGCCATGCGGATCTTGATGGCGGTGACCCGATAGACATTGTCGACTAGCCGATTGCCGATCGAGGCGACGAATTCGGTGTGCATCGCCCAGTCCTGTCGCTGCAGCTGGTCGAGAAAGCCGGGATCGGCGGGTCCGTCCGCTTTTGTCATAACCGCCGCCTGTTCGTGGTGCCAGCTTAGCCAAGCCTCGACCGTCTCAAGCCGGAGCCGGGCGATCATGTCGGATACGGCCGACAACTCGATCATCCGCCGCAGCTGATAGGCTTCGCGCACGAAGGCGACGTCGATGCTCGGCACCATCAGTCCCTTCTGCGGTACGGTAACGAGCAGACCCTCGGCTTCGAAGCGGGGCACGGATTCGCGAACCGAGCCTAGCGTTGCGCCGGTGGCCTCGACGAGCTCGCGCTGGGTGACAAGCTGTCCCGGCTGCAACTGGCCGGTATTGAGAAGGTCCTCGATACGCTCATAGGCGAAACGGCGGAGCGAGCCGGGTCGGCCGTTCGCGTGGGGCTCCTCCGCCGGTCGCCGAAGGGCTTCTGGCAGGCGCTCGGGCATGGTCTCTCCGTTTTCGAGTTGATGACATCTTACCAACATGTTAGTTGAGTGTCGAGGTGGCCAATCGCGCCGGGAGGGCGCGCCATCGTCGATCATCCGTCTCGGGAGGACCTTCTCACCATGCTCATCAGCCGACGTCTGCTCATCGCATCGAGCTTTGCCATTGCAAGCGCCATCTCGTTCGCGCCCACCCTTGCGAGTGCTCAGGACAAGGTGACGCTTCGCCTGTCGACGCCCGCCTCCGAAACCGACCAGCGTTCGATCGCGCTCGCCGAGGTGTTCGGTCCGGCCGTCGAGGAGTTCGCGAGCTACGAGCCACACTACAACGCGTCCCTCGTCGCCCAGGGTTCGGAGCTGGAATCCATCGCGACGGGCGATCTCGAAATGTCGATCGCGTCCGCCCAGGAACTCGCGACCTTCTTTCCCGAATTCTCGATCTTCACGGCCGGCTACGTCCACCAGAGCGCCGAGCATCAGGTCGCCGTCTTCAACAACGAGCTGATGGACCCGTTCAAGCAGAAGGTCGAGGACGAACTCGGCGTGAAGCTGCTCTCGGTCATGTATCTTGGCCAGCGGCATGTGAACCTGCGCTTCCCGAAATCCGAGCGTGACGTGCAGACGCCGGAAGACCTTTCGGGCGTCAATCTGCGCATGCCGGGCAGCGACGCATGGCAGTTCCTCGGCCGTGCGCTCGGCGCGAACCCGACGCCGATGGCCTTCACGGAAATCTACACCGCGCTCCAGACCGGCTCGGTCGACGGGCAGGACAATCCGCTGCCGACCGTGGTCGACGCCAAGTTCTACGAGGTGACCAAGCAGGTCGCGCTGACCCAGCATCTTGTCGACCTCAACTATATCGCCTTCTCCAAGGCGGTCTGGGATGGCCTGACGCCAGAACAGCAGGAAGCTGTTCAGAAGGCTGCGGACGATGCCGCCCAAGCAGGCCGCGAAGCCCAGCTCGCCAAGGAAGAGGAGCTCGTCAGTTTCCTGAAGGAACAGGGCCTCGACGTCTACGAGCCGGATCTTGCCGCCTTCCGCGAGCATGTGCAGGCCGCCTATCAGGACTCCGAATTTGCCCAGTCCTGGCCGGAGGGCGTTCTGGAAAAGATCAACGCGCTCGGCGAATAAACTGCTTTCAGACAAGGGCCTCGGGTCTTTCGACCCGGGGGCCGGTGCTTTTTCGTGTCTGACACCCGCACGGGCTATGGCGCCCTTGCGTTGCTGTCCGCACTCGATCCTTCGAGCGTAAGGATACCCTGACGATGTCGAGACCCGTTGCGAAGCTTCGCAAGGCGGCCGAGGCGGTCGCCGCGCTGTTCATGCTCCTGATGTTCGCGACCTTTATCGTGCAGGTGGCGATCCGCTACGGCGCACGGCTGGACGGGCTCGTCGAAACCCTGCCTTTCCTCGATCCGACCTATTACGGCTGGACGCTGGAATTCTGCCTTGCCCTCTGGGTCTGGCTGATCTTCTGGGGCAACGCCTTCGTGGTGCGGGACGTCGACCACGTCACCTTCGATCTTCTGTCCTCGGCTGCGCCCTGGCGGGTGCGGCGGATCTTGATCATCCTTACCGGCCTTGTCATCGCGGCGGGGCTCCTGCTGTCGATCGCGCCCACCTGGGACCGCTTCGCGATCCTCAGGCTCAAGCAGTCGGCGACCCTCGGCGATCTCTTCGGCGACTGGATCCGGATGCGCGACATCTACGTGATCTACATCCTCTTCCTCGTCGTTGTCGCGGCCCGCTATCTCTGGGCCGTCTGGCGCGCCTTTCGCAGTTCGACCGCCGATCCCTTCGAGCATCAGGACGATGTGAGCGGGGAGACCGGCCGATGAGCCTCGCCTTCCTCTACTGCCTCGTCGCGCTCTTTGCCGTCGCGGCGATGGGCGCACCGGTCGCCTATGCGATCATGATCGGCTCCTTCGTCTACCTCTATGCCGCCGGTCAGAGCATCGGCGTCGCCGGCAAGGTGCTGATGGACGGGCTCTATCAGAGCTTCATCCTGCTCGCCGTGCCGCTCTTCATCGTAGCCGCGAACATCATGAATGCGGGGACGGTGTCGGACCGGCTGCTTCGCTTCTGTGTCGCCGTGGTCGGGCGGTTCCGGGGCGGGCTCGGCCATGTGAACGTGATGGCCTCTCTGGTCTTTTCCGGCATGTCCGGCTCGGCGGTGGCGGATGCGGCGGGCATCGGCAAGATCATCATCGAGATGATGACCAAGTCCGGCCATTATACGCGCGGCTATGCCGCCGCGATCACGGCCGCGACCGCAACCATCGGGCCGATCATCCCGCCATCTATTCCGATGGTGCTCTACGCGCTCGTCTCGAACACCTCGATCGGCTATCTCTTCCTCGCTGGCATCTTTCCGGGCCTCTTGATGGGCTTCGTACTGATGGCGATGAACTACTGGATTTCCTGGCGCCGCAATTTCGATCTGGAAGATCCGGTGCCGCTGAAGGAGTTGCCGCGCACCACTTTCCGCGCCTTTCCTGCACTCATGATGCCGGTGATCCTGCTCTATGGCATCTATGGCGGCGTGACGACGCCGACGGAAGCGGCGGCGGTGGCGGCGTTCTATGCGCTCGTTCTATCAGCGGTCTTCTATCGCAGCCTGACGCTGCGCTCCTTCTACGAGATCCTCGTCACCAGCGCGCGATCCTCGGCCGCCGTCGGCCTCGTCATCGGCGGAGCGCTGATCCTCAACTACATCGTCGCCTCGGAGAACGTGCCGGCGCAGGTTGCGGATGCGCTGGTGGGGCTCGACGTCTCGCCACTCGTTTTCCTGATCGGCGTCAACATTCTGATCCTGCTGCTCGGCTGCGTGCTGGACGCCTCGACTATCATTCTCGTCATCATCCCGCTCTTCCTGCCGACCTGCCGGGAGCTGGGCATCGATCTCGTTCATTTCGGCGTTGTGGCGATCGTCAACTGCATGATCGGCCTCATCACGCCGCCCTACGGTATCCTGCTCTTCGTCATCAACGCGGTCACGCGCATTCCGCTGGTCGAGATCATCCGCGAGATCTGGCAGTTCCTGGCGGTTCTCGTCTTCGCGCTGCTGCTGCTGCTCGTCTTCCCTGACATCACTCTGTGGCTGCCGCGGCTGTTCGGTTACGACGGATAGCGACCGCGTCCCGTTCTCAATACCCTTTCAAGGACACTATCATGGCATCGCCGATCTCGGGCATCTTTCCTGTCGTCATCACGCCTTTCACCGAGGATGATCGCATCGATTTCGAGGGCTATGGCCGGCTGCTCGACTGGTATCTGGAAAATGGCGCGCAAGGGCTATTCGCGGTCTGCCAGTCCTCCGAGATGCAGGTGCTGTCGCTTGATGAGCGCGTTTCGCTCGCACGCTTCAGCGTCGAGCATGTGAAGGGCCGCGTGCCGGTGGTGGCGTCCGGGCATATCTCCGACGCTCCGGAAGACCAGAAGACGGAAATGAAGGCGATCGCCGCGACCGGCGTCGATGCCGTGGTCTTCGTCACCAACCGTCTCGCGGAGCCAAACGCTCCCGACGGCACGCTGGTGAGCCGGCTCGAAGCGCTCATCGCGGCGTTGCCGGGCGATATGCGCTTCGGCCTCTACGAATGCCCCGCGCCCTATCGCCTGCTTCTGACCGACGACGAACTGAAATGGTGCGCCGATCACGGCCGCTTCGCCTTCCTGAAAGACGTTTCCTGCGATCTCGCCACTGTGGAGCGACGGCTGGCTCTCGTGAAGGGTACGCCGCTGGCCATCAACAACGCCAACGCCGCCATCGCCTATGCCGCGATGAAGGCGGGGGGCGAGGGCTTTGCCGGCGTGATGAACAACTTCCATCCGGACCTTTATCGCTGGCTCTACGAGCATGGTACCGCTCATCCGGACCTCGCGGCGGAGGTGGACGAGTTCCTTGTTCTATCCGCAATGAGCGAGGCGATGGGCTATCCGAAGCTCGCCAAGCGCTTTCATCGCCGCATCGGCACCTTCGGTAGCGAGCATTCGCGCGTGGTGGCCTATGAGCTGGAGGAGAAACACTGGGCGATCGACGGGGTGCTGGACCATATCGTCGCCGGCGCGAAAAGACTTCGTGGGCTCATCGCGGCGCTCTGATCCGTCGACGGGCGTATTCGCCATCGGTTTTATCGCAACTTGTGCGCTTCATCGGCGGTCAGAATTGGCAGTCGGATGCGAGATTCGGGGCCGCCTAGAGGAAGGGAGGAACTGTTACCGTGGCACGGGACACAAACCTCGCCGTCGTCGGGGCCGGTCTGATCGGACGGCGCCACTGTGCGGCGATCGCGATGGCGGACGGTGTCTCGCTATCGGCCCTGGTCGATCCGGCCCCTGAGGCGAGCGGAGTGGCCTCGGCTCTGGGCGTGCCATGGTTCCGGTCACTCCCTGAGTTGATCGCGGCTGGTGCTGCCGAGGGCGTGATCCTTGCGACACCGAACACGCTTCATGCCGAGGGGACGGAGGCCTGCGTCGAGGCCGGGCTGCCGGTGCTCGTCGAAAAGCCGATCTTCACCGATCTAGGTGTCGGCCTTGCCATTCTCGATCGGGCCGAGGTGCGCGGCGTGCCGGTCGCGGTCGGGCATCATCGCCGGCACAATCCCCTGATCAAGCGGGCGCGGCAGGCGATCGAAGAGGGCGACCTCGGGCGGATCGTCGCCGTTCAGGCGACGGCCTGGTTCATGAAGCCGGAAACGTATTTCGAGGTCGACTGGCGGCGGGAGAAGGGCGCGGGGCCGGTCTATCTCAATCTCATCCACGATATCGAACTTCTTCTCCATCTCTGCGGTCCCATCTGCGACGTGAGGGCGGTCGAGTCGAATGCCGTGCGGGGCAATGACGTGGAGGAGACGGCGGTCGTTCTCCTCACCTTCGAAAACGGCGCACTTGGCACCATAAGTGCCAGCGACACCGTCGTCGCGCCGTGGAGTTGGGAACTGACCGCGCGCGAAAATCCGGCCTATCCGGCGACCGCCGAGACCTGCTACTGGATCGGCGGTACACACGGCTCGCTATCCTTGCCGAACCTCTCGCTGTGGACCAACCCTGGCGAACGATCCTGGTGGGAGCCGATCTCCGAGACGAAGCTGACCTTCGGCTTCGACGATCCGCTCGTTCTTCAGGCCGCACAGTTCGGCCGCGTCGTTCGCGACGAAGAAGCGCCACTCGTGCCCGGCCGCGACGGCCTTGCTGCACTGACGGTGATCGAAGCGATCAAGCGCGCCGCAGCGAGCGGAGAGACGATACGGCCCGCGACTCTCCTCCAGGAAGCGAAGGGCTGAGAACCGACGACCCGGCCACCGTCATTCGGGCTGGATATCGCGGAAGGCGATGTTCACCAGAGCCTGAGCCTTGATGCAGAAAGTGTGCGACAGGACCTGCAAAAAGCCGATCCGCTCCTGAAGCGCGAACGGGCTTTGTTGTTTCTGACGAGGCTGCGGAACAGCTATCGACTTTAGCGTGCCACAGTTGCCTCACCGACGGGTGCCGTCTTTGCGGTAACGCGCAATGGTGCATGTGCTGTCGCCATAAATTCGGTAGCGTTGTCGGTTCGCGGTTTGGTGGCGAGGCTGACTGCGACGAAGAGGAGCGCAGAGACCGGAAGGCCGAGAATACCTGCGTTCAGCCCGAACAGGGAATTGCCGGTCAGATACATCGCGATCACGAACAGGCCCCCGCCGACGATGGACGCGAGCGCGCCGGCGGCGGTGCCGCGCTTCCAGAAGAAGGCACCGACGATCACCGGCACAATCACGACGAGGCCGGTCGACGCTGCAACTGCGAGGACGGCGATGAGGCTGAACTCCATCGCTGCAAAGCCGAGGGCAATGAGCGAAATCACCGGAATGACGATCTTGCCGATCGCGAGCTGTCGTCTGTCGTCGCTACCGGTCTTCACGTTGGCGTAGACGTCCCGCGCCAGCATGGAGGAGAGGGTGAGGAGGATCGAATCGATCGTCGAGACGGCGGCCGCCAGGATGCCCACCATGACCGCGACACCGAGAAGCGGCGGCACGAAGTCGGAGGACAGGAGGGTCGAGGTGGCGAGATCGGCCTTTTCGAGATCCGGGAACGCGACATAGGCAGAGAAGCCCCACAACACCGAAACCAGCGTATAGACGAGGCCGAAAGCGAGGAAGATCATCAGCATCCGCCGCAGCGCGCCGAGCGAGGCCGGCATGTAGAGACGCTGCGAGACCTGCGGATTGGAGATCGCGAAGAAGAACCACGGGATCGTCAGTCCGAGGAACGTGGTGAAGGAGAACAGGCCCGGGCCCGGCACCGTCAGCATGGCCGGATCACGCTCGGCGACCGCATCGAACAGAGCTGTAAAGCCGCCGAGTTCCGCGACGACGAGGACGACGACCGCTACGGAGGCGACAATCATCAAGAGGGCCTGAAGGCTGTCTGTCCACATGACCGAGCGGATGCCGGCGATGTAGGAGAACGCGATTGCGAGAAGCGTTGCGACGACGATGCCGACACCGAACGAGATCGTGCCGCCGCTGATGCCGGAAAGTAGGTATCCCACGCCTGCCAGCTGGACCGCCGAATACGGAATAAGGAAGATGCAGCCAGCGACCGCGGCGGCCATTGCAACCCAACGGCTTCCATAGCGTGCGCCCAGCATCTCGGATGGCGTCACGAAGCCATAGGCTTTTCCGACGGCCCAGAAGCGCGGACCGAAGATTGCCACCAGCGAGACGCCTGCGAAATAGACGATTTCGAAACCGAGCGCGCCGACACCGCCCTTATAGGTAAGCCCGGCGAGGCCCACCATCATGAAAGCCGAATAGGTCGTCGCTGAGTACGAAAGGGCCGAGACGATGCCGCCCATGGCCCTGCCGCCAATGAAGTAGTCCGACATGGAGTTGGACTCGCTGGAGCGGGACATGTAGGCCACGGCGACGGAGGCGACGATATAGATCGCAACCCCTGCGAGAATGAGGGTCGTGGTCATCAGTCGTTGTCTCCGAAGCGAGCGGTCGCCATGGCGTTGAGTGCGATTACGACAAGCCCGGCAAGCGACCAGAAAAGAAAGGCACCAGTCCAGTCGGCAACGTCTCCGAGCATGCCGTAGGGCACGACGTAACAGGCGGCGATCAAGAGCAGCATCAGTCCGAAACTGAGTTTCCGTAGCATTGCGTTACCTCATCAGTTGAGCGGACCTGCCGTCCGCTGACGAAAAGTTGGAATGTCAGTCGGAGAAGACGGACTTAAGCCAGCTCAGAACATCGCCGCTATCTGTAACATCCACGTATTTCTGGCCAATGTCGTAGAGGTTGGCTTCGTGTGGTGCCGTCGCTCCGTCGGCGCAGTAATCGAACGGAACGAGTACGTTGAAGACGGCCATGTAGCTCTTGACGCGTTCGGCATCGAGACCGCTCGCCCGTTTCGACAATAACTCAGTGATGGGACAGGCAGTCGAGCCGAGCCTTATCTGCTTGGTCGCTTCGGGGCGAGGCAGGTCTATGTCGACCCGCTGGCTGCCAGCATCAACGCCTCCAGGTCGACCGAAGAAAATGGGTCAGGCCGCAATTTGCCTGATCAGGAAATCCGGCGCGCTAAATCCTTCTGTAGAGCGCAAATGCGATCTGCTCATCTGAATACCGGTTCTTCGGCTTCTCTTGGCATTCCCCTCAAGGAAATTTTGTGCCCGAAAGTTCGCATTGAAATAGAACCAGTGTCCTGGGGGCGGGAGCCTCACAGCCAAGCAGAGCGTTTCACATGCCGGCGCTTAGAGGGGGCTGTCGATCAGTCCCGGCGGCATGGTGCTGGCTGATGCGGATGGCTTGATCTTCCTTCCCCAGGAATTTGCAGAGCAGATCATCGAGGACGCGGACGACCTTGCACAGTTCGAAGCGAAGATCGGCTCGGAACTGCCGTTTGGGAGCAGTCGTGCAGACGTGTTTGGAAACAATCCGTGTTTCGCCCATATCAGGCCACGCTGGACAACTGAGGCCTGACCCATGAGCCTGATCAACTATCTTGCACCGATCCGCTTCGAGCCGGGCGCGATCAAGCATTTGCCCGAGATTCTGAGCGAACTCCAAATTTCGCGGCCTCTGATCATCAGCGACAAGGGGGTGAGCGATGCCGGTATCACGAGCCGCATCGTCGAACTGTGCCCGGCCGACGTGACCGTCTTCGTGGACGTTCCGTCCAATCCCACGGAAGAAGCCGTCCTCGCCGCGCTCGAAATCTGCCGGTCTAAGGAATGCGACGGGATTGTCGCGATCGGCGGCGGTTCGCCGATCGATCTCGCCAAGGGTGTCGCGTTGCTCGCGACCCATGCGGGAGATCTCGAACACTATGCCGCGATCTATGGCGGCATCGGCCGGATCACGCCGAAGGTCTTGCCACTGATCGCGATCCCGACGACGGCCGGCACGGGCTCGGAGGTGGGCCGCGCGGCGCTGATCACCCTGAGGGACGGACGCAAGCTCGGCTTTATCAGCGGTCATCTCATCCCGAAGACGGCGATCTGCGATCCCGAGCTGACGCTCGGCCTGCCGCCGGCGCTGACCGCCGCAACCGGCCTCGATGCGCTGTCCCATTGCGTCGAAACGCTGTTCTCGCCGCGCTTCAATCCGCCCGCCGAGGCAATCGCCCTCGACGGCGCGGGCCGGATCTGGCGCAATCTCGAGAAGGTGGTCGCCGATGGCAGCGATCTCGACGCCCGCTCGGAAATGATGATGGGGGCGCTCGAAGGCGGGCTGACCTTCCAGAAGGGGCTCGGCGCGATCCACGCGCTCAGCCACGCCCTCGGCGGACTGAAATCCCCCTCGCTCCATCATGGCACGCTGAATGCGATCCTCCTGCCGCCGGTCGTCCGGGTAAACGCCCCCCATGTCGGCGGCAAGCTCTCGCGGCTGAAGCAGGCAATGGGGCTTTCGGAGAATGCGGATCTCGAACGAGAACTCGCTGACCTCAACACTCGGCTCGGCATCGCCAAGGGGTTGCGGACGCTGGGCGTTTCGGAAGAGAATCTACCCTGGGTCGTCGAACGGGCGCTCGCAGACCACTCCCACGCCACCAATCCGGTCGATCTCAGCGCCGAGGAATATCGCGCGCTTCTCGACGAGGTGATGGTTTGATGGCCGATCAGCCCGCGAACGCGTTTCTCTGCATCGGTCTGATAGGCAACTGCTTGAGGCCCTAGCTGATCAAGGCCAGCTCTGCCGTAACGGCTTGCGGAGTGACCATTACGTCAATCTCCCGACTGCGAATGTCGTCCGGCACTCCTCCCGTGCTATCGGTCCGTTCTTCCGCCTGTTCGACGAAAGCCTACGGCTAGGACGTCGAAATGACTCGACGCCCTAAGGATGCCTGAAACGATCTTGGCCTTCGCTCACGCGAGAAAACCGCGGGCGGCGAGGTTTCGCATGAGATGGGACGTCCCGAAGCGCCAGGGCGGGCATTCGGTGGAAAGGCGCACCGTGTTGCGGAGGGTGCCGAGGGAGGGTGTGCTGATCGTCACCACGTCGCCGCGCTTGTGCGTGAAGCCCGAGCCCGGCTTGTCGCGATCCTCGATGGGCGCGAAGAGCGTGCCGAGGAAGAGGACGAAGCCGTCGGGATATTGGTGATGACCGCCGATCGTCTGGGCGACGATGTCTTCGGGATCGCGGCTGATCTCGCTCATCGAGCTTGAACCGTTCAGCGTGAAGCCGTCTTCCGCGCCTTCGACCTTGAGGGTCAGCTCTTCGCGTCTCACATCGTCAATCCCATAGCTTTCGTCGAAGAGGCGGAAGAAGGGGCCGATCGCGGACGAGGCGTTGTTGTCCTTGGCCTTGCCGAGGAGGAGGGCCGAGCGGCCTTCGACGTCGCGCAGGTTCACGTCGTTGCCGATGGTCGCACCCTTGATGCGGCCCTTGCTGTCGACGGCGAGCACGATTTCCGGCTCGGGATTGTTCCAGGCGGACATCGGGTGGAGCCCGACCGAAGCGCCCCAGCCGACCGAGGACATTGGCTGGCTCTTGGTGAAGACCTCCGCATCCGGGCCGATGCCGACCTCGAGATATTGCGACCAGATGCCTTCCTCTATGAGGACGGATTTCACCTTCGCTGCCTCCGGCGATCCGGGCTTCAGCTGGCGCAGGCTGTCGCCGATGATGCCGGTGATGCGCTGGCGGATGTCGTTCTGCAGCGACTGGTCGCCGGCGGCGGCCTCCTCGATCACGCGCTCGACCATTGAGCGGACGAAGGTGACGCCGGCGGCTTTCACCGCCTGAAGATCGCACGGGGCGAGGAGATGGAGCGTGGTCTCGCCATCGGAGGGCTCGATCGACTGGGCTGCGATCGTTTCGAGGTCGCCGAGGTCCTCACCCTCCGCACCGGCCACCACCGCCGCCGGATCGTCCTCCTCAAGGAGATCGCGCATGGTGGGTCCGGCATTGCCGGTGACGTCGATAAGCCGGCCCTCACGCACGGTGACGATCGCGGGCCCGCCCCGATCCGGCCGCCAGACGCGGCCGACCAGCGTTCCGGGTCCGGTTTCGGGCAGAAGCGTGTTCATTGGCATGTCCATGTTCTTGCGCGGCCCGCGTCCGGTCCGGTTCCCCGATCGATCGTCGGTGGGCCGTTGGATCGGCAGGCTTTGAGTCGGAGGTGTTTATGCCCCTGTTTGGACCTGCGCTTCAATGCCCGGACGCGAGGCATGAAGCTCAAGCCCGGCGGAATGCTTGGAGATAAGGGCACGCCCTTCGCTAGCGCGTCGCCCTCTCGCTTTAGGCGACTTTCGCCCGGCAGGCGCACGGGGCGCTCCGCATCGCTCAACGGATTTTACGGCATTGTGCGCTGAGAGCGTGCATCTGATGGGCGATGGAATCGGTGCCCAGAATGTGTCCGCATCGAACACCTGAACGAAGACCGACGTTCCCCAGCCGGTGGTTTTGTCGGCGCGGCCGCTGGTGAGCGCCTCCACCATCAGCGCGAGGCCGTAGCCCTTGTGGCCGCTTTCGTTACGCGTCCTCAGGCCGCCGAATTTCGTATGATCCTCACATCACGGCCCCGATCTGCCAAGGTACGAATTCGTAATTGCCGTAGCCGAGACATTCCGATTTCGTACGCTCTCCCGAAGCGACGCGAAGGATGGTCTCGAAGATCTCGCGGCCCTTATCCTCCAGCGTCTTGCCCTGAAGGATCTCGCCGCAGTCGATATCCATGTCCTCATCCATGTGGCGGTATAGCTCGCTATTGGTGGCGAGCTTCAGCGAGGGGGCGGGCTTGGCGCCGAAGGCCGATCCACGCCCGGTCGTAAAAGCGACCACATTCGCTCCGCCGGCGATCTGCCCCGTTGCCGAGACGGGATCGAAGCCGGGCGTATCCATGAAGACGAAGCCACGTGTCGTCACCGGCTCGGCATATTCGTAGACGGCGCTCAGATTGGCATTGCCACCCTTGGCCACCGCGCCGAGGGATTTCTCGAGAATGGTGGTAAGGCCACCCAGCTTGTTGCCGGGAGAGGGGTTGTTGTTCATCTCGCCGCCGGCTCGCGCCACATAGGCCTCCCACCAGCGAATGCGCTCGACGAGCTTTTCGCCGACCTCGCGCGACACCGCGCGTGCCGTCAGAAGATGTTCGGCCCCATAAATCTCCGGGGTTTCGGAGAGTATCGACGTTCCGCCATGGCGCACCAGAAGGTCGGACGCGACGCCGAGGGCCGGATTGGCGGTGAGGCCGGAATAGCCGTCCGATCCACCGCACTGCATGGCGAGGATCAGTTCGCTCGCGGGCCGCGTTTCGCGCCGGGCTGCGCCGACGATCGGCACCATCTCGCGCAGCTGATCGAGGATTGCCTCGACCGTCTTGCGCGTGCCGCCGATGCCCTGGATCATCATCGAGCGGAAGGTGTCCGATTCGCCGAGTCCGTGCTCCTTCTTCATCCGCGCGATCTGGAAGACCTCACAGCCAAGACCGACCATCAGGACGCTGCCGAAGTTGGGATGGGCCAGATAGCCGCGCAGTGTGCGTCCCAGCACCTCGAAGCCTTCGCCACTATCGGCCATGCCGCAACCGGTGCCGTGGGTGATGGCGACGAAGCCGTCTATTTCCGGATAATCGTCTGCAAGGCCGAGCCGCGCCGCCTCTTCCGCCGCAATCCGTGCGACGGAAGCCGAGCAGTTCACCGAGGTGACGATGCCGATATAGTTGCGTGTACCCGTGCGCCCGCCGGGCCGGCGATACCCCTCGAACGTCGCCAGTTCGGCATCAGGCAGCGGATCGATCGGTTTCACGGCCTCGGTGAAGCGGTAATCCCGGCCGAAATCCTTCATGACGACGTTATGCTCGTGGGCGAAGTGCCCGGCCTCGATCGGTGCTGCGGCAAAGCCGATGATCTGGCCGTATTTGCGAACCGGCTCGCCCTCCGGCACAGATGTCAGCGTGAACTTGTGGCCGCGCGGTACGCGATCCCTGATGGTCACGCCCATCTCGATATCGCCCGGCGCGAGCTTATCGAGCGCGACGGCGACATTGTCCTCGTCGTGAAGCTGAATCGCGCGGGTTGGGTTGAATGCCGTATCCATGAAATTCCCTGCCGGATGCCGCGTCTGACGGGGCATCTCGGTCGTCTTCGAATGATAAAAGATCATGCTAGCATGATAACTCGGATCGAGAGTCGGTGCATTGATGCCTCGCCATCCTTCAGTGCAATGCCGGGCCGGCTATTTTGATCGGCTCCACATGTGTTCGGCGATCGAGCCCTGTTACTCACCGAGCGAATTTGCTGAGACCGCCGTCGTCTCGGTAGGGGCGTGGCGTTTCTTTCGGCAGCGGCACGGCCACACCGATCGCGGGTGACCCCATCGCCTCGGCTCAGGCCCTTGAGCATTGCCTGCGGTTCCGTCGATACCGACGCGCACGTGATGCTCATCGGCAAGGGGATGATATGTTCAGCCTCACTCGATACCCCCTTTGTCAGGCCTCCATCATCCAATTTCGCGTTGCTCACAGAGCAAATCCAGTGCGCTGTCCACATTGCCGGCTCAGTGAAAGTTTCTCCCCTTCGGCCATGGGCCGTTGGCGACCTTCCCCTCTTCTATGTCTGTTTGGCTTCGGCGTGTTTCCGGAGCCTCGCGCAGCAGCTGGCGTAGTCTCGTGGCGGGTTTGATCCTGCGGCGGATATCCTCGACCGGGCGGCGAACCTCGTCGGCGCGGGCGAGGCTTTCGATCGGCCGGTCGCTGTCGTAGAGGACCGCCAGCAGCGGCGTCAGATCCTCTATATGGCTTGCCACGACATGGATGACGTCGTCGACATTCTGCACGCGTCCGGTGACGCCGATACAGCGGGCACCGAGCACCAGACTGCGGTATCTTTCAAAAGTCTTGGGCCAGACGACGATGTTGGCGATGCCGGTCTCGTCTTCCAGCGTCTCGAAGATCACACCCTTGGCCGAACCGGGCCGCTGGCGCACCAGAACGAGACCCGCGATCTTCGCGATGCCTCCGCTTTTCATCGCGCCGAGCCCGATATTGTCGCCGTAACCGCGCTGGCGGAGTTTATCGCGAATAAACCCCAGCGGATGGGCCTTCAGCGAAAAGGCGAGAGACTGATAGTCGATCATCACATGCTCGCCGAGCATCATCGGCGGCAGATGCGTCTCGGGCTCCTTCTGCAATTCGTGTTGATCTGCCGTGGCGAACAGGGGTAGCCGCTCGGAACTCGACAGGGGGTCGAGCGCCTTCACCGCCCAGAGCGCATCACGCCGGTCGAGCCCGATCGAGCGAAAGCAGTCGGCCTCGGCGAGCTTCTCGATGGCACGCCGTGACAGGCCGGAACGCAGCCAGAGATCGCGCACGCTGTCATAGCCCCGCCCGCGCTTTTCGACGAGCGCTCTGGCGTCCTCCTCCCCGAAGCCTTTCACCAGACGCAGACCGAGGCGAACCGCATGTGTGTTCCTCATCTCCTCTTGCATTCCCTGGAATCGCGGTGAGACGGGTTTGATCTCGGCATCCGGTTCCAGCAGGCAGTCCCATTCCGAGAAATTCACGTCGACGGCACGCATGTCGACACCATGCTCGCGCGCGTCGCGGATCAGTTGTGCGGGCGCGTAAAATCCCATCGGCTGGGAATTGAGGAGCGCCGCGCAGAACACGTCCGGATAATGGCATTTCAGCCAGCATGAGACGTAGACGAGCAGGGCGAAACTCGCCGCGTGGCTTTCCGGAAAACCATATTCGCCGAACCCTTCGATCTGGCGAAAGCAATGGTCGGCGAAATCGCGGTCATAGCCATTGGCGACCATGCCCTCGACCATCTTGGTGTGGAACGAGCCTATCGTGCCGACACGGCGAAAGGTCGCCATGGCGCGGCGCAGCTTGTCGGCCTCGCCCGGCGAGAAGTTCGCGGCCACGATGGCGATCGACATCGCCTGCTCCTGAAACAGCGGGACACCGAGCGTCTTCTTCAAAACCTTCTCCAGTTCTTTGCTCGGATAGGTCACGTCTTCCTTCTTCTGGCGCCTTCGCAAATAGGGATGCACCATATTGCCCTGGATCGGACCGGGTCGGACGATAGCCACTTCAATGACGAGGTCGTAATAGCAGCGCGGACGAAGGCGGGGCAGCATCGACATCTGCGCGCGGCTCTCGATCTGGAAGACACCCACCGTATCGGCCTTGCAGATCATGTCGTAGGTGGCGGTATCCCCGTCGGGGAGAGAGGAAAGTGTCTCCTGGCAACCGTAATGCCGCTTCAGAAAATCGAACGCCTTGCGGATGCAGGTGAGCATGCCAAGCGCCAGAACATCGATCTTCAGCATGTTCAGGCTTTCCAGATCGTCCTTGTCCCACGCGACGATGGTGCGGTCCTCCATGGCCGCGTTCTCGATCGGGATCAGCGAGGACAGGCGGTCGCGCGTGATGACGAAGCCGCCGACATGCTGCGACAGATGGCGTGGAAAGCCGATGATCTGCCGGGCGAGATCGAGCATCTGCTTTAAATGCTTGTCGGCTGGATCGAGCCCTGCGCGGCGGGCGTCCTCGTCATGGATTTCGCGCGACCAGTTCCCCCATTTGACGCCGGCGATTGCGGCGATGGTGTCTTCGCTGAGGCCGAAGACCTTGCCGACTTCGCGGATGGCAGAGCGGGCGCGGTAGGTGATCACGGTCGCCGCGAGCCCGGCATTCTCACGCCCGTATTTGGCGTAAATGTACTGGATCACCTCCTCGCGGCGCTCGTGCTCGAAATCGACATCGATATCGGGCGGTTCGCCGCGCTCCTCGGAAATGAAGCGCTCGAACAGGAGATTGACCTTGGATGGGTCCACTTCGGTGATGCCGAGGCAGTAGCAGATCACGGAATTGGCCGCCGACCCGCGTCCCTGGCACAGGATGTTCTGGGAGCGGGCGAAGCGCACGATGTCATAGACGGTCAGGAAGTAAGGGGCGTAATCGAGCTTCTTGATCAGCGCGGTTTCGTGGGCGACGGCATCCAGTACCTTAGGCGGTGCGCCGTCCGGAAACCGGCGCTTCAAGCCGATCTCCGTCAGCCTTTCCAGGGCGCTCTGCGCATGCAACGCCTCGCCGCCGAGTTCCTCGAACACCGGGGCGTCGGGATACTGGTAGGCCAGCTCGTCCAGCGAGAAAACCAGCTTGCTGACAAGGCGCAGCGTTTCGCGGATCGCTTCCTCATAGCCCTTGAAAGCCACGACGGTTTCCGCAGGCGAGCGAAGCCGCCGCTCGGCATTGATTTCGAGTCGGGTTCCTATGCTTTTCAGCGTCTCGCCCTCGCGGATGCAGGTGAGCACATCCTGAAGCGGGCGGCGGGCCGGATTATGGTAAAGCGCATCACCGAGAGCCAGAAGCGGAACGCCATGCCGCGCGGCGATCTCGGCGGTCCGCGCCATGTCTCGCTGGTCATGCGGGCCATAGGCGCGGACGAGGCCGCAATAAAGCGTCTTTCCAAAGCGTGGCGCGAGGGCCGCAAGGCAGGTCTCCAACGCATCGGCGGCACCTGTCAGAGGATGCACGGCCATGAAAAGCCCGTCGCCATAGGTCAGAAGGTCGTCGAGGCCGATATGGCATTCGCCCTTCGGCGCGCGGCGTTTGCCCAGACTGAGAAGTTCGCAGAGCTGGCCCCAGCCCCTCCGGTCCACCGGCCAGACGAATATGTCTGGCGTTGCGTCCTGAAAGACCAGCCGGCAACCGGGCACGAATTGAAGGCCCGCTTCCTTCGCGGCCATGTGCCCGCGCACCAGCCCGGCGACGGAATTGCGGTCGGTCAGGCCGAGCGCGGGAAGTCCGAGCACCTTTGCTTCCGCCACCATTTCCTCGGCATGGGAGGCGCCGCGCAGGAAGGAGAAATTGCTGGCCGCCGCGAGTTCTGCATAGCCATCGCGTCCCGCTGTTTGCGAGCCCGCTTCAGGAAACATCCCCGTCATGCGAACAAGCCTTGCACGTACCAGACGGGCCGCCCGGTCTCGCGCTCGTAAAGCCCCTGCCGGAACAGCCAGAAGCGATGGCCACCAGCCGTCTCCAGTCGGAAATAGTCGCGTGTCGGCGCGGCGCGGCCATCCACCCACCATTCGCAGGCGATCCGTTCCGGTCCCTCGGCGCGTGTGACCTCGTAGAGCACCTTGCGCCAGCGGAACTTCAAGGGTGGACCTTCGGGGAGTTCGGCCACCACCTCGGCGCCCTCGGGGCGTTCGAAAAGGACGATCGGTCGGATAGCCGGATCGGTCACGACCGCATCACTCGCTTGAGACAGATTCCGGCGCAACGCCGGCTCCAACCCGTAGCGCCGCTCGGGAATATGCGTATCCGCCGACACGAAGACCTCCACCCGGTCCGGTCCGAGACGCGCCGAGAGCTTGTCGATCAACGGATTGAGCGCTTCGGCGGGAGGGGCGTCCGCCACCATGTCGTCCTGAGTGGCATCGAAGGGATCGGTTCTCGAGACCGACAGACGGATGACGTCGAAGCCGAAACCGGCGTCCCACTCGTCGTGCAGGGCGGCGATGCGCTCGTCGAACAGACGCGCCATCGCCGCGGGATCACGCATCGGCGCCGATGTCTCGACGGAAAGGCCGGAGACATGGCCGTCGCAGCGAAACAGCGCGAGTTCGGCCCGGCGCATGCCCATACCTCCTCGCTCCAGGGGCTCGACCAGGCGGACGCAGAGCGAGCGTATCACCCCCTTGATCGCCTCGTCCTGGACGATGGGATCGAAGAAGCGCCTTTCGGCGATCAGGTTGACCGGCGGCGACAGGGGCGAAAGAGCCTCTCCGACATCGCCCAATGCCTGATCGAGCCGTTGAAACACGGATGTGCCGAACCGGGCGGTCAGTGCCGCACGTGGAATGGAGAAGAGGCAGCCGATGGTCTTGAGGCCGAGGCGGGCGAGTTCGCGCACCTGCGCCGCATCCAGTCTCAGGGCCGAGAGCGGTAGAGCTTCGAGCCTCTCCCGGTGGCGGCCCGGCGGTGCGATCGCGTGATCATGATGGCGCGTCAGCGCCCAGGCGGCGCCGGCGGTGTCGGCGAGCGCGATGGAGGCGCAAAAGCCCTGTGCGTTGAGACGAACCGCCAGATCCTTTGTCAGATCTTCCTCGCCGCCGAAGAGATGGGCACAACCGCTGATATCGAGGAACAGCGTGTGGTCCTGTCCGAACGCCACGAACGGCGTGTAGCGCTCGCACCAGTGCGCGAGGTGGCGCAGCAGTTGCCGATCGGCCTCGTCGTCCTGCGGCACGCAATCGAGGTCCGGCCGGATCGCGCGCGCATCGCTCAGCGATTGGCCTGCCTGAATGCCGGCAAGATCGGCGAGGGGTTCGACCGCGACCACGCGCAGCGCCCGCATATGCTGACCGGTGATCACGATCGGAGGACCATCAGGACGCCCGGTCAAGCGCCACGATGCGCCCCAGCGCATCCGCGCGATCCGTTCGACCCGCAGATGCGGCAGACGGCAGGCGAGGATGCGTTGACGCGACACCGTATTCGACATGCTCCAGGCTCCTCGTTTGCGGGTTCCAGGCTACCTTCCACCGGCCGGTTTCGCCGTTGCGGTTGCGTTCCAGTTGAAGCGTGAGACTCATCGGGCCGAGGCTGCGGGCGAAATGGTCGTGCGGGGCCGAGATGGCCGGTTCCACACACCAGCGCGTCGCCGCGCTCGATGCCTCCTCCACCCCTTCCTGCCTTAGAAGGAACAGCGGCACCCCGCTCTCCTTCGCGCGCATCGTCAGCTTGCGGCTGACCGAGAGATCGAGCGCCTTCGGATTGCCCCGGACATGCAGGATCACGGCGCCGAGCCCCGCGGTTCTGACGGCCTCGCCCGCCGCCCAAAGGGTGTCGCGCAAGTGGATCGGGCGCACATGAACGAGGCGTCCGGCGGCGACGCCGAAGCTCTTCATCCCGTCAGGGAAAACCCGGCCGCCATCGATCAGCGCCGAGGTGTCACGCAGCCACAGAATCGGCGCCGACGGTCGTTCGCGGCTCAAAAGTGCGAATGCCAGTCCGTAGAGACAGGCAACGTCCCGTGAGGCCTTGCAGCGCAATTCATGCAGGCCGTTCCGAACCAGACCGCCACCGAGACAGGCGTCGATTTCGGAAACGCCAAACCCTATGCGCCCGTCTCCGGCCGCAGTCATCGAGGGATGGCTACGCGCCGTTTCAATGGCGGCAATCGAGCGCTGTAACGCAGCTTTCGTGGCGGCGAGGTCGGTCATGGCAAAGGCGCATTTGTTCACTTTATGTTCTAGATAAGACTCAAGCCGGAGAAAGAGTCAATTCGGCTCGTGGAGTCTGAAAGCGACCGCTTGAAAGGGCCAAACGACGCAGCGATTGAACCGCTTGGGAGGCCTGAGAAGCGTGAGCAAGCCGGTCATCAGCAATCCTGGGGCTTCTATGGCGCGCCAATAAATGCGGAGAGCAATTTCGTATGGATCGGCCAATGCCGCAGGCTCGCGAAGGACTTCGGGAAGGCAAAAACGAGTGTCGAGGTCTGGATCCATTTCGAACAGATCAAACTGCTCACGTGCCGGCTTGCAAGCGACTGTTATGTCTGACCGCGTTTCGAGGGCGCAGTAGCAGGCCTTTCACCTTATCAAGTCCGTTCCTCAAAAGTCCGAGACGCGGCCCCAGACGCTGCGGTCGAAACGCGACAGTGCGTAGTGCCGATATTCGACGCTCGGTCCCTCTCTGGTGACGAGATCGGCCACGAGGCGTCCGGCGCCGGGGCCGATTCCAAAGCCGTGGCCGGAGAACCCGGCGGCCAGAACGAAGCCCTCCGGTCCAACGCCGTCATCGATGACCGGAACGCCGTCGGGCGTCGAATCGATGTAACCGGCCCAGCTCGCCTGGACGGGAATGGTCGTCAGCTCGGGCAGCAACCGGCGGGCGCGCGTCAGGATCGTCTCGATGGCGCGAGCGGATGGAAGCGGATCAAGCACGCGCATCCGCTCCATCGGCGTCGGCCGGTCGAGCGCCCAGCGCTTCAGCGTTTCGTGTCCTGCCGCAAGGCCCGACAGATTGCCCGGCTCGAGCACGCGCCACCGCTTGGCGAACATCGGCAGAAATCGTCTGGCGAAACGCAGCTGCTGGAACGTGGGATCGAGGCTCGCCATGCCCGATACGGCGAGCGTGTATCCGCCGTCGCCGCGCCGCGTCACCGACACGTCAGCCGTGTGCAGCGCGTTCGGGATGCCCTTCGCGCCCGGCATAAGTGATAAGATCGAAGAGCGTACCGACGACTGCGGGAAGGTGATCCCGATTTGCCGGCAAAAGGACGAGGACCACGCGCCACCGGCATGAACGACCCGCTTTGTGCGGATCGTGCCGTTTTCCGTTACAACCGCGCTGATGCGCCCCCCCTCGGTCTCGATCCCGCGCGCCGCGCAAAATTGGTGGATCGTGCCGCCGTTCTTGACGACCCCCCTTGCGATCAGCGGTGCCGCGCGCGCGGGATCGGCGATCCCATCGCTCGGTGAGAAAACTCCGCCCTTCCAAGGCTTGCCCGTGGCCGCGCCACGCATCGTCGCTTCATCCGGACCCAGCATATGCGTCGTCACGCCATAGGTCGCGGCGAAGTCCCGCCATTTCGCCCAGCCGGCAAGCTCGGCTTCGTTGTCTGAAAGATAAAGGAGGCCGCACCGACGGAACCCGAGATCCTCGCCGATCTCCTCCGCGATCTCCTCCCACAGTGCCAGGCTCTGGGTGGCCATGGGCAATTCGCGTGCGTCGCGGTTCTGTTGGCGGCACCATCCCCAGTTCCGGCTGGATTGTTCGGCGCCGATGCGGCCTTTCTCCACAAGCGCGACCTTAAGGCCCCGGCGGGCCATGAAATAGGCCGAGCAGACGCCAACGATGCCGCCGCCGATCACAACCGCCTCCGCGGCGTCAGGCAGGTGTTCCGACGAGGGAACGACGAAAAGGGGGGCGGGCATGGGTGAACTCCTGGATTTCGACCGTCGATTAGCTCCGAACTGGCGAGCGAAAGATGCCAAAGCGATCCGCGTTCGGCATTTCCTGCGGCACTCGTCGGTACGTCCGGCCGTTGATTTAACGGCGAACACGAGATTGCGCCTTACGTCTTGCGCAGAACGGGCCCACGCTCGCGGTTTAGTCTGCCGCGCTTACGGAAGACGGCGACCACGGCTACGCGCGTGAAACTCGACATGATCGATGTGAAGAATCCGTGCGGTCGATCCGGCGCATAAGTGGCAGATCGCCTTTGCTCTTGGGCATTGCCTCGTAGTAGATCGCGCCGCGATTGATCTTCAGCTCACGGGCCTCGGCCGCGAGCGGAAGGGCGTGGGACCGGTCGATCATCGCTTTGCGCTCGGCAACCGTCCGATTCTGTCGAGCGCTTTCTCGGGCTACGGATCCCTCGAAATAAAAAAATCATCCGCCAGCGTCAGCTCCCCGATCTTGGCGTGAAGCATCTTCACATCGGCCGCCTTCTCTAGAAAGGGAGCGCGCCATTGGCCGATCTGGTTCTGGTGGATGTCATACTGCTGCGAAAGCTCCGCTCGCGTTCATCGCGCTTGCGCGGGCCACGTGTCCCGCTACCGCTCTTCACTCTCGCCTCGTACGGCGGCAAGCGCCACCTTCGCCTTGAATGCGGGGCTGTGATTGCGGCGGAGTCTCTTCGTCATCGTCTCTTCTCACCGCGACCATCCTGGCCAACCTCAGGCAGACAATCCGTTTATCCCGCTGTTCAAAAATCCGGGGCCACCTCTATCAAGTTCGACAAAGGGAATCGGCGAGCATCTCATATCCTTCCGATGGGGTCAGCCGAGTGCCTGTGCTGCAAGAGCGAAGAGCTGTGCGCCGCTCTTTGGCGATGCTGGTGGAGGAGAGCCGAGCGTCATCGCCACGCCGCCGCCGACATGGACGAGTCCTTGCCCGATAAGCCAAGGGGCGATGCCCATCGAAGCTGCCGTGTCGATCCTGACGAATTGGCCCCGGCGGCTATGAAGATGACCTGCGATGAGCCGTTTGGCGGTCGCCGCGTCTGGCGCCACCACCGGGCCGATAACCGCGCCGCGACCGAAAGGCCGGCAGGCGGCATAGGCCACAACATCGCCCCGGTCGCCGCGTTCAACGAGGGCCTCGCCGACGCTGTGAATGCGATCGAGAAGGGTGGAGCGATCTCCGCCGAAGGCACTGAGGTCGAGCTCGGCGATCGCCTGCCAGTCGTCGGCAGCGGCATTCTCGATGCCTTCTGGTGCCGCGACGTCGGTAGCCTCACCCTGATGCTGGAGGATCCGTTCGGCTTCCACAAAGCCGAGCTTGGCGTAGAGCGGCAGTCCAGCCTCGGTCGCCACCAGCCGCATCTGGCGCTCGCCGGCTAACTCCATGATCCGTTCGACAATGCGCCGACCGAGGCCCCGACCGCGCATCTTGGCATCGACGACGATCATGTTGAGCATCGCGGCGTCCTCGCCGTAGCGCGTGCAGAAGGCGGTGCCGACAACTTTTCCATCGGACATCGCGACAAAACCCTGCGAAATCTCGGCGATCAACGCCCAGTCCTCCGCCCGGTGCGGCCAGCCTTCTGCGCATGAGAGCGCGACAGCGGCGGTAATATCGGCGGAGCTGAAAGGGCGGATCTGCGGCAGGGGCATTGCGAGTTCTATCTTCAAAACCCTGAAGCCAAAACTCGTCTGGCCCACCGTCCTTGAGACCGGCTCCAAGGCAAACGCTGCAGTCGGCCGCTATATCGACGGCTTCTAAAATCCTGGCCGCCGACATTATACGCTCGACTTCCTGAAGCCCGCTTCAGTTCGAGAGGCAGGCGGCAAGGAACGAACAATGCGCTCCGCGTTCCCGAATAAAATCCGTTGGCCGACAAGCGTTTCGCAGTGCCGGAGCCCGCAGGCTGAAATGTCGTCAGCGAGCGGATTATAGAAACCCGCCCGCTTCATCTAACATCAAGCTTCGTTCGGCCTCAGACGTAGGCGGAGCGGTCCTTGTTGGTTTCGAGGAGCGCCGAGCGGAGCTTTTCGAGGGCACGGGTCTCGATCTGGCGGACGCGTTCCTTGGAGATGCCGAGCTTGGTGCCGAGGGCTTCGAGGGTAGCCCCGTCGTCCTGCAGGCGGCGCTCGCGGATGATTTTCAATTCGCGTTCGGAGAGAACGTCGAGCGCATTGGTGAGCCAGGTCACGCGGCGCTCATCGTCGATCGAGACCGAAACCGTTTCGTCGGGGAGGGGATCGTCGGCGACGAGGAAATCCTGGCGGTCGGCGCTGCCGGATTCATCGTCGAGGAGAGGGGCGTTGAGGGAGGAATCTGGTCCCGAAAGACGCGAGTCCATGAGGGCAACGTCGCTTTCGGAGACTTTCAGTGCGCCGGCGATCTCGCGATACATGGCGTTGCCGCTGATCGGCTCGGCACCCTGGCTAAGGCGGGCGCGCAGTCGGCGAAGATTGAAGAAGAGGGCTTTTTGCGCGGATGACGTTCCGCCGCGGACGATCGACCAGTTTCTAAGGATGTAGTCCTGGATCGAGGCGCGGATCCACCAGGTGGCGTATGTGGAGAAACGAACTTCGCGTTCCGGCTCGAAGCGGGCGGCCGCCTCCAGGAGACCCACATGGCCCTCCTGGATGAGGTCGTTCATCGCCAATCCGAAATGGCGGAACTTCGAGGCCATGGAGATAACGAGGCGCATATGCGCCGATGTAATTTTGTGGAGAGCTTGCTGATCCCGGTTTTCCTTCCACCGGACGGCGAGTTCATATTCTTCTTCGCGCTCAAGATAGGGCGCCGCCATGGCAGCTCGGATCATCGTGCGGCGAGCGGATTGAGACTTCATATTATCCCTCCGGTGAAGCGTTCCAGGCTTTTTGGCCAACCGCGCTGCGTCGTTCACGTAGCGCTCCGGTGATGACGTAATGTGCCATGCGTGGAAAACGTTCCCAAAGGTGGAAACTTTTTTACGAAATGTAGAGGGAGGTGTGCGTGGGGCAAGAGAATAGAAGGCGAGGTGCGTTAATTTTTGTCGCACAAAACGAACGAGGCTCTTCTTCGCCGGGGCGGAGCCTGTTGTTCGAACTCGTCGATTCCACCGCTTCAAAGGCCGCAATAGCGGCACGAAGCGTAGCAGATTGGCTAGACCATGCCGTAAAGCGTGAGTGCAATCAACCCCGGATTCCGGTTCGGCGGGCGCTGCGCCTGGCCCGTCAGAACGGTGGGAGTAAACAATCCCCCCTCGCCAAGGACGGATAAGCATTTCAATCCGCCACGATTTTCGCTGCCGGGTTTTGCCGCTGCAGGGCCCATTAAAAAAGCCGGCCTCACGAAAAGGCCGGCTTCACGATTTGCGGAGATTGCCTGAGCGGCGGCTCCAGGCCAGCCCTGATCAGGCCGCCTCGTCCTTGGCCGCTTCGTCGTTGTCGGCAGCGGTGTCGTCGCCGGCATCCTCTTCCGCGTCGTCGGCATCAGCCTTGGGCCCGCGCTTCGGACCCTTATTGAGGTTTTCCTCGATAAGGCGGACGGCCTCGGTCTCGGATACCTCGTTGACGGCGGCGAGCTCGCGCGCCATGCGGCCGAGTGCGGCCTCATAGAGCTGGCGCTCGGAATAGGACTGCTCCGGCTGGGTGTCGGCGCGATAGAGATCGCGGACCACCTCCGCGATCTGGATCAGATCGCCGGAATTGATCTTGGCATCGTATTCCTGGGCCCGCCGGCTCCACATGGTCTTCTTCACGCGGGCGCGGCCCTGCACGACCTTGAGGGCGCGATCGACGAAATCGGTTTCCGAAAGCTTGCGCATGCCGACCGACTTGGCCTTGGCCACCGGTACCTTGAGGCGCATCTTGTCCTTCTCGAAATCGACGACGTAGAGTTCGAGCTTCATCCCCGCAACTTCCTGCTCTTCGATCGCGACGATCTTGCCGACGCCATGCGCCGGATAGACGATGCTCTCGCCGGACTTGAAGCCCTTGCTTGCGGGCGCCTTCTTTGGGCTACTCATACGCTTTCAAACTCCTTCTTGTGTCGGGCCGCTACAGCCGCTAGACACGTCACGGCGAACATGCCGCCGGTTTGATTCAAATCCGCCATCATGGCGAATCGACCTTGGATGCGCTGGACGTGGAGGCATGCCGCAAAACGACGATGGCTCCTGGACCGAGCTCAAAATCGTCGTCGTTTCGGATGGTTCTGCCGGCGCCCCTTTTTGCGCACGATGCGGTGCAAAAATTCGAACTGCCCGACCGTCCTTTCATATTACCCCAAAACACCCGAAATCTCAAGATTAAAGTGATTCCCGTGAGGAATTCGGCGGGCATGGAATGCCTTTCGTTTGCGGGAGCACTGCAATTCAGTGCGCTGCAGCATAAGCTGCCCTGAGTTTCCCACTTTTCCTTCCCTTTCGTCATCGAGGATTCGATCCTCGCCCTCGCTGGCGACGACACTGCGTTTGAATTGACCGGCAGCGAAACACTCGCTACCTCGACACCATGACGATCAAGCCGCTCATTATTCTGCCCGATCCGGTGCTGCGGAAAGTCTCCGACCCCGTCGCACGGGTCGATGACGACCTCAAACGCTTCGCCGACGACATGCTGGAGACGATGTACGAGGCTCCCGGTATTGGGCTTGCCGCGATCCAGGTAGGCGAGCCCTTGAGGATGCTGACGATCGACATCTCGAAGGAAGACGAGGAGAAGGAGCCGCGGGTTTATCTCAACCCGGAGGTCGTCTCGCGTTCCGACGATTTCAGCGTCTATGAGGAAGGCTGCCTCTCGATCCCGGAGTATTTCGCTGAAGTGGAGCGGCCAGCGTGCGTGACCGTTCGCTATCTGGGGCTCGACGGCGAGATGCACGAGGAGGAGGCCGATGGCCTGCTCGCCACCTGCCTGCAGCACGAGATCGACCACCTCAACGGCGTCCTCTTCATCGATTATCTCTCCAAGCTGAAGCGCGACATGGTGATCAAGAAGTTCACCAAGGCCGCCAAGACGAGGCGCGTGATGGCCTGACCGTCCAACGGACGTCCGGTCGCGCTACTCGACGATCCGGCAGATGCGCAGAGCCTCGTCGTCGCTCCAGTCCTCGAACGGTATGCGCGCGGCCTCGAAGGTGACCGCCTCTCCGTTCAGAACACCTTTGCCCGAGAAGAAGTTGAGGTCGCAGCTTACCGGCTCATCATCCTGCAGCTTGTCATAGGCATCATGGGTGAAGCCGGCGACGCGGAAACGGCCATCCCTGTAGGCGAGCGTTACCTTCTGTTCCCACGCATGGCGGCCGATGCCGATATTCTCGGTCTCGATCCTTAGCGAACCGCTGGACATTGCGGTGAGGCGCGGCACCTGGCCGGCCATCAACGGCCGTGCGCCCCAGGCCGCTCCCCGGCGATGAAGGGCGAGGCCGAGCTTGCCGGGCGGCGTCTCTTCGCCTGCGCCTTCGAGGAAGATGTAGAGGTCGGAGTCGATGGCATCCTCGTCCGAGGAAAGGACGATCATCGCCGCATCGGGCGCGCCATTGCCGTCGAAATCGCCGGTCGCGACCGCGACGATGTCGTCGGGCGCGAAGGTGCCGGCACCCCCTTGCGCGAGGGCCGGACGGAGGAGCGAGGCGACACAACCGAGAGCGAATATGAGCGCAGCAAAGCGGGCGATCGGGAGCGGCATCTGTTTTGATCCTCTGTGGAGAAAGACCGCGCGACTGGCGTCGCGCAGTCGAATCTACGCTCATCCTTCACCGGAAAACGCGAAAGTGAAAGCCGTCCCTTGCTCACGGGCCGACCTCGGGCGTAGAAATCGCAGAAAGAGAAGGAATGGGCGCTGTCCTGGCCGGCCCACCGTTCACTCATCCAATCGATGACACGACAGCTCTCCGCAGCGTTTCGGCACTTTGCCGCGACCAGGAGCACAGCCATGGGACACGCCGCCCGATGACGACGCCTTCGACTGCCAGCGCCTCTTCCGAAACACGCCTCGCCACCATTCTCGCGATCTCCGCCGGTTGCCTGATCGCTCTTCTCACCTTCGGCCCGCGTTCGGCGGTCGGCTTCTTCCAGCTGCCGATGATCACCGACCGCAGCTGGACGCGCGAGGACTTCGCGCTCGCCATTGCGATCCAGAATCTCTTCTGGGGGGCGGGCCAGCCGATTTTCGGCGCTATCGCCGACAAGTTCGGCACGGCGAAGGTTCTCGTTCTCTCCGGGATACTCTACGCCTCCGGCCTCGCGCTGACCGCGATCGGCGAGGCTCCGATCTGGCTCATCATCGGGCAGGGGCTGCTCGTTGGCCTCGGCGTCGCGGCCGGCTCGTTCGGCATCGTACTCGCGGCCTTTGCGCGGCGCGTGACGCCCGAGCAGCGCAGCTTCGTCTTCGGTCTCGGCACGGCGGCGGGCTCGGCCGGCATGTTCATCTTCGCGCCTTTCACGCGCGGGCTGATCGACGCCTTCGGCTGGGTCGACGCGCTCTTCATCATGGCCGGCACCATGCTGATCATTCCGCTCCTTGCCATCGCGCTGAGGGGCGCGCCCAAGGTGGGATCGGCGCTCTCGACGAACGAGATCGAGCAGACCATGGGAGAGGCCCTGCGCGAAGCCTTCGCGACGCGCAGCTACGTGCTGCTGACAAGCGGCTTCTTCGTCTGCGGTTTCCAGGTGGCCTTCATCACCGCGCATTATCCGGCCTTCCTCGCCGACCGGGGGATCGATCCCTATTGGGCGGTGGTCGGCATGGCGCTGATCGGCTTCTTCAACATCATCGGATCGCTGGGCTCGGGTGTGATCGGACAGCGCAGCCCCAAACCCGCCCTCCTCGCCCTGATCTATATCGGGCGCTCGATCGCGGTGACGGCGTTCCTTCTCATGCCGATCACGCCGACGAGCGTCGTCATCTTCTCGATGGTCATGGGTGTTCTCTGGCTCTCCACCGTGCCGCCGACAAACGCGCTCGTCGCGATCATGTTCGGCACGAAATATCTCGGGCTCCTGGGTGGGGCGGTGTTTTTCTCTCACCAGGTCGGCTCATTCCTCGGCGTCTGGCTGGGCGGCTATCTGCGCGAGACCTACGGAAGCTATGATCCCGTCTGGTGGCTCGGCGTCGCTCTCGGCATTTTCGCGGCGATCGTCCATTGGCCGATCGAGGAAAAGGCGGCGCCGAGACTGAATCCGGCGAGCTGAACATATGCTGGCGAATGGTTGAAGGGCATGGAGATAAGAGCCGTCGGACCGCTTTGATCGCTACTTTGATCGTCGTCGGATCGGGTGCTCTCTGGGGCTTTTATTGGTATCCTGTCCGTCGGCTCGACGCATTCGGGATGAGCGGGGCCTGGGGTTCGCTTGCGATCGTCTCCTCCGCCGCGATGCTGCTTCTCCCCGTCGCTGTCCGGCGGCGGCACTGCCTCATGCGTGCGGGCCTGCCGGCAGTGGCGTCGATCGCGATCGGCGGGGCGGCCTTCGCCTTCTATTCCGTCGGTTTCGTCTACGGCCGGGTCGCGATCATCATCCTGCTCTTCTTCCTGACACCGGTCTGGAGCACGTTGATTGGCCGCTTCGTCATGGGATGGCCGATAACGGGGCTGCGCATCGCGGCGATCGCCACAGGGCTCGCAGGTCTCGGTATCATGCTCGGGGCGGAAGGTGAGGTTCCGATCCCGCGCGGCACGGGGGAATGGCTGGCGCTCGTCTCCGGCATCCTCTGGTCGATTGCGACGACAGGCATGCGAGCGAATGCGCCGCTCGGCCCTGCGGAATCGGCCTTTGTCTTCGCCCTAGGGGCAACCATCGGCGCGACTCTTCTCGCACCCGCGCTCGAACCGTTCCCGTCCGACATCAATGGTGATGAAGTCGTTATGGCGATTGGATGGGCTGTCTTCGCCGGAGTTCTCTGGTGGGCCCTCTCCATGGCGGCTCTCATCTGGGCGGCGTCGCGGCTGGAGCCCGCGCGTGTCGGCATTCTCCTGATGGCGGAGGTCCTCGTCGGCGCGCTTTCCGCCGCATGGATCGCGGGCGAAGCGCTTGGCACCCTGGAACTTGCGGGTGGGGCGCTGGTGCTGATCGCCGGTATTCTGGAAGTTTGGCCGAGGAAAGAGGAGCTTCAGCCGTCGTCGGGGTGATAGCGGAGCAGCACTTCGCGCACCGCTTTGGGGATCGCGCACGATTTGTGGGACCTGGCCTCCACAAACACCTCGACAGTCCGATAAATCGCGTGGACCTCGCCCGTGCGGTACGTCCCGAGTGTCAGCTCCAGCGTGACACTCTTGCCGCCGATGCGGGCGATCATGCCATTGATCCACGTGCAGTCGCCGGCAAGCAGCTCCTGGCGGAATTCGGTCTCAGCCTTCAACGTGACCGTGTGGATGCCGTGGCTTTCCGTCAGCGCTCTCATACTGAGCCCCGTCTTTTCCCAGAAGAGAAACGAGGCGTCGTCGAAGACTGGCGCGTACCAGCGCACGTTCATGTGCCCGAACTGGTCGAGATGCCATGGATGGACGACCGAGCCGCCAAGATCGATGCCGCTGCTTCCGGTGTTTTCCGACATTGTCATCCTCCCCAATCGTCTGAGGACAAGCCTAACCTGAAGCGCTCGCCGCCGAAACGAAGCTTGTCCGTGCGAGCGGTTCGTCGAGGCCGCGCGGCTCGTAGACGTGGCGGGCGAGGAAATAGCGGGTGAGGGCAAAGCCGGTTTTCAGGGTTTCGCCATCTGCCGCGCGATCGGTCTCGGTGAGAAAAGCGGGGAGGGCGAGAAGTTTATCGCGATAGGGTTCGCCCGGTTCGCGGCTTACCGCGCGGCCGCTCTTCGGCGAAACGTAGATGAGATTGTCTCTCGTTCCGGTTGCTGCGCATTGCGCCAGATCGAGACCGAAGCCGAGTTCTTCCAGAACCGCAAGCTCGAAGCGGAGCATGAGTTCACCTGCTGTCAGGCGATCCGCATTCAGATTTTCCAGAAGCACGATCAGCCCGTCATGCAGACGCGGATGCGGGTCGCGCTCGGGGAGAAGTCGCAGATGGCTCGCCGCGAGCTGCACGCCGTGGAGCCCGACGGCGCTCTCCATCAGCCCGCCCGCGCGGGAAAGGACGGGCTCAAGCGCGAAGGCCCCCATATGCTCGTCGAGCCGCGCCCGCCAATGCGCCATCACCGAATTGCCGGGCTGAAGCACTGGCCGCATCGACTTTGACCGCCCGCCACGCACGAGACCCAAATGTCGCCCACGCGATCGTGTCATCAGTTCGGCGATGACGCTGGTCTCGCCGTGCCGGCGGACACCGAGAACGATGCCTTCCTCACGCCATTCCATGGGCTGCCGCCCTTATTGCTGCACGATCTCGCGCGTCGCGTCGAAGGCGATGTCCTTGTTGCGCTCCATGATGTAGCGCAGGTCCCAGTCGTCGCGGCAGAGATAGACCGGCCGGTCGTCGCGGTCGCGGACGATCTGGTTGGTGTTGTCCTTGATGAACTGCTTGAGCGTCTGCTCGTTCGCGCAGCGGATCCAGCGCGCGACATTGTACTGCACCGGCTCGAAGGTGACATCCGCCTTGTACTCGCCCGAGATGCGAGAGGCGAGAACGTCCAGCTGCAGCGGCCCGACGACGCCGACGATCCAGTCCGATCCGATGGTCGGTCGGAACACCTGGACGAGGCCCTCCTGCGCAAGGTCTTCGAGCCCCCGGCGCAGCTGCTTCATTTTCATCGTATCTTCGAGGCGCACGCGGCGCAGCACTTCCGGCGCGAAGGCGGGAAGGCCGGTGAAGCGGAAGGTCTCTCCCTCGGTCAGCGTGTCGCCCACCTGGAGGGTGCCGTGGTTCGGAATACCGATCACGTCGCCGGCATAGGCTTCCTCGGTAAGCGAGCGCTCCTGCGCCACGAAATAGATCGGATTCGACACTGCGATCGCCTTGCCCGAGCGCACATGGTCGAGCTTCATGCCGCGCTTGAAATGGCCCGAGCAGAACCGAACGAAGGCGACGCGGTCCCGGTGCTTGGGGTCCATGTTCGCCTGCACCTTGAACACGAAGCCGGAGACCTTTTCACCCGATGGATCGATCGGACCCTTGTCGGAGGGCTGCGGCCGCGGCTCGGGCGCATGGGCGGCGATGAGGTCCATCAGCCGGTCGACGGCGAAGTTTTCGAGCGCGGAGCCGAAGACCACCGGCGTCAGATGGCCGTCACGATAGCTCTGGGCGTCGAAACTGGCATAGCCTTCCGCCGCGAGCTCGGCCGCCTCGCGAAAGCCGGAATAGGTGTCGGCTCCGAGAGCCTGTTCCAGCGCCGGATCATCAAGCCCATCGTCGAAATGCTTGGTTCCGTCGCCCTTTGCCGAGATGAAATCGTGTTCGGCGAGATCGTACACGCCTTTGAAGAGCCCGCCCTGACCCACCGGCCAGACCATGGGCGCGACGTCCATCGCGAGCTGCTCCTCGATCTCGTCGAGGAGTTCGAACGGATCGCGGCCCTCGCGGTCGATCTTGTTGACGAAGGTGATGATGGGGATGTCGCGCAGGCGGCAGATCTCGAAGAGCTTGCGCGTCTGGCCCTCGATGCCCTTTGCCGCGTCGATCACCATGATCGCGGAGTCGACGGCAGTCAGTGTCCGATAGGTGTCCTCGGAAAAGTCGCTATGGCCCGGCGTATCGAGGAGGTTGAAGTTGATGCCGTCCTTCTGGAACGTCATCACCGAGGAGGTGACCGAGATGCCGCGATCCTTCTCGATGCCCATCCAATCGGATTTCGCCCGCGCCTTGTTGCCCTTGGCGCGCACCGCGCCCGCCATCTCGATCGCGCCACCGGTGAGCAGCAGCTTTTCCGTCAGCGTCGTCTTACCGGCGTCCGGATGCGAGATGATCGCGAAGGTTCGGCGGTTGGAAAAGCTGAACTTTGCGGAAGCCGCAGGGATCGGCTTTTCTTCGGCCTCGAGGGCAAGGCTGCTCATGGCGGGCTTTCTTCAGGTGCTCGAACGTCGATAAGCGCCCTTCTCGCCAAGAAAAACGGCGCATCTGTGGGGCGGTATCACGCATCAATGTACGATGACTCGCATGTCGCACAAGCCGCCGTCTTGCGAAACAGGCCAGATGAGGCTTTTCCTGATTCCCGATTCGTTCCGATTCGGCTCTTGCGGAACACAATAAGAACATATAGGCTTGTTCAGGATTTGTTTTGGAGGCGCCGAGACGCATGCTGACGCGCAAGCAGCACGAACTTCTCAAATTTATCGACGCTCGGCTCAACGAGACCGGTGTTCCGCCGTCCTTCGACGAAATGAAGGACGCGCTGGAGTTGAAGTCGAAATCGGGCATCCATCGCCTGATCACCGCGCTGGAAGAGCGCGGCTTCATCCGCCGGCTGCCGAATCGGGCACGAGCTCTCGAAGTCCTCAAGCTCCCGGATGCGATGCGCAGGCCGGAGCCGCAACAGCCTGCCCAGCGCGGCTTCAAGCCA
Organism: Fulvimarina thalattae; assembly: GCF_040239565.1. Classification (NCBI taxonomy): domain Bacteria; kingdom Pseudomonadati; phylum Pseudomonadota; class Alphaproteobacteria; order Hyphomicrobiales; family Aurantimonadaceae; genus Fulvimarina; species Fulvimarina thalattae. The sequence continues at coordinate 241,162 of NZ_JBEHWS010000001.1, forward strand.
AGCGTCATCGAGGGTTCGAAAGGCCAGCCGGCGAAGCCGCGCGGCGGTTCGGAAGACGGCGCAGCGAACGAAAATATCTCGATTCCGGTCATGGGCCGGATTGCTGCCGGTGTTCCGATCTCGGCGATCCAGCACAACACCCATTCGATCTCGATCCCGCCCGACATGATCATGGGCGGTGAGCACTATGCCCTTGAGGTGAAGGGCGACTCGATGGTCGAGGCGGGCATTCTCGACGGCGATACGGTTGTGATCCGCCGCGGCGACACCGCCATTCCCGGCGAGATCGTCGTGGCCCTCGTCGATGACGAGGAGGCGACGCTCAAACGCTTCCGCAAGAAGGGCGACACGATCGCGCTGGAAGCGGCAAATCCAGCCTATGAGACGCGGATCTTCGGCGCCGACCGGGTGCGTGTGCAGGGTAAGCTCGTCGGGCTGATCCGGCGGTACTGATCTCGGGCTGAGCGGCACGCTACTTAGCTTCGGCCGACGGAGATGCGTCGGCGGTTGTCGAATTGGTTGGCGGCTGCTCGTCCTCTGCCTCTGGCTTACGCCAGTATTCCGGCCAGGGCGCATGGCGGTGGTGGTTCCAATCGCCGGGATCTTCGGGAACGGAGCGGCTGACTTCGATCTGGCCCGTCTCAGGATTGCGTGAGATCGCCAGTGAGCCGGTCCGCCGCAGCGTCCTAAGCGTTACGAGATAGGCGCCCGAACGACATTCCCGGGTCCGGGCCGCCCGTGCGACAAACGCGATCTCCCCGCCGTCGCAGGCCTCGCCAAGCAGGCGATAGTCTGTCGTATAGGCAACGGAAATTCCGCTTCGCGTGGTAAACCGGCAGAGCTTCGCTTCGCAGTCTTCGAGGCCGGGTACAACGCCGCGGTGTTCTGTTTCAACCGTACGGTAGGCGTGGTCCCATTGATCGGAGACGAAGCCATTGGGCCGCGCCTTCGAATAGGCAATCGATCCGCCATCGAGGAGCGCGAAGGTCTTGCCGTCTTCGAAGATCAGCAATTCCGGTGGACCGGCGCGTTGGGCGGCGAGGGCGAGACCGCTCGCCAGAACCGGAAGGGCCAGCCATCGCAATCGCCCGACCGGTAGACAGAAGGCGAGGAGCGCTGCCGTCAGGACGAGCAATGCAGCCGGCTGGACGAGCCCCGTTCCGTAATCGGGCAGGCGGTTTGCAAGGTCGGATGCGATCGCAATGAGGAATTCGAGGCCGAGCCCGACGATCGCGAATGCAACGGCGTCGAGCCCGAATGGCATGAGGATGACCCCGACAAGCGCCATCGGCATGATCAGCAGTGCGAAGAGCGGCATGACGATGAGATTGGCGACCAGCCCGAAGGGTGCAAAGCGCTGGAAGTGGAAGACCGCGTAAGGCGCGGTCGCCAGGCCGGCGATCAGCGCCGTCGCGGCTGTGCCGACGAAGAAGATGAGGATCGCGCGCGCCGCACCGTCCTTGATCTCGCGTGAGCGTCCGCTCCGATATCGGCTGAAGGCACTATAGACGCCGACAAGGCCGACGGTGGCGGCAAAGCTCATCTGGAAGCTGGCGGTCATCACGGCGTGCGGCGTCCATGCCAGAATGAGGATGGCGGCGATGGAGACGTTGCGCATGGTGATCGCAGGCCGGTCGAAGAGGACGGCGAGCAGCATGACGAGGAGCATGAGATAGGCGCGCTCGGTGGCGACGCTCGAACCGGAGAGGACGAGATAGAAGGTCGAGACGCCAATGGCGCCGACGGCTGCGATCTTCTTCACCGGCCAGACCAGGGCGAGGGAGCCGGCGAAGACCAGGGTTCGACGTATCGAGACCATGGCGAAGCCGGCGACGAGCGCGACGTGGAGGCCGGAAATCGCGAGAATATGCGCAAGGCCGGTCGCGCGCAGAGCCTCGCTGGTCTCTTCATCGATCCCGTCGCGCTGGCCGGTGACGAGCGCGGCGGCGACGGCACCGGGCTGGCCGGGAATGAGCGAGCGGATGCGGTCGGTCACCGTTCCGCGCAGATCGGCGACGGCGATCTGGAAGCGTTCGCCGACCGTCAGCGGCGTATCGTCCTTGCCCACCTCGGACTGCGGTTTCGGGATTCCGAGGGAAAAGCCATAGGCGCCGAGGCCATCGAAATAAGGAACGAAGGCGAAATCGTAGCTGCCGGGAAAGGCCGGGCCGGAGGGCGGACGCAGGCGGACAAGCCCCTCGTATCGGTCGCCCGGCCGCATGATGTCGTGCTCTCCTGCAACCACGATCCGCACGCGCTCGGGCGGTCGGGAAAGGACCGGGCGTTCGCTCGAGCGGATATCGACGAGATAGCGAGAGCGGTTCCGGTCATCTTTTTCATGGCTGGCGACGCGTCCGCCGATGAAGACGGTCGCTTCGCCGGAGAAAATCGTCGTGTCCGTGCGCCAGAGCTCGAACTGGGCGAGAAGCAGCCCGGCGAGCAAGCTTGTCAGGATGAGGATCAATGTCGGCCGGGCTGCCGATCTTAAGAGGTGGTTCGAGAGAAGTGCGACTGACAGAAACGCGGCCACAAGCGTGATCGCCGCCGTTCCTGCGCCGAAGCCGAAAACTGCGACCGCGCCGGCGGCCATGGCGACCGGGATGAGATGAAACGTCGTCCGGTAGGCTTTTTCACGCTCCCATTCGGATGCAAGCCATGTTCCAAAGGCCGGAAATGCTTGGAATATCCCGAATGCTGACGCCCCGACAAAGCGCTGCCGGACCCGTGAGGAAAAAAGCGCGAAGCGTTCGCGCCAGCCGGAGGCGAGGTCCTGGTCTGCCGGTTCGCTCAACTCCCGCCTGTCCATTCCTTGTTTCGTGGATAGGCTATGGTACACACCCGCCGAAAAGACGCGATCGAAAAATCGAGCGTTTTGCTATCTGAAATGAATGGAGAAGACATGACGGACGGCGTCGTCACCCGTTTTGCGCCCTCGCCCACCGGATTTCTTCATATCGGCGGAGCGCGGACCGCGCTGTTCAACTGGCTCTATGCTCGTGCGAAGGGCGGCAAAATGCTGCTGCGCATCGAGGATACCGATCGCGAGCGCTCGACGCACGAGGCGGTCGACGCGATCATCGAAGGCCTGAAATGGATGGGCCTCGAAGCCGATGGCGAGCCGGTGTCGCAGTTCGCCAATGGCGACCGGCATCGCGCGGTGGCGGAAGAACTGCTCGCCAAGGGGCAGGCCTATAAATGCTATGCCAGCCAGGAAGAACTCGCCGAGATGCGCGAGAAGGCCAAAGCCGAGAAGCGCCCCCCGCGCTATGACGGGCGCTGGCGCGACCGCGACCCGTCCGAGGCTCCGGCCGGTGTCGATCCGGTCATACGGCTAAAGGCGCCGCTCGACGGCGAGACGATCGTCGACGATCAGGTGCAGGGGCGCGTGCGGTTCAACAACAAGGAGCTCGACGATTTCGTGCTCCTGCGCTCGGACGGATCGCCCACCTATATGCTCGCCGTCGTCGTCGACGACCACGACATGGGCGTCACCCACATCATCCGCGGCGACGATCACCTCACCAACGGCGCGCGGCAGGCCCTGATCTACAAGGCGATGGGCTGGGATGTGCCGGTGATGGCGCATATCCCGCTGATCCATGGGCCGGACGGCGCCAAACTGTCCAAGCGTCATGGCGCCCTCGGCATCGAGGCTTATCGCGCCATGGGCTATCTGCCGGTGGCCTTGCGCAACTATCTGGTCCGGCTCGGATGGGCTCATGGTGACGACGAGATCATCTCGACCGAGGACATGATTTCCTGGTTCGACGTTTCGGAGATCAACAAGGGCGCGGCGCGGTTCGACTTCAAGAAGCTCGAAGCGCTGAACGGTTGGTGGATCCGCCAGTCCGGCGACGAGGCCTTGACCGACCAGCTGATGGCCGAACGCGACGTTCTGCCGAACGGCGATCTCTTGAAGGGCGCACCGTATGGCGCGGTGCGGGAAAAATTGCTGGCGGCGATGCCCGGACTCAAGGAGCGCGCCAAGACGCTCGTGGAGCTGACCGACAGCGCGACATACCTCTTCGCCCAGCGTCCGCTTCCTCTGGAGGATAAGGCCGAGACGATCCTGTCCGATGGCGGACGCGAGACAATCTCGGAACTGACGCCGCGCCTTGAAGCGGTGTCGGAGTGGGCGGTCGAGCCGCTAGAGGCCGAAGTGCGGGCGTTTGCCGAGGAGAAGGGCCTGAAGCTCGGCAAGGCAGCGCAGCCGCTGCGTGCAGCGCTGACCGGTCGGTCCACTTCGCCGGGCGTGTTCGACGTCTTGGCGGTTCTCGGCCGAGAGGAGTCGCTCGCACGGCTGAAGGACCAGTTTCCCAGCTAATGGAAACGCTTTCGCGATTCCGGCTTGATGATTTATACCGCAGTGCAAGGCCCCAACTTGTTCCGTCCGCACGGATGAAGTAGGCAGAGCAATTAAAACCTTGTGCGCTGCAAAAATCCTTGGATTGAAAAGCGGCTGAGAACGGAAGGGGAAAAAAAGATGACGGACCAATCCGCCAAATTCACGATGGGATCCGAGACGGCCGACCTGCCTCGCCGCTCGGGAACGATCGGCCCCGAAGTCGTCGACGTCACCCAGCTCTACAAGGACACGGGTCTCTTCACCTTCGATCCGGGCTTTTCCTCGACCGCCTCGTGCGAATCGAAGATCACCTATATCGACGGTGACAACGGCATTCTCCTTCACCGCGGCTATTCGATCGATGAACTCGCCGAGAAGGGCGACTATCTCGAGACCTGTTATCTGCTGCTTTACGGCGAGCTGCCGACGGCCCGCGAGAAAGAAGACTTCGTCTACCGCGTGACCCGCCATACCATGGTTCACGAGCAGATGAACCGGTTCTTCACTGGCTTCCGGCGCGACGCCCATCCGATGGCCGTCATGGTCGCCTGTGTCGGCGCGCTGTCTGCATTCTATCATGACTCGACGGATATCGCCGATCCGCACCAGCGGATGATCGCGTCCCTGCGCATGATCGCGAAGATGCCGACGATCGCGGCGATGGCTTACAAGTACCACATCGGCCAGCCTTTCGTTTATCCGCGCAACGATCTCGATTATGCGGAAAACTTCCTGCACATGTGCTTCGCGGTGCCGTGCGAGCCCTATGAGATCAATCCCGTTCTCGCGCGTGCGATGGATCGCATCTTCACGCTGCACGCCGACCACGAGCAGAACGCCTCGACCTCGACGGTGCGTCTGGCAGGCTCATCGGGCGCAAACCCGTTCGCCTGCATCGCGGCTGGTGTCGCCTGCCTCTGGGGTCCGGCCCATGGCGGCGCGAACGAGGCGGCTCTCAACATGCTGATGGAAATCGGTACGGCGGACCGCATTCCGGAATTCATCGATCGCGCGAAGGACAAGAACGATCCGTTCCGCCTGATGGGCTTCGGCCACCGGGTCTATAAGAACTACGATCCGCGCGCGAAGATCATGCAGAAGACCTGTCATGAAGTCCTCGACGAGCTCGGCGTACGCGACGATCCGCTTCTCGAAGTCGCGATGGAGCTGGAGCGCATCGCGCTGACCGATCAGTACTTCATCGACAAGAAGCTCTATCCGAACGTCGACTTCTATTCCGGCATCACGCTGAAGGCCCTCGGTTTCCCAACCGCGATGTTCACGGTGCTTTTCGCCGTCGCGCGCACCGTCGGCTGGATCGCCCAGTGGAAGGAAATGATCGAGGATCCCAAGCAGCGCATCGGCCGTCCGCGCCAACTCTACACCGGCGCGGCGCAGCGCGAATATGCGCCGGTCGATACGCGCGACTGATCAAGCGTCTGGCTCGCTCGAACGCGGGACCTGATATCAGACATTATCGACGGGTCGGGCTCATGGTCCGGCCCGTTTTGTGTTTGGCGGGGTGCGATCAGAGAACCGGAGGTCTCAGATGCGCGGCCTTCAGCGCCAGGCTGCCGCGGCCATCGGCGCCTGTCTTGCGATAGATCGTCCGTATCTGCGTGCGCGCCGTATGGGGCGAGACGCCTCGAATATCGGCGATCGTTGGCACCGTATGGCCCTTGAGGATCAGCCCCACGACCTCCGTTTCGGCTGGAGACAGCCCGTGCAGGGTAGCCAGATGTCGTGGATCGACGGTCGGCGGATCGTTCGGATCGATGATGGTGACGAGCGCACCGGCAAATCCCCTCGTCATCTCGCGGGCACCATCGCGCATGGGCGAAATCTCGATAAGGAGAGGTTCACTCGTGCCGACGGGCGGACTCAGCAGGACCTCATGGGCGGTACGATTCAGTCGATTGGCGGCGTCACCGGCCGACTGGATCGCGCGTTCGATCTGTCGGGTCCGGCTCTCGTCACGCGTCCTGATACGGTTCCTTGGGCAAAGGCCTATGCCGCCGTGCCGATCCATCACCGCTCTGGCCATTTCGTTGACGAGAACGATTTCGCCTGCGGCGTTTGCGAGCATGACCCCTACCGAGAGACGGTCGAGCACCCCCAGTACTGCCTGATAGCGGGCGACCAACCCGCTGACAAAGCGGCGCAGGCCAAGCGAGGCCGAGAGATGAGGCGTCAGGAATCGGAGAACGGAATGGGCAGAGAGTTCGACGGCTTCGTTTCGCTGCGCGCAATGGACCAGAACTCCGGCGCGCCATCCGTCGTTCGCCCTCAGCGGGGCAGCGTAGCGCGCGCGGGTGCCGAAATGTTCCAGCAGAAACCGCTGGTCGTCCCGCCCGTGAAGCGCTTTCTCGCTCCAGGTGCTGGTATCGGTCCAGATATCTCCGTCTTTCAACCCAAGCAGGGTCCGTTCGGCCTCTTCCTCGTAGTGGCGAAAGCGTTCGAGCCATATCGAAGCCAGATGAAAACGATCGGAAAATGAGCTTGAGATCCGATCCGGCTGATAGATATCGTCAAAGCCGGAAATGCCGAAGATGGCGGCTCCGGTCGCGCTCTCGACCGAGGCCGCTATACCGTCCAGCGTCTCTTGCCATCCATCCGTAACGGACGTCATGTCGTAGAGCGCCGGCAGGGTGGCGTAGGTCAGATCCGGGATCGCATGGTGCTCGCTTGCCATTGAAGACTGTCGGCTCCCTCCCGAAGCAAGAAGAATCAATGATTTCATGGTGCATGCTTCGCAGCGGAAACCAAGCCTGCAATTTCAATTTTGCATCAATAAAACCATATTTTCGATAGCATTCAGCGAGATCTGCACCCGCAAGACTTTGGTCGCGTCGCCGGTATTTCAGTCCGAAGAGACATATTGCATCCGAGGAATGCGGGCCTGGCAATTGCCGTAGGCCTGTTCCACCGTCACAACGACGACGGCCTGGGCAAGGGGCCAGACAGCCTTGATGTCAGCGCTCGCCCGCTCGATCCGGGCCTTCCCGTTCACCCGGGCGCGGCGCTGATTTTCGAAATCGATGAAGAGCATCCCGATATGCGGGTTCACCAGAATATTGCCCAGACTGTTGTAGAGGCCGTTGCCCGAATAGTCGGGAAAGAGGAGATGGTGGGGGTCGACGACGCGGACAGCCGGAAGCGGCTCGCCCGAAGCGTCATGTTCGCATCCCCGAAAGCTCGAATCGCAATGGCCTTCCGCATTCGACGTCGCGATGAAGAACATGGACTGTTCTTCGATGAAATGGGCGAGCGGTTCGCTGATCGCCGGCCGCATCATCGCCCTTAGATTGCTCTCGTGCCAATGATACCGGCTCGGAAACCACTCACGCATGTCAAGTTCGCCGGAATGGCCGAGTGCATTGTCCGGAATCGGTTCAACGGCGCGATTCTTGATGTGGCTCGCCATCCGAAGCCCCTGCAGCCTGAAAGAAGATGCCGGGAGTATAAACAAACGGTCGTTCGTATTCAACTTTCAGATGCGTGATGTCGCTTATAAAGATCGGGTCGCGACATCGAATTGTTGTCGCAGGGCGAAAAAGCTGGTTTTTGGGAATACCTCACTTTCCAGAAGCGGCGGACCTTTGGGCTGGATCAGCGGAAACAGCTTTCCGCCTCGATCTGGCCGGCGAGCGCGGCCCGTGCGGAAAGAAGCTCCCGCTCTGCTTCGACGGTGCGCAGAGCCAGCTTCTTCTCGGTCACGCTGGCCCAACGCCAGTCGCCCATGGTGGCGTCGAGCAGGCGTCTGGCTTCGGGATCGGGAACATCCATCGCCAGCCCGTCCGCCCGCTCCAGGATAGAAGTCTTGATCGCCTGAACGGCAGCATCCCCCCGTTCCAGGACCAGGTAGAGCGTCGCACCTTCGACCTTGATGACGCATTCGCGGGTAAACCGTTCTGCGATGTCCTCGTCGAGGCCCTGCTTGAGGCATTGCACGAAGAAGCTGCTGATATCGTCGAAGAAGGCCTGAACGGCGGACCGCAGCTCGTAGGGCATGCCGCTATAGCTGTAGGCGAGCTGAAAGCCGACGCAGCGACGGCCTTCCGTCAGCGTCTCGACCAGGCAGTTGAGGGCGCGTTCGAAATCCTTGCGCCAGTCGCCGGTGTTTTCGAGATCGGTGAAAATTTCGGCATAGGTGAGGGCAAGTATCTCGGATACGAGTTCGCCCTTGTTCTTGACGTGGGCGTAGAGACTTCCCTTGAGAAGGCCGACGCGATCGGCGACGTCCTTCATGGACGTGCCGGCATATCCTTTCTCACGTATCAGATCGCGCGATGCCACAATGATTTGCTCGCGTGAGGACTTGACCATGCCCGATCTCCGTAAACGATCGGTTGTTTTTATTGCACAGATCTTGAGTCTGCAAGCAACGCAATCGCTCGCGGCCCGACATTTGCGGTAGCAGCCCCCGTGAAAGCTCAGCTTGTGCGTTTTGGAAGTGTTCTATCGCGGGACGAGGGACCGTTTGCGCTCCAACCGTGTTTACGCGCCACGACCGGGCCGTCTGATCAGCATTGCTCCCTCGGCACCCGGACGACGAGACCGTCATATTCGGGTCTGAGCGTGATCTGGCAGGCGAGGCGGGAGCTTTCGTTCGCCTCGAAGGCCATTTCCAGCATGTCTTCCTCGATTTCGCTGCGCGGCGACAGGTTCGCCTGCCAGTCTTCATCGACATAGACCATGCAGGTGGTGCAGGAGCAGGCGCCGCCACATGACGCTTCGATCCCTTCGATGCCGTTTCGTACGGCGACCTCCATGAGGCTGATGCCTGGCTCGGCATCGATGGTCCTGATCTCGCCCGAAGGTTCGTGGAGCGTGACGTGAATCATGTCTTCGGTTCCTCGAAAGACTGTGCGCAAAGGCTTTCGCACCGGCTGCCAGCTCGGCGCGGATTTGGTTTGGTTCAGCGGGCATCGCGCCATTCGCCGGACTTCAGCATGCGCGGCGGAGCGCGAGATCTTCTGTTTCGGGAGGATGTTGTGGAGCGGGTGGCGCCGTTCGAAGGGATTGCGGGCTTGCCAGAATCGCGAGCTCCGGCTTCATCGTCGGGACACTGCCAATTGCAGGAGGTAGCTGGTTCATCCGCGCCGGGCGCTCGCAAAATCGGACGAACGCGCCGAGGTCCCGAAAGCGCAGATATATGTTGCCCCGTTCGAGCGCCCCGAGCGTTTGGCCGATCGGTTCGCGATAGCGATGACCGGGGTAAATCCGGCAGTTCGGCGAAAGTGTTCCGCGAAGGTGATTAATGGAGCGGAATAACGCCGCAGTGTCGCCGCCGCCGTTTTGTGGGTTCGACAATCCGCAACCTTCGGAAAAGAGCGTGTCGCCTGTAAACAGACAGCCGCCGATCCGGTATGAGATCGAGCCCGCCGTGTGGCCCGGCGTCGCCAGCGCATCGACGGTGATCGAGCCAAAGCGGAGTGTCTGGCTCCCTTCGAGACGGATTAGACGCTCGCAGTCGAAGCCGAAATGATCCGCATCCGCCCCTGACATATGGACAGGGCAGTCGGTGACCTTCGAGATAGCCGGTGCCGCATTCGTATGATCGCGGTGGCCGTGGGTCAGGAGAACGGCGGCCGGCCGCAGGCCTATCGCTGCGAGAGAATCCGAGAGAAACGACGGTTCCCAGCCCGGATCGATCACGACGGCGTCGCTCGATGCGCCGTCTGCCACGACATAAGCATAGTTGGCGAAGCCGACCCTGCCCGCCTTGAGCGCTATAAGCGACAGGTCGGGACCTGGACCTTTTTCATCCGGGCGGATCGGCTCGAAATCGCCGGCGGCGGGCGTTTCAGGCATGCTCGCGCAGCTCCGCCCTTGCCGTCTCAAGGCAGGTTGCGAACTGTTCTCGAAGTACGGCCTTCTGGACCTTGCCCATGGCATTGCGCGGCATGGTGTCGATCGCGATGTAGCGGACCGGGCGCTTGAAGGCTTCGAGTCTTGCGGCGACGTCTCTTTCGACCCTTGCCGTATCGATAAGGGCGCCCGGCTTGGCGACGAGGATCGCGACCGGAGCGGCGCTTCCATCATGTGTAGGCACGCTGATCACCGCGCTCTCGGCGACAGACGGGTCCTCGTCGACGATCTCCTCTACCTCCTTGGGCAGCACCGTGCCGTCTGCCGTGAACACGGCATCCTTCACGCGGCAGAGGACGCTGAGATAGCCGTCCGCGTCGTAGCGGCCGAAATCGCCGGAGATGAAAAAGCCGTCTTCGGTGTGGTCCTCGGCGGTTTTCTCCGGCTTGTTCCAGTATTCGCGGAAGAGGTTCGGGCCCCTGATCTCGATCATCCCGACGCCGGTGTTCGGAACAGGCTCTCCGGTCTTCACATCTGTGATCCGCACCGTGACACCGGGCAGCGGGAAGCCGACAGTGTTCGGCTTCCGCTCCTCATCATAGGGATTGGAGGCGATCATGCTGCATTCGGTCATGCCATAGCGCTCGATGATCGTCTTGCCGGTCCGCTCGCGCCAGGCGCGGTGGGTCTGGGGCAGCATAGGGGCGGAGCCCGAGATGAAGACGCGCATGTTTTTCGCCGTCTCTCCGAGCTCCGGCGCCTCCAGAAGCTGCATGTAGAAGGGCGGCACTCCCATCAGTGCGGTTGAGACCGGCATTTCCTTCAGCACCGAATTCGCATCGAAGCGCGGCAGGTAGCGACACGAGCCGCCGCTCGCGAGGACGACGTTGGTCGCGGTGAAAAGGCCGTGCAGATGGAAGATCGGCAGGGCGTGGATGAGCACGTCCTCGCGGCTGAATTTCCAGGACGAGACCAGCGCTTCGGCGTTCGACCAGAGCGAATGGTGTGTGTGGACCGCGCCCTTCGGCTTGCCCGTCGTGCCGGAGGTGTAGAGGATCGCGGCGATGTCCGAAGCTTCCCGCGTGGCGGTTTCATATCCCGATTTGGCCTGGTCGCGCGCTTCGACGAGCGTTCCGGTCTCGTCCGCATCGAGCGTGAAGACCGACGCACCAAACTGATCGGCTTCCCGCGTCATCCTCGCAAAGTCGGACGTCCCGCAGACAATCGCCTTCGGCGTCACGTCGCCGAGGAAATAGGGCATGTCGTCGATCGGAAGGCCGGGATTGATGGGCACGTAGACGACGCCGGCGACAAGGCAGCCGAAATAGAGTTCCAGCGAAACCGCCGATTTCGGCGCATAGACGAGAACGCTGTCGCCGGGCTTCAAACCTTCGTTCGCGAGAACCTGCGCGATCCTTTCGGCATTTGCGAAGAACCGCGCATAGGCAATGTGCTGGCCAGTCTCCGGCAGGACGAGGAAATCTGAATCGCGGTTCTCCGCTGATCCTGCCGAGAGGCGCGAGGCGAGATAGTTGGCGTCATACATAGCTCGGCTCCTTTTGAGGCTCGGTCTCAAGCTTGGTGGGCGATGCGATGGAAAGCTGATGGGCGAGCCGGTCGTAGCCGAGGCCGAAACAGGCCGAGTAAAGCGGCTCGCCGGCTTCGGTCCGGATATCGCAGGCTTTGGAAAAAGCGCGCAGATGCAGATTGACCGAACCGACCGCGATGCCGCCGATCACGAATTCGGATTTGAGGTTCTGGTCTTCCTGGAACTTCTGCTTGTAGTCCTTGGCGTTGAAGAAAGGATCGGTCGCTGCTTCCACCTCGACGACAAGCCCCATCCCCCTCAGCAGACCAGCGACCTCTTCCTTCACGCGTGCCGTCCAGGCCGACGCTTCCTCCGCCGTCGGGGCGAAGAGGATGTATTCGCGCATCATGAAGGCGATCTGCCGCGTGCCCTCGCGATAATACTCCTCGCATCGGAAGCAGAGGTTCTTGTGCGTGATCATCGTGCGCTTCGGCAGACGTGCGCCCTGCTTGCCGTGGAAAACCGGATAGCAGCAGGTGGGAGAGAGCAGATATTCCTCGTCCGCCTGCACGGCGTTCGACAGGGAAAAGCCGTGTTGCGGAAAGGATTTCAGATAATTGCCGGCGAGAACGAACGCTTTCGGCAGAAGAGGGGCATAGCGTTCGTCCGCAGCGCCTTCGAAGCAGGGGAGAGACGAGAGCGCCGCGTCGAACGCGGCTTCGCGCGTTCCCTCGATCGCCATCCGGGCCATGCTCATCAGACCGTCTCCGACGCGAGATAGGCGTCCATGATGGCCGCGGGCGTCTTGATCTGATCGAGATCGAGCTCTTCGAGCGGAATGCTCCGGCCGGTCCGGTCTTCGATATAGGCCAGAAGCTTCGCAATGTTCATGCTGTCGATGATGCCGCTCTCGATGAGTTCGGTGCCCGGCTCGATCGCACTGGTCGGCTGGTCGCTGAGGGTGACGATTTTTGCGATCAAATTGTACATTGAGAGGTCCTTCGCGTAGCGGTTTCGAGACAACAGAAAGTCGTTGAAGTAAGTTCGAGAGAAATTACTTCTTGAAGGCAGTTTTTATTTGAGGGTGAAGGCTTGGCAGTCTTTCCAGGCGCGCGAGGGTGCCCGGCTGTCAGCCGATTTTCCAACGTTTCTAGAGCTTCGACCTGTCCTTGATTGGCGTCTTGTCCCAGAGCAATTTGCTACGAAACGATCGTTTGGGAGTCAATACCATAGATTGTGTAGGTTGAAAATTTTTCGCGCAAAAATCGAAAGTAGCCTCTTTATTGGTGCAAAATGTTTCGATATGAAACGAACGGGCACGAAATCACAACGGCTCGTTTGCGGTCAGGTTGTAATCTCGCATGCGCCCTAGCGTATCATCGAAAAGCAGGACAGACCGAGGTTCGGCCTAGCGGTTTGCCGCCTCCGATGGCGGATCAAGATGACGGAAAGGAAATACTATGGCTGATCGCCGCGAACCCATTTTCGTCGACGGCTTCGAGGAGAGCGTTGCCGTTCTGAGAAGCGGTCAGTTTCGGACCGACCATCCCTTCCGTGCGACCCGGCAGCTCTTTGGGCCGACGGTGCTCGACGTCGAGGGCAAGGGCCATGTCGTGCGCAAGCGCAGCTGGCTTCAGGATTTCTCCCGGCGCGCCATGTCCTCCGAGCCCTATCGCGCCATCATCGAGAAAAGCCTGGACGAGGGCTTTGCCGATGCGAAAGCCCATGACGATCTGATGCGCCTTGCCGTCTACGTGCCGAACCGCGTGATCTTACTCTTACTCGGCTGCGAGGACATCGATCCGATGGAGCACCATGCGAAGGTGCGCCCGGCGATCGCCTATCTGGAGACCAATGTGAAAGGTCCGGGCGTCCCGGAGTCCAAGGCCTATCTGCGGAGCGAGCTCTTCGCGCGGGCTGAGGGCCTCTTCGCGGGACTGGAGCCGAAGGAGCGGGAGGCCGAACTATCGCTGCTCGCCGTCGCCGGCTCCGAGACGACGACGGTTGCGTTGAAGTGCTTGCTCACGCTCTGGGGCGAGGATCACGAGCGGTTCGTTCGCGAATGCTCAGAGATGGGCGTCGAAGCGTTCAATCTTGGGCTGCTGCGCAGCGATCCCCCGCTTGGTCTCGCAACGCGCTATTGCAGCGCCGACACCACGATCGGCGAGACGACATTCGAAAAGGGCGATATCGTCCATGTGGATCTGGTGAAGAGCAATGGTGGTTGCCCCGTGCCCCATGGCAGCACCGGCTTCGACCTCACCTTCGGCCAGGGCAAGCACAGCTGCCCTGGTCATCTTCTTGCGAAAGCCGAACTCGCGCTTCTGACGGAGAAGCTGCTTGAGATGGACCGAAGCTCGATCGTTCTCGAACGAACCGCGGCAATGTCGCGGCCCGCGAACTTCCGCCATCCCTCGGGGATCGCGCTGCGCTTTTCGGCAGAGGCGCGCTCGGTCGCCTGAGCCTCGTTCAGCTCTAAAGGCCGAGACGCATGCGTTCGGCCTTTTCCATCGCGCGGCGTACGGTGACAGCCTGGCTCTCGCCGGCATCGACGTCGTCCCAGGTCAGCATCGCGCCCTCGGCGACGTCGCCCTTCAGTGTCATGCCGTGGGCAAGGCCGATCGGCAGGCCCTTGTTGCGCAAGGAATCCTCGGCGCGGGCGATGCGGCCCCAGACGGTGTAGCCGCCTTCGCCGTCGAGCCTGTCGCCGGGTTTCAGTGCCTTTTTGGCGACCGCCACCACATCCGAGACGAGCGTGTTGGTGCGGCCGGTCGGCTCGCCGCGCAACGCGGCGCTCGCGACCGAAACCGGCAGTTCGAGGCCGATGAGGTGTGAGGGCCGGAAGAGCGTCGCATAGCGGCCGGACGTATCGGTGACGACCTGATATTCCTTGAAGCAGCGCCGCACATAGTCCGCGCCCCGGCCCGCCTCGTCCATCGCCTCGAAGGTGACATAGACGCCCCAGCGCAGATCGCCGAAGACGTGCCGGCCGTCGCGTTCGACGCTGGAGACGCATTCGACCATGCCGGCCTCTTCCAGCATGCCGCCCGCACTGACGGGTTTGAGCACATTGGCGAGATCGTGGGTGCCGGCGGGCGGGAATTTCAGCCCGTCCTTCGGAGCAAGGAGATGGGCGGCGTTGGAGATCGCGGCCATTTCCAGCGCCGATTTCGTGCCGTCGAGGAAAGAGTTGAACATCTGCGGGTTCATGCCGCCGGCTTTGGCCTCCTCCGGCTTCAGGCCGTAATGGGTCCAAACCGTATCGGGTGTCGAGGCGGCGTATTCGGGCAGATATTTCGTGCCCTTGCCGGCGGCTACGATCCTAAAGCCGCATGTCCGCGCCCAGTCGATCATCTCGCAGACGAGAGCCGGCTGGTCGCCGTAGGCCATGGAATAGACGAGGCCCGCTTCGTCGAACTTCTTGACGAGATAGGGCCCTGCGAGAACGTCCGCCTCGACATTGACCATGACAATATGCCGGCCTTCCTCAGCGGCCAGCAGGGCGTGGCGGATGCCGGCGGCAGGGCTTCCCGTCGCGTCGATCACGACGTCGAGGCCGGAGGCCTTGATGAGGGCTTCATAGTCCTCGGTGATCATCGTCCGCCCGGTCGAGAGCGCATCCTCAAAACTGGCGGCGAGAACGGAGTCGACGTCCCATCCGGTGTTGGTCAGCGCCTCTTTCGCGCGTGCCTCCGAGAGATCGGCGATGCCGTAGAGATGCATGCCCGGCACGTGCCGCACCTGGCTGAGGAACATCGAGCCGAATTTGCCGGAGCCGATCAGCCCGACGCGGATCGGCTTGCCGGCGTCCTGCCGGGACTTGAGCTTGCTGTAGAGATTCATGGATGCCGGCCCTCCCTGCCGTCGTCTTTCTTCGTTCTGGTCAAAAGACGATGGACTGAATATCAGTTCCGAACCTCCGTGAAGAGACCTTTGTGACCCTCCGCGTCGCAGTCCGTCCGTCCGCTCGTTCACCCAGAACCTTTTGGCTTGCCCCGCCGCTGGAAGTGCACCGGAAAGGCGGCGATCGGTCAGTCTTCGGAGGTCGTTGATTCGGCGTCGAGCCGCCTCAGGCGGTGGGCGTGGAGGCCCGTGGCGAGTGCGATCGCCACGGCGACCATCCGAACGACGGAGAGCGAAAGGATAGCATAGGCAATCCCGCGCCAGCCGGCTTCGGCGAAGGCATTGGGCAAGAGCACTGCGCCGAAAAGCAGGAGAACCAGAAGGTTCAGGAACTGGCCTTCCGTCTATCCGAAATTTTCCACCGCTTCGAGCAGATGGAGCGCAGGCGCCTCGATTAATCTATCCGAGGCGCACTGCTGCGCGTTTCGCGATCAGCGGTCCCGCTTCGCGAGCGTCCGCAGCCGCAGCGCGTTCAACCGAATGAAGCCGGCCGCGTCCTTCTGGTCGTATGCGCCGTGATCGTCCTCGAAGGTGACGAGGGCGTCGTTATAGAGGGATTTCGCGCTCTCACGGCCCTCGACGATGACATTGCCCTTGTAGAGCTTCAGGCGCACCGTGCCTTCCACATGCTCCTGGCTCTTATCGATCGCCGCCTGGAGCATTTCGCGCTCCGGCGAGAACCAGAAGCCGTTATAGATGAGCTCGGCATATTGCGGCATGAGCTGATCCTTCAGGTGCATTGCGCCGCGATCGAGCGTGATCGATTCGATCGCCCGGTGCGCGGCGAGAAGGATCGTACCGCCCGGCGTCTCGTAGATGCCACGCGATTTCATGCCGACGAAGCGGTTTTCGACCAGATCCAGCCGGCCGATGCCGTTGTCGCGGCCGAGATCGTTGAGCGCGGCGAGAAGCTCGTGCGGCTTCATCGTCTGGCCGTCGATCGAGACCGGATCGCCCTTTTCGAACCCGATGGTGATCGTCGTCGGCGTGTCCGGCGCTTCCTCGGGGCTCACCGTGCGCATGAAGACGTAAGGCGGCGCACCCTCGTTCGGGTCCTCTAGCACCTTGCCCTCGGAGGAGGAGTGGAGAAGGTTGGCGTCGACCGAGAACGGGGCCTCGCCGCGCTTGTCCTTTGTCACGGTGATCTGGTTCTTTTCGGCGAAATCCAGAAGCTCCGTGCGTGACTTGAACTTCCAGTCGCGCCAGGGCGCGATCACCTTGATGTCCGGGTCGAGCGCATAGGCCGAAAGCTCGAAGCGCACCTGGTCGTTGCCCTTGCCGGTCGCGCCGTGGGCAATGGCGTCAGCCCCGGTCTCGCGGGCAATCTCAACGAGGCGCTTGGAGATCAGCGGCCGGGCGATCGAGGTGCCGAGAAGGTAAGTGCCTTCGTAGACGGCGTTCGCGCGGAACATCGGGAAGACGAAGTCGCGGCAGAACTCTTCGCGCACGTCCTCGATATAGATGTCCTTCACGCCGGCCCGCTCGGCCTTTTCGCGGGCGGGCCCAAGCTCCTCGCCCTGGCCGAGATCGGCGGTGAAGGTCACGACTTCAGCGCCGAGTTCGGTCTGGAGCCATTTCAGGATGATGGAGGTGTCGAGCCCGCCGGAATAGGCGAGCACGACCTTCTTGACGTCGCGGGGGAGGGCCATCGGAGTTCTTTCAAGGCGTGTTGTCTTTGCTGCGCTCTATAGCCAAGGATCGTCGGCCCGAGAACCACTCGGAGCGGATTTATTGAGCTTCCACCATCGTCGGAAGCGAAGCAGAAATCTGGTGGTCTACGAAATCATCAGACGCAGTTCGTAACGGAGAATGGTCTATACCCAGCGATCCCGCCAGGCGCCGAGCTAATCGGTCGTGCCGCTCTTTTAATAGGTCGAGCGTCCAGTCCGCATGCGGCGCAAGCTCCTGCATTTGCGCATAGGTTGTGCGGGTTGGAGAACTAGCGCCGTCAAGCCCAAAATATTGAGCTTTCTTTTGCGGGAACGGATTTCGAGATGCACTTGAGTTTTTACTTCCGGACAGGAGTACCAAGTTGCCAAGCCGGTGGGTCCAGAATTGTCTCTCGGCCTCGGAAAATTGTGTCCATTCTTCGTTGCGTGGATTTTGAGGCAGGATATGCTCAACGGTAGGATTTTTGTTTGAAGTGACTTTCTGGTCTGACAATATCCAGTCTAACCGAACCAAGGCTGCACGCACTGCACCACGCGACGTATGGTTATAGAAATCGCCATTTATGGTAGTCCAAACGCTGATTTTCTCGATGTCGGTTGCAGACATCAAATCGTCGACAAAAGCGATATCTCTTTCGCCTTGAACATAGCCTTCGATCGAATGTATGCACTCTGCATAGCGCCTGCGGCGTTGAGTGTCGTACATTCTTGCCAGCTGCATGCGCCAAGCAAGCTTCTCGATCTTGTCCATTATTTCCGCAAGCACCTGAGGCCTATTCCCCAGCTCATCAAGAGCGTACAGAGCGAGGGGTAACCAATCTCTGTTCGGCAGTAATTTCAAACGTGAAAGCGCTTCAATAATCCCGTCCTTCGAAGGCACTCCGTCGAGAGTATTGATGGATTTCGAGCGTAGTAGAGCAAACTCAAAATGGGTGGCAAATCGATCCAAATAATTGAGGACAAAGTCTTGTGGACTGGCGAAATATCCTACGGAACTGGCGAACAGGCGCTGATAGGCGTCAGAAAGGTTTTGCCTAAGTTTTTCTCGATCTGAGATGAACTGAAATGCGGCGAGTAGTTCTTCGAGCTCATTTCGCCCAATCTCTGTTTCTATATCTCGCCACTTAGCTGCTAGTGGCTCTTTTTGATGGGCGTCAACACGGTTGAGCAGGTCCGCCTTTATGATATCGGCGTTTGACAGAGCCATCCCGCGGTCATTCAGAACTCGAAATATCCGGAGAGCTGCATCCTGGGTCTCAACGCGAACTGTCACCATCTTGCAGTGTATGCGAAGATAAACGGAGAACCGCTCGCGTGTTTTCCGGCTCCATTTTCTAATTTCGCTTAATATACTAAAATAATTATCCTGAATATTACGCTGAGCGTCAGTTTGCGGTGTTCTTAAACTATTTCTTTTCTCGGGCGGGCATTGGACTTGCTTATTTAGAAAATCATGATCCTCAGTATGCTGGCGAAGCCTTATTGTTTCGTTCATTACCCCTTCAGCGGGATTTGGCGGGACGAGAACACATTTTCCATCGGCAATTTTGTATTGTTCGTCTTCATGGCAATCGCGAAGCGCCGCTAGGAGAAGTGTGAGCGTCGTTAAACGCTGTTGACCATCCACCACATCAGCTTCGGGGGAGCCTTCCTGTTTTATTAAAACTGTACTTCCTAAAAAATACTCAGTTTCCTGTCCGGGAAACGTACTTTCCATTGCCTCCTTCACGTCTGCGAGCAGCTGTAGGGTTTCAACAGTCGTCCATGCGTATGGCCGTTGGAAATAAGGTATGAGAAATTGATAGCTCCCATCAAAGATTTTTCCGATTGCAGTCTCGCTAGCGCGAATCATGTTATCTCTCCTCACAACTTTTAATCGTGATAGTGCCGCTAAAATGATCTAGCAACGGGCAAATTGATCACTCTTTGTTCGTTCCGACCGAATTAACGGGTTCGCTCAAGCATTTCGGCCGTGGTAGTACAAAGATCGTAACGCGATAGTGTCGGATGACATATGAGCCGCATCATTTGTCGATCCGGACTAACCATTTGCTCACAGGCCGCTTCATTAGCCGACCGCTGGTTCCTGACCGCCGTCTTCCAGCAGCTCCTCCAGCGCCGGCATCAGTTCCTCGCGGAACGACCGTTCGGAGAACGGGCCGGTTTGTTTGTAGACGATGCGGCCGTCCGTCGAGACGAGAAAGCTTTCCGGCACGCCGTAGACGCCCCAGTCGATCGTCGCCGCGCCCTTCTGATCGACGCCGATTGCGTCATACGGGTTGCCAAGGGACTCAAGGAAGCCGCGCGCATTGGCGGGCTTGTCCTTGTAGTTGATCGCGACGATGTCGAGCCGCTCGTCTTTCGCAAGCTCCATCAGCAGCGGGTGTTCCTGCCGGCAGGGCCCGCACCAGGAGGCGAAGACGTTGACGAGCATCGGCTTGTCGTGCGGCGCGCTCATGTCGAGGCCGGGGATCGGCTCGCCGCCCGCCGTCCGCATCTCTTCGAGGGCCGGGAGAACGGTCTTCGGCGCCGGCTTGTCGATCAGGACGGACGGGATTTCCGTGATGTCGCGTCCGAGCTGGTTCTGGTGAAGGGCGTAGAAGAAAAGCCCCGCGAGCCCGGCAAAGAGAAGGAGCGGGAGGGCGACGAGGAAGCCGCGCTTGGTGCCGGAGGGTTTGGCGTTCTGCGTTTCGCTTTCGCTCATCGGATCAGATCCCTTCCGCCGCGGCTGAGCGCTTCATGTCCGAGCGACGACGGATGCCGCGCGCTTCGAGATCGGCGAGCGCCCGCTTCTGGGCACGGGAGTCGAGCGCGATCCAGAGGACGAGGCCGATGATGGCAAGCGCCGAAAAGCCATAGGCCGCGAGGATGAAGCCTGCATAATCGCCGCTCATGCCGGCACCTCCGCCTTCGATCGCTCGGCCTTGCGGGCTGCCAGCCGCGACAGGGCCTCGACGCGCCGGCGCAGGATTTCCGTGCGCATGGCCGTGAGATGCATGGCGAAGAAGAGCAGCGAGAAGCCGACCGCCGAGAGAAGCAGCGGTGTCAGGAATTCGGCCGGCATGGACGGCCCATCGGCGCGCATCACGCTGGCTGGCTGATGCAGCGTGTTCCACCAGTCGACCGAAAACTTGATGATCGGGATGTTCACCCAGCCGACGAGAACGAGGATCGCGGCGGGTTTCGCCGCCTTGCCGGGCTCGTCCAACGCGCGGGTGAGGGCGATCAGCCCGAGATACATGATGAGAAGCACGAAGACCGAAGTGAGCCGCGCATCCCATACCCACCACGTGCCCCACATGGGCCGGCCCCAGATGGAGCCGGTGAGAAGAGCGAGCACGGTGAAGACCGCGCCAATGGGGGCGGCCGCCTTGATCGAGACGTCGGCCAGCGGATGGCGCCAGACCAGCGTGCCGAGCGCCGAGATCGCCATCACCGTCCAGATCATCATACAGAGCCAGGCAAACGGCACGTGGATGAACATGATCCGCACCGTCGCGCCCTGCTGGTAGTCCTCCGGCGCTAGGAAACCGAGCGTGAGCCCGGCGAGGATCGCGAGGGCGGCCAGTGCATAGAGCCATGGCTGGATCTTGCCCGACAGCTCCAGAAAGCGCGTCGGGTTGGCGAGGATGGCGAAGCGGCCGGGCCGGCCTGTGGCGACATTGCTCATGAGACTCGTTCTAGCCTTTCCTCAAAAGCCCCGCAAACGCAAAAGCCTGCGACGAAGCGCCGAAAACCACTCGGCTTTCGCAGGAGACAGGTAGCGGAGGACTTGGCGGATTTGGGGCCGCTGACGGGGATGTGACTCCGGTCAATGTGCCAGGCGAGGCGGATGGGTCACCGTAATTGGCCGTGTTTTCGGCGCGAGAACCAGACAATACAGCTCTACAATTGTGGTCCGGGAGACGAGCGTCCTTCCCTTGCGGTTCGTCATCCTTGTAAGGGGATTAAGGATGACGGAAGAGAGTGTGACGATGGGGCCGTATCTCGGCGGCGGCCGCGACAGTGTGGGGAGTCGCGCGAACGCCTTACCGCGTTCGGGCGATCTTCAGGAGTTCGTCGCAATCAACCACCTCTTCCAGACGCGCGGCGATCTCGTCGAGGGCGTCTTCGACGCCGGCGCGGTAGCTAAGACCGCTGGCGCGAAGCCCGAGCCGCGTGAGGAGATCGCGGCGGAAGGCATCATTGGCGAAGATGCCGTGGAGATAGCTGCCGAAGACCCTGCCGTCGGCGCTGGTCGCGCCGTCGGGCGTTCCGTCGATCCGGCAGACCGGGCGAGCGCAGTCTCGGCCGGTGGTCGTGCCGAGATGGATTTCGTAACCTTCCAGGGCCTCGCCGGCCAGCGTCGTCGCCGACCCCTCGCGGACAGTCTTTTCCGGGGCGAGCACGGTCTCGATGTCGAGGAGGCCGAGACCTTCGGCTTCACCCGCCGGCCCCTCGATGCCGTGCGGATCGGCGACGCGCTTGCCCAGCATCTGATAGCCGCCGCACAGGCCGACCACATGGCCGCCTTTCGCCAGATGGCGGCGGAGATCGCGGTCCCAGCCATTCGCGCGAAAGGCATCGAGATCGGCGATCGTCGATTTCGAGCCGGGGATGAGGATGAGATCGGCGTTTTCGGGCAGTGGCTCGCCCGGCGCGACGAAAATGAGCGAGACGCCGGTCTCGTGAGCCAGCGGATCGCAGTCGTCGAAATTGGCGATCCGGCCGAGGCGCGGTACGGCGACGACGAGATCGCCTGGCCGGCTTTCCCGCTTCGCCAGTTTCTCCAGAGCGACGGAATCCTCGGCCGGCAAGCGGTTCGCGGCGGGAAGGAAGGGCACGACGCCGAGCGAAGGCCAGCCGGTGAAGCCGGTGATCGCAGTGAGACCATCGTCGAAGAGGGAGACGTCGCCCCGGAACTTGTTGATGAGGAAGCCGGCGATCATTTTGGCGTCCGCCCCGGGAAGGATCGTGTGGGTGCCGACGATGGAGGCGATGACGCCGCCCCGGTCGATATCGCCAGTCAGGATCACCGGCACGTTGGCGGCCGTCGCAAAGCCCATATTGGCGATGTCGTTCGCACGAAGATTGATCTCGGCGGGCGAGCCCGCGCCCTCGGCTATGACGAGATCGGCCTCTTCGGAAAGGGCTTCGAAGCTTTCGAGAACGGTCTTGAGGAACTCGCCCTTCAGCGCCTGATAGTCTCGCCCCTTCGCGCTGCCCGCCATCCGGCCGTTGAGAACGATCTGGCTGCCGGTCTCCGACTGGGGCTTCAGGAGCACGGGGTTCATCCACGTCGTTGCCGGCGTGTGGCAGGCGAGCGCCTGAACCCATTGCGCCCTGCCGATCTCGCCGAATTCGGCGGTGCCGGGAATGCGCGCGACGGCGGCGTTGTTCGACATGTTCTGCGGCTTGAAGGGCCGCACGGTCAGCCCGCGCCGGGTAAACAGCCGGCAGAGCCCCGCCACCAGCACGGACTTGCCGACATCCGAGCCCGTGCCCTGCAGCATGATGGCGGGTGTCTTGGTCATGCCTTGCGGCTTAGCCGATGAGCAGCTTAGTCGCCAGCGCCAGACAGGTGACGACGAGAAGCGGGCGGATCAGCTTCGAGCCGAAGCGCATGGCTGTTGCCGCGCCGAGCCGGGCGCCGAGGAACTGCGCGACGCCCATGGCGAGCCCGACGCTCCAGATCACCGCACCGCCCGCGACGAAGATCGCCAGCGAGCCGATATTGGAGGCGAAGTTCAGAAGCTTGGTGTGCGCCGTCGCCTTGAGGACGCCATAGCCGGCGAGGGTAACGAAGGCGATCATGAAGAAGGAGCCGGTGCCGGGGCCGAACAGCCCGTCATAAGCCCCGATCAGCGGTACGGCGAAGCCGATGAAGAGGGCGGGCGAAATCCGCCGTTCCCGGTCGAGATCGTTCAGCCCCGGCCGCACCGCGAAGAAGATCGCGACGGCAATCAAGAGGAAGGGGAGGCCGATCTCCAAGACATCCGTCGGCACCACGAAGGCCGCAAGCGCCCCGCCGATCGATCCCAGCGCGGAGGCAAGAGCCGCCGGCCACTGCTTTTTGAGGTCCACATGCCCCTTCGCCGCATAGGCGATCGTCGCCGAACCCGAGCCGAACATGCCCTGCACCTTGTTGGTGCCGAGCACGGTGAGCGGGTCCATGCCGGAGAGAAGCAGCGCAGGGATGGTGATCAGCCCCCCGCCGCCGGCCACGGCATCGATATAACCGGCGAGAAACGCCGCCGCGACGAGTAGGAGAAGGATGTCGATAGGCATGGAAGGGCTTTGGCGGAGAGAGGCGGAAAGCGCAAGCGAGAGGTTTCCCCTAAACCCGCAGAGTCACGACATACAGCACCGCGCGCCCGGCAGGCGAACGCGTGATGTGAATGGTCAGCTTTTCGGCGGTTCAGCGGAGGCGGGCGATCGTTTCGGTCAGGCTTGTTTCGGCGATTTCGATCTCCGAGGTCGCTGACTCGATGCCGGAGAGGGCCTCCGCGATTTCGGTTTCCGTCCGGTCCAGCGAGTCGAGATAGCGCTGGCGCAGCGTGCTCTGCTCGACGCTCCTGACATTCTCGCGCAGGCGCTCCTGCTCGCGGGTGAGGCGCTCATAACGCTCTGAGAGGTCATTGCGACGGGCCTCTGCCTGCCGGATCGTCTCCAGTACGCCTGCCGCTTCTTCGAGAACGGCCCTGTCTTCGGGGTCGATCGTCGGTGAGGTCCGGCTGATCTGCGCGAAAATCTCTTCAACCTGATTACGGTCGATCGCGATGGTGCGGCGGAGCAGCTCGCGCTCGACGATCTCGACTCGCGCCGTCCCGTCGGTCGCGGGCACCGATACCCGCAGGCTGTCGGCGTTGCGCTCGACCTCTCCATTGGCACTGACGAGGTCGGAGCCGGTTCGGGCGTGCTCGACGTCGAAGATATCGATCGTGTCGGGCAGCGCCGCCTCGTAGAGAGTGCGCGTCGTGTTCGTCGTTTCAAGGGAAAGGACGCCGCCCGCGAAGGCGAGATCGAGTTCGTTGCCGGTCTGCTGGCGATCCTCCGTGACGGTTACCCCTTGCGCGGCCGCATAGGGCAGGAGCCGGGTCTCGTCCGCCGCAAGGCCGGTGAAGGGCGCATCGCCGGCAAATCCGCCTTCGTCGAGAACCGAGACGAGGCCCGGCGCGAGCGGACGGTCGGCGGTAATCCTGGCGGCGAGCAGAACGGTGCCCGAGCGTGCTGGCTGGTAGAGCGCCCGGATCTCCGGTTCGACGGGGAGATCGATATAGATGACGTTCGCCGTACGCCCGGCCGGCAGGTCGACGGGCCGGGGCATCTGATAGCGCACATTGGCGAGGCCGACGACCTCGCCGGCCGTCTCCGCAGCTCCCGATATCTCGGCCATCGGAGCCGGCGCGATTTGGCTCATCTCGGCATCGGCCGAGGCGCCCCCGACCGATTGAAGCGCCGCAAACGAGCGTTTCATCCTCTCGAAACCTTCGTCGGCTTCCACTTCGGGCCGTTCGCCGATGAGATCGGGCGCAGCCGGGCGGCCGATCCGGCGCGGTTCCAGGAGATTGCGCTGATAGGCGACCGGGGACCCTGTGGAGAGGACGAGATCGACGCCGTTCCAGTCGTAACCGGTCACATTCTCGAAGGTCGCCCAGCCCTGAAGCCGGCCCTCGTCGAGAAGCAGCCGCCAGGAATTCTTCCAGGCTGGCGCCTCGGTGACATAGGAGAGGCCGACATCACGCGGGCCACTGGCCGCAAGCTCGATCTCGAAACTGCGGCGGTCGTCGTTCGCCGTTCCCGCGACGCCTGCCTCGGCCAGCCGCCTTGCGTCGCTCGCATCGAAGGAGACCGAAACGCCCGGATAGAGAACGACCTCCGCGACGTGGTCTTCGGTGAGGATCAGCGCCACTGGCCGCTCGATCACATTACGGTCGACCACTTCTTCGCGCTCGGTGACGGCCATCACCTGCCCGGTGACCTCGCTCCTCTCGGTCTTGATCGTTACCTCTTCGCCGGTCAGCGCTTCGAGGAGGTGCTTCGTGCTGTCCGGCAGGCCTCCGGCGAAGGGCGTGTCGCGCAGGGTTTCGGATGAAGTCGAGGGCGTGTCGGTGTAAAGGCCCACTACGCCGCCGGCAGGGTCCTGGACGATCAGCGAGGCCAGAACGTCGTCGGCATCGGCCTTCGGCACCTCGAAGGTGACGCGGTCGCTGGTAGCTTCGGCGGTCAACGTGTATTTGGCAAGACCCGATTGGCCGAGATCGATTTTGGTGATCCGCGTTTCCTGAGCATCGGCCGGAGCGGTTCCGATCACGGTCGCGGCCAGAAGCATGGAGGTCGTGCGAAGGTTCATTCTGCATCTCTCTGAGGATCAGGATCGGGCGCCGTTCGAAACCCGCCTCCCCATTTTTTGGTGCTCGTTTCTCGGGCGTCGTGAGCGAAGCGGACGATTCTTGTATAGCCCAGGTCGAAACCTTCCGAACTGGGGCCAAAACCCTTTTTTCGGTTGCATGCGTTCGTGAAATCCCTGCCGACTTGGGTCGGTGCAGGATCTGTCGGCAGCGCCACCCAGCGCTTGGCCGTGGGGCTTTCTGGAACCAGCTATCACCGCGCCGCGCACGAACCGTCAATCTTCGCGCGAAAGCGCACGGTCATGGGCCTCGACGACCGCTTCTGCGAAGGCCTTGAGATCGGGAAGGCGCGCCGTTGTCGGGCGGAAGACGAGGACGAGGCGGCGGAAGGGGGCAGGGTCCTGGAACGGCAGGATGGCGATGCCGCCACCGCGCGTTTCGTCCGTGACGGCGATCTTGGGGATAAGAGTCGCCCCGAGGCCGCCGGCCACCATGCGCAGTACCGTCGTAAGGCTCGTTGCGCCGAGGGTTGCGAGTTCGTGGCCACCGGCAAGCCGGCAGACATCGAGCGCCTGGGAGCGCAGGCAGTGACCTTCTTCAAGAAGGATGATCCGCTCATTGCCGAGAAGCGCCGGGGGAAACGGATCGGGAAGTCGGTCGGCTATGGCGGCGGGAGCGGCCAGCAGGAAGGGATCGTCGAAAAGCGGCAGCGCTTCCAGCCCCTGTTCCTCCAGCGGTAGCGCCACGATCGCGCAGTCGATTTCCCCGCGGTTGAGGTCGGTGAGTAGACGATCGGTGACGCTCTCACGCACCTCGCAGTCGAGGTCGGGATAGTGGTCGGCGAGATGCTCAAGAAGATGCGGCAGGAGATAGGGTGCGACGGTCGCGATCATGCCGACGCGCATCCGGCCCGAAAGCGTCGCCTTGCCGCGCGCAGCGAAACCTTCGAGGTCGTTGACCTCGGCGAGAATGCGCTTGACCCGTTCGCCGACGAGTTCGCCGTCGGCTGTCAGCGCCACGCCGCCCGACATGCGCGAAAACAGTGTCGTTCCGAAGAACGCCTCCATCTGTGCGATCTGCGCCGAGAGAGCCGGCTGGCTGATGTGGAGGATCTTCGCCGCACGCCCGAAATGCAGCGTGCGGGCGAGGGTTTCGAAATAGCGGATTTGGCGAAGCGTCAGCATGCCTGATAAGATAATCCTATAACGTCTTCCATCAAATACGATTGGCTCTTATCGGCCAGCCTGTCCATATTGGAATTGGAACAATTCCAGCCGGCGGGCGTCATGCCCCGCAATCGGCAATAAACAAGGAGGCCGCAATGGCTGAACGCAACACCCTGAGAACCTCGGCGGGCGCGCCTTGGCCGAACAATCAGGACTCTCTGTCGGCCGGCGAACGTGGTCCGCTTCTCCTGCAGGATTACCAGCTGATCGAGAAGCTCGCGCACCAGAACCGCGAGCGTATCCCCGAGCGCACCGTCCATGCCAAGGGCTGGGGCGCCCACGGCAGACTGGTGATCACTGAGGACATTTCGAAATACACCAAGGCGAAGTGCCTGCAGAAAGGCGCCGAGACGCCGATGCTGGCCCGTTTCTCGACCGTTGCCGGCGAGTCCGGTGCTGCCGACCACGAGCGCGACGTTCGCGGTTTCGCGCTGAAGTTCTATACCGAGGACGGTAACTGGGACATGGTCGGCAACAACACGCCGATCTTCTTCGTGCGTGACCCTTACAAGTTCGCCGACTTCATCCACACCCAGAAGCGTCATCCGAAGACGAACATGCGTTCGCCGACGGCGATGTTCGACTTCTGGAGCCTGTCGCCGGAAGCGGTGCATCAGGTAACGATCCTGATGTCGGATCGCGGCCTGCCGCAGTCGCCGATGAACATGAACGGCTACGGTTCGCACACCTTCTCGCTGATCAACGATAAGAATGAGCGGGTCTGGGTGAAATTCCACTACAAGACCGAGCAGGGGCACGACTTCTACACCAATGCGGAAGCCGAGAAGATCATCGGTCGCACGCGTGAAGGCTACCAGGAGCGCCTCTTCAATTCGATCGAGGAAGGCAAGTATCCGCGCTGGAAGTTCCAGATTCAGGTGATGACGGAAGAGCAGGCGCGTGAGTGCGAGTTCAATCCGTTCGACCTCACCAAGGTCTGGCCGCATGCCGATTATCCGATGATCGACGTCGGCTTTTTCGAGCTGAACCGGAATGCGGACAATTACTTCGCGGAGATCGAGAACGCCGCGTTCTCGCCGTCGAACATCGTTCCGGGCATTTCGTGGTCGCCAGACAAGATGCTCCAGGCGCGCATCTTCTCCTATGCGGACGCACACCGTTATCGCCTCGGCACGCATTACGAGACGATCCCGGTCAATCAGCCGAGAATTCCCGTCCACAACTACCATAAGGACGGCGAAATGAACATGTATGGTGGTGTGCGCACCGGCAACGAGAACGCCTATTACGAGCCGAACTCGTTCGCAGATCAGGGTGCGGCGGTCGAGGATCGCTCGGCGCAGGAACCGCCGCTCGCGCTCTTCGGTGATGCCGATCGGTTCGATCACAAGATTTACGACGATTACGCCCAGTGCCGCGATCTCGTGATGAAGGTGATGAACGAGGAGCAGCGCCAGCGCCTCTATCAGAACATGGGCGGCGCCGTCGCTGGCGTCACCGTCGATGCGATCGTCGAGCGCTGGCTCGGCCACCTCAAGCAGGTTCATCCCGACTACGAGGCGGGCGTGCGCAAGGCCATCGAGGAAGCGCGTGCGAGCGACGAGTACCAGCCGAACTCGCATCCGGTGACCGACGACACGCCGCAGGTAACCGGCGGCGATGCCGGCAAGGACCAGGCACAGGTCGCAGCCGAGTAATCGGCACGACCGGAGTTCTGAAATGACGAAGGGCCGGGGCGGAAACGCCTCGGCCCTTTTTGATTGGACTATCGATGTGCCGATTGGCTCTTCGGGTCGCGCGCAGTGATGTGCGCGCCACTGCCTCCGGCTATTTCTTCTTCGGAGCCGCTTCGTTCTTGGCCGACATCGCCTGCTTCAGTGCGGAGCTGAGGGCATCGAACGGCTTCTCGTGCGCACCGTCGCCGGGGCGTTGGGTGAGGAAGTCGTAGATGTGCGGTACAAGATCGACGGCCTGATCCAGCGTCTGGTCGGACCCACGCTGATAGCCGCCGAGAAGGCGCAGATCCCGCGTATCCTCGAAGCGTGACGTCATGGCCCTGAGGCGCGTCACGAGCTCGCGTTCGCTGCCGCGCCAGGCCTTTTCGGCAAGACGCGAGATCGATTTCAGATAGTCGACGGCCGGGAAGCGCCCCTGTTCGGCGATCTCTCGATCGAGCACGATATGGCCGTCCAGTGTGCCGCGAATGGCGTCGGCAACCGGGTCGTTGTGGTCGTCGCCGTCGACGAGGACAGCGTAGATGCCGGTGATCGTCCCGGAGTTTTCGGCGCCGGTACCGGCCCGCTCCAGAAGCTGCGGCAGTTCGGAGAAGACGCTCGGCGGATAGCCGCGGGAGACCGGCGGCTCGCCGGCCGAAAGCGCGACATCGCGTGCGGCGTGGGCGTAACGCGTCACCGAGTCGACGATCAGGAGGACATCGTCGCCCTGATCGCGGAAATGTTCGGCAACGGCGGTCGCGGTGCGCGGTGCGAGACGGCGCATCATCGGGCTTTCGTCACCGGTGGCGACAATGGTGACGACCTTTTCGAGTTCGCCGGCCATCACCTCTTCGAGGAATTCGCGCACTTCGCGACCGCGCTCGCCGACGAGCGCCACGACAACGGTGTCGAATCCCTTTGACTGGGAGAGCATGCCCATCAGTGTCGACTTGCCGACGCCGGAGCCTGCGAAAATGCCGAGGCGCTGGCCCTTGACCAGCGGCGTGAAGATATCGACGACCGAAACGCCGGTGGGTACGGATTCGGAGAGCCGTGCCCGCTTCAGCGCCGATAGCGGCTGGGCATCAACGGGGCGCTTCTCGTCGCCCTGAAGGATCGGACCCTTGTCGTCCTGCGGCCGGCAGAAGGCGTCGAGCACGCGGCCGCGCCAGCTGGCATCCGGCGTGATGGAGAACGGGCCGACCTTGATGGCACTCGAACCGACACCGCGATTGAAGCGGTTGGTGTAAGGTTTGACGGTCAGGCTGTCGGCATCGATGCGCACAACCTCGCCGAGTTCGTCGCGTTCATCGCCCGGGCATGAGATGCAGTCGCCAAGCCGGACGAAGGGCGACAGCCCCGCGACCCGAAATGATTGAGGGGCGACGTCGACGATCTTGCCGGAAATGTCGATCAGAGGCGCCGACAGGGCGCTCAGGACTTCACTCTGTTCGTGCATCAGCTGGCTCCGAGGGTTTTGATCGCCTCAGAGAGGGACCTGTCATTGCTTTGGACGACGTTCGCGGCGCTCTCGAAGGCGCGCTGGAGGGCGATCAGCCGGGTCATTTCCTGCACCGGATTGACGTTCGCCTCTTCCACATAGCCCTGGACCACGTTGTCGGAGAGGAATTCGACGACCGGCGTCGCAGGCACGTCCGAGACGACGCCCGAGGTGTCGGCCCGCGTCGTGTTCGCACCCTGCGGAATGCGGAAAAGCCCGATTGCCGCGACCTGCTGGCCGTTCTGATGGATCATGCCGTCGCCGCCGACGGTGAGCGGTCCGCCGGCCGGATCGACCTGAAGAGCCTGCCCCCCGACATCGAGAAGCGGGCGTCCGGTCACGGTCTGCACCATGCCTTCGGCGGTGATCTCCATGCGTCCGTCGCGGGTGTAGACCATGCCGTTATCGCCCTGATAGGCGAAGAATGCCTCGCCCCTGACCGCAAGATCGAGGGGATTGCCGGTCTGGGTGAGGGCGCCGCTCTTGTTGGAGAGATAGGTCTCGCCCTTCGTCACGAAGGCGACCGGGTCCGGCGCGGTGCGCGACAGCAGCTCCTCGAACCGGACTTCTTCGGCGCGAAAGCCGACGGTGCGGGCATTGGCGATGTTGTGGGCCAGCGTCTCGAGACGCTTTTCCATTGCGAGCTGGCCGGACAAGGCGACCGGGAGAGAGGTTTCCATACGGCTTCCTAGAATCCAGTATTGCGATTGGTCTGGAGGGTCATGAGCATGTCGCCATTCACGCCGCCGCTCCCTCCGCCGCCGCCCATGAGCTGCAGCGCGGGGCTTGTCGGCGCGACGGTCGAATTGTTGGCGTCCCAAAGGGCGGTAAAGCGCTGGAGCAGTTCGCCGACCTTTTCCGGATCCTTCAGATCTTCGAGATTCGGCAGGGCCTTTCGGAAGAGATCGGCCTGCTTTTCGATATCCATCGAACCGGTTTCCTCGGGGATCGAAAAGGCGGTCTGCATCACCTTGAGCAGTGCCGGTTCGGCGAGAAGCCCGTAATAGCTGGTGATCGAGTCAGCCTTGCGCTCGAAGTAAAGTGCCAGACGCGCGCCTTCGCTCTTCGTGCCGGTATTTTCCTCCAGCGTCTGCCGGACATATCTGTCGACGATCCCCTGCTGAGTGCGATCGAAGGCGAGGGCGGTATCGCCGTAGCGATGGAAATTGAAGACTTCGGCGAATTCCTTGTAGCGATCGTCGGTAAGCTGGTTCGCGAACGCTTCCTTGCTGTCGACGCCCTCTTCCATGACCTTGCGCATGAATGCCTTGGCATAGGTCATGTCCTCCAGCCCCATCGCCTTCATGGCATAGCGATAGACACGATCGTTCGAGAGGAACTCGTCGATCGAGGTGATCTTGCCGACTTCCTCGAGATATTGCTGGCTCGCCCGCTCCACCGTCGGATCCTGCGCAGTCCGTTCCAGTGATGCCGGCAGGTCGCGGCTCACGAGGCGATAGCTTAGGGATGCGTCCAGCATGGCTGTTCAAGGGTCCGTCAATGAGGCCGGTTCGTCGTCTTGGCGGCACAATGCGCCGGACTCCCTTGCGTCAGCCTTTCAGACGGACGGGCGTTTCGCTTCAAAAGAGAGACATCGGTCCGATCGCAGGCGAACTTCAAGCTCCGCACAAGCGGCTGTCCGTACCGCTCTATCCGGTCAACTGCTTGGGACTTGGATGAAATGGGTATTCTAATTGGTATGGTGGTCGTGTTGGGCTGCCTACTTGGTGGCTTCGTCGCCATGGGCGGCCATCTCGACGTTCTCGTCCAACCCTTCGAATACGTGATCATCTGCGGATCATCCTTCGGCACCTTCCTCGTCGCCAACCCGCCCAAGGTCATCAAGGACTGCGGCAAGGCGATCGGCGAGGCGTTCAAGAACGCCGTTCCCCAACAGAAGGACTATCTGGAGATCCTCAGCCTGCTGCACGCCCTGATGCGCGAGATGCGGTCGAAGTCCCGCTCCGAGGTCGAGGCTCACGTCGATGCGCCCGAGGAATCGACCATCTTCCAGGCTTATCCGACGATCCTCAAGGACAAGCAGAAGGTGAGCTTCATCTGCGACTACGTCCGGCTCATCATCGTCGGGTCCGCGCGCAGCCACGAAATCGAGGCGCTCATGGAGGAGGAGATCGAGACGATCACGCACGACTCGATGAAGCCGAAGGCCGCCTTGCAGGACGTTGCCGACGGATTGCCGGCCCTCGGTATCGTCGCCGCCGTTCTCGGCGTCATCAAGGCCATGGGCGCGCTCGACCAGTCGCCGGAGATTCTCGGCGGGCTCATCGCCGCGGCTCTCGTCGGCACCTTCGCCGGCGTGTTCTTCTCTTATGGCGTCATGGGACCGATCGCCTCCAAGGTGAAGAGCGTGCGCGAGAAGAAGTGCCGGACCTATATCGTGATCAAGTCGACCCTGATCGCCTACATGAACGGCGCCATGCCCCAGGTTGCCATCGAATACGGCCGCAAGACGATTTCGGCATACGACCGTCCGACGATCGACCAGGTCGAAGCCGAGACGATCGGCGGCGGAGCGGGCGCATGACCGAAGTATTCGGCTCGAGCGAACACCGGCCCAAAGCCGAGGGAAGTGAATAATGTCCGACACACGCAACGCAACGGGTTCGAGCGATATCGGCGAACGGCTGAAGTCGGCCGCGGAGATCGACCCGTCCAAGCTGTACCGCCTGATCGCGCTTGCCGAGGAAACCGCCGAGGAACTGACGCTCGGCCTCAACGGTCTTTCGGTCAATAAACTCGCTGTCAGTTTCCGCGAGTTCGAGATCGGGCGCGGCGCCGAGAATGCGGGTGATGACGAAGACGGCGTCATTTTCGGCGTGCTCAATTCCAAGCGTTTCGCTCGCCCGGCCTATCTCGTGGCGCCGAATGCGCTCGCCGATGTCTGCATCTCCGCCTTCTTCGGCGCCGCGCCCGCCGGTACGCCGGGTCAACGGGCGCTCACCGATCTCGACCGTTCCCTCGTCAGGACGACCTTCGAGACCCTCGTCGAGTCCTTTGCCTCTTCCTTCGCACCGATCGATCGGGCCGCCTTCGAGGCTGGAGGGTTGATCAAGCGCGAGGACCTGGACGAGCTTCTCGGCGGCGAAAACGCCGGCCGCTATCTGGCCATCGGCTTCGATATTTTCCGCGCCGCCGACAAGGCCGCGGCAAAGAACGAGGCCGAGCCGATCACGACTTTGACGATGGCGCTTCCTGTTTCCTATCTGGCGCCTCATCGTCGTATCCTGTCCGAGCCGGTGCCGACGCCGCAGCCTTCGCTGGACGAAACATGGTCCGAGGCGATGGTCCGGAACTTCGAGAAGTCCGGCCTCCATCTGGAAGCCGTTCTCGCCCGCAAGAAGGTTCCGCTTTCGGATGTCGCCCGTTTCCGCGTCGGTCAGACGATTCCCCTCGACGTACTGGTGAGCGAGATGATTACGCTCGAATGCGAGGGCAAGCCGGTCTTCAAATCCCAGGTTGGCTTCTCGCGCGGATCCTATGTTGCGCGGTTCGAGGAAGCGATCGAACCGACGCAGGAATTCATCGATGACATCCTATCTGATTGATCTCGTCCTGATGGTCGCGCTCGTCGTGACCGCGCTCAGAAGCGGACGAATGTACAAAGAGCTGAAGTCTCTGCGGGAGTCCGAACACGGTCTTGCAGCGGCGCTCGAACAGTCGGAAGCTTCCCTGAACAAGGCGGCGGAAGCCGTGATCGCGCTCAAATACGAGGGAATTTCAACGCTTCAGGCCCTCGAAGCTGAGCGACTGCGTGCGGCCGAGGCGAGCGCGCGGCTCGCCGATCTCGTGGATCGCGCCGATTTCCACACCGGCGGCGTGTCGACACCTGGGGCTCAGACACCCTTCAGTCGAAAAAATTAACAAATCGATACCAAGCGGCAGCTTCGGATAAGTTCGCCTCATTACACATCGGAAGACGCTCCGGAATGACCTCCGAGCGATGCAAGCAATGCCAGACGGAGAATGATACTCCATGATCGATCCGAACGACCTCGAAGGCGGCGACCTCGAATTCAACGCCGAACTTTACGCGGATGACGATGCGGGAGAGGATGACGGGATCGGTCCCGACTTCCGGGGTGCCGACAAGATGGACCTCGACCTCGTGCTCGACGTCTCCGTCACCATGCAGGTGGTCCTGGGTACGGCGCGCATGAGCGTGGCCGAACTCCTCAAGCTCAACCGCGGATCGATCGTCAAGCTCGACACGAAGGTGGGCGATCCGATCGACGTCGTCGTCAACGGCCGGGTCATCGCGCGCGGCGAAATCGTCGTGCTCGATCAGGAAGATCAACAATTCGGTGTTACGCTGACCGAGGTCGCGACCCCCGGATCGAACTTGAACGCGAAGAAGGCAAAGGCGGCCTGATCGCGTCATGAACAGCCTTGCGAGTTACTCAGAAGAGCTGAACGCAGCTCCATTGCGGGGAGGGGCACGGGCAGCCGTCCTTCTCCTGGCATTGGGTCCGGGCGGCGCTTCGCGGCTTCTGAAGCATATGGCGCCCGACGAGATCATGTCTCTCAAGGAGGCCGCGGCCTCGCTCGAGAACGTCTCGTCCGAACAGATCAACGAGGTCGTCGAGGATTTCGCTTCGACGTTCAAGGGCGGGCCGATCTTCCCCGGTCCCGGCCAGCAGATGTCCGATCTCCTGCGCAACGCCCTTGGTGAAACCCAGTACGAGTCCCTGTTTCCTTCGGAAGAGCCATTCTCGATCCAGGACATGTTTGCGAACGCTCCGCGCGATGTGTGGGACGCGGTCGCCGACATGGACGTCGGTACTCTCGCAAAGAAACTTTCCGCCGAGCATCCGCACATCATCGCGCTCGTCCTCTCGAAGGTGCCGAGCGAAGCTGCGGTGGTGATCGTGCGCGCCTTCGAACCGGCGCTCAAGAACGACGTCATGAAGCGCATGCTCCAGATCAAGCCGCTTGCCGGCCCGATCGAGGATCTCTTTGAGACCCATGTGCGCGAAACCTATCTGGTTACCGGTGACGGACAGTCCGGCGAGAGCCGTCATCTCGTTCTCGCGAATGTCGTCAATCTTCTCGCCAAGCAAGAGAGCACCGAGCTCATCGAGTTCATCGAGAGCGATCAGCCGGACGAAGCCGTCGAGCTCCGCAAGCTGCTCTTCGCCTTCGACGATATTCCCGGCATGCCGGCAAAGTCGCGGCTCACGCTGTTCGACGGCATCCAGGCCGATACGGTCATCATGGCGCTGCGCGGCGCTTCGGATGGAATCAGGGAGGCGGTGCTTTCCGCTCAAGGCGCGAGAGCCCGCCGCATGATCGAATCCGAACTCAGCCAGGAATCGAACGCGACCAAGGATGCGATCGAAGCGGCCCGCCGCGATATCGCGTCCCGCGCGCTGGAAATGGCCGGTGCCGGTACGATCATCCTGCGCGAAGGCGACGAAGAGCAGGCGGAGTAATCCATGGAGTGAGCGGCTGGTTACGGCCGCTTAACCATGCCCCTTCATCGAAACGAAACCTAAATACGGGCTAATCGGCTGTGGCGGAGAGCGAAGATCGTTCCCAAAAGACGGAACAGCCGACCGAGAAGAAGATTCGCGATACGATCGAGAAGGGCAACCTTCCGACATCGCGTGAAGCTCCGGTCCTGGCGTCTTTTCTGGCGATTTCAGCGTTCATTGCCCTGCAGGCCCGCGAGTCCGGTTATCGCCTTCTCACGACCTTGCAGACGACGTTCGACAATCCTCTCCAATGGGAATTGGAGACAAGCCGGGACGCACTGCATGTTCTTAGCGTGCTCAGCACCGAAGCTGCGGCCTTCATTCTGCCGGCAGCGCTCTTTTTATGCATCGGCGGGATTCTCGCGTCCGTCCTCCAGAATCCGCCTCAGATCAACTTCGAGCGAATCAGGCCGAAAGGTTCG
Organism: Fulvimarina thalattae; assembly: GCF_040239565.1. Taxonomy (NCBI): domain Bacteria; kingdom Pseudomonadati; phylum Pseudomonadota; class Alphaproteobacteria; order Hyphomicrobiales; family Aurantimonadaceae; genus Fulvimarina; species Fulvimarina thalattae. The sequence continues at coordinate 277,066 of NZ_JBEHWS010000001.1, forward strand.
AACATTTCGCCGGCCTCCGGCTTCAAGCGCATTTTCGGCCCGCGCGGTCTGACGGAGTTCGCCAAGGCCGTGTTCAAGTTCCTCATGATAGGCATCGTCGTCGGCACACTTATCGTTTCCAATCTGGGAACGATGGTCCAGACCATGCTGGCCGACCCGGTTCAGCTTCCCGAACTGGTACTCGACCTCGCGATGAAGCTGCTGTCCGGCGTTTCGATCGCCACCATCGTGCTGGTAGCGGCCGACATCGCCATGACGCGCATCCACTGGCGGCGCGACATCATGATGTCGAAGCAGGATATCAAGGACGAAAATAAACAGGCTGAAGGCGACCCTATGGTCAAGCAGCGGCAGAAACAGATCGCCCGCGAGCGCTCCAAGAAGCGCATGATGGCGGCCGTGCCGAGTGCGACCCTCGTCATCGCCAACCCGACCCACTACGCGATCGCCCTGCGCTATACCCGCGAGGAGGGCGGTGCGCCGATGGTGGTTGCCAAGGGAACCGATCTGATCGCCCTGAAGATCCGCGAAATCGCTGAAGAAAAAGAGATACCCGTCATCGAGGACAAGCTCCTCGCAAGATCAATGTATGATCATGTCCACATCGATCAGATGATTCCGCCCGAATTCTTCAAGGCGGTGGCGGAGATCATCTATTATCTTCACACCCGGGAGGGCTCGAAGGTCGGCGTCGCAGTCGCTTGATGAAGTGACACCGGCCTCACCGACGCGCCTGACGGGCACGCCCGAGAGAGGCACCGCGGATGCCGGCATTCATCTCCGATCTGGAACGAGCGGACCCGGCGCTGGCGGTAAGGCGGGATGCCGTCCGCTCTCAGGGAGAGTGCCGCCTCCATGCTTGATGTGAAAAAGCGCGCTTCCCTCACCCGCGAGAAGCTGCTCGCCGATGCCATTCGCGAATTCGTCGCCGAGTTGCGCCTCGTCGATGTGGCCGACTATGTCGCCTATCTCCGCTTCGAGAAATTCGCCAATATTGAAGACATCGTCGATTCGAGTGCCGAGCTGACCCTCAAGCCCGGCGTGCTGCGCTTTGCCAATTCCGGCGATGTGAACATTTCCTGGGGCACCAAGCCGATCGTGGCGCTGGCGCTCGAGTTCCAGCATGACGGTGTCACGGCCCATTTCCGCCTGGAACTGAGCGCCTCCACCGCTGCCGTCGATATCACCTATGTCGATCTTCCCGGCCCCTCCGGCGGCGAAGCCTCCGACACGGAACGCTTCGAACGGGCACTGAGCGACGCGCGGCTCGCCAGACCTGCCACCATGGAAGATGCGCAGGGCTAGCGGACGCTTATCGCAACATCAGACATCGGTATCGAACGCCTGATGGCGAAGCGAACGTGCCTTTAAGCGGGTCACCAAAGCTTCTCTAGCGATCAGCGACCGTTCGCCTTTCTCCATTCCTCGAATTTGGCGAGATGCTCGTCTTTCGTTCGCGGATAGAGCCCGATGATGGTTTCCCCGGCCTTCACCCGTTCGACGACGAAGTCCTCGTAGACCGTCATTTCGGCCGCTTCGTCGGCAAGCTCGTCGGCGAGATGGGCCGGGATGACGATGACGCAGTCGTCGTCGCCGACGATGATGTCGCCGGGAAAGACCGGCGCGTCGCCGCAGCCGATCGGCTCGTTGATGGCGATCGCCTCGTTGAGCGTCAGATTGGTCGGGCTCGACGGACGCGTGTGATAGGCCGGCATGTCGAGATCGCCGATCGTGGCGGCATCGCGAAAGCCGCCATCCGTGACGACGCCGGCTCCGCCACGCACCATAAGCCTCGTGATCAGGATATCGCCGGCGGAGGCCGCGCGGGCATCCTTGCGGCTGTCCATAACGAGGACATGGCCCTCGGGGCAGGTCTCGATTGCGACGCGCTGGGGATGCTCCGGATTGCGGAACTCGACCAGCTGATTGCGATCCTCCCGCGCCGGCATATAGCGCAGAGTGAAAGCCGGCCCCACCATGTTGCGGCCCTTCGCCTTCACCGGATGAACGCCCTGGATCACCTGCGAACGCAGGCCGCGCTTGTAGAGCGCGGTTGCAAGCGTCGCGACGGAAACGCCCATCAGCTTGTCTCGGGTTTCGGACTTCACAGGATTGATGCTCCTTCGTGGCGATCGGAATGCGAAAATCCTGCCCAGTGGTTCAATCATGGATCATTCAGGGCGGGCAGGCGTGATGGGAACCGGGACAGGTGACCGCCTGTCCCGGCCAATGCGTGTCAAAGAGGGCTGACACCACGGGTATTCACGGTCACGGCATACAGCGAGTGACTGCTCGCCATGAACAGCCGGTTGCCATGCCGGCCACCGAAGCAGAGATTGGCGCAGCGCTCGGGAAGCCGGATATGCCCGATGGCCTCGCCGGCAGGGTTGAACACCATGACTCCGTCGAGCGCTTCCGAATCGCCCTCGGGAGCTCCGCTGCTCCCCCAGCCGCACCACAGATTGTTGTCGACGTCGCAAGCGATGCCATCGAGCGCGCCGTAATTCATCGCTTCGATATGCTTGCGTTTGTTCGTAAGCTCACCATCGATGCCGACATCGAAGGCCCAGACGAGACGGTTCGGCTTCGCGCGCCCCTCGACAACGTAGAGCGTCCGGCCGTCAGGAGAGAGGGCGATTCCATTCGGCCCCTGAAGTTCACGAACGGCGAGGGTCAGCTCGCCCTCTGGTGTGATGCGGTAGACACCCTGGAAATCCAGTTCCTGCTCGGCCTTCTCGCCCTCGTAGAAATTGGAAATCTGGAACGGCGGATCGGTGAACCAGATCGAACCGTCCGATCCGGTGACGATATCGTTCGGGGAATTGAGCTTCTTTCCTTCGAAGTTGTCGGCGAGAACGGTGATCGAGCCATCGAACTCCGTGCGGGTAACGCGGCGCATGCCACCCTCGCAGGTGAGGAGCCGGCCCTGCTTGTCGCGCCCGTTGCCGTTGGACCAGCCGGAGGGTTCGCGGAACGCCGACGCCTCGCCCGTCACCTCGTCCCAGCGTATGAGACGGTTGTTCGGGATGTCGCTAAAGATCAGATAGCGGCCATCGCCGACATAGGTTGGCCCCTCGGCCCAGTCGAAGCCGGTGGCAAGGCGCTCGACGCTGCTGTTGAAGACCCGGTAGCCGGCAAATTCCGGCTTGAGGATCTCGACGGCCGGATCGGGATAGCGCAGTGAAGGCTCCCAGTCCGCCAGCGCGCGTCCCGTCGTCATCGCCGCTGCTGCCGCGATGCTCCCTCCCAGAACAGCGCGGCGGTTCATCGATAACTTCCTCTCACTCATGATTTCTCCTCCTCGAGAATCAGGTTTCAGATAAGGGCATTCTCCGTCAGGAAGACATGAAGCCGGTCCTGCTGCGCCTCGCTCAGCGGCCAGGCGGACGGTGGACGGGTCGGACCGCAATCGAGACCCTGCGCGAGAAGCGCGGCCTTCACGCCGGTGACATTGGTTCCGTTCAGCTCCTCGGCGCGGATGTCCTCGAAGGCGCGCATGCCGGCGATCAGAGCCTGAGCCTCGTCGTAGTTCGAGGTTTCCAGCGCCTTGTGGATCGCCACCGAGCGCTCGGGCCAGACATTGATGAGCCCGGAGGTGAAGCCCCGCGCGCCGACGGCCGTGAAGGGCGGAGCCCAGACTTCGGCAAGACCGCCGACCCAGGTGATATCGGGACCGCAAGCCTCGATCGCCTTGGCGAGATTCATCGGGTTCGGGGTCGCCCATTTGACGCCCTTGACGCCGGGCAGGGCGCAGAGTTCGGCGATCGCTTTCGTGCCGATCGCATCGTTGCGCAGATAAAGCATGATCGGCAGGCCGCCCGAGGCGTCCGACACGGCCTTCACATAATCGACGGTGCCGCTCGGGGCGACGAAGGGGTCGGGCGGCTGATGGATCATCAGCGCGGCCGCGCCCGCATCGGCAGAGGCCTTCGCCAAGCGGCAGGCGTCGCGAATGCCGCGCCCGACGCCGGCAAGCAGCGGCGCGCGGCCATCGACGAGGTTCGCCACTTCGCGAACCATGGTGCAGGCCTCGTCGGTGGTCAGCGCGTAGAACTCGCCGGTATTGCCGTTGACGACGGGCATGTGGACGCCGGCGGAGAGGGCACGGTCGAGGATCGGCGTCAGCTTGTCCGGCGCGATCTCGCCGTCGGCATCGTAAGGCGTGACGAGAATGCCGGAGATGCCGGCGAGCGCGGCGTCGAGATCATGGGCCATAAGTCGGGCTCCTCTGGTCAGAAGATGTCGGGTTCGGCGGCGGCCTCGCCGAAACCGCGTTCGAGGAAATCGAAATCACAGCCCTTGTCGGCCTGGGTGACATGCTTGGAGAACATCCAGCCCCAGCCCCGCTGATAGCGCGGCTCGGGGGCTTTCCATTCGGCCCTGCGCCGGGCGATTTCCGCCTCGTCGACGAGCATGTCGAGGCGCCGGTTCGGCAGGTCGAGGCGCACCGTATCGCCGGTCTTCAGAAGCGCGAGCGGCCCGCCGACAAAGCTTTCCGGCGCGGCGTGAAGCACGCAGGCGCCGTAGGAGGTGCCGGACATGCGCGCGTCCGAAATCCGCAGCATGTCCCTATGGCCCTGTTTGATGAGCGCCTTCGGGATCGGCAGCATGCCCCATTCGGGAAAGCCAGGGCCACCGAGCGGGCCGGCGTTTCTGAGGACCATGACATGATCCGGCGTCACGTCGAGGTTCTCGTCGTCGACGGCCTTCTTCATCTCCGGATACGAATCGAAGACGAGCGCCGGGCCCTCGTGGACATAGTATTTCGGATCGCAGGCCGCCGGCTTGATCACCGCGCCGTCGGGACAGAGATTGCCGCGCAGGAGGGCGAGCGAACCCTCCTTGTAGACCGGGTTCGACAGTGGGCGGATGACGTCGTCGTTATAGACCTCCGCGCCCTCGATGGTCTCGCCGAGCGTCTTGCCGGATACGGTGATGGCGGAGAGGTCGAGCATCGCCTCCATCTGCTTCATCAGCGCGCGAAGGCCCCCGGCGTAGTAGAAGTCCTCCATCAGGTAGTCCTTGCCGGAGGGGCGGACATTCGCGATCAGCGGCGTTGTGCGGCCCAGCGCGTCGAGATCGTCGAGGGTGAGTTCGACGCCGGCGCGCCGCGCCATCGCGATGAGGTGGACGACGGCGTTGGTCGAGCAACCGGTCGCCATCGCGACCTTGGCGGCATTCTGAATGGCTGCCTCGCTCAGGATATCGCTCGGCTTCAGGTCTTCCCAGACCATTTCGACGATGCGCCGACCGCATTCGCCAGCCATGCGCTGATGGCCGGAATCGACGGCCGGGATCGAAGATGCGCCGGGCAGAGTCATGCCCAGCGCGTCGGCGATCGACATCATGGTGGCGGCCGTGCCCATGGTCATGCAGGTGCCGGCGGAGCGAGCGATGCCGCCCTGGACGCCCACCCACTCTTCATCCGTCACATTGCCGGCGCGCCGTTCGTCCCAGTATTTCCAGGCATCCGAGCCCGAGCCGAGGATGCGGCCCGCATAATTGCCGCGCAGCATCGGCCCAGCAGGCAGGAAGATCGCCGGCACATTCGCGGTGATCGCGCCCATCAGGAGGCCCGGCGTGGTCTTGTCACATCCGCCCATCAGGACGACGCCGTCCAGCGGATGGCAGCGGATCATCTCCTCGGTCTCCATCGCCAGCATGTTGCGATAGAGCATGGAGGTCGGCTTGGTGAAGCTCTCGTCGACCGACAATGTCGGGAGTTCGACGGCAAAGCCGCCCGCCGCGAGAATCCCGCGCCGAACGTTCTCGACGCGCTCGGGAAAATGGCCGTGGCAGGAGTTCAGCTCGGACCAGGTCGAGAGGATGCCGATGATCGGCTTGTCCCGGAAATCCACTTCCGAATGGCCGAGCTGCATGAGGCGCGATCGATGGCCGAAGGAGCGCAGATCGTCGGGCGCGAACCAGCGCGCGGACCGAAGGTCGGCCGGGGTTTTCCGCTCGCGCGAGCCTGCCATGATTGCCTCCCAATGCTCGAGTTTCGTTTGTGTATGCGCTTCCATTCGATGAAGTCAACACAAGAGAAAGTCTTTCGCATCGCAGCATTAAATACATTCTGGCGGGCGATCAGCTACGGTTGACAGCAGAGGAAGAGCCGTGGCACTTAATGAAAGCGTATTCATAGCGCGTTGCGGCTTCGTGGAGGATTTGAAGCGTGACGCCATCGCCCGCCCGCCGTGGCGTGCTTCGTTTCCAAGGGAGGAATCCAATGACCTTTACCCGCAGGCTCGTGCTCGCCGCGATCGGCGCGAGCGCTCTCACCGCGACATCTTTCGCTGCGTCTGCCCAGGAGCTGCCGGGCAATGTGCGCCTCGTCATCGGTTCCAGCTCGACGGGCGGCGACACCTATCAGTCCGCCTCCCTCGTCGCCGACGCGCTGTCGAAAGAGCTCGGCATCAACGTCAAGGTCGACGCGGTCGGTGCGACGGAAGCCTTCAAGGCGGTCGGCCGCGATCCGCGCGGCACCACGCTGATGCTCCATCACGACCAGTCCTATCTCGGCGAACTCTATGGCCAGAAAGGCTATGAGGACATCTTCGAGGCCTACAAGATCGGCCCCACGGTCGCGATCAATCCGGGCAATGCCTACCTCGCCGGCAAGGGCTCGAAATACAAGTCGATGGAAGAGATCTTCGCGGCCGCCGCGAACGGCGAGCAGGTTCGCGTCGCGATCCAGCCCGGCGGCGTTTCCGAGATCGGCTTCTCGGCCATGAAGAACGCCGCGCGCCTCAACAAGGAAGGCTCCGAGGAAAACATCGTCGCCGTCAACACCGGCGATCAGGCGAGCAAGAACCAGGCGCTCTGGGACAATCTCGCCGACGTCATCAACGGCTCGATCCAGGCGAACGAGCAGTTCACCCAGCTTCCCGAGGATGACCAGAAGGCGATGCAGTTCGTCTGGATAACGGCAACGCCCGACGCCCTCGAACAGGCCCCGGAAGCCGGCATGGGCAACCTCACCCGCGACGACATGCTGAAATTTGCCTCCCCGGAGGTCTCCGTGCCCCTCAAGGAGGGCGAGGACTTCACCTTCGACAAGGAATTCTTCTTTATCTACAACAAGGACATGGACGACGCGATCGTGAAGCAGATCGACGACGCCCTGACCGCGGTCTACGACAAGGGCGAACTCCAGAAGGAGCAGGCCAAGGCGTTCTTCACGCCCGATTTCCGGCCCTCCGCGGAAGCCGTCGAGCATCTGAAGGAAAAGAACGATACCTACGCCGAGGTGATCGGCCAGATCTCCGGCGAAGGCGCGAACTGACGCCTTCCGGGTGAGAAATGACGGGCGCGGTCCGGCTTTGAGGCCGGGCCGGTTCCTGCGCCGCCCGCCCAATGCGCGGAAATCCCGTGCCCTTCGACACTGAGCGCCTGCGGCCCCGCGCGATTGTCAATCGCTCTGCGCCCATCGGCGTATTCCGGCCGATCGGCTCGGCCTGGAGGTCGCGGGCCCGGCTGCGCAAAGGCGATACGTAATCCCTGGCCGACAGCGACATGCGGGAGGAGGAGCCCCATGGGGGGACTGACCCAAGTCAACATCGATTTTTCCACGTCGCATCTGGTGTTTCCGATCATCATCGGCTCGATGCTCGCTTTGATGGGCCTTGCGATCCTCCTGCGCGATCGCCGCCGCATCGCGGGTGCCGGGCGGTACTGGGCGGATCTCCTCGGGACGATGGACAAGCTCCGCTTTTTCGGCACTATCGTCATCACCGTCGTCTATTTCATGACGATGGATCCGATCGGCTACCAGTTCCCGAACACCGGGCTCGGCTTCCTCATCACCTCGATCCCCTACGTCTTCCTCGTAGGTGTTCTCTATCTCCATCACCGCACGGCCCGCGCGCTGGTGCCGATCGCGATCATGGCGCTCGTCGCGCCGGTCCTGGTCTGGTGGCTCTTCACAAATGTCTTCTACCTGACCCTTCCCTGAGGACCTGCCGACCATGGAACTCCTCGAACTCCTGACGCCACTCTTTCTTGGCCTTGTCGTCGCCGGTACGGTCGTCGGCATCGTCTTCGGTGCCGTTCCCGGCATGACGGCGACCATGGCCGTGGCCGTCTGTCTGCCGCTCACCTATTCGCTCGGTCTCGAAAATGGCCTCGCTCTGCTCCTCGGCCTTTACGTCGGCGGCATTTCAGGCGGCCTCGTGCCGGCGATCCTGCTCGGCATTCCGGGCACTCCCTCCTCGATCACGACCTGCTTCGACGGCTATCCGATGAGCAAGCAGGGAGAAGGCGAGAAGGCCCTTCGCATCGGCATCTTCTCATCGCTCGTCGGCGGCCTCGTCAGCCTTCTGATCCTCTATCTCTTTGCGCCGCCGCTCGCCGATTTCGCGATCAAGTTCTCCTATGTCGAGAAATTCCTGATCATCCTCTTCGCGCTCACCGTCATGGCGGCGCTCTCGAAGGACATGCTGATCGGCATCTTTTCCGGCTTCCTCGGCATCTTCATCAGCCTGATCGGCACCTATTCGGTGGATGTCGGCGGCAATGGCGAGTACCGGCTGATCCCGCCGGGCATGGAATATTACCTCGACCGTGGCTTCTCGCTGCTTCCCGTCCTCATCGGCCTCTTCGGCCTCGCCGCGATCCTCGAGGAAGCCGAAGCCGGGGTGCCGGAGGGCCAGAAGGCCGAGGATGTGAAAATCGGCAAGGAGAGCAGTTTTTCCTTCAACATCTTCCGGGGTCAGATCACCAATCTCGTACGCTCCTCGTTCATCGGCACCTTCGTCGGCATTCTGCCCGGCGTCGGCGGTTCGGCCGCCTCGATCCTTGCCTATTCCAACGCCAAGACCTTTTCGAAGACTCCCGAAAACTTCGGCAAGGGCGAGCCGGCTGGCATCATCGCTTCCGAATCCGGCAATAACGGCCTCACCGGCGGCGCGCTCGTCCCGCTCCTGTCGCTCGGCATTCCGGGCGATTCCACGACCGCACTGCTCATCGGTGCCTTCACGCTGCAGGGCATCCAGGTCGGACCACTGTTTATCGGCAACAATCCGACCACCTGGAACGCGATGATCGTCGCGATGCTGCTCGCCAATCTGGTGATGTTCGCAGTCATGTATTTCGCGATCCGCCATGTGGCGATGATCGTGACCGTGCCGAAACAGATCCTCTTCCCGATCATCCTCATGATGTGCGTGATCGGCGCCTATACGATCAATTACGGCATCATGTTCGACGTCTGGACGCTTCTGATCTTCGGCGTCTTCGGCTGGCTTGCGATCAAGCTCAGGCTGGAGATCGCGCCCTTCGTCATCGGCTTCATTCTCGGGCCCTCGGCGGAGGTCTATTTCGTCAAAAGCCTGGAATCTTTCGGCGACCTGACAATCTTCTTCACAAAGAGTTGGATCGCACTGGTGCTCTGGGTTCTCATCGTCGCTTCCATCGCGGGCTCGATCATTCTATCGAGACGCGCACGGCGTGATGCCGAAACCCTGAAGGACCCGGCCGGTGGGAGTGCGATCCGCTGACCGAAGGCTGACGAAGGTCGCGCGTGGACGGAATAGAAACGGTATCGAAATCGAAGCAGCCGCGCACTCGGCCCAACCGGAGCCGCGGCGGCGTGACGATGGCGATGGTCGGCCGCATCGCGGGCGTCTCCCAGGTTACGGTATCCCGCGCGCTCAGCGATCCGACGAAGGTTTCGGCCGAAACCCTGCGGCGGATCGAGACAGCGATCGAGCAGACAGGATTCGTGCCGAACGCGCTGGCAGGCGCGCTCGCTTCGCGAAAAAGCCAACTCATTTCGGCCTTCGTCCCGTCGATCACCAACATCGTCTACACCATGATGATGCAGGCCTTTTCCGAACGTATGCGCGCAGAGGGCTACCAGATTCTCCTCTCCGAGACCGGCTTCGAGCTGGAAACCGAGGAGAAGCTGATCGCGACCCATCTGGCGCGCCGGCCAGACGCCGTGCTGCTAACCGGCATTCATCACAGCGCCCGCACGCGGCGCATGCTGCTTGCGATGGACGTTCCCGTCATCGAGATCTGGGACATGACGGACACGCCGATCGATGCCTGCGTCGGCTTCTCGCACAAGGAAGCGGGCGAGGCGGTCGCAGCCTTCGCCGTGGAGGCCGGCTATCGCAGGGCCGCGTCGATTGCCGCAACGGACGAGCGCGCCAAGCGCCGCCAGAGCGGCTTTGCCGGCGCTTTCGAGGCCGCCACCGGACAGAGCGTGCCGACGATCGATTCCGGCTGGCAGAGCAGCATCCGGGCCGGGCGCGACGCACTTTCCAGATTGATCGATGAAAAAGGCTTTGAGAGCGGCCTGATCGCCTGTAGCTCCGACCTCCTCGCACACGGTGTTCTCGTCGAGGCAACGGCTCGCGGCCTCAAAGTCCCCGACACGATCGCGATCTTCGGCTTCGGCGACCAGGACTTCGCCGCCCACATCGCGACTCCCCTTACCACGATCAAGATCGACCGCTCCGAACTCGGCTATGCCGCCGCGAGCATCATGCTCGACCGGCTGACGGCGAAGACCTCGGGTCCGGTCATCCGCGATATCGGCTTCGAAATCATCCGCCGCGCCTCGGCATGATCTCTGATTTCAGTCACTGCGCATAGTCTGACCAACAGGTTTGCCCGTTGCTGGGCGCGTAACCGGCCATCGCTGGACCGAAACGAGGTCTCGGTGCCCGCGATGTCGATCAGACGCGTCGCGCCGTGATCAGTTTTGGATACATTTTTTGACTTCGTGGCTTGGCGTGCACTCTGGGGCTTCGTCGAAGCACCCCAGTTGTTCCGGCAAGACAAAGCATTTAGTCGAATTTGGACTGATTCCAAAAAATCTATGGCTCTCGTCTTGAAAAATCGATTGCCTGAAATGTATACATAATGACGCCTGACTTGGGAGGGTCATGCACTGTTGCCTTGCGACATGTGAGACGCCTCTTGCTTTGAAAGGACGTTTTCACGTGCGGCAGCGCGGAACCAACCAGAACCAGCCGCAGGCCCAGTCGCAGAGCGCGATCATGGAATTGCGCGATCTGATCCTGACTGGCGAGCTTGCAGCCGGCGAGCGGCTCTACGAGGTCAAGCTTGCCGAGCGTCTCGGCATTTCCCGCACCCCGCTTCGCTACGCCTTCTCACAGTTGGAACTGGAGGGGCTGCTCGAGCGCAAGTCGACCACCGGCTATGTCGTCCGCAGCTTCACCTTCGATGACGTTGCGGACGCCATCGAACTGCGCGGCGTTCTTGAGGGGACGGCCGCAAGGCTCGCGGCCGAGCGCGGCGTTTCCAAGGATGATGCGGCCGCCGTGGCCGTACTTCTGTCTCGTATCGACGACGCCCTTGGCGCGGACGAGAGCGAACTCGATCTCGACGCCTATCACGATGCCAACGAGGCCTTTCATCACCACCTCGTTTCCCTTTCGCGCAGCGATATCCTGCGCCGCGAGGTGGAACGGTCCGCCCGACTGCCCTTCGCCTCGCCCAGCGCATTCCTGCAATGCCAGCGAGCCGTGCCCGAATTTCGCCGGTCCCTGACCGGTGCGCAGATCCAGCATCGCAGCGTTATGGACGCGGTGATGCGCCGCGAGGGCGCACGGGCCGAGGCCCTGATGCGCGAGCATGCGCGCCTTGCCCGCACCAATCTCGAATATGTCATCAATCGCGACCGCAGCCTGATGAAGACCGTACCCGGCCTCGCGCTGGTGGTCGGCTGACCGTTTGGAAGGAAGTCCAATGCTCAAGGAACTGGACCATGCGCCGATCGACGAAGACATCACGATCGAGCAGCTGACCGTCGATCCCTATCCGATCTACAAGCGCCTCAGGGCCGAGGCGCCGGTCGTGCGGGTGAAATCGGTGGGGCGGACCTTCCTTACCAAATGGGCCGACACCAAGCATGTGAAGGACAATCCGGAGCTGTTCTCGTCGAACGATCCGAACACGCCGATGAAGCCAGCCTTTCAGGCTCACACCCTGATGCGCAAGGACGGGCCCGAGCACATGGCCGAACGCATGGCGATGGCGACGTCCTTCATGCCGAAGACCATCAAGGACCATTGGGGGCCTCTCTATGAGGAGATTGTCGCCGACTATATCGGGCGGCTTCCGCGCGGCGAGACGGTCGATCTCTTCTCCGATCTCGCGGGGCCGGTCGCGGCGCGCATTCTCGCTCATATCCTCGGCATTCCGGAAGCCACCGACGAGGAAATGCAGCGCTGGTCCCAGACGCTTATGGATGGCGCCGGCAATTTCGGCTGGAAGCCGGAGCCCTTCGAGGCGACCGACAAGGCCAATGCCGAGATGAACGCGCATTTCGACCGGATGATCGAGAAGCACAAGGCCGATCCAAATCCGTCCGCCCTCTCCACCATGGTCAATGCGGAGAAGCCGATCCCGAAGTCGCAGATCGTCGCCAACATCAAGATCGCCATCGGCGGCGGCATCAACGAGCCGCGCGACGGGCTTTCGACAATCCTGTTCGGTCTTCTGACGAACCTCGACCAGCTCGAAGAGGTGAAACGACAGGAAGCCTGGGGTGCCGCCTTCGAGGAAGGCATCCGCTGGGTGGCGCCGATTTCAGCGAGTTCGCGCCTCGTCACGGAGGATACCGAAATCCGGGGTCATCTCATCCCCAAGGGCGACACGGTGATGACCATCCAGGCCTCGTCGAACCACGACGAGGAGGTCTTCGAACACGGTGACCGCTTCGACGTCTTCCGTAAGAAGAACCCGCACCAGTCCTTCGGCAGCGGTCCGCACCATTGCGCGGGTGCCCACATCGCCCGCCGCACCGTCGGCAAGATCATGCTGCCGATGCTGTTCGACCGCTTTGCCGACATGAGACTGACCGACCCGGACGTCGTCAAATGGCGGGGATTTGGCTTCCGCGGGCCAATCAACCTTCCGGTGCAGTTGAACTGACCGCCGGTCATCGACCGGGACGGACTTTCACCGAACCTGGACCGATACAAGAAATGCACTGAACGGGAGAAATGCAACTATGACGAAGATCATCTATGTCACCGCCGACGGCACGCGCACCGAGGTCGATGCCAAGGACGGCGACAGCGTCATGCAGACCGCCGTTGCCAACGACATCGACGGTATCGTTGGCGAATGTGGGGGCTCCATGATGTGCGCGACCTGCCATGTGTATGTGGATGAGGCCTGGGCAGAAAAGGCCGGCGAGCGCAACGACGGGGAGATCGATCTTCTGGAATGCGCGGCCTCCGAAATGTCGGAGACCAGCCGTCTTTCCTGCCAGATCAAGATATCGCCAGAGCTCGAAGGCCTCGTCGTTCACATGCCCGAGGCGCAAATCTGACATGGCGGATCGGATCGTCATCGTGGGCGCCGGTCATGCCGCCGTTCAGCTCGCCGCGAGCCTGCGCCAGGAAGGGCACGAGGGACCGATCACGATGATCGGGGACGAACCGGGTCTGCCCTATCAGCGCCCGCCGCTTTCCAAGGCCTATATGAAGGACGGCGATCCCGACCGGCTGATCCTCAAGCCGGAAAGCTTCTTTGAGAAGAACGATATCGACCGGCGTGAGAGCACGCGCGTCGTCTCTGTCGATCGAAGCGCCCGATGCGTTGTCATCGAGGATGGCGAGCGGCTCGACTACGATCATCTCGTCCTCGCGACCGGCGCGCGGAACATGCGCCCGCCCATCGAGGGCGCCGATCACGAGAGCGTCGTGGAACTGCGCAGCCTTGCCCATGCGATGGATATCCGCGAGCGTCTCGAGAAAGCCAAGCGCGCAATCGTCGTCGGCGGTGGCTTCATCGGTCTGGAATTCGCCGCGATGGCCGAGGCCGCCGGCGTATCGACGACGGTAATCGAGGCAGGTCCGCGGCTGATGGCTCGCGCGGTGTCGCCGGCGATTTCCGAGCGCTTTCTCACTCATCACCGGGCAAGCGGCACCACAGTGCTGCTCGATGCTGCGGCGACGAAAATCTCCGCGCCCGAGGGCGGTGCGGCCGATACGGTCAGCCTCGCGGACGGCTCCGAGATCGAGGGCGATCTGGTGCTTGTCGCGACCGGTGTCCGGCCGAATTCCGAGCTTGCTGCCGAGAGCGGCCTCGAAGTTGGAAACGGCATCGTCGTCGATGAAGGGCTTGCATCGGATGACCTTGCGATTTCGGCGATCGGCGACTGCGCGGCAGTGCCGGGCCCGCTTGGCGCTCATCAGCGGCTGGAATCGGTTCAGGCCGCGACCGATCAGGCCCGGCACCTCGCCAAGCGACTGATGGGCAAGGCGGATGGCGGCTACAGCGCGGTTCCCTGGTTCTGGAGCGACCAGGGCTCACTCAAGCTGCAGATCGCCGGCCTGACCGCCCACGCCGACAGCTGGCACGTGATTGGCGAAGCGGACACCGTGATCGGCTTCCGCGAAGGCCGGCTCGTTTCGGTCGAAACCGTCAACCAGCCGGGTCCGCATATGGCCGCCCGCAAGCTGCTCGCCTTGGAGGAAATTCCGTCGCGGGACGACGTCGCAGCCGCCGGTTTCGATCTGCGCGCCCTCTCCAAGGGTGAAGCGAACACCAGACTCCAGGCGTCGACGGCGTCTGGGTAGAGGAAAGCCGCGATCGGCCCGGGCCGGTCGCCTATCGCGTTTCGAAAACGCTCAATCGGGAGGACAATCGCATGCTGTCATTGAATACGAAAATACTTGGGGCCGCGGCAATTGCCGCCAGTCTTATCGCAGGCCCCTCGCTTGCCCAGGAGACCCATCTCAAATTCGCCCACTGGGCGGCTCCCGAACACACCCTGAAACCCACGATCATCGACCCGCTGTCCGAAGGGCTTACGGAAGCAACGGACGGCGAGCTTGTCGTCGACGTCTATCCGGGCGGCGAACTCGGCCCCGGCCCGGCAGAGCAATACAAGCGCGCGCTGACCGGCGTCGCCGACATGGTATGGGGCCTGCCCGGCTACACTTCCTCGCAGTTCCCGCTGTCGATGATCGTCGAATTGCCCGGCGTCGTCGAAGAGGCCGGCTCAGGCTACGAGGCGGTCTGGAACGTCTATGACGACTATCTCACAAGCGAATTTCCGGGCACGCGTCCGGTCGCGCTCTGGGCAAGCGAGCCGAACATTCTCATCCTCGGCGACAGGCAAGTACGCACGCTGGACGATCTCGCTGGCCTGAAAATCCGCGTCTCCGGCTCCAATCCCGGTCGTCTGATCGAAGCGCTCGGCGCGACGCCCGTGCAGATGCCGGCGACGGAAATGTACACCGCCCTTCAGACCGGCCTTATAGACGGGGTTCTCACCGGCGCCTCGGCGGTCGGCGACTTCCGCCTTAACGAGATCGCGGACGTTTATGTGGAAGGCCCGCAGCTCGGCAATATCCTCTTTTACGTCGTCCTCAATCAGGCGAAATACGACAGCCTCACCGATGCCCAGAAGCAGGCGATCGACGCCACCGCCGGCAAGGAGCTTTCCCGCTCCGGTGAAGAGGGCTGGAACGCCGCCGCCGACCGGGTGCTCGACGAACTGCGTGAGACCGAGGGCAAGACCGTGATCACGCTTTCTGAGGAAGAAAGCGCGCCCTTCGATAAGGTCGCAACCGAGGTCCGCGAGAGCATCATCGCCGATCTCACAGCGCAGGGCCTGCCGGCCGAAGAGGTGCTCGCGGCCATGACCGGCCAGTCGAGCCAGTAAGACGCGAGGTCGCCGGCAGATGTTTTCCCTCATCGAACGCGGGGTCGGCCTTCTGGTCGGCCTCGCGGCGCTGCTCGGCGGCGTCGCCCTCGTCGTCATCACGGCGGTCGTCTGCATCGACGTCGCCGGACGCTATTTCGGCTCCCCGCTCTTCGGCGCCCGTGACATCGTCCAGGTCGCGGCTGTCTTCGCCGTCTTCGGCGGCATGGCCTATCTCGACCGGAGGGACGGCCATATCCAGGTGGACGTTCTGCAAGGCGTCTTTCCGGCAGCGCTCAACCGTGTGCTGACAATCGTAGGCTATGCCGTCGGCGCCGTCGCGTTCGGCCTCATCGCCTGGCAGATGTGGGTCGCGGCCGGCTATTCCGTCATGCTGAACTCCGCGACCAACCTCCTGCGCATTCCGGAGGCGCCGTTTCAGATCGCGCTGGCGGTCCTCAGCGCTATCGCGGTGCTTCAGATGCTGCTGCGCATCGTGCAGATCCTCACCGGACGCAAGGACGGCAAATGAGCCCTGAACTGATCGGCGTCACGGGTCTCGTTATCCTGCTCGCCCTCCTCGCGCTCCGCATTCCGGTCGCTTTCGCCATGTTCGCGGTCGGTCTCGGCGGGCTGTTCATCCTCAACTCGCCGACTGCGGCTCTCAGCCTGTTGTCGAGCGAGACCTATTCGCTCGCCACCTCCGCCGATCTGGTGATCATTCCGCTGTTCATCCTGATGGGCAATATCGCGACCGAATCCGGCATGAGCCGAAAGCTTTATGACGCGGCTTATGCCTGGGTCGGCTGGATCAAGGGCGGGCTTGCCTCGGCGACCATTCTCGGCTGCGCCGGCTTTGCCGCCCTGTCGGGCTCGTCCGTCGCCTCGGCGCTCACCATGGGCCGGGTCTCTCTCGCCGAGATGGAACGGTTTAACTACTCGCCGCGCCTCGCGACCGGCGCGGTCGCCGCCGGCGGCACGCTCGGCATCCTCATCCCGCCCTCCACCGGCTTCATCGTCTACGCGATCCTTACCCGGCAATCGATCGGCCAGCTCTTCCTCGCCGGTGTCGTTCCCGGGCTCATCCTGACCGCTCTCTTCATCGCGACGATCTGGCTGCTCTCGACCATCAAGCCCCATTACGGTCCGGCGGGGGAGAAGACGTCCCTTCGCCAGAAGGCAGAGGCGAGCCTCGGCGCACTGCCGATCACCCTCGTTGTCCTCATCACCATAGGTGGCATCTATCTCGGTGTCTTCTCGCCTGTCGAAGCGGCCGCCGTCGGCGTCGCCCTCGTGTTCGTCTTCGGCTTTGCGACGCGCGGCCTGTCGATGCGCGGCTGCTTGAACGCGGTCATGGATTCCGTGGCAACCTCCGCCGCCGTCCTCCTCATCCTCGTCGCGGCGAATGTCATCGGCCCGTTCCTGGCGCTGAGCCATATCTCCACGACCATCGGCAACGGCCTGACCGCCCTCGATCTCGGTCCGTACGGGACGCTCGCCATCATTCTGGCGACCTATCTCGTACTCGGCTGCTTCCTCGAAGGCTTCGCCATGCTGGTCCTGACGATGCCGATCTTCTTCCCGGTCATCACGGGTCTTGGTTTCGACCCGATCTGGTTCGGTGTCGTCGTCGTGCTGACGCTCGAAATGGGCCTCATCACACCGCCGGTCGGCATCAACGTCTTCATCGTCAAGTCTGTCGCGCCAAAGGTCCCGTTGAACGAGATCTTCGCAGGCGTTCTTCCGTTTCTCCTGTCGATGATCGCACTGGTCGTCCTCCTGACGGTCTTTCCATCGCTCGTTCTCTTCCTGCCCGAAACCATGCTGAGATAGGTGGCTGGCTGTCGCATCACGTGTTTGAAATGACGAGCCGGAGATACAAGCGCACGTACAGCCAACCGCAAATCCGTGACCGGACAAGACTGTTCGTTTCTTGGAACATCTTGTTGTAAGCCCTCTCCGAACAGGGGAGCCTCCGATGAAACCGCACAATCTTCTCGTCCGTATCGTCCTCGGCCTCACGCTGACGGCCATGGCCGGACCGGCCTTCGCCGCAGACGGTCCCGAGCGGTCCTGGTCGCGCAACGCCTGGACAGCCGAATTCGAGGCGGGGGAATGCCGTCTGCGAACCGGCAGCGACGGCAAGGGCGATTTCGTGATCTCATTCCAGATGGGCGGCTTCGACGGTGCCGCGGACTATCTGCCGATCGTCTACAGCAATCTGCCGCTGCCTCTGAGAAAGGATGACACCTACGAAATCCTGATCGACGGGCGTGCTACGGAATTCGGCTCGGAGATGTGGTTCTATGACGGGCAGGACGCTTTCGATCGCTACATGGTCGGCGCCTCGCTGACCGGCGGCTTCGTGCCCGATCTGGTCGATGCGTTCCGACAGGGCGATACCGTTGCATTCCAGGTCGAGCCGAACGGGAAAGCGCCGTACATCGCAGACGACTTTTCGCTTTCCGGGTTTTCCGCGACCTATCTGAAAATCTCGGAATGGTGCCATTTCGACCCCGACAACCTGTTCCGCTCCTGAGAAGGAGCGGATGCCTTCTTCTGGCTGTAGCCGATTGGGCCATCACGAGATGTTCGACGACCGGGCGCCATTCCCAACGATGAAGACTTCGGAGTGACCGCTCGGAACGGCTATTGGTTGAAAGCGCGATGTGCGGCCCGTGGCTTAGACGCTTCGACGGTCTTTTCGGCCAGGCGGTCTTCATCCGCCGGCGATGGGAAGTAGACGCGGCCCTTGCCGTTTTTCTTGCCGAAGTAAAGCGCGGCGTCTGCGTGGCGCAGCAGGTGTATCGGGTCGGCCTCGTTGCGGGTCGCGGTCGCAACGCCGATGGTTGCGCTGACCTCAACCGTAAGTGTGTCGTCGATCTGGATCGGGCTTTCGATCGCCGCGATCAGCCCCGTCGCGAGTGCATGGATCGGACTTGGTTCGGTCTGCGCAAGCAGGATGATGACGAACTCGTCGCCGCTGAGGCGTGAGGCATAGCTGAGATCCGAGAGCGTATAGCGCATCCGGTTCGCGACGGCCTTCAGAACCCGATCGCCGGTCTCGTGACCATGGGTGTCGTTGATCGTCTTGAACCCGTCGAGATCTAGATAGAGGATCGAGAATCCCCCACCGTTCGCCTCGCACATCCGCGCGGACGTCTCCAGGCGGTGGATGAGACCGGCCCGGTTGGGAAGACCGGTGAGCGGATCATGGCTGGCGCGGTGTTCGCTCGCTTCGATCATCCGGGTAGCGGTATTGGCCTGCCGGACGATCTGCCTCATCAAAAGCGCAAAGCCGACGGCAAGAAGCGCCCAGAGCGGAACCGCGAAGTGCATCATCGTATCGCCCGGCCGGTTGCCTTCCCAAGACAGCTCGCCGATGGTCTGGCCGTTCTCGCTGACCAACGGGATCGATACAGTGCCGCTCGATCCGAATGCGAGATCGGGCAATCCGTGTGTCTCTGCAAGAGTATCGAGAACCGTGGGGCGGAGAAGCTGGACCAGCAGAAGAAAATGCGGGGCGACCCCCGGCGGCACGGTTCCCTCGTCCGAGGCGACGGGTGCGATCGCGGCGATGGCCGGCGTTCCTTCAAAACTGACGAGACCGCTCATCGAGGCGGTTCCGGGTCTGAGTGCGTCCAGCGCGCTGGCGATATCGGCGCTGAATCGGGGGCTATCTGCGCTTTTGTTCGCGGGCACATCCGCACTGACGAAGACCGGCCTGCCATCCGCATTGATGATGAAGGCCATATCGATGGCGAAGTTCTTGCGTAACCATTCGCCGATATTCCTTTCTGCCCAGTCCGCATCGAATTCGATGACCATATGCTGGAGCGCGTCCGTCCAGGTGCTGTAGTCGACGGCGATCGCCGCTAGACTCAGCCCCTGTGCGTCGAGGGCGTTCCGCGCCAGCTCCATCTCGCGATGCTGGGCGGAGCGGGTCTCGTAGTGGCCGACGGCGATGATGACGGCGAGATGAACGACGAGCAGCACGCCCACGAGCCCCGCGGCCAGCTTCGTCACTCGAGCAAGAATGCGTCCGTAAGCGTCTTGGGTTTGGAACATGATGCGGCCGAAAAGAGACGTTCGGTGCTTAGCCAGAAAAAGCTGAACGAGTCGTAAGAGGTTTCGCGGGAAATGCGAGGTGATCAAACAGCTCGGACGTTTGCTGCTTTTTGGGAATGGAGATTTGCGCGCGGACGGTCTCTTGCGTGATCGAGTAGGTTTTTACTGCCGCAAGTCTCACGCTCCTGAAGCGATTTGCCATGACTTGCAACGTGACGTCGTTTGTCAGCGCTGGAGATCTTCAAACATCATGAAATTTGCGTTTCTTCTCCGATGTCGGCGGACATGACCCTGTTCGACGAAATTACTCCCGTGCGGCGAAACGCGGGAAGCGATCCGGTTCTCTGGCTTTTGTTGGATGCCTTGGAGACCGATCTCACCCTCACAACGTCGGTCCTCCAGAATATTCGCTCCGGTAATTCGCACCCGTCGAGGGCCGGTTCCTGTATCTCTCAGTGAAATTCTTAGAAAAAACCGCTCGCTTCATCAGGATGGATGATGCCGGGAGGGCGGAGAGCAGTGCATCTTTCCACCATGGAGGGTTTGAGGCTCTTTCAGGGAAAGGAAATCCAAATGCGAACCAGGACGCTCTTCATCCGTGCCATCGGTGCCGTCGCTCTTTCGGCGGCTGTCGCCATGCCCTCCAATGCCAACGCCCAGAATACGTTTCAGGGCTGCGGCTGGTACGCGATCTTCGCCTGCTCGAAGTCCCAGTCGGTCGCCCGGCGGGCCGCCGGCAACGGGTTCCTGACGATCCGCACCAACGACTATCCGAACTTCCGCAACGGTTTTTGGTGCGCGGTGGATGGGCCGTTCGATCGCGGCACCGCCCTGTCGCTCGCCAACAGCGCGAAGCGTGACGGCATTCGCGACGCCTATGCCAAGCGCGGCTGTTGAGTTGGCGGCGAGATCGGGCGGAACGACGATGACATCATTCCGAAGCCTCATGGCCGCAGCGTTTTCGTTCGGCTTCATCGCCTTCGTGCCGGAAGCCCGTGGCCAGGGCTGCGATACGGCGGTCTATCAACACAACGGCTCACGCATGTTGATTCATGCTTGCAGCAGTGGCGGCATCACGATCGGATATGATCGGCCAAGACAGGGAATGCGCGCCCAGGGCGTTCGGCCGGGAACGATGCTGTTCCGGGGTCGCTTTTGGGGTTCCGGAGGCCCGAACCTTAGGCGGGTCAGAGGGACGGCCCATCTCTTCAAGCGGGGCTGCAATCCCGCCGGTTACGAAGTTGAGGGCTACTGGATGGAGAACAACACCCTGCAGATAGGCGGTTGGGCACCGGTCCGAAAGAACGGGTGCAGGGTCTCCGGCACCCGCATGGACGACCTCGTCTTCACGCCGCGCTGATGGACAGGAACAACGGCTTGGGTGGCGCTTGGCGACCCGGCCGTTTTTCCCATCGCGCATCGGCTCGAATCAAGCCTTGCCTGCCGGGTTTGAACGCGCATACCGAGGCACCCAGCGGGTGGATTTCGGCCTTCTCGCCATTTTTTTTTGATCGACAGGTCCGCCGGGCTGGCCGGACTTGCCGAAGCCCGCAATTCCGCCGAGATGCCAAGAATTGCTTGCATTCAATAACAATTTGCCCTCGCCGTCGACGATGTTCGCGCACCTGGTGCATCTGTCCGGTGCTCTCGGCCTCAAGCTTCACTAACCACATGTAAACAATTGTAGATTAGCTGGTAAGCGATACGGGTTGGGCCATCGCTTCAGTCCATCTTTGGTTCGTGTTCGCGGACGCCGCTTGCTCCGTCCGCACTGGAGATCTCTGACTGTGCGTGTCCGCTCTCTCTCCGCCAAGTTGATGCTGGTCGCCGGCGGGTCCGTCGCATTGATCCTCGTCGGCTCGATCGCTCTCTCAGGCTGGCATGCCAGCGAAAGCACACGCGAACTCGTCTTCGAGCAGGCACAGGCGCAGGCCGACTCGGTGGCCAATTCCATCTCCACTCAGGTTGCCCTTGCCGCTTCCGCCGCCAAGGCGACCAGCGGCGCGATCGGTGCCGCGAACGCGGTGGGCATGCGCGAGCGTGAGACCGTGATGGCCATGCTGCGCGCCAATGTGGAAAATTACGACGTCGTCTTCGGCAGTTGGATGGCCGAACGCCCGAATGCCTTCGACGGTGCGAGGCCGGAGGAGGGCGCCGCGCCGCTTCCTGGAGCCAACGAAGACGGCGTCTTCGCGCCATATTGGACGCGCGCCGCCGATGGCGGGATCGAATTCTCCACCTTCGCAGCCGATTACGAGGCGGCCTGGTACAAGCTCGCTTCCGAAAGCGGCAAGGGCGCGATCACCGAGCCCTACATGGCCTCCGAGGTCAAGAAGCTCATGACCTCCATCGCCTTCCCGGTCTTTGTTAAAGGACGCGAGATCGGGGTTGCAGGTGTCGACATCAGCCTCGATACGCTGAGCAAGCGACTGGAAGCGATGCAGCCTTTCGGCGACGGGCGTGTGCTGCTCGTCTCAGGGGCCGGCAACTGGCTGGTTCCGCCAGAGCCGGACCTGATGATGAAACCGTATGAGGGCGCAGGCGCGAAAGAACTGACTTCCGCCATCGCCGACGGAACGCCCCGTGTTCTCAACGGGGTGCAAGGCACTGGCGGTACTTCGGTGGAGCGCATCATCTTCCCCTTCGCGGTGCCGGAAGGTGGTGCGGTCTGGGCGACGGTCATCGACATCCCCACCGAAACCATCGCGGCCCCGATCCGCACCGAGGTGCTTTCCATGGTCGGCGGTGGTCTTCTGATCCTGCTCGTTGCTCTCGGCGCGATCTATGCGGCTTCCGTGCTTTTCGTGCGCCGTCCACTCGGTCAGCTTCTGGGCTCGGTTTCGCGGCTCGGCGAAAAGGATTACACGACGCCCGTCGCCGATCAGGCGCGCAATGACGAGGTGGGGGCCGTCGCGAAGGCCCTGGAAGGGTTCCGCCACGCGCTTGCTTCCGGCGAGGCGGCAGAAGGCGCCGCCCTTGCCTCTCGGATCGAGACAGAGCGCGAGCGAGAGGCCAGGGCCGGTGCGGAAAGGGCCAAGGCGGAAGAGCTCGAGCAATTCGTGGCGCAGATCCGAAGCGCCTTCGACAAGCTGGCTCTCGGCGATCTCACGGTCAGGATGACAGGGCGCATCGCTCCCGAATACGAGGCGATCCGCGATCAGTTCAATCATTCGATCGAACGGTTGGAAGGAGCCGTTGGCGCTGTCGTGACGTCGATCTCCTCGATCCGCGGCGGCCTCGACGAGATCAACATGGCGTCCAACGATCTCGCCAAGCGCAGCGAGCAGCAGGCGGCGGGGCTTGAAGAGACCACAGCAGCGTTGACGGCGGTCGCGCAGGCCATCCACGAAACCGCCGAAAGCGCCGAGAGAGCGCGCTTCTCGGCCGAAACCGCCTGCGGCAATGCAGAAAAAGGCAGCCAGGTCGTCGGCAAGGCTATCCAGGCGATGGCTGCGATCGAACGATCCTCCGAGGAGATCGGGAAGATCATCGTGGTGATCGATGAGATCGCGTTCCAGACCAATCTGCTGGCGCTCAATGCCGGCGTGGAGGCGGCGCGCGCAGGCGAGTCCGGTCGCGGCTTTGCCGTCGTGGCACAGGAAGTGCGGGCTCTCTCGCAGCGCTCGGCTTCGGCAGCGCAGGAAATCAAAGCGCTCATTTCCCAATCGGGCGATGAGGTCGGAAGAGGGGTCGAGCTCGTAACCGCCTCTGGCAAGAGCCTCGAAGAAATCGTGGGACAGGTCTCGGCGATGACAAAGGAAGTGGCAAGTATCGCGCGCACAGCGCATGATCAATCCGTCAGCTTGCGCGAGGTCTCCACCGCTGCCGACCAGATGGATCGGATGACCCAGCAGAATGCAGCCATGGTAGAAGAGACCACGGCGGCGACCCAGACGCTGAGCTCGGAAACCAATACGCTGGGACGCTTGGTTGATCAGTTCCGGACTGGGAGCTCCAGGAATAAGATCATCGAGGAAAGCCGGCCTGTTCGGCGCAGGGCTGCATGACGCAGCCGTCCTCTTGATGGCGGACCATCGAGCCTCTCAAGCTTTCCCTGAGCATTTCGAGGCGGCGCTATTTCGTCTCCTGGACGGCCACGAGGATGCTGACCAATCGCTCAGGCGTCGATGGTTTTGCGCAGAAGCCGGCATTCGGATAGCGCTTGGAGAGTTCTGCCGGATTGATGTGACCGGAATGGAAGACGATCGGAATATTGCGGTCGCGGATCACGTCCGCCACGGGAAAGACCTCGCCGTCCTCCAGCCGTACATCGAGAATGGCGATGTCGAAGCTTGCCGAGCCTAGTGCATCCGCCGACTCACGCGATGTCGCGAATGGACCGATGACCTCTCCACCCGCCAGTTCGACCGTGTCTGTCAGATCCATGGCGACCAGCGCCTCGTCTTCGGCGATGAGGACCCGTAGACCTCTCAGATGACCGGCGCTCAAGCCACACCCGGGACGACAAGTTTCATACGGCGTTCCTTCCTGTCTGTTTCGACCTCATAGGTAGCGCGCAGCTGGCTGATCGAAAACTGCACGAGCCGCGATCCGAATCCCTGCGGCGTCGCGCCCTCCGTTGGCACTGCGGACTGAAAGCCCTCGCACCAGTCGAGCAAGAGCTTGCCGTCGTCGGTCGTCATCCACGAAATCTTGAGGCCAGTGCCATCATCGCTGAGGCCACCGTACTTGGTGGCGTTGGTCGCCCATTCGTGGATCATCAGGGCGAACGCCGTCAGCTTCTCGACGGTTACCGTCACATCCGGCCCCTCGATGGTGACGTTCTCGCCCGTCTTGAACGGTTCGAGCACAGCCGTGATCAGGTCCTTCAAAAGGACGCTGCTCGCTCCCGCCGTCGACTGGGTCAGGGAATGGGCATTGCCCAGAGCGGTGATGCGCTCGCGCACGTTGCGGGCGAGTGCTTCGACGCTATCGGCGTTTCGCGCGGCTCCCGAAACCATGCTCGCGATGACCGCAAAGAGGTTCTTCACCCGATGGTTCATCTCACGCAGCATGAACTCACGCTGCTCGGAGAAGCGCGCTTCGCGAGTGACGTCGATCGAGACGCCGAGGATCCGGCCTCTTCCCGGCCCGGCGACCAGGCGACCAGAGCCCTTGAGGTGGACGAGACTTCCGTCCTCGCGTTCCACGCGAAACGACTCTTCGAACGGGCCCCCTGCGGACACCGTGCGCTGGAGCGCGTCTGCCACCCGCTTTCGGTCCTCGGAGTGGATCATCGACATCATCGATTCGAGGCTTCTGGTTTCTTCCGCTTCGATACCGAAGAAGCCGAATTCGGTTTCGTCCGCGACGATGCGCTCTTCGTCGATCCGGTATTCCCATATGCCGATGCCGCCCACGCGCACTGCCAGCCTCAGCCGTTCGCGCTGTTCTTCGAGCGCGGCCTGCATGTTGAGGATTTCCGTCACATCGGTCAGCACGATGGACGCGCCGTCGATCGTCCCGTCGATCAGGCGGTAGGGCATGATGCGCATGGAAAAGCGGGCCGACCCGTCCTTCAGCGCCACCGAACGCAGGACCGGTTCTCCACTGGCGAGGACCGAACGGGCCTCTTCCAGAAAGCCTTCTTCCGAAAGATGGCTCGCGACATCGGACAGGTGGCGGCCGCGATCGCCGTCCTGAAGCGGAAAGGCGTCGATCGCCGCTTTCGTGAAGCTTCTGATCCGAAGATCGGAATCGACCACGACGACGGCGAGGCGGGTCGATTCGAAGAAGTTGCGCAGGTCCGAATTGGCTGTCGTAAGCTGGTCGACCTTGGACTTGAGCTCGTCGTTGACGGTCGAGAGTTCCTCGTTCGTCGACTGAAGCTCCTCGTTCATCGACATCATTTCTTCGTTGGAACTCTTCAGTTCCTCGTTCGCGGTCTCAAGTTCTTCCACCGCGCCGCGAAGCTTGTGGCGTGTCTGCCTGAGTTCTTCTTCGAGTTCGTGGGTCGCATCCTCCGTCGACCGCAGTTCTTCCATGTCCTCGTCGCTCGGATCGAAAGCCGAGGTGTCACGGAAGACGATGAGCGCGGTCCCGTCTGGCAAAGGGTCCGCTATGACCTCGAGCCGTTGCTGGCCGAACTCCGCCTGTACGGTTACGTCCCGTGCGATCGTCCGCTTCTTGTCGTCGATCGCCTGACGCAGGAGCGATGGCAGCACGTCCCGCAGCCCGGGACGCGCGACCGATGTGACAAAGATGCTTCCTGCATTGGAGTGGGGGAACTCCAGATATTTCGACAGTCGGCCGGTCGAATACAGCATCTCGCCATCCCGGTCGGCGACGACGGTGGCCGGGGCATATCGATCGAGGATGCGCCTTGCCGACGAACTTTCCTCCGGAACGTCCGACGAGTGTTCTTCCGACCGTGTCCGCGATGGCGACGGAAAGGAACTGCGCCGATCGGGTGCCAGACGGATGGGGTAGGGGGTTCGCCCTTCCAGCCGCCGGAAAATCCGTGCCGGACGGTCGAGGTCGGCGAACATGTCCTCGTGGCGGCCGATACTCTCCGAAGGGCCGAGGAAAAGCGTGCCACCGGGCTTCAGCGCATAGTGGACGATCGGAAAGACCTGTCGCTGCAGCTTGTCGTCGAAATAGATCAGGACATTCCGGCAGGACACCAGATCGACACGTGAAAACGGGGGGTCCTTGATCAGGCTGTGCAAGGAGAAGCGGATGATGTCGCGAACCTTCGCGCTTATCTGCAAGTAGCCTTCGTGGGCGATCGTATGATTCTCGCGCAGCTCCTCGGGAATATCCGCCATCGCCGAGAGCGGATATTTGCCTTCCCGGGCGATCGCGAGCATCCGGTCGTCGATATCGGTGGCGAAGACCTGCACGAAGGGGCGATCGCTGCGCCCGCGCAGGGCGTCGGCGAAGAGGATTGCGATCGAATAGGCTTCCTCGCCGCTGGAACATCCTGGCACCCAGATGCGGATTTCATCGTTCGCCCGTGTCGACTCGACGAGGGGAAGGACGACCTTTTCCTTCAGGACCTCGAACATTTCCGGGTCGCGGAAAAACCGCGTCACGTTGATCATCAGGTCGCGGAACAGGGCGTCGCATTCTTCCGAAGACGAGCGGATCCGGTCGAGATAGCTCTGCGGCGTTTCGATCCCGAGAACCTTCATCCGCCTTTCGATGCGGCGAACCAGCGTCGTCCGCTTGTAGCCGGAAAAATCATGGCCGATGACGTCGCGAAGCGCCCCGCACATGTCGTCCACATGTTCGGCGACGACCGCCGCTGCGCCTTCATTCGGTCCCTCGGCACCGTCGCGTTCGAAGAATTCCTTCAGGCATCCGATGATCGAACCGGGCGCGCGCACGAAGTCGACGAGGCCCGTTCCGACCGCCGAAACCGGCATGCCGTCGTATTTTGCGGTATCGGGATCCTGCGCGATGCAGAGGCCGCCGTGCTCCTTTACCGCTCTCAGCCCGGTCGTGCCGTCCGCGCCGGTCCCCGACAAAATGACACAGGCCGCGTTCGGGCCTTGATCCCGCGCCAGCGATTCGAAGAAATCGTCGATCGGCCGGCGCAGGCCCCTCGGCTGAACAAAGTCCGTCAGTTCGAGGCGGCCGCTTTTGATTTCGAGCCTGCGGCCAGGTGGGATGACGTGAACCTCGCCGGCGCGCACGACTTCCCCGCCCTCGATCTGCCGGACGGGCATAGAGGTACAGCGGCCGAGAAGCTCCGAGAGCAGGCTTTCATGCGTGGGATCAAGATGCTGGACGATGACGAAAGCGAAGGGCGTGTCCTGGCCAGCTGCCGTCAGCATCTCGCGGATCGCTTCAAGGCCGCCGGCCGAAGCTCCCACGCCGATCACGGGAACCGCGACCAAGGTCTGTGCGTCCACGCAAAAATCCTTCTTGATCGTTCCAGAGGAGCGGTAATGACGCGCCGCGCCTGTTCCAGGTGCTGACGCGCACTACCATCTCGCACCTTAAGGGGCGGAGCTAAAAGGTTTTTTCGCTGCCCGGCCAACGAACATCGAGATAAGAGGAAAGGCCGTGACCGCAAGCCTGGAGTCGTCGCTGGCGAAATTCGCCGAGGAAGCAAGGGTCGCGGTCACGATCGCCGAAACCGGCGCGCCGGATCTGCCACTCAATCTCGTCAATCCGCGGTTCTGCGAGCTCTCCGGATACGAGGCGGACGAACTCATCGGCAAAAACTGCCGTCTTTTGCAGGGCACTCTGCGCGATCAGCCGGGCCGTCACGAAATACGCCGTTTCCTGACCGATCCCGCGACGACATCGATCCGCACGACGCTGATCAACTTCCGGAAGGACGGAACTCACTTCGTCAATCTCGTCCTGATGACAAAGCTCTCCGATTCACGCGCCCGGGTCCGCTACATCTTCGCCTCTCAATTCGATGTGACCAAGATCGCGGAAGAGCAGATGCTGGGTCACGACGAGACGCTTCAAGAAGAGGTGCAGCGCATCGGCTCGCTCGTCCGCGAGCACCGGCACATGATGAACACCTCCTTCGAGACCATCGCGAACTCCATGGCGCAGATTGCGAAGTCCCGCATGGCTCTCGACGAAAGCGTCTGATGCTCTGACCAACGGTCGGCCAGAATTCGCGCGTTGCGACCCGGTGAGCCGCGCGCGTCATTAAAGCGCATGTCTTGAAACGAGCCTGGCTGGGGCGGCAGGATTCGAACCTGCGAATGGCGGCACCAAAAGCCGCTGCCTTACCACTTGGCGACGCCCCAACGGTCATGGCCGCTCAAGAGAGCTTAAGCGGCTGCGCGGCCTCTATAGGAAAGGTGCGCGGTCTTGTAAATCGCTTCCGCTGCCGTTCGACTGGCAGGGATGCCGCATGGGCTAAACTGAAGTTTCTTGAATGCCGCCCGGTTCGAGCGCTCAGGAATGGGCACAAGAAAAATCCGTCCCCAAAATACAAAATCCCGGCAGTAGGCCGGGATTTCATGCGATCTCTAAAGCGGCCGGCCCGACCATGGGGCCGGGTATGGCCGGTCGTCCGAAGGCCGCCGAGAGAAACCGATAAAGTGTCGGCTGACTTACTTGGAACCCTGCTTGGAAGCCTTTTCGAAAGCTTCCTTGCCCGGCTTCATCATTTCCTGCGCGACGCTCTGCGTCAGCGTCTGGATTTCCTTGGCCTGGGTCGTGTTGAGCTCGGCCTGCTGGCGCAGATAGGACGTCTGCATCTCGATGACTTCCGAGAACGACTTCGCGCCCATCATGGCGTCGAGGTGCTTGAAGCCGAGATCGGCGTTGGCGCGCATGGCGTCGAGAGCCTTCTTCGAAAGCTGAAGCGAGCCCTGATGCGCGTTTTCCATGGTGGATTCGAGAGCCTTCGTCGCCTCGTCCGCTGCGGAGCGCATGCGGCCATAGGCTTCCTTCGACTGCTCCATGGACTTCTGGGTCATGGCGCGGAAGGTTTCGGTCATCTTGGCCGGGTCCATGCCCATCATCGCCTGCGCGTTGCCGAGGCCGAACGGATCGTTGTTCTTGGCGTCTGCCATCGAGTCTCTCCTGTCTTCATGACTAGTTGTAATTCAACATCGTTAGCCGGGGTATGTTCCTTACCGGCCATCTCTGCCTATTCTTATAGCAACCATTTTTGTGCATTGCAACATAGATCGTCGGCATTTTGCTCAAACCCCACGCGTTAAGACTGATCCCGGGAAAACGGCGGTCTGTCGTCGCTCAGCATGGCCTTTGAGCGGTGTGCCTATTATGAATCATTCGTTAAGCACACACCTCAAGTCGAGCCCGGCATGATGAGATCAGCGGAGGCCAAGAGACCGTGACGTCCGGAGACCCAAGCCGCGAAACTCTGCCAGATACCCTGGCGGTGATGACGCACCCCCTCGTGCGGGATGCGCGGCGCTCGGGCGGCTGGGTGCTGGCGGCGAACGCCGACCTGTCGCATATCGTCTGGGCGAGTGAAGCCGCCGCGACCCTGTTCGGCCTCGCGCCCGGTCCGCAGATGGATGGAAACGCCGAACTCGCGCAGAAAATCTCTGCTGCACTGCAAAATGACGTGAGCGTGCGTCTCCATGACGCTGAGTTCGGTGCCGGAACGGAAATCTCCACCCAGCGGATCGTCGTCGGTTCAGGCGGCCGCGAAT
This sequence comes from Fulvimarina thalattae, assembly GCF_040239565.1. Classification (NCBI taxonomy): domain Bacteria; kingdom Pseudomonadati; phylum Pseudomonadota; class Alphaproteobacteria; order Hyphomicrobiales; family Aurantimonadaceae; genus Fulvimarina; species Fulvimarina thalattae. The sequence goes on from NZ_JBEHWS010000001.1 coordinate 306,865, forward strand.
GCGTACTCGTGATTTCGGCCTCCGGAGACGCTCCGGCTCGGAGCCGCGAAGCCCTTGTCGCGCTTTCCGAGATCGGAAATCAGCCGATTGCGATCTGGAGTTCGGAGCGATCCTGGTTTGATGCAGGGTTCGGTGCGACCGAACAGGTCTACCTGGAGGATCTGTATGATCTGAAGGATGGGGACGCCGATCTCGATCTGGCCTTTCTGCCGAACGGGAAGACGGCCGGCCTCGCGAAGATCAACCGGCGGCTCATAGCGGTTTGGCACAAGGATGACAGCCGGCTCCTGAGCTTCGATTTGGAACCGGCTGCAAAGGGCGACCAAGACACGGGCGCTGAAGGCCACGTGGACGAGACCGGACAAAGCATGGCCGGACACCACGATGGTACGGAAGCGGACTGGGCTTCGACAGAAGGCGGTTCCTTCACCCGCGAGATCGAGACCATCAAATCCGTCAGCGGATCGCTTCTGAGTGCAGCCGGTGCTGCGCTCGGCGGAGCTGCTCTCGGACGGCTGGCCGGCGCCGGGGAAAAGAATGAAGACAATGACGTCGACGACGCTCTTCATTCTCCGGCTGACGACACGCCTGAGAGCTCGCAGCCATCCGAGGAGATGGCCGGCGCGCTTCCCGTATCGTCCAGCGATGAAGCCATCGAAGAGAACGCCCGTGAGAACGCCGAGCCGACGGAAGCGCATCCCGACGAGGTGATCAGCCAGCACGCCGTCTCTTCGGAAACCGACGAACAGGAAAGCGGTACTCCGTCGATCCCGTCTTCCAACACGGAACAGCCATCAGGCGCGCCGGTGTCCATTTTGACCTTTATTGCCGGCGGGATCGGCGCTGCGGCGGCCTATCACTATTCTCAGAAGGAGCGAGAAGAGACGGCCGGCATCAGTGATGAAGCCGTTGTGCATCAGCCAAGCCCGGAGTCCGGCGATGCCGATCTCCCGGTCATTGCCGACGATGCCGAAGCTGAAGGCCGCGACGCGAAAGCATCGGAAGCAACGACGGAGCCTGCGGCAGCTGTGGTCGCAGGTGATGTCTCGACCGACGACACCGCGCCATACCAGCAGAGCCCCGGCTATCAGACCGAGCAGACCGCCGCGGAAATATCGAAGCGCCAGGACCCGGTCCGTTCGAACTGGTCGATGCCCGATGCGGCAACCCTTGCCGCTTCAACCAGTGTTTCCGGTTCTGAATTCGGTGCGAATGCCGAGAATGACGAGAAGGTCGAACCCACCGGCGACAAGGCGGCAGCCGAACCCGCTGCAATGGATAACTCCGCCGAGCCAATGTCAGAGCGCGCGGGCGACACGTCCGAAGCTCTGCCCGACGAAGGTGAGGGAGTGGTTTCCGAATTCGTCCCCGACTTCTCCGCCGATCCGACCCGCTTCGTCTGGCGCCTCGATCACGAGGGTCGCTTTCACGCCCTGTCGCAGGAATTCGCGGCGGTGGTCGGGCCGCGCGCGGCAGATGTGATCGGCATTTCCTTCGCCGATCTGAGCGAGGCTCTCGACCTCGATCCGCATAACGAGATCGCACCGCTTATTGACCGGCGCGAGACCTGGTCGGATCGCTCCGTGTTCTGGCCGGTCGAGTCGAGCGACAAGCGCGTACCGATCGACCTCGCCGCATTGCCGGTCTTTTCCCGTGACCGCAGCTTTGATGGTTTCCGTGGTTTTGGCGTCGCTCGACCCGCTGATGCGCAGGACGATCCCGAGGCCTGGGGCTGGCAGCTTGCGACCGGTGCGACCATGCACGAGATCGTCGCGGAGGCGGTGCGCAGCCGTCCGAGCGAGGAGCTCGATTTCGGCGTCGATGAAGACGCCGACCCATCGAGCGAAGAGATGACGTCCGAAACCGGCCGCAGTCTTGAAAATGACGACGATCACGTCGTCCAGCTCGCCGAGCGACGGATGCGCCGTGACGCGCCCCTCAGCGACGAGGAGGCAGCCGCCTTCCGCAAGATCGGGGTCGCGCTGTCGGGTGGTGAACGCAGTGCCGATCTCGACGAAGCGATCCAGATCGCCAAGCAGAAGATCGCGCTTTTCGGTGGCACTGCGCCGTCCCCTGCCGACATTCATCCGGACCCAGCAGACGCAGCGGGTTCGGCGCATCGAGACGAGGCCACTCAAAAAGGCCGGCCAAACAGATCCGTCGCGGCCGATCTTCAGGCCTATTACGGCCGGCTGCCGGTGCCGATCCTCGTCCAGAGCGGCGACCATACGGTCTTCACGAACGACGAGTTTGCCGATCTGACCGGCTACAGGGATGCGACCTCTCTGGCCGCTGCCGGCGGGCTCGATCATCTCTTCGAAGAAGGTGCGCGCAGCGAGTGCGTGCGCCTTCTCCGGGCGAACGGCAAGACGATCGATGTCAGGGCCCGCATGCAGCGCATCGCCATGGGCGGCAAGTCCTTCCTGGTGATTTCGTTCTTCGCGACGCCGCGCCTTACCGTCACCGATCTCGCCTCTGTTCCGGCGCCGGAGCCCGACGAAATAAGGGCCCCGGAAACGCCACAGGCCTACGACCCGCAGGATCGGTTCGCCGACCTGATAGCGAGTGTAGAAGCCGCGGGCGCGGCGGTTCTGGTGCTCGATCATGAAGGTCAGGTCGAGGCCGCCAATGATCTTGCCAGCGAATTGTTTGCCGCGACCACCGAGCTCGAAGCTGTCGAAAAGGACGCCGAAACCGGAGCGGAAGGGCGCGGTCAAGACGCGGCTCCGATTGGCCTGCTCTTCACGGAACTCTTCGAAGGCGAGAGCCGGTCTCGCGCCCGCGATCTCATCCGAGAGGCCTCGCTCGGGTTTCAGGAGGCGCGAGCCGGCGGTGATGTCGATCTGACGATACGTCTGAAGGATGGTGGGACGCTCGATCTGACAGCCGTTGCCGAACCGCTGGAGGCCGGCGGCTGGTGCGTCGTCATGCGCGATCTCAACGAGACCGCCGCAAAGGCGGCAAAACCGCGCGAGATCGACAACGATGCTGAGGCGGCCCGTCTTCGCGCCGAGGATGAGTCCTTGCGCAAGACGCAGTTCCTTGCATCCGTCAGCCATGAAATTCGCACGCCCATGACGGCGGTCCTCGGCTTTGCCGATGCGATCGAGAGCGAGGCCTTCGGGCCGATCGGCAATCCGCGCTATCTCGATTATATCGCCGATATCAAGCGATCGAGCCGCCATGTGCTCGACCTCGTGAACGATCTTCTGGAATTGTCGAAGGCCGAAGCTGGCCGGCTGGAGCTCAACTTCAGGACCGTCGCGCTCAATCAGGTTGCGGGCGAGGTCGTCTCGATGATGCAGCCGGTCGCGGGCAGCGCGCGCGTGGTCCTGCGCTCCAACCTGCCGCCATCGGTGCCGCCGGTCATCGCCGACGAACGCTCGCTGCGCCAGATCGTGACCAATCTCATCCAGAACGCGATCAATTCGACGCCGGGCGGCGGCCAGATCATCCTGTCGAGCCAGTATCGGGAGGATGGCAGCGTTACGCTGCGCTGCCGCGACAATGGTGTCGGAATGACCGAGAAGGAATTGGAGCTCGCCAAGCAGCCCTATGGGCGGGTGAAAGCCGAGGGCGGTATGGATCGGGTCGGTACCGGGCTGGGCCTACCGCTCGCCTATGCCATGGCCGAGGCGAACGGCGCCGCGATCTCGATCGAGTCAGTGCCGCAGCACGGAACCATGGTGGAACTACGCTTCACGCCAGATCGTGTGGTCACGGGCTGACGAGCGGCCTCGATCGATCGAAAGAGGTAGCCACCACGGATATCCAGGCACGACAAAGCCGCGAAGCGTCGTGAACGCTCCGCGGCTTTGTCGTTATAATCGACCGATCAGTCGGGCAGTCTGGACTCTGCCTTGCCGTGAGTCAGGTGCTCGCCGGCTTGCGGTAGATCCAGTAATGGGCGCCTTCTTCCTCGATATAGTCGGCATTCGGCAGGCAGCCGAGGCTTTCCAGCTTGCCGTCCTTCACGAAGCGGTCGGCGGTGCCGCGATAGTCGCAGCCCTCGAGATAGCTGTTGCGCGTGGAGACCACCATCACGCCGCCCTCGTTCAGATAGTCGGCGAGACGCAGGAGCGCGTCCGGTTCGACATGGCCGAGGGTGAGGACGCCGCAGCAGACCATGAGATCATAGCGCCGCTTGAGCGGGTTCTTGTGATCGACATTGAGATCGACATCGGCGGCGAGCTTGTCGTAGGCGCCGGTCTCGTCGGCGATTTCCGTCATCTCGGCCGACAGGTCGAAGCCGTCGACGTCCACGAAGCCGCGCTTCTTGAGCTCGATACCGGCGAGCCCCGTGCCGCAGCCCGCGTCGAGAACGCGGATATCGGCCAGTGGACGCTTGATGTAGCCGCGCGCGACAGTGGTTGCGACATCGGCGATGACGCCCGGCCCACCATAGCGCTCGGACGCAACGTCACTATCGTATTCGCGCGCCCAGTCGGCATAATATTCGCGCAGGGCCTCGGTGTCTCCATCGAGCTTGTGGGATGTCTTGATGCTTTCGACGCGTTGATCCAAAATGCCGTCTCCTGGAAATGTCCATTTGGGTTCTCCAGCGACATAGCACCCTAAAATTCAAATGAGAGCCTTGAAAATAAATTATCTTTCGACTATCCGATATGAATGCTTTTTTGAGTACGAAATCAAGAATCCTTTTTTAAAATAATGTTCTCGTGATCACCGTTTATTAGTTTTTGAGACGCGAATGTTTTCTATCTTTTATTTACTAGGTTTTGAAGTATAGAGTGTAAGAAAATCTATTGTTCGTAATCAACGCATATCAGCGGGTTCAACTTGCGAGTGCCGCGTCCCCATGCCGATTTTCGGTTGCTTTTTGCGCTGTCGTCGGTTCCCAACCGGTCGCACGGTCGGGGTGAGCGAAGCCGCATTGAGTCGTTATGGTTCTTTAAGGGCAACTTGCTTCCCCTTGACCCAGGCCGCGTTGAAAGATCGCTGTGGCCGTCGAGCGTGACAAGAAGATACGCGTCTGTGTTCCCGGCTATCATCCTCTATTCGCTAAAGTTTCGCCAGAAAGTTAGAACAGTTCAAGTTTAGAACTGTTCTAAACCGTTGTTTTTGCTGAATTTTTCTGGCCGGAGTGCTTGCAAGGCGCGCTTTGGTCAGGCAAATCCGTCCAAAGGAATACGCTTCCGGCGCCGGGCTCCCGCCCGCGCGCACGACGTGTTCCATCATGCCCGCACCCAATCGTAGTTTGACCGCAAGGACATGACGACCCCATGAGATTCAACACATCCATCGGCGCCGCCGCACTGACTGCCGCCAGCATCGCCGCCCTTGCCCCGAGCGCCGCTTCTGCCGCCGACGTCAACATTTACACGTCGCGCCAGCCGGAGCTGATCCAGCCGGTGCTCGACGCCTTTACCGAAGAGACCGGTCTGACGACCGCGACGATCTTCATCGACAAGGGGCTCGAACAGCGCATTTCCGCCGAGGGCGCGAACTCACCGGCCGACCTCATCATGACCGTCGATATCGGCAATCTCGATGCCGCCAAGCAGGCCGGGGTCACCCAGGCCGTCACCGGCGAAGAGATCAACGAGAACATTCCGGCCGAATTTCAGGACGCCGATCACCAGTGGTTCGGCCTGACCGCCCGCGGCCGTGTCGTCTACGCCTCGAAGGAGCGCGTCGAGACCGACGAGATTTCTTACCAGGATCTGGCCTCGGAGGAATGGCGCGGCCGCCTCTGCACCCGCTCGGGCCAGCATCAGTACAATGTCGCGCTGATCGCCGCCTATATCGAGCATTACGGCGAGGATGCCGCCCGCGAATGGGTCGCCGGTCTGCGCGACAATCTTGCCCGCCGGCCCGAAGGTAACGACCGTGGTCAGGCCAAGGCGATCTTCGCAGGCGAATGCGATATCGCGCTCGGCAACACCTATTATGTCGGCAAGATGATCACCAACGAGGAAGAGCCCGAGCAGAAGGAATGGGCTGATGCCATCAAGGTCATCATGCCGACCTTCGACAACGGCCTCACCCATGCCAATATTTCGGGTGTCGCGCTCGCCAAGAACGCGCCGAACCGCGACAACGCCGTTCAGCTGATGAATTTCCTGTCCTCGGACGAGGCACAGAAGATCTATGCGGACGACAATTACGAATATCCGCTGGAGCCGGGCATCCAGGCCTCGGAGCTCGTGCAGGGCTTCGGCGAGTTCAAGAAGGACGACATCTCGCTGTCCGATATCGCCTCGCATCGTGACGAAGCCTCGCGCATCGTCGACGAGGTCGCCTATGACTCCGGTCCGCAGAGCTGATATCAGCCAGCCTCCGTTACCTGGCGCCTCGCTCGGATTTCCGGGCGGGGCGTTTTCCATGTCTGGCCCCTCGTTCCAACCCCAGCACCGCTGATCGATGTCCGCAATTGCCCCGTTCTTGAAACCGGACCTCAGAATCCGTCGTCGCCTGAGACGCGGAACGGGAACGCGCTGGCTTGTGACCGCGGGCATAGTCGCGCTTCTTACCGTATTGCCGGTTTTTGCCCTTGTCGTTATCGCACTCTCGTCGGGCGCGAGCGACAACTGGAGCCATCTTCTTTCGACGGTCCTTCCCGAGGCGACCCGCGTCACGATCCTTCTGATGATCGGCGTTGCGCTCGTCACAGGCACTGTCGGCGTCGTCACCGCATGGCTGACGGCGAGCTTCGATTTTCCCGGACGCCGCTTCTTCTGCTGGGCACTCGTCCTGCCGCTCGCGGTTCCGACCTATATCGCCGCTTATTGCGTGACGGAGTTCTTCCATTTCGCCGGGCCCGTCCAGACCGCGATCCGGGACATCTTCGGCTTCACCTCCAGCCGTGACTACTGGTTTCCAGACGTGCGCTCGCTCTGGGGCGCGGTGCTGATCCTGTCGAGCGTCCTTTATCCCTACGTCTTCCTCACGGTGCGGATCGTCTTCCTGATGCAGGGACGCAAGGCGGCCGATGTCGCGCGCACCCTCGGCGCGGGGCCGGGCGGAGCCTTCCTCAAGGTTCTCCTGCCGATGGCGCGGCCGGCGATCGCCGTCGGCGTGGCGCTCGCGCTGATGGAAACGGTGAACGATATCGGCGCGGTGGAATTCCTCGGCGTGAGAACGCTGACCTTCTCGGTCTATTCCACATGGCTCAACCGGGGTGATCTCGCAGGCGCCGCCCAGCTCGCGCTCGCAATGCTTATCGTCATCGTGGGGCTCGTCATCCTGGAACGTGCGGCTCGGCGCGACCAGCGCTACAGCCTTGCGCGCGGCGACAACGCGGCTGTCGGTCGCCTGACCCTCGGCGGTTGGGCATCCGGGCTCGCGGTCGTCGCCTGTACGCTGCCGATCGCCTTCGGCTTCGGCATCCCGGCCTATATTCTGGGCGATTACGCCTCCCGCCGGCTCGATCAGTTTGCCGATCCCGCGCTCTGGTCGGCGCTCGAAAACACGGTGATCGTCGCGGGTTCAGCCGGTCTCCTCACCGTCGTCGCCGCCTTCATGATGGCCTATGGAGTCCGGCTCACCCGCTCGCGGCGCCTTCTCGGTCTCGTGCGGCTCGGCTCGCTCGGCTACGCCGTGCCGGGCACGGTGCTGGCGATCGGCGTCCTCATTCCGCTTGCGGCCTTCGACAATGCGCTCGACGCCTATCTGCGCGCGAATTTCGGCATCTCGACCGGCCTGCTGCTCTCCGGCTCGGGCGCGGCGATCGTCTATGCCTGTTTCGTGCGGTTCATGGCGATGGGCTACGGCGCGATGGAGTCGGGCTTCGCGAAGCTCTCGCCGCATCTCGATCATGCCGCGCGCACTCTTGGCCATGGACCCGGCAACACCTTGCGGCAGGTCCTCCTGCCGCTGATGACGCCGGCGCTTCTCACTGGCTTCATGCTGGTTTTCGTGGATTCGGTGAAGGAGCTGTCGGCGACGATCCTGCTCCGGCCGTTCGACTTCGAGACGCTCGCAACCTTCGTCTATGCCAGCGCCTCGCGTTCGGCCTTCGAGGATGCCTCGATCGCAGCTCTTCTGATCGTTATCACCGGTATCCTCCCGGTCATCGCGTTGACGCGCACGATCCTCAAACAGGCATCCTGATCCCGGTTTGGTGGCCGGTCCACTCAGCAGTCGCTGCAGGGAATATCCGTGGAAAGCCGGGGCACGACCGCGAACTGTCGGTCGATATCGAGGCTGGAAGCGATCACGCTATGCAGCAGCGGGGACTCGTGCGTGTAGCGCGTGTCCACGATGATGAGGAACTTGCTCGGATTGTCCTTCAGTTCATCCGGCAGCTGATAATCCGAATCCTTGGCCAGTCCTCCGCCGCCGTCCTTTTTCGACCAGGCCACCGTGCCCTTGCCGTTCTCGTCGATCGCGATGCCGGAAATCGTCACCTCGAACTTGGTATAGTCGAGCGGATACATGATGGCCTTCGAGACCGTGAAGATCTTGTTCAGTTCGGACGACGAAACCGAGCGTGTGCGCGAGACGAGATCGCCAATGGTCTCGGCGGCGGTGTTCGCCTTGGTTGCTCCCTCATAGATCTTGGAGCCTTCGAACATGCCGAGATAGATCAGGACGAAGAGCGGCAGGACCATTACGAATTCGACGGCGGCTACGCCTGTGTTGTCGCGCCGTAGGCTGGCAAGCGCGGATCGAAAGCGTGGCAGGATCGGGCGGGTCATCAGAAGGGCTCGTTTCTGAATGCGGCAACCGAGGAGATGATGAGCTTGCCGTCGTCATCACCCGAAATGCCGTGGAGGATCGAGGTCAGCCATTCCCATTTGTAGTAGACCCGAAGAACACTGATCTCCTCGCTGTCGCCGAGGTTGTACCCGAACTTGTCCGGGTCGTAGGTGAGGTCGATGTCGGAAAAGGTGTCGAAGGTCTGGAGGTCGATCTCGAGCTTGTCGCAGGCAAGGTAGAAAGAGACCTTGTCACAGACGAGAGTGCGAAACTCTTCTTTGTCCGGCGCATCCTCGCCCTTGCTCTGCAACTGACCGGTCAGGATCTGTCGCGCGACGCCCTGAACCCCGTTCTCGAGCACGATACCGGCGGCGAAGACGATCGCCGTCTCCAGGATCGCGAAGACCAGTGTAAAGAACGGCAACGCGCACAGCATGAATTCGATTGCTGCGACACCCTCTTGGTCGTCGCGCAAGCGTTTGAACAGGCTGCCGATCGTTCGGACGTTCTTTCGATGACAAGCGGTCTCTTGCATGGACCTCTCCGTGGATTCAGCCCGTTTATGGCCGAAAGGCCTCAATGAGCGGTGAATCCCCCTGCCGCAAAGGCCGCGTCTTGAATTCGTCGTTACCGGAGAATGAATGCCGCGCCCTTTGTCGGGCTTCTTTACCAGCACCATCATTGCTATCTGCAAAAAGGAGAACGGGGCGGCGGAACAGGCGATCAGATTCCGATGAGCATGGCTGAACGAGCGGACGGAGCTTTGGAGCTTCAGCCCCATCAGGGGCAGACCGTCGGCGTCGGGCTCAACGCTGTCGTGATCGCCTTCGACGATGCCGGTCCGCGCGTGCTTCTGGCCAATTCCGGAGAGGACGGAGCCTCGGCGCTTCCTGCCGGTCCGCTCGAAGCCGAACACCGCACCCTCGAAACCGGCGTCCGAAGCTGGGTGGAGCGCCAGACCGGCCAGCCGCTCGGTTTTGTCGAACAGCTCTATACCTTCGGTGACAAGAGCCGGCCCGGCACACGACGCTTCGTCTCGATCGCCTATCTGGCGCTCGTGCGTGGTGCGGCCGAGGAGCGCCGCGCCGCCGGTTGGGCCGATCTCTATGCCCACTTTCCTTATGAGGACTGGCGCGAAGGCGCACCGGGATCGATCGCCCTCCTGCGCGAGGACCTTCAAGAGTGGGCGGAAGCTGCCGGCCCGGGATTGAAACGCGGCCGTCTCGCTCGCATCGCCTCGGCGTTCGGCGACGATGGCGATCGTTGGAACGAGGAGCGTGTGCTCGAGCGCTACGAGCTCCTTTATGAGGCGGCCCTCGTCGCCGAGGCCGGACGCGACCGGGGCTGCGAAGTGCGGGCGAAGGGCGATACCGGCGCGCCGCTCGCCCTTGACCACCGCCGCATGCTGGCGACGGCGATCGGGAGGCTGCGCGCGAAGATCAAGTATCGTCCTGTGCTCTTCGAGCTGATGCCCGACGAGTTCACCCTGTTCGATCTCCAGCGCATCGCCGAAGCGCTCTCAGGCGTGCGACTTCACAAGCCGAATTTCCGCCGCCTGATGGAGAGCCAGGGCCTGATCGAGGAGACCGGCCGGCTTTCGACCCAGACCGGCGGGCGTCCTGCCAAACTCTTCCGCTATCGTCCCGAAATCACGATGGAACGTCCCGCCAAAGACGCCTGAAGCCAAGGGCTCGAATCGGCGATGAGGCGGGTGTCGAGGCAGCACCTCGTGCGCTTTCCAGCCTTTCGGCTTGCATTCCGGTACTTATGCTCATATGTAGCATAAGCCGGCTCGGGAAGGGCCGAATGGTAACCCGCGTCCCAAGGCTCCGGTCCGGTCGCGGATGGAGGTGACCCGCGATGACCGAACTCGTTCTCGAACGACCGACTGCCAGAACGACGGATGCGCTCTACGACAAGGTGAGCCGCTTCATTCCACGGCCCGAATGGTCGACTATGGAAGACGATGTTCAGGCGATCCTGGATCTAAAGCGCGAGAAAAACGCCGTCATCCTGGCGCACAACTATCAGACGCCGGAAATCTTCCACACGGTCTCCGACATCGTCGGCGACTCGCTGGCGCTCGCCCGCGAGGCGGTGACGACCGATGCCGACGTCATTGTCATGGCCGGCGTCCACTTCATGGCCGAGACGGCGAAGCTCCTCAATCCGGAGAAGACGGTGCTCATCCCGGACATGCGCGCCGGCTGTTCGCTCGCCGATTCGATCACGGCCGAGGACATCGCGCTCCTTCGCCAGAAATATCCGGGCGTTCCTGTGGTCACCTATGTGAACACCTCGGCCGAGGTGAAGGCGGCCTCCGATATCTGCTGCACGAGCGGAAACGCCCATGCCGTCATCCGCTCGCTCGGCGTGCCGCGCGTCCTGATGCTGCCCGACGAATATCTCGCCCAGAACGTCCAGCGCGATATTCCGGAGGTCGAGATTCTAACCTGGGCCGGCCATTGCGAGGTGCATGAGCAGTTCACCCCGCAGGATATCCGCGACATGCGCGAGGCCTATCCGGGCGTGACGATCCTCGCCCATCCGGAATGCCCGCCGGAGGTGGTTGCCGAGGCCGATTATGCCGGCTCGACGGCGAACATGTCGGATTTCGTGGCCGAGAAGAAGCCGGCCCGCGTCGCGCTCATCACCGAATGCTCGATGAGTGACAATGTGGCGGCAGCGAACCCTCAGACCGAATTCGTCAAACCGTGCAATCTCTGCCCGCACATGAAGCGGATCACGCTCAAGAACATCCGTTCGGCGCTGGAGAACATGGAGCACGAGGTCATCGTGCCGCAGCATCTGATGGCCCCGGCGCGCCGGGCCGTCGAACGGATGCTCGAAGTTCGGAACTGAGCCATAGGCTCTCCGGCGGCGCTCGATCCCGCGCCGCCATCCCTTCCTTGTCCAGCCTCGAGGAGGCAAGCGACATGACCTTTCATCACATCCCCAACCACTTCGACGGCGTGGCGCCGAAGCGCGAAACGCCGGCCCTCGTCATCGGTGCGGGCGTCGCCGGCCTCACCACGGCGCTGAAGCTTGCCGAGCACGGTCCCGTCACCCTCGTCACCGCAGCGCCGCTCGGCCTTGAAGCCGCGACCGACTGGGCACAGGGCGGCATCGCCGCTGCGTTTGGCGAAGACGACGGACCCGAGGCTCATGCCCGCGATACAATAGCCGCCGGTGCCGGCCTCACCGCTCCCGAAATCGCGCTTCTCGTTGCGACCGAGATCTGCGATGCCGTGCGCTGGCTGGACCGCCTGGGCGTGCCCTTCGACCGGAATGGTGAAGGTCACCTCGCGCTCGGGCTGGAAGCTGCCCATTCGGCCCGCCGCATCGTCAAGGCGGGCGGTGACGGAACGGGCCATGCGGTTCTGAAGACGCTGGTCGAGACGGCGAAAGCCGAGCCGCAGATCACGATCCTCGAACGCGTCGTAGCGACCTCTCTCCTTATGGATGGCGAAGGACGCGTGTCAGGCGCGCTCTGCCGCGCGATCGATGGCGATGCCTTTGGCATTGCAGCCAAGGCGACCGTGCTTGCGACCGGCGGGCTGGGCGCACTCTTTGCCCAGACGACGAACCCCTCGGGGGCCACCGGCTCGGGCCTCGCGCTCGCGGGCCGCGCCGGCGCGGTGCTGCGCGACATGGAATTCGTGCAGTTCCATCCGACTGCGATCGACATCGCCGCCATGCCCGACGCGCCGCTGCCGCTTGCAACCGAGGCCCTGCGCGGGGAGGGGGCGATCCTCCTCAATGGCAAAGGCGAACGCTTCATGGCAGATGTGCCCGGTCGCGAGCTCGCTCCGCGCGACGTGGTCGCCCGCGCGATCTTCGCCGAGCGCGCAAGGGGCGAGACCGTCACGCTCGACGCCACCCATCTCGGCGTTTCGATCGCTAAGCGCTTTCCGACCGTCACCGCGCTCTGCCGCGCCAACGGCACCGATCCGGCGGTCCAGCCGATCCCGGTCGCGCCCGCCGCGCACTATCACATGGGCGGGATCGAGACGGATGCCCTCGGGCGCTCCTCCGTGCCGGGCCTCTGGGCAGCTGGCGAATGCGCCTCGACGGGCCTGCACGGCGCAAACCGGCTCGCCTCCAATTCGCTCGCCGAGGCGCTGGTCTTCGGCGCGCGGATCGCTGCCGATATCGCGGGCTTCCGGCGCAAGGCACTGCCGCACCGGCTGTCGCTCGCAGGTAGGCCCCTGCGTTCGCCGAAGGAGCGCGAGGCGAGCGACGCGCTCTTTGAAGTCCGCGCGATCATGGCCCGCGATGTGGGCGTCTCGCGAGATGCCGAAGGGCTCGACCGCGCGATCGAGGATCTGACCCCGCTTGCGGCGCAAGGCTTCGCGACCGCGGAGATCGGTCTTGCCATCGCAAGGGCCGCAAAGGCGCGCGAGGAGAGCCGGGGCGGCCATTTCCGCACCGACCACCCAGAGGAAGGCCCAGCGGTTCACAGCCGCACGCGCCTCGGCGATGCCGTATCCCACGGTGATCCGCATCCGGCCGCCTATCCGGCAGAGGTCCGCCTACCCGAACTCGCACGCTGAGCACATTTTTTCGGAAGAGACTTCAATCCCATGTCAGCATCGTATTCCGCCGCCATGACCGGCCCCTCGCGCTTTCTGATCGAGCCGATCCTCCGCGCGGTGCTCCACGAAGACCTCGGCCGGCGCGGCGATGTCACCTCGGAGGCCGTCATCCCGGCTGATGCCCGCATGCGCGGACAGATTGCAGCCCGCAAGCCCGGCACGCTCGCCGGTATCGAGGCCGCTCGCCTTGCCTTCGAACTGGTCGATCCGTCTATCAGCGTCGAATTCGTCTCGGCGGATGGCGCCTCCTTCGAGCCGGGCGATGCCGTCCTGCGCATGGAGGGGCCAGCCCGCTCGATCCTCACGGCCGAGCGCGTCGCCCTCAATCTCCTCTGCCATCTGTCCGGCATCGCGACGGCGACCGCCGATCTCGTGACGGTCGCCAAGGCCCACGGCAAGGCCGATATCGTCTGCACGCGCAAGACGACGCCGGGCCTGCGCGCTCTCGAAAAGCACGCCGTGAAAGCCGGTGGCGGCGGCAATCACCGCTTCGGCCTCGACGACGCGATCCTCATCAAGGACAACCACATCGCCGTCGCGGGCTCTGTCTCCGAGGCGATGAAGCGCGCGAAAGTCTACGCCGGCCACCTGCTGATGATTGAGATCGAGGTCGACACGCTCGAACAGCTCGAAGAGGCGATGGCGCATAAGCCGGGAGCGGTCCTTCTCGACAATATGAGCCCCGAAACGCTGCGCGATGCCGTGCGGATCGTCGACGGCCGCGCGATCACCGAAGCCTCGGGCGGCATGACCCGCGAAACCGTCGGCCCGGTCTCGGCTGCCGGCGTCGACCTCATCTCGGTCGGCTGGCTCACCCATTCCGCCCCGATCGTCGATCTCGGGCTTGATGAAATCGGGTGATGTGCACCCACTTGCGGTAAAACCTGCCGGCGATCGACCTCTCGCGCTTGACGTGCCGGTATGTCGCGCTTATAGCACGACCTGAACGAAAGGCTGGGGCGCAATCTGCGCGGTCCAGCCTTTTAGTGTCTTAAACGTCAACCGACTGAACAAGAAGACGGCCCGGCCGGCCTGCCTCGGCAGGATCAGGCATGAGAGCCGATCAGACGAACGGAGATAAAATGTTCGCAGTCATCAAAACCGGGGGCAAGCAGTATCGCGTTGCCGCCGATGATCAGTTCACCATCGAGCGTATTCCGGGCGAAGCCGGCGACAAGGTGGAACTGGCTGAAGTCCTCATGGTCGGCTCCAAGATCGGAACGCCGTTCGTGGACGGTGCCAAGGTCACCCTGGAAATCGTCGAGCAGACGCGTGGCAAGAAGGTCATATCCTTCAAGAAGCGCCGTCGCCAGAATTCCAAGCGTACCCGTGGCCATCGCCAGGACCTGACCAAGGTTCGCGTCGCCGACATCGCAGGCGCGTAACCGGAAATTTCGTCGAGGCGATCCAAAAACGGGTCGCCTGAACTGATCAAACGCATAGTCTGGGCTGAACACGAGCCCATCGGCCTCGCAAGCGAGGCAAGGAGAGTTCGAAATGGCACATAAGAAAGCTGGCGGTTCCTCGCGCAACGGACGCGACTCAGAATCGAAGCGCCTTGGCGTGAAGAAGTTCGGCGACGAGCAGGTCATTGCCGGCAACATCCTCGTGCGTCAGCGCGGTACGCGATGGCACCCGGGTGTGAACGTGGGAATGGGCAAGGACCATACGCTTTTTGCAAAGGCGGATGGCAAGGTCGTCTTCCAGAAGAAGGCGAACAAACGAACCTACATCTCGATTCTCCCGGCGGCCGCCGCCGCTGAATGACCGGTGTTCTCCTGAACGCCGGCGTCCCACCGACCCGGCGTTTCTAGGAAGCCCGCCAAAGGCGAATTCCGACAGAAAACGAAAGGGGAGATGGGCCGCCATCTCCCCTGATTTCGTTTCTGCTGGAGGCCAAGATGAGAGACGAACTGACATGCGCAGGCGATGACGACGAAGAATTAAGAACCCGGCGGCTCGTCCTGCGTACGCCCTCGATGGTGGATGCACCGGCGATCGCGCGGCATCTGTCGGATTACGACGTCGTTGCGATGCTCTCGCGGGTCCCATGGCCCTACGAGATGGAAGATGCCAAAGACTTCCTCCGCGAGATTGCGAGCCGTCCGGAGAACGCGATCTTCGCCATAACCCTGCGCGAGAGCGGCGAGCTCATCGGGATCGGCGGCCTGCACCGGGCGCAGAATGGTCGCGCCGAACTCGGCTACTGGCTGGGACAGGACTACTGGGGCGCTGGATACGGCACGGAGGCCGTGCAGAAGCTGATCGATCACGGCTTCGAGGTCCTGAAGCTCGATCGGATCGACGTCTCCTGCCGGGTGGTCAACGATGCCTCACGGCAGCTTATCCGCAAGTGCGGCTTCGCCTTTGTCGGACCGGGCATGATCGATTCTCTCGCCTCGGGCCGGGTCGCCAGTGAGCATTATATGCTCGACAAGAGCTCATGGCGCTCGATCCGGATGTGGGGACGTTGAAGATATGAAGGCTGTCGAGCTTCTCGTTCTGGCGGGCGTCGCGATGATTATCGCGGCATCGGCCCCGTCGGTCGAGGGCGCGAGAGCCGCATCCGATGACAGGAAGCATTCGCCTCTCTCCTTTTTCGACGGAAAGTCGTCGTCGAAGGGGACGGTCACCACGCTGTTCGTCTCGACCGAGGCCTTCACGGCCCGCTTCGATGGCAAATACAGCGAAGGGGAGCTGAAACTCGACGAGCGGTTCACCTTTTCGGATGGAGAGGCCCTGCAGCGCTGGGATCTCTTCGCACACCGCGACGGCTCGATATCCGGCACGGTGACGACGGGCATCGCAGACGGGACAATGACGGAGCCGAGGCCGGTCTCCGGCGAATACGACCGGCAGCGCCTCGTCCTCGACTATGACGGCTTCGCGCCCAACGGTTCTGACACGCTGTTCCACTTTCATCACGTCATGCAGCGCGAGCAAAATGGCACGATGACAAACGACGTGACGGTTTCGAAATACTATCTGCCGCTCGCAAGTTCGGACGTCACCTTCTATAAGCCGGGTCGCTGAGCGCGTCCGAACAGACCACCACACCGAAGGACTGAAGAGCCGCCATGAAATTTCTCGACCAAGCCAAAGTCTACGTCCGCTCGGGCGATGGCGGGGCGGGATCCGTCTCGTTCCGGCGCGAAGCGCATGTTGAATTCGGCGGACCGGACGGCGGCGATGGCGGCCGCGGCGGCGATGTCTGGGTGGAGGCCGTCGAAGGCCTCAACACCCTCATCGACTATCGCTACCAGCAGCATTTTAAGGCCGAGACCGGCGTCCACGGCATGGGCCGCAACCGGCACGGACGCAACGGTGAAGACATCACGCTGAAAGTGCCGGCGGGCACCCAGGTCTTTGCCGAGGACAACGAGACACTGATCTGCGACCTCGAAAAGGTCGGCGAGAGGAAGAAGATTGCTGCCGGCGGCAATGGCGGTTTCGGCAATGATCGCTTCAAATCTTCCGTCAATCAGGCCCCGCGCCACGCCAATCCCGGCCAACCCGGCCAGGACCTGACGATCTGGCTGCGGCTGAAGCTGATTGCCGATGCCGGTCTCGTTGGCCTGCCCAATGCAGGCAAGTCGACCTTCCTCTCGACGGTGACCCGCGCGCGGCCGAAGATCGCCGACTATCCCTTCACCACGCTCCATCCCGGCCTCGGCGTCGCCAAGATCGATGCGACCGAATTCGTCATCGCGGATATTCCTGGCCTCATCGAAGGCGCCCATCGCGGCGTCGGGATCGGCGACCGTTTCCTCGGCCATGTGGAGCGTACCAGCGTGCTTCTGCATCTCGTCTCCGGCAACGAGGAGGACGTCGCTCTCGCCTACCGCACCGTGCGCGGCGAGCTCGAAGCCTACGGCCACGGCCTGACGGACAAACCCGAAGTCCTCTGCCTCAGCCAGGTCGACACGCTCGACGAGGAGGCCCGCACCGAAAAGCTCGCAGCCCTCAAGGAAGCCTCCGGCAAGACGGCGCTTCAGCTCTCGGCCGTCAGCCGCGAGGGACTGACCGAAGTGCTCCGCCGGCTCGCCGCCGAGATCGCCGCTGACCGACAGGCTCCCGAGGAAGAACCCGACGAATGGCGGCCCGACCTTGCCTATGGGGACCCCGACCGATGACTTTTCCGCTGTCCAAATACAAGCGGATCACCATCAAGATCGGCTCCGCGCTGCTCGTCGATCGCGGTCGCGGCCTGCGCCGGGTCTGGCTGGAATCCCTTTGCGAGGACATCGCACGCCTTGCCGAACGTGGGCATGAAATCCTCGTCGTTTCCTCCGGCGCTATCGCCATGGGCCGCACGCTTCTGAAGATCGCGCCCGGCCCCCTGAAGCTTGAGGAGAGCCAGGCGGCGGCTGCCGTCGGCCAGATCGCGCTGTCGCGCACCTATTCGGAAATGCTCGCCCGGCACAATTTTGAGGCCGGCCAGATCCTCCTCACCTTCAACGATACCGAGCATCGCCGTTCCTATCTCAACGCCCGCGCGACCATCGGCACGCTGCTCTCCATGCGCGCGATCCCGGTGATCAACGAGAACGATACCGTCGCGACAGGCGAGATCCGCTATGGCGACAACGATCGCCTCGCCGCCCGCGTCGCGACCATGATGGACGCCGATCTCCTGATCCTCCTCTCCGATGTGGACGGCCTCTACACGGCGCCGCCGGCCAACGACCCAAACGCTCGCCATATTCCGGTCGTGGATCGGGTCACACCGGAGATCGACGCCATGGCGGGTTCCGCCGGCTCGGAGCTCTCACGCGGCGGCATGAAGACCAAGATCGACGCCGCCCGCATCGCGACCGCCTCGGGCACCGACATGGTGATCACCCTCGGCAAACGGCTCTATCCCCTGTCGGCGATCGAGGACGGCGAGCGGCTCACCCATTTCAAGGCGAACGGCAATCCGCAGACCGCGCGAAAGCGCTGGATCGCCGGGCACCTGTCCACCAATGGCTCGGTCACGATCGATGCCGGTGCACTGAGAGCTGTCCGCTCCGGCAAGAGCCTTTTGCCCGCCGGCATCGTCAAGGTCACCGGCACCTTTCGCAGGGGCGATGCCGTCGCCATTCTCGACCAGAAGGGAAGGGCGGTTGCCTGCGGTCTGATCGCCTATGATTCCGAGGATGCGCACAAGATCGCGGGCCTTCGCTCCGACGCCATCGAGGACGCGCTCGGCCATGAGGGGCGCGGCGCGATGATCCATCGTGACGATCTGGCGATCACGGGAGCAGAGGGTGCCACGAACACGGAACTGGAAGAGGCCCGGTAATGGACGTCTTCCGGGCCAGCGAACGGCTGATGGGCATGGACGATGCCGCTTGGGCCCGGCACGCGAACCCGCTCAGCGTCTGGAGCCGTGTCGCAATTCTGCCGGCGCTCGCGCTCGCCGTCTGGTCGCGGGAATGGATCGGCTGGTGGGCGCTTATCCCGGTGGCGCTGGTCATCGCCTTCATCTTCGTCAATCCTCGCCTCTTCCCGCCGCCCGCCTCGACGGACAACTGGGCATCGAAAGGCACTTTCGGCGAGCGGGTCTTCATCGCCCGCCGCAAGCACGCGATTCCGGCCCATCACGAGAGGATGGGGCTGGTTCTTTCGGCCGTCAGCGGGCTTTTCGCGGCCGTCCTCGTCTATGGCCTCGTCGTCCTCGATGCCTGCGCCACCGTCATCGGCATGCTCGGAACCGTCGCCGCCAAGCTCTGGTTCGTCGACCGCATGGTCTGGCTCTACGAGGACATGAGGGATACCATGCCGGCCTACCGAAACTGGCTTCGATAACCGAATAGTTTTGAACGACAATGCGCCCCGAACGACGAGAAGGCGCGAGAACCAACGGACCGGATACCATGCTCGACACCGTCAAACGTGAGGCTCAGGACGCCTCGATCACCGATCTGATGCACGACATGGGCGTGCGCGCCCGCGCAGCCGCCCGCGTGCTCGCGACCGCCTCGACGGAGCAGAAGAACACCGCGCTCCAGAAGATGGCGGATGCGCTGGTCGGCTCGCTCGGCACCATTCTCGCCGAAAACGAGATCGATGTCGCGCGGGCTCAGGAAAAGGGCTCGCCGGCCTCCTTCATCGACCGGCTGACGCTGAATGCCGCCCGGGTCATCGCCATGTCCGAGGGCCTGCGCTCGATCGCCGAACTCCCCGATCCCGTCGGCGACGTCATGGCGTCCTGGACCCGGCCGAACGGCCTCGACATCAGCCGCGTGCGCACGCCGCTTGGCGTCGTCGGCGTGATCTACGAGAGTCGGCCCAATGTCACGGCCGATGCCGGCGCGCTCTGCCTCAAATCCGGCAATGCCGTCATTCTGCGCGGCGGCTCGGACTCGGCGCATTCTTCCGCCGCGATCCATGCAGCGCTCCGCGCCGGGCTGATCGAGGCGGGCCTTCCCGAGCACGCGATCCAGATCGTGCCCTCGACGGACCGCGCTGCTGTCGGCGAGATGCTGGCCGGCCTTTCCGGCAATATCGACGTCATCGTGCCGCGCGGCGGCAAGAGCCTCGTCGCCCGCGTCCAGTCCGAGGCGCGCGTGCCGGTCTTCGCCCATCTCGAAGGCCTCTGCCATGTCTATATCGATGGCTCCGCTGACCGCGACATGGCGGTGAACGTGGCGGTCAATTCCAAGATGCGCCGCACCGGCATCTGCGGCGCGGCCGAGACGCTGCTTGTCGATCGCAAGGCGAAGGACACGCTCCTTGCTCCCGTGCTCGATGCGCTGGCCGAGAAGGGCTGCGAAATTCGCGGCACCGACGAAGTTTGCGCGATCTACAAGGGAGCAAACGCGTCTTCGGAAGAGGATTTCGCGACCGAATACCTCGACTCGATCATCTCCGTTGCGCTCGTCGACGGGGTCGAGGATGCGGTCGAGTTCATAGAGGCCCATTCCTCCCACCACACCGAGGCGATCATCGCCGAGGACGAGGCGGCGGTCGAGACCTTCATGAACGGCATTGACTCCGCGATCCTCCTCCACAACGCATCGACCCAATTCGCCGATGGCGGCGAGTTCGGAATGGGCGCCGAGATCGGAATCGCGACCGGCAAGATGCACGCGCGCGGGCCCGTCGGCCTCGAACAGCTGACCAGCTTCAACTACCGCGTTCGCGGCTCCGGGCAGACAAGGCTCTGAGCACCATCACAGGCGCTTCGACCAGCGATCCATTGGGCGGCTTTAGCGGCCTGATGCCCTACGACCTGAAGATCCCCATGGCTGGCCGCGGGCAGGCGATCGGCCTTTACGGCGGCTCGTTTAACCCGCCGCACGAGGGGCATCTTCTGGTCGCCGAGCGGGCAATCAAGCGGCTTTCGCTGGATGCCGTCTGGTGGCTGGTCACGCCCGGCAATCCGCTGAAGGATCATGGCGAGCTCGAGCCGCTCGCCGCTCGTCTCGATGCCGTGCGCAATCTCGCGCTCGGGCCTCGCCACCGGGCGACCGCCTTCGAGGCGGCCTATCATGTGCGCTATACGGCCGACACGATCCGCATAGCCCGTGAGCGCGCGCCGCATATCAACTTCGTCTGGATCATGGGCGCCGACAGCCTGACGAGCTTTCACCGCTGGCAGGACTGGCAGACGATAGCAGAGACGGTTCCAATCGCCGTCATCGACCGTCCGGGCGACACGCTCTCCACGCTCTCCTCCAAATTCGCGATCCGCTACGAACGCTTCCGCGTGCCCGAGCACGAAGCCGGCACACTCGCCTTCCGTCCAGCACCGGCCTGGACGTTCCTGCACGGGACGCGAACCGCGATGTCATCCACGGCACTGCGGGGCAAGGTCTGACGCCCAGCTCGCCTATTTGAAATCGAGACTTGCCGGCGCGCAGTCAGACGGTCCGATTGGCCGTCTCGTTATCCATCGGAAGGTCGGCGAGGCACCGCCATCGGACCCGGCACCGGACGTGCCCGAACGGCCTTGTATCCATTCCGCGCCTTTGCTCCCGGTCCGCGACTTCGGCAGTCGTTGCGAGAACCGCGCCATCCGCCGCCACAAGGGCAGGCATCGTGCGATGCCGGGAATTGCCCCGGCCTGTGGAGCCATACGATGCAAGAACTGCGTTTCGCGCCGCCGCCAGCTTCTTTTCGTCCTCCGACAATTCAATATCGAAGCGCTCGTCGAAGACGAGGCGAGGGGGCAGCCAGGCTTCGGCGATCACCGGCGGACCGGCCCGTCCGAATTCGCGCTGAAAGAGGATTGTCGCTCCGTCCGAGCGGACCAGCGTACCGCCGAGCGTAGTGGCGAGTGCTGAATTCTCCTGGTTGAGCCTCTCTGCCAGCCGCCCGATCGCGGCGCGCTCCGCCGGGTGCGCGTTGCCTCCGATGGCGCGGACGATGCGCGCCAGCAGGTCCTCCCCAAGATCGTTCGGCAGGTTTCGGAACCCCGGCTCAGCCAGGGCCACGCTGCCCGCTTCGTCGTCGAAGACAAGCTGATCCTGCTCCATCATGACCGTGATTTTACGGGCCAGCTCCTGCTCGCCGCGGCTCCTGCGACCCTCTGCCTCGCGCTGGATCGCGACGATCTCCGCAATCCGCTCCTCCGACATTGCTGCGATGTCCTGACGATGCCGCACGCGCGCGAAGCGACGGTCCTCGTTCGAGGGATCGGCGACCGCCGCGATGCCGGCCTCGACGAGAACTTTCCGCAGGCGGTCTGGTGTTTCCTCAAGAAAAGGTCGGACGAGCGCCAGACCGGGTTCCAGATCACGGCATCCCCGCATTCCGGCAAACCGGCTCTGCCGATGGCCCCGCTCCATCGCATGAAGCACGGTCTCGATCTGGTCGTTCAAATGATGCGCGGTCAGAATGGCGGTCGCACCGATGCGATAAGCCTCATCGGCCAACAACCGGTACCGTGCCGTGCGCGCGGCCGCCTGAAGATTGCTGGCTCTGTTCCAGCCTGCCCAGACCAGGACTTCATGCGGTATGTCGAAGCGTTTGCAGACCTCGGCGACATAGACCGCTTCCTCGCGTGCCTCGGGCCGCAAACCGTGATCGACTGTCGCCGCATGGATCGCAAAACCGGAGCGCGACAACCGACTCGCCAAGAGAAGAAGCGCGAGAGAATCCGGCCCGCCCGAGACGGCGACAAGAAGCCGAGTGGGCGCCTTTTTTTGACCCGCCAGCTGGCATTGAAACCGCAGCAGATCTTCAAGATCGCCCGGCGACAGCGGTTCCGTGCCGGGCAGCGCTTCCGGATGATAGAGTTTCAACGACCGGGAGCGGTCAGCACTGTGCGTTTTTCTGCTCTTCGCCGAGCTTGCGGCGCACGGAATCGCTCATCTGCGGATAACGATCGCCGACTTCGCGATAGGTGATGCACGCTGTTTCGTCATTACCGAGGGCGGCCAGCGACATGCCGAGCTTCAGCATCATATCCGGCGCCTTGTCGGCTTCCGGATTGTCTTTTTGTCCATTCAGGAAGACTTCGGCCGCGTCGGCATAGAGCTGCTGCTGATAGAGGCTTTCGCCCAGCCAGTATTGCGCGTCGGCGGCGTCGGGCGCATCCGGGTAGGTCTGCACATATTGCCGAAACGACTGCTCTGCGTTCGCATAGTCGCCGGCAAGAAGCTGATCATAGGCCTCGTTGTAGACCGTGCCGGCATCGCCCGAGGCTGCGGCGACAGGCTGGTTCGAGGTCGCAGGCGGCGTGTTGCCGCGGTCTCCCGATCCACCGGAATCGCCGATGATCCCGGCGATATCCTCATCCGAAAATCCGTCCGTCGGTGCGGCTGCGGTGTCCGATCCCGCGCCACCGTCAGCGCCGGTACTCGTCCCTGTATCAGTGCCGAGATCGCCGCGCTGATCGGGAAGACCGTCGCCGGAGCCCGCCGAGCCTGCGCCTTGCTCAAGGTCCTGAAAGCGGAACTCGTTGTTTTCCTGGGCGCGGCGCATGTCCTCCTGGGACTGCAACAGCTGGAAGGAAAGTTCCTCGACCCGTCCGTTCAGCCGGCGAACCTCGTCCTCCAGCCGCTGGATACGCGACAGGACATCGCCGGACTGCGCCAGTACGACCGGAGCATTGCCGGCCTGCGAGCGCTCAACGGCTTTGGGAGCGGCTGGCATCGTAAAGGCCGATGCCGCGGCAGGTGCTGTCAAAAACGCTGCCGAAGCGAGAACCGCAACGAGGCTCGGACGGCGAAACATGGGTGAACTCCTTCAGGTGAATGGCTTGTGGTCACCGGGTGAACGGGCGATTCTCAGCTTGTCCCGTTCATACTAGGTCGGACCTTTAGCAGTTCGACGGAATTCAAGCCAAATTCAGGCGAAAAGCGGCCGGTCTTCGGATGCCTCGCTATTCAGCGATCGTCGATCTTGCGGAATTCACGCTCTCCAAATGGAAAATGGGGTTGTTGAAACGCCAGCCTCCGTCCCACCGCCAGTCTGTCGGCCTTGTCCGAAAGTCAGTCGAAATTGAGTAAACTTGAATATTCGGCATGTTCTTTCTCGTATCGGCTTTGAAATGTAGCGGAGAGTTTTCCAAAAATTGCTGATGCAGTCTGTGTAATAATTGCATACAGAAGCTCCGGCCAACAACTGCGCTCATACTACGAAACTGGCCCATTAATTTTTGTCAGGTCGGAGGCAATGTCGAGGGGCTAATTATTATAGCGATTTCATCTCTCGTCTTCCTAAAAGAAAGAAATCATAAGCACTTTAGTGTTTTCATGCTCCGATCGCGCTGACTCCGGGATCATCATGAAGATTTTTCAGAATGCGGCCTCACGAGAGATTTTGATTCTGTCCGTCTTTGGACTGGTGATCTGGGGGCTTGCCCACAACTACGACGCATTTGATTTCCTGGCTCAGTTTCTTGAGAAGCACGAGCGCTGGGAACTCGACGAGATCATCTTTGCTATCCTGTCGGCAGGTCTCATGGGTTTCGTCTATGCTTGGCGCCGCCTGAGAGAACTCCGAAAGGAAACAAGGCAGCGTAATGCGGCGGAGCTCGAGGCGGCATGGTTTGCCTATCACGACCCACTGACACAGCTTCCAAACCGCCATTTCATCGACGCGCGCCTCGCCGACGGGAACTGGGGTATCGCGGAGGTCGGGTCGGTCATTGCCGTCGATCTCGACGGCTTCAAGAAGGTCAACGATCTCGTGGGCCACCATGGCGGCGACGAATTGCTCGTCGTCGTCAGCCAGCGCTTGCGGAGCGCGTGTCCGACAGAGGTCATTATTCGGCTCGGCGGCGATGAATTCCTGCTGCTCACATCGGCTATCGGTGAGGACGCGAACGGTCTCTGCGATCAGATCATAGAGATCCTCGCCGCGCCGATCGTGATCTGCGGTATCCAGGTCGATGTGGGTGCCTCAATCGGGTTTGCACCCTATTGCAAGGTCCGTGGTTTCGAGGAGGCGATGCAGCAGGCCGATATGGCGATGTATGCCGCCAAGCGTCGGGGCCGTAACACAGTCTGCGCTTTCGAACCCAGCCTTCAGGATGCGCAGGTCGAGCGTGTCGAAATCGAGCGCGCGCTCCGCCATGCGATCGACGAGCATCAGATTCGCCTCCACTACCAGCCGCTGATCGACCTGGGAACGCAGCAGGTCCGGGGCTTCGAAGCACTGGCCCGGTGGACTCTCGAAGACCGCACGTCGATTCCGCCCTCGAAGTTCATCACAATCGCCGAAGAGGCGGGGTTGATCACCCGTCTTTCCGAGCAATTGCTGAGACAGGCATGCCTCGACGCCCTTACTTGGCCAAGCGATTTCTACGTCGCCTTCAACCTCTCTCCGATGCAACTTGCCGACCACCTTCTCGGTCTGCGGATCATTCGCATCCTGTCGGAGACGGGCCTGCCGCCCCATCGTCTTGAGGTGGAAATCACGGAAAGCGCGTTGATCCAGAATCTTCAGACCGCGAGGACGATTATCGATGAGCTTCGGACGGCCGGTATGACTGTCGCCATAGATGACTTCGGTACTGGCTTCTCCAGCCTTTCGCAGCTCGCCAATATCCCGTTCGACAGGATCAAGATCGACCGCAGCTTCATCGGTTCCTTCGAAGCCAACGCCAAACAGGCGAAGATCATGCGGTCGATCGTCGAACTCGGCCAGGGGCTGAACGTGCAGACGACGGCGGAGGGGATAGAACTCAAGAGTCAGTATGAACACCTGAGCCAGATCGGCTGCGTGCACGGGCAGGGTTACCTCTTCAGCAAGCCCCTACCAGCCGACCGTGTACCCGCTTTTCTTAAAGAGGCCGGTCAGCACAACGGATCTGCGAGACAACGCCAGATCGCCGGATAGGCGATCTCGGAAACTGTCAAAACATAGTCGCCACGATGACGCGACCTGACTGCGGATGATCCGCGGAAGCGCTTGCTGAACGGCGCAGGTTTGCCGCTGTTGACACCCGCGGCAGCCGTGCGCATCGGCGCGCGATTTTCAGGTTGACGATAAAAGCAAAGTATCCCCGACGAGTTGAAACTTTGCCGGATTCGGATCGTACGGTGTTGGCCATAAAAGGTGTTAAATCCTTGACTTGGAAGGCGAACCCATGCGTTCCCCGGCCAATGACAATCGCACGTTCTTCTCCAGATCGATTGCCGTCTTCGTTGCTCTCGCCTGGAGGGCGATCACTATTCAGCTCGCCGTCTTCTGGTCGTTCGTCGGCATGTGGATCTACGATTTGTTCTGAAATGAGGACGCGATTTCAGCACAAGCTCGCCCGTTGATTGCCGGACGCATTCTCCCGGCGCTTCAGAGAAACAAAAAGCGCAAGACAAAGACGACCGCGATCGGCACGGTCAGCAATGTCCACCATTGCCTGTGAAGGCGGATCGCCTCCAGAACGAGAAGGCTGTGGATGATCGGCATGAGATTGAAGGGGCCGAAAAGCTCGCCCTCAAATCCGCCGAGCGTTTCGATGGCAACGACCAGCGTCATCGCTGCGGCTAGCCCCACAACCCCGATCGCCGCCTTGTTCCCGTCATATGCCGGCACCGGCTCGACCGCATCCGGAGCAACGCCCACGTCCTCCATGATCGTTTTGGCCGTCTCGTAATCGCTTGCCCGCACCATGACCGCGATTCCGCCAAGCTGGATCTGTTGCCGCATCGCAAGGGCGCCGGCCTGCTTGGAGACGTGAACGAAGAGGCCATAGGCTTCGAGCCGGGACGCGAGCACCAAGGCGTCGCTGCCATGCTCAAAAATCTCGAGATTCACCAGGCGATCGCCCGAGGGTTTCGCTCCCATTCCGCCTTCTTCTTCCAACTCTGCGGCCCGAATTTTCCGCCGGACGAACCACGCGAGCCTATCGCTCGGCATTTGGAGCGGTGGTTTGTGCCATCGTGCATCCCCTCAAATATCGAGAAGGGACGGGACGAAATAGAGGATTGTAACCGCAGCGACCGCGACCAAAAGGACACTGCCGATCACCACCAGTGAAAGCTGGCGGGTCGTCAAACCGATACCCCACCGACCGCCAATGAGCCCGACGGCTATCAGATAGACAAGGGAGGAGACGAGAGGCTGCTGAATATCCGCCAGCTCTCCGGCAACCAGCTGCACGATCGAGGCAAGTCCGGCGGCGAGCGCGCCTTTCCACACCGGCGCGCCTGAAAGCCGCGCGCCAAGCGCGGCGCCGGCAGTTCCGCCAACCAGGCTCACAGCCAGGATCGCATACTCATTCATTCGAAAATCGTTTGTCGGAGAGGGGTGGCGAGCTGATCGGCACACTGCCTTCACGGTCGGCACGATGCGATATTTTGGTCGCGAAATTCAACCTCAGAGATGCCAAAAATTGCCAGCGGACGAAGTGCCAAATCCATCCACTGCGCCATCGACATCTGCCGAAATCCCTCGTTCACTGGCCGCAGGCAGCTGTGCAGCATGCGTTTTGGAGCGGCCCCTCACTGACGGCGCGCCGACATCGGACAGCCCCCTTGCAGGTTCGCAGACATGTCCGCGAAACATACGGCCCGGCCTCTGGCATCCGTTGCAACCCGTCGCGAGCCTGCGTGTTCTCGGGCAGCTTCACTTCAGCGGCGAGACCGAGTGCGATCAGCGCCTGGATGAAGGTCCATCCGAGATCGATCTGGCCGTCTTCCAGGCCAAGGCGCGCCGATTGCGGGAAGGCGTGGTGGTTGCCATGAAAGGCTTCGCCGAAGGTGACCAGCCCGAAAGAAGGCAGGTCGTAGCCCTGAACCGCGACGTCGTCGACACTCCAGCCCTGGTGGCCGCGGCGATGGGCGAAATGGCCGATCAGCCAGTGGCCGGTCAGCGAGACCGAAACGCGGACCGCAATCCCCCATACCAGCCAGCTCCAGCCGCCGATGGCGAAGAACAGGACGGCCCAGGGCAATTGCTGCGCCATCCAGGTCCGTTCGAGGAACCGATAGAACCGGTCGTCATGCACGGGTTTTTCGATGACGAAGGTGGGCGGATGGCGCAGGCTGACCGCGCAATGCATCTGCCACCACGCATCGACGAAGAACGAGCGACGATGCGCATGCAGCGGGTGGCAGTCGCGTTGACGCTGTGCCCAGTCGCGGATGTCATGCGCATGGATCATGCCGAACGGCCCGGCCATGCCGACGAGCGTACCGAGATAGACGAGGATGTATTCCACCGTCTTGCTGGTCTTAAACGAGCGATGAATGAGGAGGCGGTGCATTCCGACGGAATGGCCGGCGCAGATGGTGATCGCCGTCGTGACGACGAAGAGGATGAACGCGTCCCAGCTGAAGGTGAGGGGGCCGAGAACCAGCGCGCCCAGCGTCATGAGACCGGTCCAGATGGATTTTGTCGGCACCCAGATCACATCGCCATCAGTGGCACTGCTCTTCGGGCCTGCGATCATGCGTTCGGTTGAAAGGGTTTGCGTCGTGACCGCGGTCATCGTCACCTCCAGGTGTCACATCGCTCCGCGCTTGCAAAATGGCTGGCCAGAGAGCATTTAGGCCATAAGCTAAATATCTATTCGCCTAAATTAGATAATTAGGCAATAGTCTAATTATGCATTGAGGTGGACGTGGCAGAGCGGAACCCGGACGAGTTGATGGAAGAAGCGTTGAGTTCGAACGGCTCGTTCCAACGTGTCTTCGAAGCGCTGGCATCGGCCCCGCGCCGGCGCATTCTGGCCTATCTGGCCCATACGTCGATGACAGCGGGCGAGATCGCGGCGCGCTTCGACATATCGAAGCCCTCAATCTCTCAGCATCTAGGGGTGCTGGAGAATGCCGGCCTGATCGCCAAGAAGCGACAAGGCCAGTTCATTCATTATTCGATCGTGCCCAACAACCTTGCCAATACGCTGAACGGCTTCGTGCAGGACGTCTGCCCGGTGGCGCGCCCCCTCAAAAAGGAAAGCCGGCAGATTGCAAATACGAACGTCGATGGGCAGGAAGAAAACGGCTAGCATCAACTCGATCGCTCCGACGTCGGACATCTCCCAAAAGGGCCCCAAAGCGGACACCCGGTAAGAGCCTCTGCTCGTGGATTCGAAACCGCGGGACACCATCGAATGAACGACGAACTTGATTTCAGCAGGGCTTGGACGCTGCACAAGCCTGATGGGCTCGACCAGCTTTGCCTCGGCCAATTGCGACTCGGCATGACGCGCGAGGAGGTGGCGGCCGTTGCCGCCCCCTACGGCCCGGTCGAGCGGGTGGAAGATCACGCGACCCTCTCCGCTGGCATGGCTGCCGGTTTCGAGGATCTTGCAAAGTTCGGTTTCGCACCGGAAGAAATCGCCGACGCCAAGGCGGCCTGGGAGGCTGGGGCGGACACAACCGCCGACCTGATCATCGAAGACCGTGGTCTCGGCGCGCCCTCCCTCGACTATGTCGGCGGTCGTCTGTCGCGGGTCGCGACCGACCATCATTGCACGCAGCTCACACTGCTTGGCCGCCCAGTCTATGAGTGGGACGGGTTGGAGCTGCTTGCCGCGCTGGAGTCGATGGAAACGGGCGAGCCGCTCAGGGAAGGCGATACCGTCTTGTTCCCGCGTCTGTGCGTAACGGCGATGGGCTTTTACGGAGATCGGAATGACGGCACGACTGGCCTTCTGGACGATCCCGACGATCCCCGTATCCGCCATCTCATTCTGGAAGCCTATAAGCCGGTTATCGGTGCCCCAGCGCCTATATCCGTCACGTTCCGCAGCCCATCACCAGCGACATGAACCCGTGGCACGGTGCCGTTGAGGAGGGAGCGCCGTTCGCCAACCCTTACACGAAAAACGGGCGCCTCCCGAAAGAAGCGCCCGCTGAGAGTCGTGTGAAGCTGTCGAACGTGCCTGATCAGCTGCCGGCGCCGCCGAGGACCGTTACGGCGCGCCGGTTCTGCGACCAGCAGGAGATGTTGTCGCACACCGCCACCGGCCGTTCCTTGCCGTAGGAAATGGTGCGCATGCGGCCCGCATTGACGCCGAGCTGGGAAAGATAGTCGCGCGTGGCGGCGGCGCGGCGCGCACCGAGCGCAAGGTTGTATTCGCGGGTGCCGCGCTCGTCCGAATGGCCTTCGACGGTGATCTGATACTGCGGATACTGGTTCAGCCACTGGGCCTGGCGCTGCAACGTCTGCTGTGCGTCGGCTGTGATCGCCGAAGAATCCGTCTCGAAAAAGATGCGGTCGCCGACATTCACGGTGAAGTCCTGCGAGGAGCCCGGAGCGCCGCCTGCGCCACCCTGACCGTTCATCCCGGCCCCGCCAAGGCCAAGTCCTGCGGCGTTGTCCGGCAGGGCGTCCTGCTTGTTGGCGCAGCCCGCGACCATCAGCCCGGCAAGGGCGACAATTGCAAGGCGGCTCTTCAGAATGCGCGAGAGGCTCATGGCCAACTCCTTCGAAGGCTGTCGTTTCTCTTAACCGGAGGCTTACCGCGTTTTCGCTTAACGCCCCCTTAAAGCAGACCGGATCGCGACCTGCTTTCACCCCTTGGTTAACGGCCCCCAAGCCATTGGCGGGATTGATTGTCTTCCCTATGCCTAAGGCATTGTGCTGCGTTGCGAAAGGCAAAAACCGTTAGACGATTCGCGATGCGTGCCCGCAACAGCCAAGAGTTTAGTGCGACGAGGCTTGCGCGAGCCTGACACTGCCGCGCCGCAAAAAGGAAGGCCGGCGCCTATCGGCACCGGCCTCGTTTCATCAAGATCACGTTCTTGCGATCAGCCGAGAACGGGCGACCAGGCCGGATCGGACGCGAACCCGTTGGTCGGCACCTTCTGCTCGTTGCGACCCGACAGGTCGATCGACCACAGCTGCGGTCCGCCGCCACCCTTCTGGTCGCGGAAGAACATCAGCACGCGGCCGTTCGGTGCCCAGGTCGGGCCCTCGTTGTGATAGCCCGTCGTCAGAATGCGCTCGCCCGAACCGTCCGGCCGCATCACGCCGATCTGGAACTGGCCGCCCGACTGCTTGGTGAAGGCGATCAGATCGCCGCGCGGCGACCAGACCGGCGTCGAATAGGAGCCGTCTCCGAAAGAGATGCGCTGCTGGTTCGAGCCGTCGGCATTCATCGTGTAGAGCTGCTGGCGCCCGCCGCGATCGGATTCGAAGACGATCCGCCCGCCGTCCGGCGAATAGGAGGGCGATGTGTCGATCGCCGCCGTGTTCGTCAGCCGCTGCGTGGCGCGTGAGCGAAGGTCCATGGCGTAGATATTGGCGTTGCCGTCCTGTTGCAGGCTCATCACCACCTTCTGGCCATCCGGCGAGAAGCGGGGCGAGAAGGTCATGCCCGGGAAGTTGCCGACGATCTCGCGCTGGCCTGTCTCGAGCTGGAGGAGATAGACCCGCGGTTCGCCGTTGCCGAAGGACATGTAGGTGATTTCCTGCCGGTTCGGCGAGAAGCGCGGCGTCAGCACCAGGTCCTGGCCCTCGGTCAGATAGCGCAGGTTCGCGCCGTCCTGATCCATGATGGCGAGGCGCTTCACCCGGTTCGCCTTGTTGCCGCTTTCCGACACGAAGACGACGCGGCTGTCGAAATAGCCGTTCTCACCGGTGATCTGCTTGTAGATAGCGTCCGCGATGATGTGCGCGATGCGCCGCCAGTCGTTCGGATCGGCATAGAACTGCTGCCCGTCCATCTGCTGGCCGGCGAAGGTGTCCCACAGGCGGAACTCGACGCGCAGCCGGCCATCGGCTTCCCGCGCGACCCGGCCAACGACCAGCGCCTGGGCATTGATCACGGTCCAGTCCTGGAAGCTCGGCGAGGTGTCTGGCGTCAGGCCCGTCTGGATGAAGGCGGCCTTGTCGATCGGCTTGAAAAGACCAGAGCGCTTGAGATCCGCTTCGACGACGCTCGAAATCTGGGCGCCCAGGCCGTCCTGCGACTGAAAATCGGTGATGGCAATCGGCAACGGCTCCACATTGCCGCCCGTAATGTCGATCGTCACCCGCGCCTGTGCGGCTCCAACCGCCATGAAGCAGGCCATGCCGAGGGCGACCAGCGCCGCGGAAAGGGTCCGCATGATGCTCGTCCGGGAGAAGTCCATTGTCGTCCTGTCCCTAAAAAAGGTTGTCGTTCTGGCGCCTGTCGCGGCGCGTCGTCAGTAGCTGTCGCCGGGCCGGAACTTGAAGGCCAGCTCCGACCAGTCGTCGTAGTTGTCGGCGGAAAGCTGGTAGCGTCCAGTTTCGGCACAAATGCGAACGGCGCGCACGGCACTGTCTTCATAAGCGCGCCGTGTTGCAGGATCGCCACCCGTCGCCGTGGCGCGGGGCCGCGACTGCAGCGTTCCATCCCGTTCCAGTTCGAGAGAGATCTCGATGACGATGCCCTCCGAACCGAACGAGCCGGTGGGCTCGTACCAGCAGTCCTTGGTCGCCCGGCGAAGGGCGTCTATCTCGCTGGCGCTCAGCGTCGTCCCTGTCGTCTGGCGCCCGCCGAGCGCGGCCGTCTGCTGCTGGCGCTTGGCGCCACCACCGGCCGACTTCTCCTTGTTGAGAAGCGCGGCGATCTGGTCGGCATCGAAGGTTTTTTCCTCGGACTTCGTCTCGGTCGGCTTTTCCGGCTCCGGCGTTTCCTTGGGCTCCGGCCGCTTCGGCGGTTCCGGCTTGGCTTCGGCCACCTCAACCGGCTTCGGGCGTTCTGGCTTGTTCTTCGGGCGCGGCACGTTCTGCGGCGGAGCCGGCTCCGGATCGGGTTCCTCGGCCGCCTGCTCGATCGCCTCGCTCACGGGGTCCGGGGCGGGCGCCTCGGGCTCGCTTTCCGCTTCCTGCGGCTCGGGTTCCGGTGCAGGCGTCGGTGCCGGCTCGGGAACGGCCTCTGGCTCCGGCACCGGATCGGGCAGGGCCGGCTCCGGCTGGGCTTCGGCCGCCGCCGTCTGAACCGTCTCGCGCGGTGCCGCTCTTGGAGCCGGCGCGGAATCGAGATCGACTTCGTTTTCGCCGACATTCTCGGCTTCCGGCACGGGTTCGGAGGTGTCCTCGGTCGACTCCGGCGCGCTTTCCTCGGCCATCGGTGCGTCTTCCGCACCGCGCACCATCTGCGAGAACTCCTCGACCGAGATGATATCGACCGGCATGCTGTCGTCGGCAATCGTCATGGGGTCAGGCGCCGACAGGGCCCAGAGACCCCAGGTCAGCACGACCCCGTGTACGAGTGCGGATGCGGTGAGCCCGGTCTTCATCGAGGGCCTTTACGCGTTTCTCTCTTGATCGGTCACGAGACCGATATTGCGGAAGCCTGCGGCGGAAATCCGCGCCATGATCTTCATGACCGTCCCGTACTCGGTCGTCCGGTCGCCGCGCACGAAGATGCGCTCGTCATAGCCGGTTTCCGCGATCGCCTTGAGCTGATCGACGATGTTGTCTGGATCGACCTCGTTGTCGTTGAGATAGACCGTTCCGGCCTCGTCGACCGCGATGGTGATCGGCGTCGTCTCCGAATTGATCGCCTTGGCCTGGGTCTCCGGCAGCTTGATCGGCACGCCGACGGTCAGCATGGGCGCCGCCACCATGAAGATGATGAGCAGCACCAGCATCACGTCGACCATCGGCGTCACGTTGATCTCGCTCATCGGCGCGCGGCGGCGTGAGCCCCGTCCCCGGCGGCGCGAGCCGCCTGCGCCTGATGATCCTGTCGACATGCCCATGATTGTTCGCCTCTCGAAGCCGAGATTGGGTTGGGATTAGGCCGCGTTACGCACGTTCTGCCGCTCGTCGATCTGCCGCGACAGGATCGAGGAGAACTCGTCGGCAAAGGACTCCATTCGCAGGCCGATCTTGCCGGCATCCGCGGAGAGCTTGTTGTAGGCGATGACGGCCGGGATCGCGGCGACGAGGCCGATCGCGGTGGCGAGAAGCGCCTCGGCGATACCGGGGGCGACGACCGCAAGCGAGGTCTGCTGCGAGCCGGCGATCGCCTGGAACGAGGTCATGATACCGATGACGGTGCCGAAGAGGCCGACGAAGGGCGCTGCCGAACCGATGGTGGCGAGGAAGCCGAGCCGGGACTCAAGATGGTCCATCTCGCGGGCGAGCGTCACGTCCATCGCCTTCTCGATGCGCTGCTGCAGGCCGATCGGCGAGCGCGCACCTTTCTCGAAGCTCTTCTTCCATTCGCGCATGGCGGCGACGAAGACCGCGCCCATGCCGGACGGTTTGCGGTCGACCAGCGCCTGATAGAGCTCTTCCAGCGAGCGGCCCGACCAGAACTGGTTCTCGAAATTGTTGAGCTGCCGGCGCATGGCGGCGTAGCGCATCGTCTTGTCGACGATGATCGCCCAGGTCCAGACCGAGGCGGCGATAAGCCCGATCATGACGAGTTTGACGATGAAGCCGGCTTGCCAGAAGAGATCCCACATCGAGACCCCGGCTGCATGGTTCAAGCCTTCGGTGACGATATTGTCGCCCATAGTCCCCAATTACCCCTTGCCGGCGGCTGGTCTTCGCGTCTCGCGGTTGACGGTGCCCGATGCTGCCGGGCGAGACCGTTCGCCGCTTCAGGACCGTCCCAGCTCCCCCCGAGCTGAGCCGTCCATGTCCCGCGAAGTGTTTCGGTCGGTTCGAACTTCTGATCCGGCGCGAAAACTGCCGCTTGTCTCAAATGCCGTTCATCCACCCCTGCCATTCCCTTATCGAAACGAATTCGGTGAAAGAATGGCGGGCAGCCGGACGCCCGGCCCCGCCGCGATTATGAAATGATTATGGTTAACGGGTGGTTAGTCGCGGATGGAAGCTGCCCCACGTTCCTCATTCACTAACTCAAAAGAAGAGAGGGCGCATGGCGCAGGCAGCCCGGCACGGTAACTCACGATGGGAATGCCGTCCTATCCCTCTCGTCATTCCGGGCTTCCAAACGCGCCTATCGCCCGTCCTCCATGAATCTCACATCCTTGTCGAAGGCAGTGAGCGGAAACGCCCTTACCTCCTTCGTCATCCCGGCCCACGAGCCGGGATCCATTCCTCTTGCCTCTCCGCGAGTATGGTGGTGCCGCCGCCACCGAAGTCAGGGAGGGCAGGCCTCCGGCATGGATCCCGGATCAAGTCCGGGATGACGAAGCTCACTGAAATCGAAAAATCCAAAAATCTTATCCTCACCCTCTGAGCCACCCGCATAATCCCCCTCGCCACGCACCCAGGGGGCACGGGTGATCGCCGGGATCGCTTCGGGTGCATGGCTTGCGGGTCTGCGGCGGTGTTCCTTCCGGAGGAACAGCGCCCCGGACGCCTCGCGGCTCCGTTGGTCCCTCGCGTATTACGGCGCGGGTGCGGATCGGTCCGCTTGAACGGGAAGCCGGCAAGGCTCCCCGTGAAGCACCAGCAGCCGCCGATGGTTTGGGCCAAGCCCGACGCGAAATCGTCCGAACGGCACCTGCACCTCGGAGCGAGGCGGGCCAGCCGACGGAGGAGGACGCATCGGGCAAGGCAGGAGCGATCGGCGAAGCGAGCGCGACAAATCCCGTGCGGAGCGCCGGAGGTGAGCCGCATACAAAAAGTTTCGGAGGGCTTGCCTCCGGCGCTTCGCCGCCCTCTTCGGACGGCATGGAAGGGCGTGTTGAGAACTCCGGTCGTAACGGGCGCGGAGAGGAACGGCATGTCTTCATTCCAAGGGGCTGGACAAACGGCGAGAAGCCGGGCCGAACCGGCTTCAATTCTGCGTCAGACCGCTTGGTAACCCCGTTGCCGACTTCGGGGTGACGCGCGTCATCTTCGTGTTATGCCTTGGGTTCGATCCGGCGTTGGGCTCGCACTCGGCCATTTCGCCGCAAAACCGCCGCTTGCCATTGGCAAGAGGAGGGGGAATACTTATTTCCGAGGACGTTGCGCGGGCGGTACTCGCGCCGCCAGGCCAGGACGACTGATGAATCAGAACTTCCGTAACTTCGCGCTGTGGGCCATCATCGCCCTTTTGCTGATTGCGCTGTTCCAGCTGTTTTCCAACGGCTCGCAGACCGCGAACTCTCGCGAAATTCCCTATTCGCAGTTCCTCTCGGACGTCGATTCGGGCCGCGTCACCTCGGTCACCATTCAGGGTCAGAAGATCACCGGCGCCTATAACGACGGCAGCCAGAACTTCCAGACCTATGCACCCGACGATGCCAATCTCGTCGAGCGGCTGGAAAGCAGTCAGGTGCGGATTACGGCTGCGCCCCCCGGCGACGATACCAATCCGATCTGGTCGATGCTTCTGTCCTTCGGCCCGATTCTCCTGATACTCGCCGTCTGGATCTTCCTGATGCGCCAGATGCAGGGCGGTGCCGGCGGCAAGGCGATGGGCTTCGGCAAGTCCAAGGCCAAGCTCCTGACCGAGGCCCATGGCCGCGTCACCTTCGCGGACGTCGCAGGCGTGGACGAGGCCAAGCAGGACCTCGAAGAGATAGTCGAGTTCCTCCGGGAGCCCCAGAAGTTCCAGCGCCTCGGCGGCAAGATTCCGCGCGGCGTGCTGCTCGTCGGCCCTCCGGGCACAGGTAAGACGCTGACCGCACGTGCCGTCGCGGGCGAAGCGGGCGTGCCCTTCTTCACGATTTCCGGTTCGGACTTCGTCGAAATGTTCGTCGGCGTCGGCGCGAGCCGCGTCCGCGACATGTTCGAGCAGGCGAAGAAGAACAGCCCGTGCATCATCTTCATCGACGAGATCGACGCGGTCGGTCGTCATCGTGGCGCCGGTCTCGGCGGCGGCAATGACGAGCGCGAGCAGACCCTGAACCAGCTTCTCGTCGAGATGGACGGCTTCGAGGCGAACGAGGGCGTCATCCTCATCGCCGCGACGAACCGTCCGGACGTTCTCGACCCGGCGCTGCTGCGTCCCGGCCGTTTCGATCGTCAGGTCGTCGTGCCCAACCCGGACGTCACCGGCCGCGAGAAGATCCTCAAGGTCCACACCCGCAACACGCCGTTGGCACCGAATGTCGATCTGAAGACGATCGCGCGCGGTACGCCGGGCTTCTCAGGTGCCGATCTCGCGAACCTCGTCAATGAGGCCGCGCTGATGGCGGCCCGCCGCTCCAAGCGCCTCGTCACCATGCTCGAACTCGAGGATGCCAAGGACAAGGTCATGATGGGTGCCGAGCGCCGGTCCATGGCCATGACCGAGGACGAGAAGAAGCTGACGGCCTATCACGAGGCCGGTCACGCCCTCGTCGGCATCCATGTTCCGGGCAACGATCCGCTGCACAAGGTCACGATCATTCCGCGTGGCCGCGCCCTCGGCGTCACCATGAACCTGCCGGAACGCGATCGCTACGGCATGCGCAAGAACGAGATGGAAGCCCGTCTCGCCATGATCTTCGGCGGCCGCGCGGCCGAGGAGATCATCTACGGCGAAGAGAACGTGACGACGGGTGCCTCCAACGACATCCAGCAGGCGACCAACATGTCGCGTGCCATGGTCATGGAATACGGCATGTCCGACAAGCTCGGGCGTCTGCGCTACAAGCAGAATCAGGACGAGGTGTTCCTCGGCCATTCTGTCGCCCAGCAGCAGAACATGTCCGAGGAGACGGCAAAGCTGATCGACTCCGAAGTGCGCGGGATCGTCGAGGTTGCCGAGAACAAGGCGCGGCAGATCCTTAACGACAACATCGACCAGCTGCACCTCCTGGCGAAGGCGCTGCTCGAATACGAGACGCTGTCGGGCAAGGAAGTCGACGATCTGCTTCACGGCCGTCCTCTGACCCGCGATATGGGTGACGACACGCCGCCGAGCCGTGGTTCCTCGATCCCCAAGGCCGGAACGTCCCGTCCCAGCCACGGCGGCGAGACCGACGAGGGCGGTATGGAGCCACAGCCGACCTGATCCAGACTTGGATGTTCCTATTTAAAGATCACGCGATGCCGAACCTCTCGGCATCGCGTTTCTGTTTGAACGCGCGGAAAAATTGCCAAGCGCCCCTCTGCGGGCTAGGTCTCGTAACATGCTGACGCGCTACTATCATCATCCGATCTTCGTCGAGCATCTCACCGGTCCGGGCCACCCCGAACGGCCAGAGAGGCTGGTCGCTGTCGAACAGGTCCTGGAAGACGAGAGCTTCCAACTTCTCGACCGCGAACTCGCCCCCGAAGGGGAATTGGAATCGATCACTCGCTGCCATCCGCACAAGTTCGCCGAAGCGGTCGCCAAGGCGATCCCGGAGGAGGGCCTTGCGCGGATCGATGGCGACACGATCATCAGCCCGAAGAGCTTCACGGCCGCGCTGCATGCCGTCGGCGCCGCGACCGCCGCAGTGGACGGAGTCGTTGCCGGTAAATGCAAGAACGCCTTCGTCGCGGCCCGCCCGCCCGGCCACCATGCCGAAAAGACGACGGCGATGGGCTTCTGCCTGTTCAACACCGCCGCCATCGCCGCCCGCCACGCCCAGTCGGTTCACGGCCTTGGCCGCGTTGCCATCATGGATTGGGATGTCCACCACGGAAACGGCACGCAAGACATCTTCTGGTCCGATCCGAGCGTGATGTACTGCTCGACCCATCAGATGCCGCTCTATCCGGGTACGGGCGCGAAATCCGAGACCGGAGCCGGCAACATCGTCAATGCGCCGCTTTCGGCGGGTGATGGGGGCGAGAAATTCCGGGAAGCCTTCGAGACCCGCATCCTGCCGGCGATCAATGAATTTCAGCCGGATCTTATCATCATCTCGGCCGGGTTCGACGCCCACTTCCGCGATCCGCTCGCCAATCTCAAGCTGACGGACGCCGATTTCGACTGGGCGACCGGCAAGCTGATGGACGCTGCCGCGACCCATTGCGACGACCGGCTGGTGAGCGTGCTGGAGGGCGGCTACGATCTGCAGGGGCTCGCCGTTTCGGTGAAGGCCCATGTCAAACGGCTGCTCGAAGGCTGAGCCTTCGCCGGGACGAACAAGTAAAGAGATTTCATGGCCGACGAACAGACCGACGACATCCCCGCGGACGATTCCGACATCAAGCGCATGACCTTCGAACAGGCGATGGCCTCTCTGGAGCGGATCGTCAGCGATCTCGAACGCGGCGACGTGCCGCTCGATCGCTCGATCCGCATCTACGAGCGCGGCGAGAAGCTGAAGAACCACTGTGACCGGCTGCTGTCCGCGGCCGAAGACAAGGTGGAAAAGATC
Source organism: Fulvimarina thalattae (assembly GCF_040239565.1). Lineage (NCBI taxonomy): Bacteria > Pseudomonadati > Pseudomonadota > Alphaproteobacteria > Hyphomicrobiales > Aurantimonadaceae > Fulvimarina > Fulvimarina thalattae. The sequence continues at coordinate 345,620 of NZ_JBEHWS010000001.1, forward strand.
AAGCTCAACCGTGCCGGCAAACCCACCGGCACTGAGCCGCTCGATACGGACTGAACGGAGCGGGCAAGGGGTTCGCTACCGAACGGAGCGCAACTTTCGCAGGACGGATGCGATTTGACGCAAGAGCCTGAAACCCGAAAGGCTTGATCGCGACCCCCACTACACGATTTAAATGTCGAACGGTTCCAGAGAGCCAGATAACCTGGCCGGCCGATACGAGTTAAGAGGTTCTTGCGCAGTGTCCCAAACCTTGAAGACGCCGCTCCTCGACCAGATCGATACGCCCGCTGATCTGCGACGGTTCAAGGAAAAGGACCTGAGCCAGATCGCCGACGAGCTTCGTGCCGATCTGATCGACGCCGTCTCCCAGACCGGCGGACATCTGGGCGCAGGCCTCGGCGTTGTCGAACTGACCGTCGCCCTCCATTACGTTTTCAACACGCCGGACGACCGGTTGATCTGGGACGTCAGCCACCAGGCCTATCCGCACAAGATCCTCACCAAACGCCGCGAGCGCATGCGCACCGTGCGCCAGGAGGGCGGGCTTTCCGGTTTCGCAAAGCGCACCGAGAGCGAGTACGACCCCTTTGGCGCGGGGCATTCGTCGACCTCGATCTCGGCTGGCCTGGGCATGGCCGTCGCGCGTGATCTGGCGGGCGGAAAGAACAACGTCATTTCGGTGATCGGCGACGGCGCGATGAGCGCGGGCATGGCCTATGAGGCGATGAACAATGCCGGCGCACTCGACGCGCGCCTCATCGTCATCCTCAACGACAACGACATGTCGATTGCCCCGCCGACGGGTGCGATGAGCCATTATCTGGCCCGGCTCGTTTCGGGCAAGACCTACCGGACGCTTCGAAACCGGGCGCGCGACTTCACCCAGAAGCTTCCGGATTTCTTCCGCGAAGGCGCCCGCAAGACCGAGGAATATACGCGCGGCTTCTTCACCGGCGGCACGCTCTTCGAGGAGCTGGGCTTTTATTACATCGGCCCGATCGACGGTCACGACCTCGACGCGCTGGTGCCGGTGCTGAAGAATGTGCGGGACGCAGAGACAGGGCCGATCCTCGTCCATGTCGTCACTAAGAAGGGCAAGGGCTACGAGCCGGCCGAGAACTCCGCCGACAAATATCACGGCGTTTCGAAGTTCGACGTCATCACTGGCGCGCAGTCCAAATCGAAGGGCAATGCGCCGAGCTATACGAACGTCTTCGCGTCGAGCCTCATCGAAGAGGCGCGGCACGACGACAAGATCGTTGCGGTCAATGCGGCGATGCCGGCGGGAACCGGCCTCGACAAGTTCGCAGATGCCTATCCGACCCGTACTTTCGATGTCGGCATTGCCGAACAGCACGCGGTCACCTTCTGCGCGGGGCTTGCGACCGAGGGCTACAAGCCGTTCGCGGCGATCTACTCCACCTTCCTGCAACGCGCCTATGACCAGGTCGTGCACGATGTGGCGATCCAGCATCTGCCGGTCCGCTTCGCGATCGATCGCGCCGGCTTCGTGGGTGCCGACGGGGCGACCCATGCGGGCTCGTTCGACACGGCCTATCTCTGCCCGCTGCCCGGTTTCGTGGTCATGGCCGCGAGCGACGAGGCTGAATTGCGCCACATGGTGCGCACGGCTGCGGCCTATGACGAGGGGCCGATCTCGTTCCGCTATCCGCGTGGCAATGGCACCGGCGTCGATATGCCGGAGCGTGGCGAGGTTCTCGAAATCGGCAAGGGCCGGCTGATCAAGGAAGGTTCGAAGGTCGCGATCCTCGCCTTCGGTACGCGGCTTGCGGACTCTCTCGCTGCCGCCGAAGAGCTAGACGGTTACGGGCTGCCGACGACTGTCGCCGATGCGCGCTTCGCCAAACCCCTCGATACGGACTTGATCGAGCGTCTCGCCAAGAACCATGAGGTTCTGATCACGGTGGAGGAAGGCTCGAGTGGTGGCTTCGCCTCCCAGGTGCTTCAGCATCTCGCCAGCGTCGGGCTTCTCGACATGGGCCTCAAAATCCGTCCGATCGTCATGCCGGACAGTTTCGTCGACCACGGGAACCCGACGAAGATGAACGCCGACGCCGGCCTCGACAAGGCGGGCATCGTCTCGACCGTGTTCCGTGCGCTTGGGCGCGAGGAGAAAGAGGCCGCGAAGCGGGCGTGATGGCCGAAGCGCGCCACGACCGCAGCCAGCTTTCATTGCGAAGCGGGTGATAGGCAGCTTATGGTCGTTGTTTTACGCTCGGGCGGTCTGCGTGTGGTAATCTAGCTGGACGACCATGAACCGGCGCACGTGCATGTTCATGGAGACGGAGAAGCGAAGATCGATATCTCGGGCGACGATCCAAGGTGAATCTCGAACCGTATGACGCGTGGCGAACAGCGGAAGGCGGCAGCGCTCATCAAGTCCTATCATGCCGAGCTTCTTGACCGCTGGAGGCAAATCCATGGATGATTTTGAATTCAGCGAAGCAGATATCGAGGCAGCGGAGCGTGCCGCGAAAGTCAGCGATCGCTTTCGTCCGCTGCCCCGCTCCGTCAGGTATGATGCCGCCAGCGGACGGGTTGTCGTCGATTTCATGAACGGCTCCGTTTTCACGGTTCCTGCCCGCTCCCTGCAAGGCCTCCAAAATGCGTCGGACGAAGCCTTGGCGGAGGTGGAGCTTCTCGGCGAAACCGGCCTGCGCTGGGTATCACTGGATGCGGATTTCCGAATCGAAGGGCCCATGGCCGGTATTTTCGGCACGGCTCGGTACATGGAAGAGAGAAAGAGCAAAACGCATGATGCAGCCGCGACGGATGCTGCCTGAACTGCTTTGATAAAACCCGATCAGGCTTGCGAGCTTGCACCTTGCCCGTCGCCGGATCACATTCGCGGCAATGACCACATTCGATTCGCCCTTCGCCGACCTGCCGGACACTGGGTCCGGCTCGACTATTCGCCTCGATCAGGCGCTGGTGGCGCGAGGGCTGATGCCGACGCGCTCCCGAGCGCTCGATGCGATCAAGCGTGGTGGGGTGACGGTGGACGGGCGCCCGGCGCGGAAGGCGTCGCTCATGGTTGCAGCCGATGCCGAGATCGCCGTGGACGATCCGGCGGCCGGTTACGTCTCGCGTGCCGCGCTGAAGCTGATTGCGGGGCTCGATGCCTTTGCTATCGATCCGGCTGGGCTCGATTGCCTCGATATCGGGGCATCGACCGGCGGTTTCAGCCAGGTGCTTCTGCAACGTGGCGCCGCGCACGTAATCGCGATCGATGTCGGCCATGATCAGATGCATGCGAGCCTGCGCGAAGAGCGAAGCCTGACGGTGATCGAGGGCCTGAATGCCCGCGATCTGACGGAGGACGATCTGGATGGACATGTGCCCAATCTTCTCGTTGCGGATGTCAGCTTCATCTCGCTGACTTTGGCGCTGCCGCCCGCTTTGGAATTGGCGGAGGATGGCGCGCGAGGTCTGTTTCTCGTGAAGCCGCAATTCGAGGCGGGCCGGGAGGCGATCGGCAAGGGTGGCCTGTTGAAGGAACCGGAGACGGCTGGCGCGGTGGCCCAGGGCGTCGCCGATTGGCTCGGAATGCAAGAAGGATGGACGGTCGACGGGTTGATCGCCTCGCCGATCGCCGGAGGCGACGGCAACCGCGAATTCCTGCTCGCGGCGACTAAACGTGGTGACAAGGCATGAGCCGCGAAGTCACCATTGAGCGGCTTGGGGCCCAAGGGGACGGCATTGCCGAAACCGGCAATGGCCAGCTATTCGTGCCTTTTACGCTGCCGGGAGAGGTGGTGCGCGCCGATCTCTTCGAGGGGGAGAAGCGCGGAACGCCGCTGGAAATCCTGAAGGCATCTGATGAACGCGCCGAGCCGCCCTGTCCGCATTTCGGAACCTGCGGCGGCTGCGAGTTGCAGCATGCTTCGCCGGCCTTTTATGCCGAGTACAAGCGTGGAATCGTTGTCGAAGCGCTTTCTCGCCACGGGATCGAGGCCGATGTCGCCCCGCTGGTGACCTGCGCGCCCGGCACGCGGCGACGGGTGACGCTGACGGCTGTGCGTGCCGGTTCGAAAATGCTGCTCGGCTTTCACGAAGCCCATTCGGACCGCGTCGTGTCGATCGGCCCCTGTCCCGTTGCGATGCCCGGGATTGTCGAGGCTTTGCCCGCGCTCGAAAAGCTGGCGACCATCCTGATCGACCGGAAGGCGCCGCTGAAGCTCACGGCGACGCAGACCGACACAGGGCTCGATATCGCCGCGAACGACGCTGCAAAGCTATCTGAGGAGCGTCACCGGCAGGCGGTGTCCCATGCGCTAGCCTCGAAATTCGCGCGGCTGACGTCGAACGGCGAGGTTTTGGTCAAAGCACGACCGCCGCAGGTTTTCTTCGGCGGCATCGCTGTCGAGCCGCCGCCGGGTGGTTTTCTGCAGGCCGTGGCCGCCGCCGAGGACGCGATGGCTGAGCTGGTGCTCGGTCATCTCGCAAAGGCCAAGCGCGTCGCCGATCTCTTCGCTGGATCGGGAGCCTTTACGCTGCGGCTTGCGAAAGGCGCGAAGGTGCATGCGGTGGAAGGCGAAGCCGGCGCGCTGGCTGCTCTCGATTCAGCCGCGCGGCAGGCATCCGGCCTGAAGCCGATCACGCAGGACAGGCGCGATCTCTTTCGCCGTCCGATGACGGTGAAAGACCTTAAGCCTTACGACGGTGTCGTCTTCGATCCCCCGCGAGCGGGCGCCGAAGGCATCGCCAATGCACTTGCCGGGTCGGCTGTGAAGCGCGTCGCCGCCGTTTCCTGCAATCCGCAGACGCTCGGCCGCGATCTGCGCATTCTCATCGATGGCGGCTATAAGCTCAAATCGGTAACGCCGATCGATCAGTTCCTCTGGTCGCACCACGTGGAAGCAGTCGCACTTTTGGAGCGTGGTCGGTGACTGATTTCCTGACCCAGTACGGCTACGGCTTCATCGTCGTGGTCGTTTTGCTGGAGTCGGTCGCAATGCCCTTGCCGGGGGAAAGCCTCGTCGTCGCGGCTGGAATGCTGGCGAGCAGCGGCAAGATGAACATCTTCCTCGTACTCGGCGCCTCTTTTCTTGGCTCGATCCTCGGCGACAATATCGGCTATTTCGTCGGGCGGCGCTACGGACGTGCGGCAATCGTGAAATGGGGAGATCGGGTCGGCTTCGACGAGGACAAGCTGACCATGGTCGAGGAGAAGTTCCAGTCCTACGGCTTCGTTATCGTTCTCATCGCGCGCTTCGTCTTCATCTTGCGCCAGCTCAACGGCTTCGTTGCCGGCATGATGCACATGCGCTGGCTGCAATTCCTGCTTTATAATTCGATTTCCGCAGCGCTCTGGACGGCAGCCTATGGCTTGACGGCCTACTACTTCGGCAAGGCGCTGACGCATTTCCTGGAGGAACAGTCGACCTGGGCGATCATCGCGATTTCAGGCTTGATCTGCGCCATCGGCATGTTCGGCACCTACAAGGTGCTGTTCGACGCCAAGAAGGAAAAGAACGCGAAAGGAACGCAGAAGAACGGGCGGGAAGAACGCGAAGAGACCGTCTGAAACGGCCCGCGTTCAGCGTTTGTCGCCCGGAAGGTCCGGTCGCCGCTCGCGGGTGATGCGTTCGGCCTCGGCGCGGCGCCATTTCTCGACGGCGCCGTGATCGCCGGAGGTGAGAACCGGCGGGATCGTGCGGCCCTCCCATTCGGAGGGACGCGTGTAGTGCGGATGCTCCAGCAGCCCGCCCTCGAAGCTTTCATGTGTGCCGGACTGCTGGTTACCCATGACACCGGGAAGCAGGCGCACGACCGCATCGAGCAGGGTGAGGGCGGCCATCTCGCCGCCCGAAAGCACATAATCGCCGATCGAGACTTCCAACAGATTGCGCGCTTCGATGACCCGTTCATCGACCCCCTCGAAGCGGCCGCAGAGGATGAGAGCGCCGTCTCCGGCCGCGAGATCGCGGACGAAGTCCTGCGACAGGGGGCGGCCGCGGGGGCTCATCATCAGCCGGGGACGCATGTCGCCTTCAGGGCTTGCCGCGTCGATCGCATCGGCGACGACATCCGCGCGCATCACCATGCCGGCACCGCCTCCGGCAGGCGTATCGTCCACCGCTCGGTGCTTGCCGCGCCCGAACTCGCGGATTTGCCGGGCTTCCAGTGACCAGTCGCCACGCTCCAGCGCCTTGCCGGCCAGCGACAGACCGAGAGGACCGGGAAACATTTCCGGGTAGAGCGTCAGGATCGTTGCGCGAAAGGTCATGGAATGCCGCTTAGTCGACCGCATGGGTTCTGAAAACAGGAAAATGAAGCGGCTTAGACGTTGCGACCGGCAAGCGTGACGTCTGCTTCCGCCGAGACCCATGACCAAAGCGAGCAGGCGATTGCCGCGTGGTCGCATTGCACCACCATGGATTTCCGTGCAGTTTCCGATATCTACCGGCGCGCAAACGATAACAGGCTTTTGCCGACTATCCGAAAAATCGGGCGTGGCGTTCAAATTGCCTTGCATGTGCTCAGGGAGGAAACATGGGCGCGCTCAATATACTGGTCTTTCTGGGATTCACCGCGCTCGTCGGTATCCTGTCCTACATCTGGACGCGAGGAACCGACGAAGAGCATTCGGACGGTTACTTTCTCGGCGGACGCTCGCTGACAGCGCCGGTCATCTGCGGCTCTCTGCTTCTGACCAATCTTTCCACCGAACAGATCGTCGGACTCAACGGCCAGGCCTTCTCCGACGGCATCCTCGTGATGGCCTGGGAGACACTTGCCGCGATCGCGATGGTGGTGACGGCGCTCGTCCTTCTGCCACGCTATCTCTATGGCGGCGTCGCGACGATCCCGTCATTCCTCGAAGAGCGCTACGACAACCAGACGAAGACCATCGTCTCGGCCCTGTTCCTGTCGGGTTATGCGATCGTCCTGTTACCGATCGTGCTTTATTCCGGCGCGCTCGCGCTCTCGACCATGTTCGACGTGCCGCAGCTTCTGGGCGTCGGCGATACGGCCGCGCTCTGGATCACGGTCTGGGCGATCGGCATCGTCGGCTCGATCTACGCGATTTTCGGCGGGCTGAAGGCCGTTGCGGTGTCCGATACGATCAACGCCGTCGGTCTCTTCACGGGCGGTCTTCTGGTTCCTGTCTTCGGCCTTCTCGTCGTCGGCGAGGGCTCGATCAGTCAGGGGCTCTCGACGCTCTGGAACGAGCATCCCGAGAAGTTCGACGCGATCGGCGGGCCTGACTCGTCGATACCCTTCGCGACGATCTTCACCGGCATGATGCTGGTTCAGCTGTTCTATTGGGGCACGAACCAGGCGATCATCCAGCGTGCGCTGGGCGCAAAGAACCTGAAGGAAGGCCAGAAGGGGCTTCTCTTCGCCGCCTTCCTTAAAATTCTCGGGCCGATCATCGTCGTCCTGCCGGGTATCATCGCGTTCCACCTCTTCCCGGATCTCGAAACGCCGGACGAGGCCTATCCGACGCTGGTAACCGAGGTTCTGCCCTTCTACCTCGTCGGCTTCTTCGCGGCGGTGCTGTTCGGGGCAATCCTGTCCTCGTTCAACTCTGCGCTGAACTCTTCGGTGACGCTGTTCGGTATCGACATCTACCGACAGTACATCAAACAGGACGCGACAGACCGGCAGGTCGTGCAGGCCGGCAAGTATTTCGGCATCGTTCTCGCCATCGCCTCGATGACGATCGCGCCGTTCATCGCCAATGCGCCGCAGGGCCTGTTCGGCTATCTGCAGGAGGTGAACGGCTGCTATTCGATCCCGATCCTGACGATCATCCTCGTCGGCATCTTCACGAAGCGCGTGCCGCCGATCGCCGCCAAGGTCGCGCTCGCCTCAGGCGTGATCCTCTACATGATCAGCCAGTTCGGGCTGAAATTCGCGGTCGGCGAGGACAGCTATCCTCACTATCTCCACGTGATGGCGATCCTCTTCGTGCTCAACGTCATCATCATGCTGATCATCGGCAAGATGCGGCCGCGCACGAGCGACTTCGTGGCTCGAGAGAGCGGTGCCGTGGAGATGACGAGCTGGAATCTGGCTTGGCCTCTCGGCATCGTCGTCATCCTTATCGTCGCCTCGACCTACGTCATCTTCACCTGAGCTGGCGGGCCTGAACGAAAAAGCCGCGGAAAGCTTCAAGCTCTCCGCGGCTTTTCATGTGTCTAGACAGGTACGTGCGAAATGCGTCGGCTTACTTGCCGCTGCGGGCGCGCTCTTCGCGAAGAATCTGTCCGATGCGCGGTGCGCGATTGTGGGAATCGCGAACGAGGTCCGAGAAGAATCCGCGTACGCGGCTGCCGAAAGTGTTGTTCTGACGATTGGTCATGGTTGGCTCCTGGTATGTTTCGTGTTTTCGAAAGATCGGGTCGGCTTATTTGCCGTGGCGCTGCCTGGTCTGCTCAAGGGCATGTTCCAGGCGCTGGGTCCGGTTGCCGGACTCGCGGACGAGTTCGCCGAAAAAGCCGCGGATACGGTTCGTGACGGTGGGCTTGTTCATGGCGTGACCCCTTTTCTCTCGATTTCTCATCTTTGTTGACCTTCATATGCGCCTTAGTGGGACTCGGGAGAAGGCGCGCAATTCGAAAGCTTCTATGCACTGGGTGTGACCCTCGTATTTGCCGCCGTTCACGAATTCTCAGGCTTCTTCTATAGCCACAAAAAAAGCCCGCATCCGAAGGTGGATGCGGGCGGATCAGGATCGGCTATGAAGCGTTTGGCTCAGCTCGCGGCGCGCTTCGTGATCTTTACCGGTATCGATTTTGCCGCCGGCACATGGGCCCGCCGCGAATGGTGCCAGAGCGGGATCAGGCCGTTCAGCTCCGGGAAATAGCCGGCGCAATTACCGTCCGGGATCTCCCAGGCATGGACGCGGTAGTCCTCAACCTTACGGGAAACCCCGTCGTCCGCCACCGTCTCGATGTCGATCCGATCCCGATCCGTGATGCCAAGCCGCTTCATGTCGGCTGCGTTCATGAGAATGATCATCCGCGTGCCGTCGATACCGCGCAGGCGGTCGTCATAGCCGTAGACCGAGGTGTTGAACTGGTCGTTCGAGCGGACGGTCATGAGCTTGAAGACATTGGGAGAGGTCGTGTCGATATCCGGATCGACGTCGAAGCTTTCCGGCGTCAGAAAGTTCGCCTTGCCAGTTTCCGTCCGCCATTCGCGTTTACAGGCGCCGATGTCGCGGTGGAAGCCGCCGGGTTGGCGGAAGCGCTCGTTGAATTGGCGGAAATCATCCGGGTAGGCGCGTTCGATGGCATCGCGGACCTTGGAATAGTCGGCGACCCATGCGTCCCACGGAACGCTCGACTTGCCGCCGATCGTCGCCTTTGCGAGTTCGGCGGTGATCTTCGGCTCGGAAAGGAGTTCCTTCGAAGCCGGTTCCGTCTTGCCGAAGGAGGCGTGGATGCAGGCGGTGGAGTCCTCGACCGAGACCGTCTGATCGATGCCGTTCTGCGTGTCGCGTTCCAGCCGTCCGAGGCAGGGAAGGATGTAGGTGTTTTTCGCGGCCAGCAGATGGTTGCGGTTCAGCTTGGTGGAGATCTGCACATTGAGGCGCATGTTCCGCCACGCCTTCTCGATGGCGGCGGTCTCGGGCACGGCGCGGGAGAAGTTGCCGCCGAGGCAGACGAAGCCCTTTACCGAGCCATCAAGAATGCCCTGGCAGGATTCCACCGTATCGAGGCCTTTCTCCTTCGGTACCGTGAATTCGTAGAAGCTCTCGAATCTGTCGACCGGGATGAGGTCAGGCTTTTCCGTGATGCCGACGGTGCGCTGGCCCTGAACGTTGGAATGGCCGCGGATCGGCGAAATGCCGGCGCCCTTCTTGCCCATCATGCCGCGCATGAGGAGCAGATTGCAGAGCATCTGCACGTTCTCGATACCGTGGCGATGCTGGGTGAGGCCCATGCCGTAATTGGCGATGACGCGCTCGGCCCTGGAATAGACGCGGCCAGTGTGTTCGAGGTCGGCGCGCGTCAGGCCCGAGCAGCGCTCGATCTGGGCCCAGTTGGCATTTCTGACGAAGCTTTCAAAGGCTTCGAAGCCGTGGCAGTGCTCTTCGATGAAAGCGGTATCGAGGACGCTCGGTTTGCCGGCCTCTTTTGCCGCGTCGTCGAGGGCGAAGACGGCCTTGGCGATGCCGGTCATTGCCGCGATGTCGCCGCCGCATTTGAGTTGATAATAGTCGCTCGACATCTTGGTGCCCTCGTCGGGCGAGAGCATTTCCAGCGGATGCTGCGGGCTCTTGAAGCGCATCAGCCCGCGTTCCTGCAACGGATTGAACGTGATGACCGGAGCGCCGCGCTTGCGCGCTTCCTGCACCCAATGGAGGAGGCGCGGGGCGTTGGTGCCGGTATTGTGCCCGAAGAAAAACATCATGTCGCAGGCATCGAAGTCTTCGAGCGTGACGGTACCGACGGGTGAACCGATGGACTCCGGCAGGCCGACCGAAGTCGACTCGTGACACATGTTCGAGGAATCGGGCAGGTTGTTCGAGCCGTAGATGCGGGCGAAGAGCTGCCACATATGCGAGGCTTCAAGTGAGGCGCGACCGGAGACGTAGAAGACGACGGATTTCGGGTCCATGTCGTTGAGTTCGGCGCCGATCTCCTTGAAGGCCGTCTCCCAGGTCACCGGAATGTACTGATCGAGACTTGCGTCGTATTTTAGCGGCGTCGTCAGCCGGCCCTGCTTTTCCAGATCGTGGTCGGTCCATTCGAGGAGTTCGGAAACCCTGTGCTTGCGGAAGAATTCGCGGTCACAGCGCTTGGGCGTGATTTCCCATAACGTCGCCTTGGCGCCATTCTCGCAGTATTCGAACGGTCGCGGATCAGCTGGCTTTGCCCACGAACAGGAGCTGCATTGATAGCCGTCGGCCTTGTTCTGGCGTTCCAGGGTCGCCCACACGGTCGAAGTCAGAAGGCCTTCCTGGACCGATTTGTCGACGAGGGACTTGACCGAGCCCCACCCGCCGGTCGGGCGGTCATAGGGTTCAATCGTCGGATTGTCCGTGTTCTCGCTGCGATCCATCGGATTGTCGCTCCTCGTCTTCTCGCCGGCAGCATTGAATGTCACGCCACGCCCTGGTGAGGTAACGCGTCAGCCAAGGTCCGGTTCGAAAGGCCCGATCGTCGCAGTCGTTTGCCGACTGGCTATCTTCACAATCGCCTAACGCTCGACCACCAGCCTGCGTCCGGATCTCAGGAACGGTGAGATCTTCGCCATGTCCTTCGGCGCGATCGCGATACAGCCTTCCGTCGGCGGATAGCCCGGTTTTGCGATGTGAAAGAAGATGGCGCTGCCACGGTGGCGGGCCCGAGACCGGATGTTCCAGTCGAGGATGACGACGAAATCATAAAGGCGGTCGTTGCGGACCATCGCCTCGCTGCTGGCCGGGAAGGGCAGGCGGACCGGCCGATTATAGGCGGCGTGGCGTGGGGCGTCGCACCAGCCGTCGTCGGCGCGGGTCAGTTGGTTCGGCAAAATGCTTCTCGGACGAGGCATCCGCCGATGCCGATGGCGCGTAGCTAAAAGCGGCATTGCGGCGACCGGTGTGGCACCATCGCCTTCACGCTTGAAGATTGTCGTGGAAGAACGGCCCAATGCACATTGTATTCTGTAGGGTCCGGCGGCAAGAATACCGCGTTGTGGGGAGAGTGGCGAACGGCGTGCAATCAGCGACATATTATTTTTACGAGCGCGAATAATTCGTTTGTCAAGCAAGACGACATATCTATGTGATCACAATGTTTGACCGTCGGGGCGAAGTGCGTCCCGAGATAGCCATGATGAAAGACGCATGAACCAGCGTACTATCCTCATCGTCGATGACGACGACGACCTGCGGCAGACCCTTGCCGAACAGCTGGCGCTGCACGAAGAGTTCAGCGTAAGCCAGGAGGCTTCCGCCTCCAAGGGCATCCAAGCTGCGCGCGCCGGTGTGATCGACCTTCTGGTGATCGATATCGGTCTGCCGGATATGGACGGGCGCGAGGCCGTGAAAGTGCTGCGCAAGGGCGGCTTTAAGTCGCCGATCATCATTCTCACCGGGCAGGACGCGGATGCCGATACGATCCTCGGCCTCGAGGCCGGCGCGAACGACTATGTGACGAAGCCTTTCCGCTTTGCGGTTTTGCTCGCGCGTATCCGCGCCCAGCTGCGCCAGCACGAGCAGAGCGAGGACGCCACCTTCCAGGTGGGGCCGTACGTGTTCAAGCCGAGCCAGAAGCTGCTCGTCGACGACAAGGGTACGAAGATACGTCTGACAGAGAAGGAAACGGCGATCATCCGTTTCCTCTATCGGGCGGACCGCGGTGTCATCACGCGCGACGTGCTTCTCGAAGAGGTCTGGGGCTACAATTCCGGCGTCACCACGCACACGCTGGAAACCCATGTCTATCGCCTGCGCCAGAAGATCGAGCCAGATCCGTCCAATGCACGGCTGCTCGTCACGGAATCCGGCGGTTACAAGCTGGTTCCGTAAGCGCTTCGAACGGAAGGACCGGCGGTGAGCCTTCAAAGCGATATCGCTATCCTCCGAGGCGTGACGCTGTTCGACGATCTCGATAACGATGCTCTGCGCCTTCTTGCATTCGGCGCGGAACACAGGCGCTTTCCGGCCGGCGATACGATCTTTCGTGAGGCCGCGATCGCGGATGCGGGTTTCGTCGTTGCACAAGGAACCGTGGTTCTCTCCACCGGCAAGGCGGATAACCCGAAGCTCGTCGGTGCCTATGGCCCCGGAACCCTGCTTGGGGAGATGGCGCTGATCACCGATACGCGCCGGCCCGCGACGGCGCGAGCCGAGACGCAATGCGACCTCCTGCGGATCGGCCGGGCGCATTTTCGGCGACTTCTCGAGGAATATCCAAGCTTTGCGGCCGGGCTCGAAGCCCGGCTGCGTGACCGGTTCATTCAGATGACGCGGCAGCTCGCCGCTATGGAAAACCGGTTCAGCGACTGACGAGACTCAGGCCGCTACGGAGCGAAGCGTGTCGCAGATGTCGTCGACCACGTCTTCCACCAGCTGCGGATCGTCGCCTTCCGCCATGACGCGGATCAACGGTTCGGTGCCGGACGGGCGGATGACGAGACGGCCGGAATTGCCGAGGCGACTGCGGCCGGTCTCGATCACGGTCTTGACCTCGTCTTTTTCCAGCGGCGTGCCGCCGCCGAAGCGCACGTTTTTGAGGAATTGCGGCACCGGCTCGAAGCGCCGGCAGACCTCCGAAACCTTGCCGCCCCGCTGCTTGACGACGGCGAGCACCTGAAGCGCCGAGATCAGGCCGTCGCCGGTCGTGCCGTAGTCGGAGAGGACGATATGGCCCGACTGCTCGCCGCCGACATTGTAGCCGTGCTCGCGCATGTGTTCGACGACGTAACGGTCGCCGACCTTGGTGCGGGCGAGCAAGAGGTTCTGGGCTTCTAGGAAGCGCTCCAGGCCGAGATTGGACATGATGGTGGCGACGATGCCGCCAGCGGCGAGGCGGCCGTCGTCGTTCCAGCTCTCGGCGATGACCGCCATCAGCTGATCGCCGTCGACGATCTCGCCGCGCTCGTCGACGACGAGAACGCGGTCCGCGTCACCATCGAGGGCAATGCCGATATCAGCGCGGACTTCCTTCACCTTGGCGACGAGCGCGTTAGGCGAGGTGGAACCGCAGTCGCGGTTGATGTTCGTGCCGTCCGGGCTCGTACCGATCTCGACGACATCGCCGCCGAGCTCCCACAGGACTTTCGGCGCGACGTCGTAGCCTGCGCCGTTGGCGCAGTCGATCGCGATCCGCAAACCGTCAAACGAGAGTTCGCGGGGCAGGGTGCGCTTCGCAAACTCGATATAGCGATCGTGGACGCCGTCGATACGGGTCGCGCGGCCCATGCCGGAACCAGTCGGCATCCGGTTGGTGAGGTCCTTTTCGAGGAGGGCTTCGATCTGGCTCTCGATCTGGTCCGAGAGCTTGTAACCGTCGGGCCCGAAGAGCTTGATGCCGTTATCTTCGAACGGATTGTGCGAGGCCGAGATCATGACGCCGATATCGGCGCGCAGCGAGCGCGTGAGCATGGCGACGGCTGGCGTTGGCATCGGGCCGAGCAGGAAGACGTCCATGCCGGCGGCGGTGAAGCCCGCCACCATGGCGTTTTCGAGCATGTACGAGGAGCGGCGCGTATCCTTGCCGATGACGACCCGGTGGCGATGTTCGCCGCGATGGAAGACGAGCCCGGCGGCCATGCCAACCTTGAGGGCGACCTCGGGCGTCATCGGAAAGCGGTTCGCCTTGCCGCGAATTCCATCCGTGCCGAAATACTTTCTCGCCATGGTCGTCTCCGAAATCCTGTTGCATGCGCCGGGCGGACGCGTGCCATCCGGCGTTTTCATTGTCGCCGCAACAGCAAACACATTGCGCCGATTGCTTGGCAATCAGGCATGCATGGATGGGTTTGCGCTCAAGTGTGGGATTTCTAGCACGTTCGCGAAACGCGGAGGCCGGCTTTCACGAAGCGTGGTGAATGCAAAGCGACGGATGAAATGCCGTGTCGGTCAAGCGCCGGGCCGGGCGCCGTCGGCCTCAGATGCGGCCGGTCTGTCCGCGATGGCGCAGATAATGGTCGGCGACGGCGCAGGCGACCATGGCCTCGCCGATCGGAACGGCACGGATGCCGACGCAGGGGTCGTGCCGGCCCTTCGTGACCACTTCGATCTCGTTGCCATCCCGGTCGATCGAGAGTCGTGGCGTCAGGATGGAAGAGGTGGGCTTGACGGCAAAGCGGGCGACGATAGGCGCCCCCGTCGAGATGCCGCCGAGAATGCCGCCAGCGTGGTTCGCCTCGAAGTTCGGCTTTCCGTCCGGCCCCATGCGCATCTCGTCGGCATTCTGGGTGCCGCGCAGCGCGGCGGAGGCAAAGCCGTCGCCGATTTCGACGCCCTTCACCGCGTTTATCGACATCAGCCCGGCGGCGATATCGGTGTCGAGCTTTGCGTAAAGGGGCGCCCCGAGACCGGGGGGAACGTTCTCGGCGACGATCTCGATGATGGCGCCGACGCTGTCATGGCTCTTGCGCATGGCGTCTAGATAGTCAACGAAGATCGGGATGGAGTCGGCATCGGGCGTGAAGAACGGATTGTCCTGCCGCTCGATGACGGACCAGTCCCATGCGCTGCGATCGATCGCCTTTTCGCCGATCTGGACGATGGCGCCGCGCACTTTCATGTCCGGCACGATCTTGCGGGCGATGGCGCCTGCGGCAACGCGCATTGCTGTTTCGCGGGCAGAGGAGCGACCGCCGCCACGGAAGTCGCGCAAGCCGTATTTCACGTCATAGGCATAGTCGGCGTGGCCCGGCCGATATTGTTTGGCGATATCGCCGTAATCCTTCGAGCGCTGGTCTACATTGTCGATGTGGAGCGCGATTGGTGTGCCTGTGGTGACCATGACGTCGGGATCGGTCTCGTCGGAGATGACGCCCGAGAGGACAGCGACTTCATCGGGTTCGCGGCGCTGGGTCACGAAGCGCGAGGAGCCGGGCCGCCTGCGGTCGAGCTCGGCCTGGATGTCGCGCAGCGTAAAACGCAGTCCGGGCGGGCAGCCGTCGATCGTAGCGCCGATCGCGGGGCCGTGACTCTCGCCCCAGGTGGTGACGCGGAAAAGATGCCCGAAGGTATTGTGCGACATGGTTAATCAGATCCGAAATGCCGGCGCGCCAAGCCCTCGGCGCGCGTCTGAAAGCTCGTCTATGGCAGGGCGCCGGGCAGCGTCAAACCGGATTCACGAATTCGTCACGGCGCGATACCCGGAAATGCCATAATCGCATACCCATCTAACGGTGTGCAGCGCTTGAAGCAGCGAGACCGGCGAGACGGACGAACGTGGGGACGTTCTGAAATCTTGCTTCGCTTGCGACAGCCCAATGCAGCAGGCGTTTGCCGATCGGGTCTTTCGCATGGTGGAGGATCGGAACGGCTTAGCTCAGAGTGTTCAAGAGGTGGGTTACATGTCACGACGTATCGTCGCATTCTTCGCAAGCTCATTCCTGTGTGTCGCGATGACCATTCCGGCCAGCGCGGTCGAGGCGGAAGGCTTCGTTCTGGAAGTGAACGAGGAATCCGAGCAGATGCAGCTTTCCGACGGCAGGACTTATGATCTGCCGAAGAACTTCGACTATCGCGCGGTCGTGCCCGGCATGCCGGTTCATCTGATCTACGACGAAGCAAACGGCCACAATATCTATCCGTTCTCGGCCTGATTCGTCTGTGAAAGACGCGCTGGTTTCAGAGCCAGCGCGTACCATGTCGGTCGAAGGTGAGGACGCGATCCTGGGGCACGATCGTCATGGCCGCATCTTGGCCTGACAGCCCGCCATATTCCTTGAGCACCGCGCGGCTGACTCCGCCATGGGAAACGAGGATCGTCTTCGGCTCAAGTTCGGCGAGAAGTGGGCGTATTCGTTCGAGCAGTTCGGCGTAGGACTCAGCGCCCTTTCCCGGGCAGCGGTAGTTCCACTTGTCAGCTTCGCGGTCCGCCAGCACCTTCGGGTTCGTTTCGCCTATCTCCGCCAGTGTCGAACCTTCCCAGTCGCCATAGCCGACCTCGACAAGCCGATCGTCGGTCTCGAAGTCGTCGATATCGAGGCGGAGTTCCCTTCGGATGATCCGCATCGTCTCCTGGGCGCGCCCGAGAGGCGAGGCGATATAGCGGTATTCGCCGGCGCTCATTCCCAGAAGATTGCGAAAATATGTGCCGTTCCGCTTGGCCTGCGATCGCCCGAGCTCGTTGAGCGGAACTTCGCGCCGCCCTTGGAGGCGCTCCTCGGCATTATAGTCCGTCTGCCCATGACGGCAGAAGTAGACGTCGTCGACGATCATCGCTCGCGGGTGCCCTGATCTCGTTGCGGTGACCGGCCGGTCAGTCTTAGGATTACGTTGCTACTCGTCCTTCACGACCGAAATATCGGGCGCGTCGACGGCCTTCATCCCGACCGTGTGATAGCCCGAATCAACGTGATGGACTTCGCCCGTCACGCCCTTGGACATATCGGAGAGGAGATAGAGCGCGGACTGGCCGACCTCGTCAGTCGTGACGGTGCGCTTCAGCGGAGAATTGTATTCGTTCCACTTCAGAATGTAGCGGAAATCGCCGATGCCTGAGGCCGCGAGCGTCTTGATCGGGCCGGCGGAGATCGCGTTGACGCGGATCTTCTGATTGCCGAGATCGACCGCGAGATAGCGGACGGAGGCTTCCAGTGCCGCCTTGGCGACGCCCATCACGTTATAGTGCGGCATGACCTTCTCGGCGCCGTAATAGGTCAGCGTCAGCATCGACCCGCCATCGCTCATCAGTCGCTGCGCGCGGGCGGCGACCGAAGTGAACGAGTAGACCGAGATATCCATCGTGGAGAGGAAGTTGTCGCGGCTCGTATGGATGTAGCGGCCCGTGAGTTCCGCCTTGTTCGAATAGGCGACGGCGTGGACGAAGAAGTCGATCTTGCCCCATTTCTCGCCGAGATGATCAAAGATCGCATCGACGCTTTCGTCGTTGCCGACATCGCAGTGGCCGGCGACATAGGCACCGAGTTCTGCCGCAAGCGGCTCGACACGCTTCTTCAAGGCGTCGTTCTGATAGGTGAGGGCAATTTCCGCGCCCTGATCGGCGAGCGCCTTGGCGATGCCGTATGCGATCGACCGGTTGTTGGCGATGCCCATGATCAGGCCCCGCTTACCTTTCATGAGACCGGTCATTTGGGTCATTACGCCTCTCCTTGCCGCGAAGCACCGCGGGATAGCCTATCGTTTACACGTGCGGGTATGGCACAGGGCCGCAGGCCCTTCAAGAAACGGCGTGGAGGAGGGTGAACACCGTTTATTGCAACTGTTTCGAAGAAGTGCGGAGGCTCGACCGGCCTGGAGAGCAAATTGAGGCTGTCGATCGATCACCGATCCGGTCGCTCAGCGGTGTCGAGGCCGCGCATGCAGGCTTTCAGGGTCGGCGGAAGCCGAAGAACCGTGTTTCCCTCGGGACAAGGCCGGGGCGGATTATTCCGCCATCGGCTCCTTCGAGAACTCGCGTTCCAGCACCGCGCGAAGCGGATCGTCCTTGTCCGGCAATGCAATTCGTGTGGTGACGAGGAGATCGTTGCGCGTTCCGATCTTGGTCGAAAGGCCCTTGCCCTTGAGGCGGAAAGTGCGGCCCGAATCGGTCCAGGCCGGGATCGTAAGATTGACCCGGCCTTCCAAGGTATCGACGGCGACCTTGCCGCCTGTCACTGCCGTTCGAAGCGGAAGCGAGACGTCGGCGCGCAGATCGCGGCCATCGACGCGGAAGCGATCGTGCGGCAGAATCTTGATACGGACGAGCGCGTCGCCTGCCTGCCCGTGCGGACCCGGCGCCGGCTGACCCTGGCCGCGAAGCCGGATCTGCTGGCCGTCTTCCACGCCGTCAGGCAGCTTGATCGCGAGTCGCTTGCCGCTGGAGAACTCGACCTCGATCTTCTTGTCGGCGACGATGTCTTCGAGCGAGATCGAAAGCGAGGCTTCGATATCCGCGCCCTTGCGGGAGGCTTCGCGCGCAGCCGAGAAGCCGGCGCCAGCGGGGCCTGCACCTGCACCTGCTCCCGGCCGCTTTGCCCCGCCACCCGCTCCGCCGAAGGCCGAGGAGAAGAAGTCGGAGAAGATCGTCTCGGCGTCGAACTGGGAGCCCGCGCCGCGCGAAGAGGAGAAGTCGAACCCTCCCTGGCCGGCACCCGGGCGCGTGCGTGAGCCGAAGGGGCTGCCGCCACCGCCTCCGAAGCCCTGGAACTTCGGCTTGCCTTCGGCGTCGATCTCGCCGCGATCGAACTGGCCGCGCTTTTCCTTATCGCCCAGAATCTCGTAGGCCTGATTGGCCTCGTTGAACCGGCTCACTGCGGTCTTGTCGTCGGGATTGGCGTCGGGGTGGTATTTCTTGGCGAGCTTACGGAAAGCGGATTTGATCTCCTTCTCACTCGCCGATTTCGCAACACCGAGTACGGAGTAGGGATCGCGCATCGCGCTCTTCGTCCTTGTTCAGATGGATATCGATCGGCCTGCGAATGACGGGCCAGTGGTTCACATGAAAGACATATGGGTTGAAACCGAGGCCATTGAAAGGGCTGATTCGGCCATGTTCGTGGCAGGGCTGAATGCCAGCACGAAGGCTTTGGAGAATGGCCGCGAACCGTCTATCTGAGGGCGGCACAGGACCTGCGAGGAGAGAGTTTGCGATGAGCGAAAAGAGGGCGGAGCGGATAGGTGATGTCAGGCTCGGCGGCGAGCCGGTGGGCGACGATCCGTTCGCGCTGTTTTCCGAATGGTTCGAGGCGGCGGATAAGACCGAGGTCAACGACGCCAACGCGCTATCCCTCGCGACCGTGTTCCCGGATGGACAGCCGGACGTGCGGATCGTGCTTCTGAAGGGCTTCGATGAGCGGGGCTTCGTGTTCTACACCAATTTCGAGAGCGCGAAGGGCCAGCAGATCCTCAGCGTCCTGCGGGCGGCGATGGCGTTTCACTGGAAGTCCCAGCGTCGTCAGGTGCGGGTGAGGGGCGCGATCGAGATCGTCTCCGACGAAGAGGCTGACGCCTATTACGCATCGCGTCCGCGCGGCAGCCGGATCGGCGCCTGGGCTTCGGAGCAGTCGCGACCGCTGGAAAGTCGCGAAGCGCTGGAGGCGCGGGTGAGAGAACTCGAAGGGCAGTATGGTGAGGGGGACATTCCGCGCCCTCCGCACTGGTCGGGCTTTCGGCTCGTTCCGGTGGCGATCGAGTTCTGGCAGAACGGTGAATACCGGCTGCACGACCGCGCGCTCTACGAGCGGGCTAGCAAGGATGCGCCTTGGGTGATCACGCGGCTTTCTCCTTGAGAGAATGGGCCGTGAATGGGGATCGATGAACGGCACACTCTCGATCGTGATGCCGGTCCTGAACGAAGCAGCGACCATTGGCTGGGCGCTTCAGGGTGCCCGGCAGGCATGCCCCAATGCCGAGATCGTGGTCGTGGACGGAGGAAGCTCCGACGGTACAGCCGACCTGGCGCGTGATCTCGCCGACCTGGTGGTTTTGTCGAAACCCGGCCGGGCGCGGCAGATGAATGCCGGTGCGCGGGCCGCGTCAGGCGATGTCCTTCTCTTTCTCCATGCCGATACCCGCCTGCCTCCGGACGCTGAAGAGCGTGTTTGGGAGGGGCTCGCCGGCATCCATGAATGGGGCCGTTTCGATGTGCGGATCGAGGGGCGCCCAAGGATTCTGTCGCTGGTCGGCGCGCTCATGAACCTGCGATCGCGGCTGACAGGTGTTGCGACGGGTGATCAGGCGATCTTCGTGCGAAGAGCCACCTTCGAACGGGTCGGCGGCTTTCCGGACATTCCGTTGATGGAGGACGTCGCCCTCTCGAAGAGTCTGCGGATCATCACGCGCCCCTCATGCCTTCGTCTGAAAGCGGTCACCTCCGGCCGCCGCTGGGAGGCGAACGGTCCGCTGCGGACGATCCTCACCATGTGGATTCTGCGGCTGGCCTATGTCGGCGGCGTATCGCCGGAGCGTCTTGCCGAACTCTACGGCCGGCTGAAGGCGCGGTGAGAACGGTCTTCTCGACCTTCATCGCACCGTAAAGCTTCGCGCCCGAGCAAGGAGTGGCCGCGCAGTCTCCTCCGCGAGGGTCGCCGGCAGGCCGATATCCCGCCGCTGCCAATCCGGCATGTCCTCCACCAGACGCTGAAGTGCATGGCGTTGCCGCGCTAGACGACGCGAGCGGCGATAAAGCTTCAAGAGATCCGTCGGTGTGGTCATCCTGGCCTCCTTGAGCATCACGGAACTGCCGTCATGCGTTCGATTGACCGGAAGCTAGGTGGCGGTTATCATTCAATCAAACGAATTCTTTCAATGGTAAATTCAATGAATTTGAATATTCAAACGCAGGGCTCGACCCCTGCAACCCCGCTGCTCGACATCGACCTCTTGAGGAGCTTTGCCGCGATCATTGATGAGGGCAGCTTTTCCGCCGCGGCGGAAAAGGTCGGGCGCTCACCCTCGGCAATTTCCATGCAGATCAAGCGGTTGGAGGAGATGACCGGCGCTGAGCTCCTGAAGCGCGACGCCCGCTCCGTGAGGCTCACGAGTGAGGGCGAGATCCTGCTTGGCTTTGCCCGTCAGTTTCTCGAGCTCAACAGAAAGGCGATCGGCGCTCTCGGCCGCCCGGAACTCGAAGGTCAGATCCGTCTCGGTCTTCCCGACGACTACGGCGAGACGGTGCTGCCATACATGCTGCGGCACTTCTCCGAGCGCTATCCCTCGGTCGTCGTCGACGTGACCATGCAGAACACGCGCGAGACGCTCGATCTGTTCGATCGTGGCAAGGTGGATGTCGCGGTGTTTTCCTTCGATGAGGAGGGCACGAATGCGGTGGGGGCAGAATGCCTGTTTACCGATCCACTCGTCTGGGTCGGTGCGCGGGGCGGGACGGCGCATCTTCGCGACCCTCTGCCGCTCTCCATGTGGGATGAAAGCTGCGTGTGGCGCCGATGCGCCGTCGCTGCTCTGGAGAGCGTCGGACGGCCCTGGCGGATCGCCTATACATGCGCCCACACGCCGGGCCAGCGGGCCGCCGTGCGCGCCGGGATTGCGATCGCGCCGGTCTCTCGCATCTTCGCCGGGGATGACGTGAAGATCCTTGGCGAAGAAGACGGTTTGCCGCCCATGAGCGACTATTCGATCGGCATGAAACTGCGAGATGAACCATCCGAACAGGCGAAGGTGATCGCCGACCATCTGCGCGCCTTCTTCCGCGAATTGAGGGAGAAGCGGTAGGTTCGGTTGGCTCGTTTGAGGCGACAGTTCGATTGATATAGGCGCAGGTCATGCCGCAGTTTGATCGCCCTACCGTCGTCATCTTCGCCAAGGCGCCGATCCTCGGAATGGTGAAGACGCGGCTTGCGAGGACGATTGGTGACGCGGCGGCGCTCGCGCTTTACGAGACGCTGCTGCTGCGCACAGTCGAGGCGCTGAAGGATCAGCGCTGGGACACCGTCATCGCTGCAACGCCTGACGAAACCCTCGAGGACGATCGATATTGGCCTCATGGCGTGAGGCGAATTGCGCAAGGCGGCTGTGATCTTGGCACGCGGATGTTCCGGCCTCTGAAAGATGCTCGACCGAGTGCGCCGATCATTATAGTTGGCAGCGATATTCCGGGCTTGGCGAAACCGCAGATCGAGGCCGCTCTCGACGCGTTGAAGACGAGGCCCTACGTCTTCGGCCCAGCGTGCGATGGCGGGTTCTATCTCGTCGGCGCTTCCAAGGAACCGTCTCCTGCTATCTTCCGCGATGTCGAATGGTCGGCGGAAACAACCTTGAAACAGGTGCTGGCCAATCTGCCTCATGGGTCGGCTAAGATGATCGAAACTCTCGACGATCTCGACGATGCAGCATCGCTGGAGCGGCATCGAAAGAGCGGACGGCTCTAAGCCTTCGCGCCGGCGAGGATTTCGTCGACGAAGGTTGGAACCAGCTGGCTCGCTGGCCCATGCCGCGCCTCGTCGAACTGGAAGCTGCCGTCGGACGGTTCGAGATTGAGTTCCAGCGTTCGGATGCCGAGGCGCCGGGCTTCTGAGACGAAGCCGGCCGCGGGATAGACCGCGCCGCTGGTGCCGATCGAGACGAAGAGGTCGGCTTGTTCGAGGCGCTCGAAGATCAGCTCCATATGGTGGGGCATCTCGCCGAACCAGACGACGTCGGGCCGCAGGTTGCCGGTGTCGCCGCACGCCTGACAGGTCTCGGTGATGTGCAGATCGCCGTGGTGTTCGCGCGTACCTCCGCAGGTCGCGCAGAGCGAGCGGCGAAGGCGGCCGTGCATGTGGATGACGTGTTCCGAGCCGCCGCGCTCGTGCAGATCGTCGATGTTCTGGGTGACCAGCGTGAGGTTGCCGGCGAATTCGCGTTCAAGACGAGCGAGCGCTTCGTGGGCGGGGTTCGGCGATACGCCGTTTAAACCTGCGCGTCGGGCGTTGTAGAAGGCCTGAACGCCTTCGGGATCGCGCGCAAAAGCTTCCGGTGTGGCGACATCCTCCAGCCGCACTTTCGACCAGAGCCCGTCCTTGTCGCGGAAGGTCGCAACGCCGGACTCGGCGGAAACGCCGGCGCCTGTAAGGATGAAGATGGATTTCGGGCCTTCCAGGGCCAAGCGATCAGGCCTCCGTTCCGCCGACGGTGATCTGGTTCATCCGTAGATGCGGCTGGCCGACGCCGACTGGGACGCCTTGGCCGTTCTTGCCGCACATGCCGATGCCGGTGTCGAGGGCGACGTCGTTGCCGACCATGGCGACGCGGTGCATGGCGTCCGGCCCGTTGCCGATCAGCATGGCGCCCTTCAGCGGCTCTTCGACCTTGCCGCCCCGGATGCGATAGGCCTCGGTGCAGCCGAAGACGAACTTGCCGGAGGTGATGTCCACCTGCCCGCCGCCGAAGGAGACGGCGTAGATGCCATCGTCGACCGAAGCGATGATCTCGTCCGGCGTATATTCGCCGCCGAGCATCATCGTGTTGGTCATGCGGGGCATCGGCGCATAGGCGTAGGACTGACGGCGGCCGTTTCCGGTTGCCTTCGCACCCATGAGCCGCGCATTTTGCCGATCCTGCATATAGCCGACGAGCTTGCCGTCCTCGATGAGAACCGTGCGATTCGTCGGCGTTCCCTCATCGTCGATCGTCAGTGAGCCGCGCCGCTCGGCGATCGTGCCGTCGTCGACGACCGTGACGCCTTTGGCCGCAACTTGCTGGCCCATGAGGCCGGAAAAGGCGGAGGTCTTCTTGCGGTTGAAGTCGCCTTCGAGGCCATGGCCGACTGCCTCATGCAGCATAACACCCGGCCAGCCGGCGCCGAGCACTATGTCGAAAGCGCCAGCGGGGGCGGGCACCGCGCGCATGTTGACACGGGCCTGGGCGAGGGCCTTGTCGGCGATCGAGCGCCAGGTGTCCTCCACCATGAATTCACCGAAGCCCGTGCGACCGCCCGCGCCGAAGGAGCCGGTTTCCTGCCGTTCGTCGTCACCGCAAACGACCGAGACGTTGAAGCGGACGAGCGGGCGGACATCGCGGACAAGGCGGCCGTCGGCCCTGAGAATTTCGACCACCTGATACTGCGCGCCGACGGTCGCAGAGACCTGCCGCACGTCCTCGCCCTGATCGCGCAGATATTTGTCGACCGCTTGCAGGAGCTTCACCTTCTCCTCGAAGGTGGGCGAACCGATCGGGTTTTCCTCGCCGTAGAGCTTGGCATTCGTTCCGACCGGCGGCTCGGCATAAATGCCGGCATAGCCTGACTTGACCGTGGATACCGCGTCGGAGGCGCGTTTCAGGGCCTTGATGGAAAAATCGTCCGCATGGGCGAAGCCCACCGCTTCGCCGGCCACGGCCCGGAGACCGAAGCCCTGGTCGATACCGAAATTGCCGGACTTTAGTCGTCCGTTGTCGAAGGCGAGTGATTCGCCTTCGCGGTATTCGAGATAGAGTTCGCCGTCATCCGCGCCGCGGAGCGTCTCGTCGAGAACCGACTGGAGTTCGGCCTGTGAGACATCGAAGCGGTCGATGAGGGAAATGGACATGATCGGTGCGGCTCCGGTTGACGGGCATGGTCGTTCAAGGCTGCGAAGATAGGTCGTTCGCGTCGCTCTTTAAACCAAGCCCGGTACGTTGCCTGATGCGGCCTATTCCGTGGCTGGGGCCGGCGCGTCCTCCTCGCTCGGCTCGGGCTTCGGCAAGGCTTCAAAGGCAGCCGTGAAGCCTTCGAGAGAAACCGGAATGCCGATTCCCTGCTCCGGCGTCTGGAAGAAGGAGAAGGTCGCCTCCGTGCCTTTCGAGAGCTTGTCGATCAGGATTTCGTCCATGGCGACGTCGGCGACGCAGCCGGTGTCGAAACAGCGCAGGAACGGCGTGATCCCGATGAATTCGCCGTCGATATGAAGGCGAAGGCCGTTCGGGAGGATGATGCCCAGCGGCGCGCGGGCTCGCAGGATGGTGCCCGTACCGTCTGCAAGATGGAGAATCGAAACCGCAAAGCCGATCTCCTCCCGGTCCGGCGGCAGCACGATCTGTCGCATAAGGCATTGCTCGCGGGGAGCGCCGGCGGGGGTCGAACAGACGATACCCCAGGCGCCATGCTGGGACTTCAGCCGTCCGATCGGCTCGGAGGCGAACTGCGCGCCGGCGCTGCCGAGACCAGCGGCAAGAAACACAGAGGCGAGAATCAGGCGTTGGAGACCGGCGAAGGCGGCGAGCGAACGTGGCATCGAGTCCTCGGGAGATGGTGACGGACGAAACAGGGCCCTTGAGATCAGCGCTGACCGGAATGATGCGGCAGGAAGATGGCCCGATCCTGACATCTTCGCTTTTGGTATGAGGCGTCTTGCAGGGCGACCGCCAAAGCAGGTGCTCTCACCAAGCTGTTCGCTTATTGCGGTCAGCGGACGTTCCGGCGATTGAAAAACCGGAATGTCAGATAAACCAACGGCCTATGCTGCCAACTCACACCGGTCGGCCACTCGTTCAGCGGCTCGATCAGGAAGGCTCTGAAATATGCGAATTTTCGCATGTGTGAGAGGCTATGTCGCAATGGAATGGGTCTAAAAGGTGTTGCGAGTTCCCGGATTTCGTGGTTGAAGCGCACAATCCACGTGGCTGGATGAAACGCGCAATGCCGGGCCCGACAGCGCCGGCTCCTTAAAAACGCGGACCCTGATCCCAGCCAACGGTTTGAAGGACTACCCGGCCGGGCTGGCCGGTTAAGGAGGAAAAGCGTGAGAGCTTGGAGCTTGACGGCCGCACTATGGCTGACCGGAGCGGGGGCAGCTTTTGCCCAGGATGGCGGCGACCTTGTGGTCGGCAAGCCGCATCCCTGGCAGATGGGGCTGCAAGAGGCATTCTCGCCGATCGAAGAGCAGATTCACTGGTTCAACAACTATTCGCTCTTCTTCGTCATCCCGATCACGATCTTCGTCGCCGCGCTCCTTGCGTGGTGCATCTTCAGGTATCGCGCCAAGGCCAATCCGAATCCGTCGCGGACCGCGCATAACACGACGATCGAGGTGGTCTGGACGCTCGCGCCGGTGATCATCCTTCTGATGCTGGCGATTCCGTCCTTCCAGCTTCTCACCGCCCAGTACAATCCGCCGAGCGCTCCTGAGCTGACCGTCAAGGCGACCGGCTATCAGTGGTATTGGGGCTACGAATATCAGCCGACCGAGACGAGCGAGAGCGAAGCCGAAGAGACCGCGCCGGAGCCGGTTTCCTTCGAATCCTATCCGGTCGACGAGTCCTCGATTGCCGATACCAAGGGCGACATCGAGACCTATCCGCGCCTGCTCGCCGTCGACAACGAGATGGTCGTACCGGTCGATACGGTCGTGCGCATCATTTCGACCTCGGCCGACGTCATCCACTCCTTCGCCGTGCCATCGCTCGGCGTGAAGGTCGACGCCGTTCCGGGGCGCGCCAATGAATACTGGTTCCGGGCCACCCGCGAAGGCATCTTCTACGGCCAGTGTTCCGAGCTCTGCGGCACGGCCCATTGGAACATGCCGATTGCTGTCCGCGCCGTATCCCAGGAGCAGTACGACGCCTGGTACGAAGCCGCGCGGGAAGACGTCGCCGGTGCCAATGAGCAGCTCAATGCTTCCATCGAGGCCTCGCAGGCCGAGCGCGCGGTTGCGTCGCGCTAACCGAACTCGTCAGGTTTAGGGAGACCTCAATACGATGGCTTATGAAGCCGCACACGGCGCCCATGACGATCACACACCGTCTTTCTGGGTTCGCTGGTTCTACTCGACGAACAACAAGGACATCGGTGTCCTCTATCTGATCTTCGCCATCATCGCCGGCGTGATCGGTGGTGCCCTGTCGATCGGCATTCGTGCCGAGCTTCAGGAGCCCGGGATGCAGATCTTCTCGGACCCGCAGATTTTCAACGTCTTCACGACGGGCCACGGCCTGATCATGATCTTCTTCATGGTCATGCCTGCGCTGATCGGCGGCTTCGGCAACTATTTCGTGCCGATCATGATCGGTGCGCCGGATACGGCCTTCCCTCGCGTCAACAACATCGCGTTCTGGATGCTGCCGCCGTCCTTCCTCCTCCTGATCGCCTCGCTCTTCGTCGAAGGCGCGCCGGGCTCGAACGGCGCCGGCACGGGCTGGACGCTCTATCCGCCGCTTTCGACCTCGGGCCATCCGGGACCCGCCGTCGATCTCGCGATCTTTGCGCTTCACCTTGCGGGCGCGTCCTCGCTGCTCGGTGCGATCAACCTGATCACGACGATCCTCAACATGCGCGCTCCGGGCATGACGCTGCACAAAATGCCGCTCTTCGTCTGGTCGCAACTCGTCACCGCGTTTCTGCTGCTCTTGTCGCTGCCGGTACTCGCCGGTGCGATCACGATGCTCCTGACGGACCGCAACTTCGGCACGACATTCTTCGCACCTGAAGGTGGCGGCGATCCGATCCTCTACCAGCATCTGTTCTGGTTCTTCGGTCACCCGGAAGTCTACATTCTGATCCTGCCGGCTTTCGGCATCGTCAGCCACATCATCTCGACCTTCTCCAAGAAGCCGGTCTTCGGCTATCTCGGCATGGCCTACGCCATGGTCGCGATCGGTGTCGTCGGATTCGTCGTCTGGGCGCACCACATGTATACGAGCGGTATCTCGCTCAACACGCAGCGCTACTTCGTGTTCGCCACCATGGTGATCGCGGTGCCCACCGGCATCAAGATCTTCTCCTGGATCGCCACCATGTGGCACGGCTCGATCACGTTCCGCACGCCGATGCTGTTCTCGATCGGCTTCATCTTCCTGTTCACCGTGGGCGGTGTGACGGGCGTGAAGCTCGCCAACGCCGGTCTCGACCGCGTGCTGCACGATACCTACTACGTGGTGGCCCACTTCCACTACGTGTTGTCGCTCGGCGCCGTCTTTGCGCTCTTCGCGGGCTGGTACTACTGGTTCCCGAAGATGACCGGCTACAACTACAATGAGATGATCGGGAAGATTCACTTCTGGATGACGTTCATCGGCGTGAACATCGTCTTTTTCCCGCAGCATTTCCTCGGTGCCGCCGGCATGCCCCGCCGCTATGCCGACTATCCGGATGCTTTCGCCGGCTGGAACTACGTGTCCTCGATGGGCTCCTATCTCTCGGGTCTTGCGGTTCTCGTCTTCCTCTATGGCATCTGGGAAGCCTTCTACCGCAAGCGCGTCGCCGGCGAGAATCCATGGGGCTCGGGCGCGACGACGCTGGAATGGAAGCTGTCTTCTCCGCCGCCTTTCCACCAGTGGGAAGAGCTGCCGAAGGTCAACTAAGGCCGCTGGCCTCGTCCAACGACCGAAAGATCGAAGCCCGGCCGGATACGGTCGGGCTTTGACGGATCGCAGACCGGGCGCTGCCCGGACTTCCGCAGCGCCGCTCGAACTGGCGCGGGAGGTGATGCCGCACCAAGCGTGGGGCGTCTCCGTAGAGGGCGATCCAGAGTTTCTTTGAGTTTACGGGTGACGGGAATCCGCTCTTGTCGATGATCGAGACCAACAGCCTGCCGGTGGCACCGCAAATCTCGCTGGCCGAGCCACGCGACTACTTTGCGCTTCTCAAGCCGCGCGTGATGCAGCTCGTCGTGCTGACGGCTGTCTGCGGCATGGCGATCGCGCCGGGCTCGATCAATCCGCTCCTCGCCATCATCTCGATCCTTGCGATCGCGGTCGGAGCGGGCGCCTCCGGCGCGCTCAACATGTGGTACGACGCCGATATCGACGGCAACATGGCCCGCACGCGGCTCCGTCCGATTCCATCCGGCCGTATCGCACCGGATGCGGCATTCGGCTTCGGGATCGTGCTTTCGATCCTCTCCGTCATGACGCTGGGCCTGGCCGCCAACTGGTTCGCGGCCGGCTTCCTTGCCTTCACCATCTTCTTCTACGTCGTCGTCTATTCCATGGGCCTGAAGCGCTCGACGCCGCAGAACATCGTGATCGGGGGTGCCGCCGGCGCGTTCCCGCCGATGATCGGCTGGGCCGCCGTCACAGGCGATGTGTCAATCGAAGGCATCGTTCTCTTCCTCATCATCTTCCTCTGGACGCCGCCGCATTTCTGGGCGCTGGCGCTGTTCAAGATGAAGGAATACGGCAATGTCGGCGTGCCGATGCTGCCGAACGTCGCCGGTGAGAAGACGACCCGCCGTCAGATCTTCGCCTATTCGTTGCTTCTCGCCCCCATAGGCGTCGCTCCCTTCGCGATGGGCTTTGCTGGACCGGTCTACGGCGTCGTTTCGGTTGTGATGGGTGCGCTCTTCCTGAAGAAGGCCTATGCGGTTCTTCAGATGCAGGACGGTGACCAGCTGATGATTCCGGCCAAGAAGCTGTTCGGCTTCTCCATCCTCTATCTTTTCGGGCTGTTCGTGACCCTGCTTGCCGAAACAGCGGTGATGGGTCTCGTCGGAGTGCTGGCTTGACCGGGGACGAGAAGCAAGAGACGGTTAAGCTGACGCCGGAGGAAGCCAAGGCGCGGCGGAAGCGCTCTGTCGCGATCGCGGTGACGCTCTTCGTTCTGGTCGTGATCTTCTATATCGTCTCCATCGTCAAAATGGGTGCGTAATGGACAGCGGGAACTTGAAACCACGGCAGGATGAGAAAGCGAAACGGCGCGGGCTGATCATCGCCGCATCCTGCACCGCCTTCATCTTCGGGATGGTCGGTGCGGCCTATGCTTCGGTTCCGCTCTACCAGCTGTTCTGTCAGGTGACCGGCTATGGCGGCACGCCGCAGCGCGCGGATGCCAACGAGCTTCAGGTCGGCGACGAATCCATCGAGGTGCGCTTCGACGGCAATACCGCGAAGGGCCTGCCCTGGACCTTCCAGCCGAACGACCGCGCGATGAAGGTGCGGCTCGGCGAGACATCGGAGACGACCTATCATGTCGTCAACAATTCCGATCGACCGATCACCGGCCAGGCGCTCTATAACGTGACGCCGGATGCGGCAGGCATCTATTTCAACAAGATCGCTTGCTTCTGCTTCGACGAGCAGACGCTGCAGCCGGGCGAAAGCGTGGAAATGCCGATCACCTTCTTCGTTGATCCGGACATCCTGAGCGCCGAAGAATTACAGGGCGGCTACGCGATCACCCTGTCTTATACCTTTTTCCCGGTCGATGATCCGGCCGAAGTTGCCAAAGCACCGCAATCGGAGTCTTCCGATCGGAGCGAAGGCGCTTTATGAACGTGGCAATTCGCAATGTCGGGAGTCGTGGCCCGGTTTGCGAGAGAAGAAAAGCTGAAGACGCCGGGTCGCCTCGGAGCGAGGACGGCGCGTTGAGTGAGGAGACGCGGCATGGCTGACGCACACGCCAAACATGACTACCATATGGTGGACCCAAGCCCGTGGCCGCTGATCGGCTCGGTCGGCGCCTTCATCATGCTGTTCGGCGCTGTCGGAATGTTCCGCTGGAGCGGCGGTCAGGAATTCAACTTCCTGGGTCTCCCGTTGGCAACGCCCTGGGTCTTCGTCCTCGGCCTCGCGATCGTGCTCTACACCATGTATGGCTGGTGGTCGGAGACGGTGAAGGAAAGCCTCGAGGGCAAGCACACCCGCGTCGTCTCGCTGCATCTTCGCTACGGCATCATCATGTTCATCGCCTCGGAGGTGATGTTCTTCGTTGCATGGTTCTGGGCCTTCTTCGATGCCAGCCTCTATGCGAA
This sequence comes from Fulvimarina thalattae, assembly GCF_040239565.1. NCBI lineage: Bacteria > Pseudomonadati > Pseudomonadota > Alphaproteobacteria > Hyphomicrobiales > Aurantimonadaceae > Fulvimarina > Fulvimarina thalattae. The sequence goes on from NZ_JBEHWS010000001.1 coordinate 376,370, forward strand.
CGAGGCCATCCAGCAGTCGCGCACCGAGGTGCTCGGTGGGCAGTGGCCGCCAGCAGGTATCGAGGTGATCGACCCGCTGCATCTGCCGCTCTTCAACACGATCACGCTGCTTCTCTCGGGTACGACCGTCACCTGGGCGCACCATGCGCTGCTGCACGGTGATCGCAAAGGCCTGATCACCGGTCTCGCACTGACCGTCGCGCTCGGCGTGATCTTCTCCTATGTCCAGTACTATGAGTACCTCCATGCGCCGTTCGCATTCTCGGGCTCGATCTACGGTGCGACCTTCTTCATGGCGACGGGCTTCCACGGCTTCCACGTGCTGATCGGCACGATCTTCCTGATCGTCTGCCTGATCCGCGCTTCGGTCGGCCAGTTCACTCCGCAGAAGCATTTCGGCTTCGAGGCGGCCGCCTGGTACTGGCACTTCGTCGACGTGGTCTGGCTGTTCCTCTTCTTCGCCGTCTATGTCTGGGGCGGCTGGGGCGCAGAGTTCCACTGATCCGGCAAGACCGGGTAAGCTTCGAGGAGGGCGGTGCCGCAAGGCCCGCCCTCCTTCGTTTCGGTTACATGAAAAGGGCCTGAACCCATGAGCCAGTCTGCGGGCAACGAACCCGAACCGATCCCGACAGGGCTCAAGGGACGCTGTCCGCGTTGTGGCGAGGGGCGGCTGTTCTCAGGCTTTCTGACGCCCGCAAAGAAATGCGACGAATGCGGGCTCGACTTCCACTTCGCCGATTCCGGCGATGGCCCGGCGGTGTTCGTGATCCTGATCATCGGATTTATCGTCTGCGGCCTCGCCCTCTGGCTGGAGGTCGCCTACGATCCGCCGCTCATCCTCCATTTCGTTCTCTGGGTGCCGCTCACGGTTATCCTCGCGCTGCCGCTCCTGAGGATGCTGAAGGGCGTGATGATCACGCTGACCTATGCGAACAAGGCCCGCGAGGGACGTCTCGAAGGCGAAAGCCGCTCGGAATCGGGACCGGACGGAAGCGCATGAGCGCGCCCAACGCTGGGGAGGCGGTCCTTCCTGCCAATCCGGAGCCGATGGGGCGGACGAAGTTCACCATCGCTCTCTCGCTTTGCGTTCTTGGGATCGCGATCCTCATGGGGCTCGGCACATGGCAGGTCGAGCGTCTCTTCTGGAAGGAATCGTTGATCGAAAGAATCGATGGGCGGATCGACTCGGACCCGATCTCGCTCGACGCTGCGATTGCCGAGTTCCAGGAGACTGCCGACGTCGACTACCAGCCGGTGACATTGACCGGACGGTTTCTGGAGGGCGGCGAGCGCTATTTCTTTACGACCTTCGATGGACAGACCGGCTGGAATGTCTACACGCCGCTGCTGACCGCCGACGACAAGCTCGTCATCGTCAATCGCGGTTTCGTGCCCTACGAGCAGCGTGAACCGGAAACGCGGCCGGGCAGCGAGGCCAATGGTGAGGTGACGGTCGAGGGGATCGCACGCAATGCGCCGGAGGAAAAACCGGGCTATTTCGTGCCGGAAAACGATCCCGAAGAAGACACTTTCTTCTGGCGCGATCTTGGGGCGATGTCCTCTGGTCTGGCAACCGATGCAGGCGTCGATCTTGTGCCATTCTTCGTAGATGCAAAACGCAATCCGAATTCCGATGCGTTGCCGATCGGTGGACAGACGATCGTGACAATTCCCAACAATCACCTGCAATATGCCTTCACCTGGTACGGCATCGGCGTCGTGCTCATCGTGATGACCGGCATTCTTGTCGTCCGGCAGGTGCGGGCGCGGCGCGGCCAAGCTTCGCGGGGCGCTTGACAGGGAAGGGGCGCATGCCTTCATTCGCACCATGACCGTACTCGATATGCCTTCGCCGACTGCCGCCGCGACCAAACGCGCGCTCACGCTGAAACTCTGTGAGCCGCGGGGCTTCTGCGCCGGCGTCGACCGGGCGATCCAGATCGTGGTGCTCGCGCTCAAGAAATACGGTGCGCCGGTCTATGTCCGGCACGAAATCGTGCACAACAAATATGTCGTCGACGGCCTGCGCGACATGGGCGCTGTCTTCGTAAAGGAACTGACCGAGGTGCCGGACGACGGCCAGCCGGTCGTCTTTTCCGCACATGGGGTGCCGAAGTCCGTGCCTGCGCGGGCGGAAGCGCGCGACATGTTCTATCTCGACGCGACCTGCCCACTCGTCTCCAAGGTGCACAAACAGGGCCTCCGGCATGTGAAGCACGGGCGCCACGTGCTGCTGATCGGCCATGCCGGACATCCGGAGGTGGTCGGGACGCTCGGCCAACTGCCCGAAGGCACCGTGACGCTGATCGAGACGGAGGAGGATGTCGCAGCCTTCGAGCCGGCGGACCCGTCTGCCCTCGGCTTCATCACCCAGACGACGCTTTCGGTGGACGATACGGCGGGTGTCGTGAAGGCACTTCAGGCCAAGTTCCCCGATATGCAGGCGCCTTCCTCGGAATCGATCTGCTATGCGACGACGAACCGGCAGGATGCGGTGAAGGCCGCGGCGGTCGATACCGATCTCTTCGTCGTCGTCGGGGCGCCGAATTCATCCAATTCCAAACGCCTCGTCGAAGTTGCCAAGCGGTTCGGCTCGAAGGATGCGATGCTTGTCGAGAGCGAGCGCGATATCCCTTGGGATCAGCTGAAATCCGGCTCCACTCTCGCGTTGTCCGCCGGGGCGTCCGCGCCTGACATTCTGGTCGATGAGATCATTGCCAAGGCGCGTGAAGAGTTCGAGGTGAACCTCGAAATCGTGCAGACGGCCGAGGAGAACGAACTCTTCCCGGTGATGCGCTCGATCCGCGACATTCCCCTGACCGACGCCGACATGGCTTTCGTGAACGGCGCCGCCTGACGGCTTCGACAGGTGAAAACCGGCAGACTTACGACTCGGTGCTGCAACCGCTATTCTCGTTGTCGGTGCTGATCGACGGGAGAAAGTCTCATGGCTGGTCATGGGCAGGTTCACTGGAACGAGCTGAATACGCATGACCCGCAAGCCGCAATGGCGTTCTACGGTGCGACACTCGACTGGACGTTCGAAACAGTACCGTTCGACGAAGACACGAACTACTACATCATCCTCTCGGGCGGGCAGCGCGTCGGCGGCATCTTTCACATGCGTCATCCGATGTTCGACGGCATTCCGGAACACTGGTTCACGCATATCGCGGTCGATGACATCGAAAAGCGCTTAGCGCTGGTCCGGGAAAAAGGCGGGGTGATCACACGCGAGCCATTCGTGGTGCCGAATGTAGGCACCATCGCGGTGCTACAGGCAGCGAGCGGCTCCTATTGCGCGTTTATCGAGCCAGTTTGACTGTTCGGAACGAAAAAATAGTGCGTCATACCCAATGCGTTCCCGTGTTCGGTGGTGAGTTTTCATCTTGCGATGCAAAGCGTCCTCGGTGCAGATGAACGCGAAACTTCGCTCGTGCTGCGCGAGCGAAACGAATGTGAGCCCGGGGTGAAATCTTGGCCGTCTATACCGATGTCGGCGAGGCCGAACTTTCGACCTTTCTCGGCGATTACGATCTCGGCCAGGTGCTGAGCTATAAGGGGATCGCCGAGGGCGTTGAGAATTCGAATTTTCTCCTGCGCACGACGGGCGGTACCTTCATCCTTACCCTTTACGAAAAGCGGGTCGAGAAGAACGATCTGCCGTTCTTTCTTGGGCTGATGGAGCATCTCGCCCAGCATGGGCTCTCCTGTCCTTTGCCGGTCCGAAAGCGTGACGGCAAAACGCTGGGCGAGCTTGCCGGGCGGCCCGGCGCGATCTTCACCTTTCTGGAGGGCATGGGGGCACGGAGGCCGACGCCCGCCCATTGCCGAGCCGTCGGCTCCGCCATGGCGCGGCTGCATGCCATCGGCGCGAGCTTTCCGATGACGCGGGTGAACGGACTTTCGATGCAGGCCTGGCGGCCGCTTTTCGCATCCTGCCCGGACCGGGTGGATGAGGTCGAGGCAGGTCTCAGCCAGGAGATCGAGGGGGAACTCGATACGCTCGAAGCGCAGTGGCCGAGCGATCTGCCGTCAGGCGTCATCCACGCCGATCTCTTTACCGACAACGTCTTCTTTCTCGGCGGCAATCTCTCCGGCATCATCGACTTCTACTTCGCCTGCAATGAACTGCTGGCCTACGACATTGCCATCACGCTCTGCGCCTGGTGCTTCGAGACGGATGGAAGCTTCAACCTGACAAAGGGCGCGGCGCTACTGAACGGCTATCAGGCGGTGCGCCCGCTGGAGGAAGCGGAAGTCGCCGCTCTGCCGATCCTCTGTCGCGGTGCCGCCATGCGCTTTCTGCTGACGCGGCTTTACGACTGGCTGACCGTGCCGGACGGCAGCTATGTGGTGAAGAAGGACCCGCTCGAATATCTGAAGAAGCTGCGCTTTCATCGCAGCGTCGATAGTGCCGGCGAATACGGATACCAGCCGGTGGAGGACTTCAATTGAGCGCTGAGAACAGGGTCGAGATCTACACGGACGGCGCCTGCTCGGGCAATCCGGGCCCCGGCGGCTGGGGAGTTCTCCTGCGCTTCGGCGAGCATTCGAAGGAGCTCAAGGGCGGCGAGGCGAACACGACCAACAACCGGATGGAGCTTCTGGCCGCCATCGAGGCGCTGTCGGCCCTGAAGCGCCCCTGCGCCGTCGATCTGCACTCGGATTCCTCCTATATGCGCGACGGCATCATGAAGTGGATCCACGGCTGGAAGAAGAACGGCTGGAAGACCGCCGACAAGAAGCCGGTGAAGAATGCCGAACTCTGGCAACGCCTCGATGAGGAACGTGCCCGCCACGACGTGACCTTTCACTGGGTGAAGGGCCATGCAGGCCACGAAGGCAACGAGCGGGCGGACCAGCTCGCGAATGACGGGATGGAACCGTTCAAGAAGAAGGCGCGGTCGGCTTAGCGCGCCGACCAAGCGCGCCTTATTCGGGCTGGATTACCGTCGTCAGGCCCCTGTCGCCATCGTCGAAGACAGCCATCAGCACCGGGTTTGCAGCGTCTTTCGGCCGCTCGTCGATCGGGATGCGAAATGTCGTCTGCTCGTCGTCGCGCGCCGAAACTTCCGCTTCACCGAAATACCAACCCTCCGGGCCGAGAACGAAGGCATCGCTCACCGAGGCGTTGGTGCGAAGCCCGAGTTCCAGCGCATCGCCGTCGATCGAGGCCGTCACGTCGCTGGCATCGAGTGTCTGTGGGAGCCCGTCGAACGCGGTCTCGACCGCTGCCGCCCCATCGGGGCTTACGGAAAGCTCCGCCTGAACCGGCACGCAGATCGCCTCGCAGACGCCCAGAAAGACATCAGCAATGATCGCACCATCGATCGTTTCTCCTTCGCCGGGCGTCAGCAGGAAGGGTAGGGCGAGATCGTGCTTGTAGCCGTTGGCGCGGGCAAGGTCCTCCCCAAACCGCTGCGGAAGCGGGGCTAAGACTGCGGCCTTGCCGATCCCCTCAGTGCGGGAAAAGTCGATCTGCGGGGGAATGCCGGAGGGACCGGGATCGAGCCAGTAGGTCTTCCAGCCGGGCTTGAGATCGATCTTCAGTGCACCGCGCACGATGCCGTGGGCGGCCGGAGGTTCGGCGACGAGGGTGAGCGTCGCAAAATCGTTCTCGACGACGTTTCCGGGCGCGGGTTCTACCGCCAATGCCGTGCCGGCCATGGTGAAAAGAGCGGTGAACGCAGCGGTGAGCGGGATGCGGGCAAAGGTCGCGAAGCTTCGCTTCATATCGGGTCGCCTTTCGCTGGAGGGGAAATGAACCCCTTCGGACGCGGACATTCGCACAGGTCGTGCGGCACCGGCCATTCATGTCTTCGTGTGCCGCACCGCCCATGTTCCATCAATTACAAGGCTTTTGCAGGCTGGCAATCCACTGCGTTCGGTGTCACCTTAAGGTTCGCTCACATTTGTATGGAGGTCGACCCGTGCGTATCGACGAGGTGGCTGACGAAACGACGACGTCGCTGGAAGGGCATTTTCTGATTGCCATGCCCGGCATCGAAGGCGAGCCCTTCGAGCGCACGGTGATCTATCTGTGCGCCCATTCATCCAGCGGGGCGATGGGCTTCATCATCAACAAGCCGCAGCCGACGAGTTTTTCCGAACTCCTGACCCAGCTTGGCATCGTCGAGAGCGAGGACGACATCCGGCGTCCGGTGGATGGTGCGGAAGTGTCGGTCTGCCGGGGCGGTCCGGTGGAGCAGAGCCGGGGCTTCGTGCTCCATTCCGCCGATTACGATTCCGAATCCACCGTCACCGTCGATCACGAGATCGCACTGACGCCGACGACGGATATCCTGCGGGCGATATCGCAGGGCTTCGGTCCGAAGACCGCGATCATGGCTCTCGGCTATTCCGGCTGGGCGCCGGGCCAGTTGGAGGAGGAGATCGCCCAGAACGGCTGGCTTACCTGCAAGGCCGATCTCTCGATCATCTTTTCCAATGCGCTCGAAGACAAATACGACCAGGCGCTGGCGCTGCTCGGGATACAGCAGGCGTTTCTCAACGCGGAGGCGGGGCACGCTTGAGGAGCGATTTAGTGGACGAGGATGGTCTCGAACGTATTGCGGCATTCAGCCTGATGAGCGACCGACCCTCGGTAAACGTAGTTTTAGCCGCCTTTGGCATTTATGTCTTCGATCACTTCTCGCCAAATAAAATACAGCGAGACAGGGTAGTCGCGTATAGCCCGCCTAATCTTCGCATTCTTGTTAGTTCTCTTAATCAAAGTTACCGAAAATAAAATTACAGTCACCGCATACCAGCTGCACGCGATGCTGGCATAAGCCGTAACCATTAATGCATTGTAATAAAATCCGCTTGTTCCATCATGTTTTACAGCCAAGCCGATTAATATCGTTGCGAAGAACGCGGCAATGGAAATTGCAAGAAGAGCGAGTGTGGTTTTGCGCGAGATCACAGAGTTCTTCGTATTTACTACTTTAAATCTATAAGAAGCCGTTATGGCAAGACAATAGCCCGTGCGCGTACGGATATTTTGTCAGGCCGAAGCGCAGTTCTGTTATTGTGCGTGGCTGGAGTAACTGTTGGATCTTTATACAGTTTGCTCCGCTACTGAAGAGGCTATCTCAGACTAGACTCTTCGCTTCGTTCTGACTCTTTACGCTAAAAAGCCACTGCTCGAATAGTGAACGCAGATTTTGTCCGATGGCGGAAAATCACTTCGAAGTAGTCTCACGCCGTGCGTCGCAGCCCCGGTTCCTTGCTCACCAGCATCCGCCGCGCTTCCTCCTGGCTGAGCGGCTTGGCGTAGAGGAAGCTCTGGGCGTATTCGCACTTCATCTGGCGGAGGGTCGTGACATCGGCTTCCGTCTCGACGCCTTCCGCGACGATCTTGAGGCCGAGATCGTGGGCCATGGTGACGATGCTTTTCAGGATCACCGGGCGCTGCGGCTGGGAATTGTGCTTCAGGAAAGACTGGTCGATCTTCAGCGTGTCGAACGGGAAGCGCATCAGATAGGCGAGCGAGGAATAGCCCGTGCCGAAATCGTCGAGTGACAGGCCGACGCCGCGCTCGACGATGCGCTCCAGAAGCTGGGCGGAGCGCTCCGGATTGTCCATCACGAGCGACTCGGTCAGTTCCAGCTTCAGCGCCGAAGCCGGCAGACGGTAGCGCTGGAGAACGGTGTCGACGTCGGCAATGAGATCCTGGGTGATCAGCTGCCGGCTGGAGACGTTCACCGACATGAAGAGCTTCTGATTGCCGGTCGCGCGATGCCAGTCGCTGAGGCGCTTGGCGGCCTCCTCCAGCGCGAACTGGCCAAGCTGGACGATGAGGCCCGAGCGCTCGGCGAGCGGCACGAATTCGGCCGGCGAAATCTTGCCGCGGCGTGGGTGGTCCCAGCGCAACAGGGCCTCGAAGCCGGCAATCGACTCATCCTCAAGCGCAACGATGGGCTGGAATGCAAGTGCCAGTTCATGCCGCTCGAAGGCGCGGCGCAGGTCCGTTTCGAGGGCGAGGCGGTTGGAGCCGATCGCCTTGTAGGCAGGACGGAATGGCTCGATCCGGTCGCCGCCCATGCGTTTAGCCTGATGCATCGCAAGATCGGCTTCGGTAAGCGCTTCGGGGGGAGTCTGGTCGGTAGACCAGCCCGTAAGGCCGATCGAGGCGGTGAGGACGATGTCACGCTCGGCAAAGGCGATCGGCGCACGGATCGCCTCGCGCATATACTCGGCGAAGCTTGCGACTGCGTCCGAACTGGTTTCGGAGACGAGGATCGCGCCGAACTGGTCGCCGGAAAGGCGGGCGAGCGTGTCCTGCGGTTTGAGCGTACGCTTGAGGCGACGGCCGATCGTAAGAAGGATCGTATCGCCGGTTGCGAGGCCATAATCGTCGTTGACCTGCTTGAAGCGGTCGATGTCGATGACGAAGACCGTCGGCGAAATATCATCGTTATGGGCGGCGAGGCAATTGATCGCCTCCAGCCGGTCCATGAAGACTTCGCGGTTCGGCAGACCCGTGAGCTGGTCGACGAGGGCGTCCTGCAAGAGGCGATCCTCGGCCTTCTTCGCCGAGGTGATGTCCTTCAAGGTGCCGACGCAGCGCATCACTTCGCCATCGGTGCCGAGCATCGGGCGGGCGCGCAATGCCAGCCAGTGATAGTGGCCGTCGCCGTCACGCACGCGAAAATCCTGATGCATGCGGCCGCGCCGATGTTCGAGGATGGTGTCGAGGGTCAGCTTGAAACGGTCGCGGTCGTCCGGGTGGAGGACCGGGAGCCAGTTGCGCGCCGGGCCGTTCATGGCGTCGACAGGGAGGGCGGAGAGCATATCGCCCTCGGAGTCGATGAAGATGCGGTCGCGGATCACATCCCAATCGAAGACTGCATCGCCGGAACCGGCGAGGGCGAGGGACCGGCGCTCGAGATCGGAAACGAGGCCTTGCGCGAGCGTGCCGCCGGCAAAGCCGTGCTGCATCACGGTGAAGCCGATCAGGAGCACGATCAGGACGAGGCTGCCGCCGAGCGCCGGCTGGATGATGTCGTTCGAAATGGCGCCCGTCACGGTCATCCACGCAGCCCAAATCCAGACGATGAGCAGGAGCCAGGTGGGCAGCAGCATGACCGCGCGGTCGAAGCGCTGGATGCTGAGGGTGATGATCGCGGCGAGGCCGAGCGCGGCGGTGATCGCAAGGCTGACGCGCGTGATGCCGGCGGCCGAAACCGGATCCACCAGTGTATAGGCGCCGATCGCGCCGACGGCGGCGAGCACGACGCCGGAGCCGATGGTCAGATAGCCGTGCCAGCGGTTGAGGCTGAGATAGGCAAACAGGAAGAGGATCAGCGTGAAGAGGAATGCCACCTCCACGCCGGCGCGCCATATGGGCTCCTGACCCGGCGCGAAGGGCATCAGCTTTTCCCAGAACTGAAAGTCGATGCAGATATAGGCGAGCACCGACCAGGAGAGGGCGGCAGCAGCCGGGAACATCGCCGAGCCCTTCACAACGAAGAGGATCGTCAGGAAGACGGCGAGAAGGCCGGCGATGCCGAGGACGATGCCGCGATAGAGCGTGAAGGCGTTGACGTTCTCGCGATAGGTGCCGGGTTCCCAGAGACGGACGTCGGGCAGGCGGTCCGCGGTGAGTTCCGCGACGAAGGTAACGATGGCGCCCGGATCGAGCGTGACGAGAAACTCGTCGGCCTCGCTTGAGATCTGCCGTTCCAGCGCGAAGCCCTGGCTGGGCGTGATCGCCGCGACGCGCTGCGATCCGAGATCGGGGTTAAGGACGCCCGAGCCCGCAAGCGTGAAATGCGGGGCGACGATGAGCCGGTCGATCTGCTCGTCGCTCTCGTTAGTGAGCGCGAACACCGCCCAGTCGCCGTTCGCTTCCGGTGTCGTCGCATCGATCTCGATGCGACGCACGATGCCTTCCGGGCCGGGAACGGCTGACACCTGAAAGCTGCGCCCGGCATTGCGATAGATTTCCATCGCGGGGCGAAGGTCGATGACGCTCTCGTTCGGCGAGACGGCCACGACGTCGAGCGCGCGGGCGGGCTGGGTGAGGGCGGCAAGGCTTGCGAGCGCCGCGAAAAGAATGAGGCAGCCGCCGAGCCACGCGCGAAGAGCCATGCCGGCGCGCGACAGAAGCCGCCGCCGGTGATCACCGTCGGTCATGAATGGGGCTCGTGAAAGCGACACGACGTACTCTGTACTCCCAACTCGCGCTCTCTTCATCCGTCCATCGCGCCCGATCGCGGCCATTCTTCGGCAAGCAGCGAATAGAGGCAATGATCTTCCCATTCTCCGGCGATCTTGAGATAGCGCCGGAGCCGACCTTCGTAGGTGAAGCCACACCGCGTCAAGAGACCGATGGATCGCTCGTTGGTCGGAAGACAGGCCGCCTCGACCCGGTGGAGGTATTCCATGTCGAAGCCGAATCGGGTGACCTCCCTCACCGCTTCGCGCATAAGGCCTTGGCCCGCATATCGTTCACCCATCCAGTATCCGAGCGTCGCGGCCTGTGCCACGCCCCTTCGGATATGGCCGAGCGTCAGTCCACCCATCAGGCGTTTTTCATTTTCATCGAAAATGAAGAAGGTGAAACTGTTATGGGAATGGGCCTCACCGTAATAGCGCCTGAGCCTTGCGCGGAATGCGTGGACGGAAAGTTCGTCCCGGCTCCATTCGGGTTCCCAGGGCCGAAGAAAGGAGGCGCTTTCCGCACGAAGTGCCGCCCATTTGCTGTAGTCGCTTCGCCTAGGAAGCCTCAAGAGCACCCGATCGCCCCTCAAGACCGGGCATTGCGGTCTCAAGATGGCATCGAGCAGGTGCATGGGAGCGCGTCAGGCCATGCCCGCGATGCCTTGATGGCGGGCCGAGCCCGTTTTCAGCGGCACGGCGAGAGCTTCGGCGGAGGCGAGACGGTCGAGCTTGCCGATCGCGGCAAGCGTCGGCTGACTGTCGAGGAAGAGACGACCGGCGACATCCTTGAGACGTGCCGCGTCGATGGCCGCGAGCCTGTCGAACAGTTCCTCGGTCGAGATGATCGCGCCGTTGAACATCAGCTGGCGTGCCATCTGGCCGGCCCGCACGGCAGGGCTTTCCTGTCCCATCATCAAGCTAGAGCGCATCTGAGCGCGCGCCCGGTCGACCTCGATCGCGGTGATATCATCGCTCGCCTTGGCGAGTTCCTCGACAATGGTTTCGCCCAGTTCCTGGAGCTCGTCCTCGCCGGTGGCGGCGTGGATGCCGAAGAGACCGGAATCGGAAAAGCTCCAGTGGAAGGCGTAGATCGAATAGCAGAGGCCGCGCCGCTCGCGAATTTCCTGGAAGAGACGGGAGGACATGCCGCCACCGAGAACCATGGAGAGAACCTGCGAGGCGTAGAAGTCCCGTTTGTAATAGGGCCGGCCCTCGAATCCGATCAGAAGCTGGGCATCGGCGAGATCGCGGCTTTCACGATACTCTCCGCCGGTATAGCGCGCCGCGCCGCGCTGGACGTTGGCCGGTTCGAGGATGGGGCTCTTGCGGTGCTCGAAGAGGCCGGAGACCTGGGCGACGATCGCATCGTGATCGACGGCACCCGCCGCCGAGACGATGAGCCGATCCGGCCCGTACTGGCGGTCGAGATAGGTACGCAGATCGTCGGGTGAGAAGCTGCGGACGCTTTCGCGTGTGCCGAGGATCGGACGGCCCACGATCTGGCCGGAAAAGGCGGTCTCCTGGAAATGGTCGAAGACGATGTCGTCAGGGGTATCCTCGGCGGCACCGATCTCCTGCAGAATCACATGCTGCTCGCGTTCGAGTTCGACCGGATCAAAGCGCGAGTTCAGCAGGATGTCCGAGAGGATGTCGAGCGCCAGCGGAACGTCGTCTTTGAGGACGCGGGCGTAATAGGAGGTCGACTCGACGCTGGTGCCGGCGTTGAGCTCACCGCCGACATTCTCGATTTCCTCGGCGATGTCTCGCGCGCTCCGGCGAGCCGTGCCCTTGAACGCCATGTGTTCGAGCAGATGGGCGATGCCGTGCTCGCCTTCGTTCTCGTCGCGGGCGCCGGCCTTTACCCAGAATCCCAGCGCGGCGCTTTCGAGATTGTCCATCTTGTCGGTGACGACGGTCAGGCCGTTGTCGAGCCGCGTGATCCGCTGGGTCATGCGACCTCCGCGCCGTTGCCGGCGCGCGAGCGCTGCCGGATGAAGTCTTGCAGCTCATCGAGATCGTTGGCGATCGTGTCGAAGCGTTCCCGCTTCTGCATGAGGCCCGCATGGCTCGGCGGCAGCTGCGGGGCCTTGCCGCAGGCTTTCTCGACGGCATCCGGGAACTTCGCGGGATGGGCCGTCGAAAGCGTCACCATCGGGGCTTCGCCAATCAGACCATCCGCAACGTTGACGGCAACGGCGGTGTGCGGGTCGAGGAGATAGGCCTGGTGGGTCAGAACCGTCTTGATTGTGTTGGCTGTTTCGACCTCGCCGCTGCGCCCGGCGTCGAACTCGTTGCGGATCGTCTCGATCACCGCATTCGGCAGAGTGAAGGCGCCGGACTGCGCCAGCTGCTGCATCAGGCCGCGCACGAGATCGGCGTCGCGACCGCTCGCCTCGAAGATCAGTCGTTCGAAGTTCGAAGAGACCTGGATATCCATCGAGGGCGACATGGTCGCTTCGACGCCGTCGGTTTCGTAGCGGCCGCTCTTGAGCGTGCGGTCGAGGATGTCGTTGGCGTTGGTCGCGACGATCAGCCGGTCGATCGGCAGGCCCATGCGTTTTGCCGCGAAGCCGGCGAAGATGTCGCCGAAATTGCCGGTCGGCACCGTGAAAGAGACCGGCCGGTCCGGCGCACCGAGCGAGGCTGCCGCGGTGAAGTAGTAGACGATCTGGGCCATGATCCGGCCCCAGTTGATCGAGTTGACGCCCGACAAGCCGACATCGTCGCGGAAGCGCTTGTCGTTGAACATTGCCTTCACGAGCGCCTGGCAGTCGTCGAAGGTGCCGTCGACCGAGACGGCGTGGACGTTCGCGGCGTCGCTTGTCGTCATCTGACGCTGCTGAACGGGCGAAACCCGGCCGTTCGGGAAGAGAATGAAGATATCGGCGCGTTCACTGCCCGCGAAGGCCGCGATCGCCGCGCCGCCGGTATCGCCAGAGGTGGCGCCTACGATGGTCGCGCGCTGGCCGCGTTCGGCCAGAACATGGTCCATCAGCCGCGCGATGAGCTGCATCGCGACGTCCTTGAAGGCGAGCGTCGGGCCATGGAAAAGTTCGAGCAGGAAGTGATTCGCGCCGATCTGCACGAGCGGGGCGACCGCCGGATGCGGGAAGGTCGCATAGGCCTCGTCGATCATGCGCTTCAAATCGTCGGCTGCGATGTCTTCCCCAACGAAGGGTGCCATCACTTCATAGGCGATTTCGCTATACGGCCTGCCGCGAAATGAGCGGATCGTCTCCTGCGTCAACTGCGGCCAGGCATTCGGGACATAGAGCCCGCCGTCGCTGGCAAGCCCCGCCAGCAGCGTATCGGCGAATCCGAGGCGGGGTGCCTCCCCCCGTGTGCTTACGTAATCCACGTTGTCTCCCAGTGCCGGCGTCTTTCGATCGCTTCTTTTAAAGCGCGGTCTGCCTTGGCATTGTCATCTTGCGGCGTAAAAGCCTTGATTCTCTTCAGTTGCCGGCAGGTCGCATCCGGCATTACGGCCTGATATAGACCTTCGGCCAAGGGAAAGGGAAGAACCGATCGATGATCCAGAGTAAGCCGCCCCTCACGCTCCGTCGCTCCCATCTGTCGCTTGCCGCAGTCTTGACGAGCGTAGTGCTGGCCGCCTGCTCTTCGGCAAATACCGGCGCAGGGCTGGAGGAGACGGCTGCGAGCGTCGGCACGCCGCCGGTTCCGGCAAATCAGCCGACCGGCTTTGCTTCCCTAGGCACCCCCGCGTCCTATTGCCCTGCCGTCGAGGTTCGACAGGGTACGGGTGTCCTCGACAAGGACGAAGGCAGCGAACTTGCCTTTAGTGCCAATATCATCGGCGCGCAGAGCACCTGCCGGATCGTCGACGGGCAGCTGCGCATGAAGGTAGATGTCGGCGGACGCATTGCGCCGGGGCCGGCTGCGCCCGGTGCCGTGCAGCTTCCGCTGCGGATTGCCGTTTTGCGCGGTGACGATGTGATTTATTCCGAACTCGGGCGGGTTCCGACGACGGCGACCGCCGGAGGCGATGCTCAGAACTTCACCTTTACCGACGATCGAATCGTGTTCGCCGAGCCGAAGGAGCAGAACATCAAGGTGTTCACCGGCTTCGACGAAGGCCCGCCGGAGTAAGTCCGAGCGCCCGACTGCTCTCGGGCGCTCTTTTTGTCTTTGGTGGAAACCCGACCTCAGTTCCCTTTGTCGTCGAGTTCGTCCGCGACCTGTCCATAGCTGATCAGCGCGAAGAGGGCCGATCCGCCGAGGACGTTTCCGATCAGCGCCGGCAGATGGAAGCCGATCAACGTGTCCAGCAGGCCCCGCTCGCCGATGAAGACCAGCGTGAAGGCCTCGACGGAACCAGCGACCACGTGCGCGAGATGGAAGAGGGCGATCAGCGAGGTCAGAAGCGCGATCACGATGAAGCCCGAGCCTTTCGCCGATGGCATCAGCCAGACGACTGTCGCCATCAGCCAGCCGGCAGCGATACCGCGCAGAAGAAGGTGATGGAACGTCCCCGTCGTCGCATCCCTCGACACCTCGATGGCGGCGGCGACGATCTCCGGCGTGTCGAGGATGTCCACCGCAATGCCAAGCGCAAAGACAGCCGTTCCAACCATATTCGCGACAAGCACAATGGACCAGAGGCGTGCGACCGCGAAGAAACCGCTCGGCTTCGGTCGTGCCAGCAGGGGGAGCACGGCCGTCAACGTAATCTCGGTGAAAAGCTGCTGGCGTCCGAGGATGACGATCAGGAAGCCGACGGAATAGCCGATGCTTTCCAAGAGCGGCGTCCAATCCGCCTCCGGCAGGTAGGCGCGCATGGCGGCCTGAGTGTAGACGGAAAAGCCGATCGAAAGACCCGCGGCGAGACCTGACCACCAGAGCGATCGATAGGGGCGCGTCAGCTCGTCCTCGCCCTCCTGCCGCACGATCTCGTAGACCGCGAGCGGGCGCAGTTTCATGCGGTGATCGACCTCTTCCAACTCGCCTTGTGTCAGCGACGAGCCCTCATGCTCGAGCCGGTGTTCGGTCACCTCGCTGGCGTGACGTTGTCCGCCCCGCGCGAATTGCTGGATCGCCTCCTTGTTGAGGTCTCGATCTTCCCGGACGGGCGTTCCGGGGTCGTTGGTCTTCTCGGTCATTCACTCGCCATTTTCGTGAAACAGTGTACGAAACCGCCTGCAGCCTAAGGCCGCGCGGTTTCGGTGTCAGTCGACACTTAGTTCTTCACGCGTGATGTTCGACACCTCGTGGCGGATGGCCGCTATGAACGGTGAGGCACGCCAGTGTGATCGGATGGCCGATCCGCAGCAATTCGCGCCCGTTCTGGGCAAGTTCTCCGCGTTAGACAGGCTTCGTTCAAGTCGCTCGGCTTTTCAGGATATGACGGGTTCATGCGCTTTCTGCTGACAGTCTTCGCCACCTTCTTGCTGGCATTCGGTCCTGCGGCTGCCAATCCATCCATGGATGCCGGCTTCGCCAAGTTCCTGAACGATGAAATCTGGCCTGAAGCCGAGGCTCGGGGCGTGTCACGCGAAACGTTTGATCGGGCGTTCCAAGGCGTTTCGCCGAACCTGGAACTGCCTGACCTGCAATTGCCGGGCTCCAGCGAAACCGTCGAGGAGATCAACTTCCAGGCCGAATTCAAGGATGGCTCGGATTATCTGTCCGAACGCGCGGTCGCTGGAATGGTGCGCGCGGGCCGGGAACTGCTGGGTCGGCATGGGGAGGTGCTCGCGCGGATCGAAAAGCGCTACGGTGTTCCGGCACCGATCATCATCGCGATCTGGGGCCGTGAATCGGCGTTCGGCAATGCCGAGATCCCGCATAACGCCTTCGAGGTGCTCGGCACCAAGGCCTGGCTTTCCCGGCGCAAGGAGATGTTCCGGGGCGAGCTTCTGGCCGCATTGGAAATCGCGGAGAACGGCGACAGGCCGGTGGATGAAATGCGCTCCTCCTGGGCCGGCGCGCTCGGCCAGCCGCAGTTCATGCCGTCGAAGTTTCTGAACTATGCCGTCGATTTCGATGGCGACGGCAAGCGCGACATCTGGAATTCGGTGCCGGACACGCTGGCCTCGATCGCGAATTATCTGAAGGAACATGGCTGGCAGACCGGCCGCGACTGGGGCTTCGAGGCGGATATTCCCATGGCGGTGTCCTGCACCACCGAAGGTCCCGATCAGGGTCGGCCGATTTCGGCCTATGTCGAAGATGGTGTTTCGCGGGTATCCGGCCGGACTTTTCCGGATCACGAGATCGGCGAGACCGGCCATGTCATGATGCCGGCGGGGCGGATGGGGCCGATGTTCGTTGCGACGCCAAACTTTTACGTGATCAAGGCCTACAACAATTCCGATCTCTACGCCCTCTTCGTCGGCCATGCCGCCGACCGGATGATGGGCTCCGGTGCTTTCTCAAAGGCGTGGAAGGCGTCTGACAGACTGACGCGCGGTGATATCGCGAAACTTCAGGAAAAGCTTGTGGCGAAAGGCTTCGACGTCGGCGGCGTCGATGGTCTGGCCGGTTTCAAGACGCGCCGGTCCATTGGAGCGGTCGAGAGCGAACTCGGTCTTCCTGAGACCTGCTGGCCGTCGCGCAGGCTGGTCGAAGCCCTTCGATGAGCGATGGGAAAATACGGGTCTCACCGCCGCGAACGGGATTGTAATATTTTCGCCACATCTTCTGTTATGTATGGTGAACGCGTGCTGGGGAGCGCGCGAATTTGAAGCATTGGGGATGCAGTGGGGAATTTCTCTTGAAGCGCCGGGTTCTGATCGTCTCGCTCACCGTGAGCGTCATCGGCGCGTCGAGTATCGCATTCGCCGACCGGGTTACGGCCCTGATCGACCAGCTGCCGATGCAGACTGCCGATAACGGCTTTTCTGTTCCGGACACGGCACCGACGCTGAATTCTCCTTTCAAGGCACAAGGCCGGGACGTGACGATCTCCGTTGCGACCGCAACTCCTTTCGGTGGCGATGACGGGACCGCATCCGGTGCTGTTCAGGCTTTGCAGTCGATTGCGGAGCGCAATCCGGGGGTCGCGCTGAACTCTCCCGAGCTTCTCGGAAACAGCGAGCTTGCAACCGCGTATCGGGAGACCGGTTCAGCCTTGCTGACAACGGTCGCATCCGAAAGGCCCGATACAGCGGTATCCGAGGCTGAAGCGCCACGCTCGCTCGCTACGAAGCTTTTCGACGAGGACGACCGGACCTGGCGTTCGGCGATTTATGCCGACAGCCCGCTGGTGGGCTCGATCGTAGCCTCCGACGGCTCGCCCAGCGACACCGAAAGCCTGGTGAAGGCTGTGAAGGGCGCGCGCTATGTCCTTCTCGGCGAAATTCATGACAATCCGGATCATCACCGGCTTCAGGCTGGTATCATTCGCGACGCGGCAAGCAAGGACAGCACTCCGGCGGTCGTCTTTGAGATGATCCCGGAGACGTTCTCCGATGTTCTGGAAAACATCGACGATACGACCGAGGTCGATCTCTCTGATATCGCCAAGAAACTCTCCTGGAGCGAGCGCGGCTGGCCGGATTTCTCGATTTACGCGCCGGTGTTCCAGGCGGCACTCGACAACAACCTGCCGATTGTCGCGGGCAATCTCGACCGTGAAACCGTGCGAGATCTTTCCTCCGATGCAGGTGAGAATATCCCGGCCGCAGACCGTGAGCGCCTGGGGCTCGACCTGCCGGTCGAGCCGGCTCTTGCACAGGATCTTTTGGCCGAGCTGAAAGCTGCCCATTGCGGACTTTTGCCGGACGAGGCGCTGAAGCCCATGGAACTTGCCCAGCGCCTGCGGGACGGCGCGATGGCCGCCGCCATGATCGATGCGGCCGGCGAAAACGGCTCGGCTCTGCTGATTGCCGGTTCGGGCCATGCCCGCGAGGATCGGGGCGTACCCGCAGTCATCGAAGGACTTACCGGCAAGTCCGACTCCGTTGCCGTCCAGATGGTCGAGATCGCTGGCGTCGATGCCGACGAGGTCTCCGACTACGGCATGTCGAACGAGACGCCTGCACCGTTCGATTTCACGATCTTCACGCCGAAAGCGAACGACACCGATCATTGCGCCGAACTGGAAGCGATGATGATGAAGCGCGCCGGCGAGAAGACCGAAGCGGCCAACTGAGCCCTTCATTTTCCTTTTTCAAAATCTGATATGCCCGCTCGGTATCGGTCGTTTTGTGGCGTCCGGCACGATTGATTAGGCTTTTGGCTTGAACTAGGGTCCGCGCCGATTCCGAGCGGACATTGGTCCGCTTTTCCGTATATTGAAACGATAAGGACGACGCGATGAGCGCCACGGATCACAGCGCCCTCGAAAAGACGATCGAAGCCGCATTCGAAGATCGCGCTTCGATCTCTACATCGACCACCGGCGAGGTGCGCGAGGCCGTCGAGGCATCGCTGGAAATGCTCGACAATGGCACCGCCCGCGTCGCTTCGCGTGGCAGCGACGGCCAGTGGACGGTCCATCAGTGGCTGAAGAAGGCCGTGCTCCTCTCCTTCCGCCTCAACGACATGCAGGTGATCGAAGGTGGCAATGGCGGTTCCGTCTGGTGGGACAAGGTGCCGTCCAAGTTCGCCGGATGGGGCGAAAACCGCTTCCGCGAGGCCGGCTTCCGCGCGGTGCCGGGCTCGATCGTGCGGCGCGGCGCATTCATCGCCAAGGACGTCGTCCTGATGCCGTCCTTCGTCAATCTCGGGGCCTATGTGGACGAGGGTTCGATGGTCGACGGCTGGGCGACGGTCGGCTCCTGCGCGCAGATCGGCAAGAATGTGCATCTCTCCGGCGGCGTCGGCATCGGCGGCGTTCTGGAGCCGCTTCAGGCCGGTCCGACGATCATCGAGGACGGCTGCTTCATCGGCGCGCGTTCGGAAGTCGTGGAAGGCTGCATCGTGCGCGAGGGCTCTGTGCTCGGCATGGGCGTCTATATCGGCAAGTCGACCAAGATCGTCGATCGGACGACCGGCGAAGTGAGCTATGGCGAGATCCCGCCCTATTCGGTGGTGGTCGCGGGCTCGATGCCGGGCAAGCCGATGGCAAACGGTGCGCCGGGGCCGAACCTCTACTGCGCCGTCATCGTCAAGCGCGTCGACGAGCAGACCCGGTCGAAAACCTCGATCAACGATCTGCTTCGGAACTGATCAAGACGCGCTGATCGACCGCAGAGGAACTGGACGAAATCCGGCCCTCTGTTCCATGGTCATTCTCGGGCTTCGGCCCGAGAATTCGGTGCCGCGGTGGTGCTTGTTCTGACAGACAAGGTCTCCCGCCGGCGCAATCACGCTTTGTCAAGACTGGATTCCCGGATCGGTGGCCGGGAATGACGGATTGAAGTGACGTTCTTCAGCCTTTCTGTCCTCGTGGAGCCGCACTTGAAAAAGCTCTTCTCGTTCACGTTTCCAGCAGTTCTCGCGACTGGGTTCCTCAGCTGGCTGGTTCCCGTGCCCGGTATTCCGGACGGGCACGAGGGCATATGCCGGATCGCAATGGCAGGGTCTGTCGAGACGATCCTTTGCGAGGTCCCGCTCTCGTCATTCGATCTTCACCTGCGGGCGGTCGATGGTGCAGGCAAGCCCTACGAGACGTTCGAGAAGGCGGCGGCGAGCCTGTCCGGCGATGTCGCACTCGCCATGAACGCCGGAATGTATCACGAGGATCGTGGACCCGTTGGTTTGACCGTTCAGGAGGGTCAGACGGTGAAAAAAGCGGTTCTTGGAACGGGGTCAGGCAATTTCTCGATGCGGCCTAACGGCGTCTTCTACATCGAGAACGGCCGCGCCTTCGTGCGCGAGACCGAGCGCTATCTGAAAGAAAACCATACGCCGGAGCTTGCAACGCAGTCCGGGCCGATGCTGCTGATCGACGGGAAGGTGCACCCGCGCTTCATCCCGGATTCGGACAGTCGCTACGTGCGCAACGGCGTGGGCGTCAGCGAGGATGGGCGGACAGTCTATCTCGCGCTCACGCGCAAACCGATCAATTTCTACGACTTCGCCCTGTTCTTCCGAGACACCGTCAGCGTGGAGGATGCCCTGTTCTTCGACGGACAGGTCTCGAGCCTCTCATACCCGGCGGCGAACATCGCCTACCGTCGGGATCGGCTGGGCCCGATGCTTCTCGTCACGAAGAAGGACTGACCGCGTTCAGGACCCCGTCGAGGTCGCAGGCGTCTCGACGCTGCGGCTCGAGACATTGGTCGTCGGCGCGGACTCTTCGGTGGCCGTCGTCGTAGGCGTTGAAGCCTTGCGCTTGGCGATCTCGGCCATATGCGCCTTCACCTTGGAGCAGTAGCTGGAGGCCGAGCGGGTCATGCGGGTCGCGCGGTGACCGCCCTTGTACTTCATCGCCGTACGGCAGACGTCGTGATCGGCCTTGTCCCAGGCGCCCTTCAGATATTTCATGCCGTAGCGCAGATTGGTGTCGGCATCGAAGAGGTCGCTGGCAGAACCGGAAAAGCCCATGGCGCGGGCCGTGGCCGGCTTGATCTGCGACAGGCCGTAGACGCCGGCGCCCTTGGCCTTCGGATTGTACCGGCTTTCGACGCGCACGAAGCCGTAGGCCATTTCCACGGGAATGCCGTTCTCCTCGGCGTGCTTCTCGATCAGCGCATCGATTGCGGCGCTTCCCGATACGGTGCCCGCTTCGGCGGCCTGAGCGATTTCCCGTGCCGCGATTTCCCGGTCACGCGTGAAGACCTTTTCGTCGCTGATCGCCGCGACGGCCGCCTCGCTCGGCGCATCGGCGGGCCGTGCTGTCGGCAGGGGCGCGGCGCTTTCCAGAACGGAAGCCGCATTCGGTACGCAGGCGGAGAGAGACATCGCAGCGAGGGCGACCACGATGAGAGGGGCGCGGGAAGAGCGGAGCATGGGAGGGGTCCGGCTTGTTAACTTTGTCTGATCCGCTCGGCTTTGATCGCGGCAAATCGGTGGCGGTTGCGCGGCCGGTCGCATTCCCTTTCGCGCTGTGGCAAAGACGCATCGTCAGGCCCAGCCAGAAGTACCACCGAACGAGCCGCACATGCCTTCCGTTGCCGATCTGACCGATCCCGCCGCCGTCTTGAGCGAGCTAATCCGCTGTCCCTCTGTGACACCGGCCGAGGGCGGTGCCTTGTCGACGCTCGACGCGATGCTGACCGAACTCGGCTTCGATGTCGCGCGGCCTGTGTTCTCCGATGACGATACGCCGGATATCGAGAACCTCTTCGCGGCGAGGGGTGCAGGGCCGCATCTCTGCTTTGCAGGGCATACGGATGTCGTGCCAACTGGCGACGAGAGCGACTGGAGCCTGCCGCCGTTTTCCGCCGAAATCCGTAGCGGCGAGCTTTATGGCCGCGGTGCGGTGGATATGAAGGGTGGGATCGCCGCCTTTGTCTCGGCCCTTGCGCGGCGCAGAGCGCGCGGCGAGGCCTCCGACGGACGTCTCTCCCTGCTGATCACCGGCGACGAGGAAGGCCCGGCGATCAACGGCACGATCAAGCTGCTCGATTGGGTCGCGCAACGCGGCGAAAAGCTGGACGCCTGCATTGTCGGCGAGCCTACGAATCCCGAAAAGCTGGGCGACATGATCAAGATCGGGCGGCGTGGCTCACTTTCGGCCAATGTCGTCGTCACTGGGCGGCAGGGGCATGTCGCTTACCCGCATCTCGCCGACAACCCGCTGCGAACGGTCACCGCGATCGCGGAGGTCCTGCTTGAAAAGCCGTTCGACGAGGGCACGGAGGCTTTTCCGCCGACCAATCTGGAGATCACCTCTATCGACACCGGAAACGACGCGACGAACGTCATTCCTGGCCGGGCGCGGCTGTCGTTCAATGTCCGCTTCTGCGATCTCTGGACGCCCGACACGCTCAAGGCCGAGCTTATTGCCCGCGTCGAAACGGCGCGAACAGGACTGAAATATCGAGCCGGCAAAGAACCCGCGGAGGTCTCGGTCGAGTGGCGCGGGCGGCCTTCGGATGCGTTCCAGACGCGCTCGGAAGACCTGATTGTGGCGCTTTCCGGTGCGGTTGCAGCGGTGACCGGGAGAACGCCACAGCTTTCGACGACGGGCGGAACCTCAGATGCCCGCTTTATCAAGGACTTCTGCCCGGTTGTGGAGTTCGGTTTAGTAGGTCAAACTATGCATATGACCGACGAGCGTGTGGCCTTGGCCGACCTAGAAGCTTTGACCGAGATCTATGACCGATTCATATCCCGCTGGTTCTCCGCAAACCCCGCGTCCCGCGCCTGATTTGAGCGAAGTCCTCAACAATTTCTCTGGCGTATGGGCGCTCATGATGGGCCGCAGGGAGGGGATGTCACGCCTCGATGTCTCGGCCGACGGTTTTTATCGCTCCTTCTCGGCAATTCTCGTCGCCCTGCCGGCGCTGATCCTTTCGTGGGTCGAATTCGAGGCGGGTAGCCGGAGCGATCAGACTGGCAATGTCGGAACGGCCCAGGCCTTCGGGGCGCACCTGCTCGCCGATCTGCTCGCCTGGATGCTGCCGATCGTCATCCTCATCCTCGTCGCCAAGCGCATCGGCTGGAGCCGCAAGGTCTCGCCGCTGGTCGTTGCGACAAACTGGGGCGCGGCCCTCGTTACATGGCTGTTCGCACCTTACCTCGCGCTCGTCCTGCTGGTTGGCATGGGACCGAATCTCGCCCTGATCGGCGCAGTCCTCTCTCTCGGCTCGCTCGTGCTCACCGCCCGGCTGTGCCGCACGATTCTCGACGACTGGCCGACGGCGATCTTCCTGACCGCCGCGATGCTGGCGACCGGCCTGTTAAGCTATGGCGTGGTGATGGACCTGACCGGCGTTCCGCTGATCTGACGTCCGCCCGAGCTTCGCTGTCTCAGCCGACGGCGATCGAGACGATCTCCGCGTTACTTGTTCCGGCCTTGATCTCATCCCCGACGCTCTTGCCGACGAGGTTTCTGGCGAGCGGAGACAGATAGGAGAGATAGCCCTCGCGCGGATCGGCCTCGTCGATGCCGACGATGGTGAAGGTCTGCTCCCGGCCGTCCTCGCGTTCGATCGTCACGCGCGTTCCGAACTGGACGGTCTGCGGATTCTTGTCGGGCTGAACGAGTTCGGCCGTGGCGCGGCGGGCGCTCCAGTAGCGCAGATCGCGATGGATCGTCGCCAAAGCAACCTTGTCGTTCGCCTCACGCGCGGCTGTGCGCTGTTCGTTGAGCGCCTGAAGTTCGGCGTCGATTTTCTTGAGACCGCGCGCTGTGACGATGTTCGGATCATTGCCAAGATCGCGGTCGGGCAGGACCTCGACCTGATCTTCGTTCGGTTCCTTGACGAAGGCGACACTCATAAAAAACCCTTTCGCCATGAACTGGCGATCATACGCCCGATTGAAGACCCGGCGTCTGAACCCGCGCCGTGCTTTGGCGTTCAGCCTATCCCGTTACGATCGAAAGTAAAAGAATCGGCGGATTCGGCTTTGCCCTGTTCAATGGAGACCGGAGAGCAAATGCCTTTCGCCCGAAAGGCTTTCTGGCGATGATGATCAGAGACTCGCCGGAATGAATGTGACGATCGCCGGGAACTGCCAGAGCAAGTAAATCGAGAGAAACATCAGCCCGATGAACGGAAGAACGCCGCGCACGACTTCGCCCAGCGTCGATCGCGCGACGGCCTGAATGACGAAGAGGTTGAGGCCGACCGGGGGCGTGATCAGCGCCACCTCGATCAGGATAACGAAATACATCGCGAACCAGATCGGATCGATGCCGAGTGCGAGGACCGTCGGAAACAGCACCGGCATCATGATCAGGAGCATCGAAAGGCTCTCGAGGAAGAGACCAATGAAGAGAAGGATCAGCCCTACGATGACGAGGAAGCCGGTTGCCGTCTGCGCGCCGGTATCGAAGAGTTGCGAGATCTGCGCGGGCACCTGATAGAGCGTCACCGCCTTGCCGAAGATCTTGGCGCCGATGACGATGAGAAAGAGGACGATCGTCGTCGACACCGTCTCGCGAACGGCTGTTACGAAGCCTTCCCGCGTCAGCGTGCGCAGGAGGAACGCGGTGATCAGAAACGCGAAAACGGCTCCGACGGCGGAGGCCTCTGTCGGCGTAAAGATGCCGGTGTAGATACCGCCGATCATCAGCACCGCGAGCCCGCCGGTCGGCAGGGCGCGGATGGTCGCGCTGCGGCGGCGCTCGGCATCGACCTTTTCGGATGGCACGTAGGCCGTCGAGAACCGCGAATAGGCGACGCAGAAGATGCCGAACAACACCAGGAGCAGAATGCCGGGCCCGATGCCGGCGAGGAACAGTTTGCCGATGCTCTCCTCGGTGATGACGCCATAGACGATCAGCGGAATCGAGGGCGGGATCAGGATGCCGAGCGTACCGCCGGCGGCAAGCAGGCCGAGCGTGAAGGAGCGGCCATAGCCCCGCGCCGTCATCTCCGGCACGGCGACGGTCGCAACAGTTGCAGCGGTCGCGACCGAGCTGCCCGAGATCGCCGAGAAGATGCCGCAGGAGGCGAGCGCGGCGATGCCGAGGCCGCCGGGCCAATGGCCGACCCAGCTCTGCAGCGCGTCGAAGAGATCGCGCCCGACACCACCCTTCAGGAGGATGTTCGACATCAACAGGAAGAGCGGCACTGAAAGGAGAATGAAGTTGTCGACTGCGCCGTGAAGGTTCTGCGCCACCATCACGAGCGGCAGACCCTTCAGATAGAGCATCACGGTGCCGAGCCCGGCAAGCGCGAAGGCGACGGGAAGGCCGACGAAAAGAAGGACCAGAAGCGCGAGAACGACGACGACGAGCGTCATTGGGTCAAATGTCCATCACTCGAGGGCGCATGTTCTCCGCCTGACGAAAATTCAGGGGCCGGTCCGAAGGGCAGCCGGATCAGGTCGGCTAGCGCCTGGATGCCGAGCAGAAGGAAGCCAAAGACGACCGGGACTTCGACGATCCAGTTCGGCATTTCCAGCATGGTCGGCTGCCGGCGTCCGAGCCGGATGGAATCGACGACCACGTCGATGCCGTAGACCACCGCGACGATGCAGAAGGCGAGGATCACGAGGAGCGCGAAGCCTTCTACGAGGCGGCGGAGAAACGGGCCTGCAAGCCCGACAAGGGCTGTGATCCTGATCAGCTGGCGCTGCCTCAGGACATAGGCCATGCCGATATAGGTGAACCAGACCTGACAGGCGATCGCCACATCCTGGGCCCAGATCGTGGGGGCATTGAACAGGTATCGCGCGGCGACTTCGAAGAAGAGCATCAGCGCGATGGCGACCACCAGCATATCACCGAGCCGGGCGCAGAGCGCGCCGGCACGGTCGATCCATCTCAGGACGGCGGGACCGGCCGATTTCTCGGCCGGTGCACGGGCTGGAAGCGCCATCGGACTGTCTGGCTCAGTTCAGCGACTTGACGGCTTCGACGAGCTCTTCGCCTTCTTCGCCAGCCGACTCGATATAGGCGTCGACCGCGGGTGCCGCGGCTTCCTGCCAGGCCGCAAGCTGCTCGGGCGTCAGTTCCTGAACCTGCATCTCGGTTTCGTCAGCGATGAACTTCTGCGAGGCGAGATTGTCTTCCTTTGTTTCGGCACGCATCTTTTCTTCAGCCGCGAGCGCCGCCTCCTGCATCCACCCTTTTTCCTCTTCGCTCATGGAATCGAAGGTGGAGTCGTTCATGACGACGAGGAATTCTGTCTGGGCGTGATTGGTGATCGTGACCCAGTCCATCACCTCGAACAGCTTGCGGGACTGGATCGCGGTCGTGCCCGTCATACCCACATCCACGGTGCCGCGCTGATAGGCGAGGAACTGCTCGGAGCCGCCGATCTTCACCGGGACGCCGCCGACCGCCTCGATGAAGTCGCCGGACGGCTTGCCGAGGACGCGGACCTTCTTGCCCTCCATCTCGTCGGGCGTGACGAGCGGTGCGTCTTTCGAGAGAAGCTGGACCGGGCCGTAGTCCTGCCACCACATCACGCGCGTGCCGGTCTCGCGGATCATCTCGTCGATCTTCTTGCGCACTGGGCTGTCAGGACCGGCCGCCTTCGCGAGAACGTCGTAGTCGGGGAACATGAAGGCGACGGAAAAAAGCCCGGTGGCCGGGATCGTGCCGGTATATTCGTCGATCAGGACAAGACCCATGTCGATGGCCCCCGACGAGACCGCCTGGGGCACTTCGCTGCCCTTGTAGAGCTGTGCAGAGTCGTAGACTTCGATCGTGATCTCGCCGCCGGAAACTTCCTCGACCTTCTCCTTGAAGAATACGATGTTCTGCCCGACGGGGTGGTTGGTCGGCACCTGAAGCGTCAGGCGCAAGGTGCGCTCCGCATGGGATTGCCCGACGCCGGCGCCGAGCGCAGCCAGAGCGATTACGGCTGTTGCAGCCCAATGTTTCATCTGTCTTCCTCCCAAATTCTCGATCGCCGCCCGGTGGTTCGCAAGCGGTGCATAATCTTGTCCGCATCGCCTCCCAGAGATGCGGGTAAGCGGAAGTCGTATACAATCGAGGGCCGCTGTCAAGAAGAGCAGTTTGGCCGTGCCCGGATTTTTCAGTCTGGTCGATGAGGCCGTCACCGTTGCGAGCTAGAGGCCGGCGTCACGCATCATCGCGACGTAGCCGGCATGGATGTGCGAGCGCATGACCGCGCCGGCCCAATCGACATTTCCGCTGCTCAGTGCTGCGACGAGTTCGCGATGATGGCCCATGCTGCGCAAGACCTCTTCTTCGCGATAGCGCCGGAAAGTTCTGAGAACCATCGGTGCTGAGGTGACACTGGCGAGCAGTGGGGTCAGCCTGTCGTTTCGTGCGGCCTCGACGATGACCGTGTGAAAACGGTCGTTCAACGGGGTCAGTTCGTCCCGCAGTTCCGGTGAACCGAGGCTTTGCTGGACGATAGAGTCCATGGCGTCGCATAGCTCGGCAAGCCGGTCGATCTCGGTCCGATCGATGCGCGAGGCCGCGCGGCGCGCAGCATAGGTTTCGAGCTCGATCCTGAGATCGAAGATCGAATCGATATCGTCCCGGCTCCAGCCGCGCACGCGGCAGCCGACATTGGCGGCGTATTCGAGAAAGCCCTCGTTGACGAGGCGGCGAAGCGCGTCGCGGATTGGCGTGCGACTGACGCCGATACGTTGGGCGAGCTCGTTTTCCAGAAGTCGTGTACCTGCTGGCCATTCGTCCATTAGCAATGCGCTGCGAATGATCGAATAGGCGCGCTCGGCGGAGTGGCCGTGCCCGGCGTTTCCGTTCTCGCTTTGTCGGCTTGCCATAACGACTCCGGTCAAGATTGTGTACAATATGACCCTATGCTAGCCGATGCAATGAAGAATGATTGCGGGAGGCAGAGGATGACACGGACCAGCGAACTCACGGCAGGCGAAAAGCGGCGTATTCTGCGCACGCGTCTTCAGGAAAAACCGATCGTCTCGGCGCCCGGCGTTTTCGAGATGATCTCTGCGAAGATCGCCGACGGGATGGGCTTCGACGTCCTCTACATGACCGGATACGGCGCTGTCGGATCGGCACTTGGGCTGCCCGATGCCGGTCTTGCGACCTATACCGATATGCTCGGGCGGGCCGCGACCATCGCCAAAGGCACGGTGACGCCGCTGATCGCTGACGGCGACACGGGCTATGGCGGGCTTCTCAACGTCGCTCACACGGTGCGTGGCTACGAAGACGCTGGCGTCGCAGGCATCCAGCTCGAAGATCAGGAGTTTCCAAAGAAGTGCGGACATACGCCGGGTCGCCGCGTCATCGAAAGCGCCGACATGGTCAAGAAGATCGAAGTCGCCGTGGATGCCCGCAAGGACGATAACTTCCTGATCGTTGCGCGTACCGACTCGCTTGCCTCAAAGGGCATGGACGAGGCTCTGCGCCGGGCGCAGAGTTATGCGGATGCCGGCGCCGACCTGATCTTCGTCGAAGCACTTGAGTCAGTTGAGCAGATGAAGCGGATCTGCGGGACGATCGAAAAGCCGCTCGTCGCCAACATGGTCGAGGGCGGTACCACGCCGGTCCTGCCGCGCCGCCATCTCGAGGACCTGGGCTATAGTCTCGCGATCTATCCAGCCACCGGTTTTCTGGCGATGGCAAAGACGCTCACGAAGGTCTACGGCGCCATTCGGGACGAAGGGTCCTCGCTCCCCGTCGCGGACGATCTCTACGAGTTCCGCGAATTCAGCAAATTGATGGGTTTCGAGGACATTTGGGCGTTCGATGCCAGGTGGGCCGATTGATGCTCCGGCGTCATTATTCGCCGGCGGTCGGATCACGCCCGAATGACGGATGGCGTTTGATCGTTCTATGACGGTGAAAGTCCGCCTGTTGATTTGCCCGGATTGATCTGGGCGCATGTCTTGCGCCGCCGCTTGTTGACGGGACAATCGCTGAGCACCAGCCAACGAACAAGGACAAACACTCTCATGATCATCGTATCGGGCATCTTGAAGTTAACGCCGGAAGATCTTGCGAGAGTGCGGAGCGCTGCGCAGGCCGTGATCGCGGCGACCCGTGCCGAGCCGGGATGTCTCGTCTACTCCTTCGCCGACGATCTGATGGAGCCGGGCCTCGTTCGCATCTACGAGGAATGGGAGAGCCGCGAAGACCTCAGCCGCCATGGAAAGTCGGATCATGTCGCAGAATGGCATCGGGCGCTGGAAGGCGTCACGGTTCTGGAGCGCAGGCTGGAGATCATCGACGTCGCATCGCGGGAGCCGCTGGACTGACGAGCCGCTGAAAGCCGTGCCTCGGCCAGAGAAGAACTCAGGCGCGGGTCGAGCTGCCAACGGTCATCTGAAAGCGATGCTTGCAAATGGCCGTTGGTAGTAGATTTGCCGACCCACGCGTACGCGCGATCAGCCTTTGAACAGGTCCGAATAGGTGTCGCGCAGGATGTTCTTCTGCACCTTGCCCATGGTGTTGCGCGGAATCTCATCGACGAAGATGATGCGCTTGGGCTGCTTGTATTTGGCGAGCTTTTCCTTGAGCGGCGCGATGACTTCCGCTTCTTCCAGCGGTTTTTCCGCCACCACTACGCCGACCACACCCTCGCCGAAATCGGGATGTGGCACGCCGATCACCGCGCTTTCGACCACGCCGTCGAGTTCGTCGATCGCAAGCTCCACTTCCTTCGGATAGACGTTGTAGCCGCCCGAGATGACGAGGTCCTTGTCGCGGCCGACGATGGAAACGTAGCCGTCCTTATCGATCTGGCCGAGATCGCCGGTGATGAAGAAGCCGTCGTCACGGAATTCCGACTTGGTCTTCTCCGGCATTTGCCAATAGCCCTTGAAGACGTTGAGCCCCCGCACCTCGATCGAGCCGATTTCCCCTTGTGGAAGTTCCTTCCCATCCTCGCCGACGATGCGCAGCTCGGTGCCCTTCAACGGGAAACCGACGGTGCCCGCACGGCGCTCGGCGTCGTAGGGGTTCGAGGTGCTCATATTCGTCTCGGTCATGCCGTAACGCTCCAGAATGCGCTGGCCCGTGCGCTTTTCGAAAGCGCGGTGGGTTTCGGCAAGGAGCGGCGCGGAACCCGAGGTGAAGAGGCGGATATGTCCTGCGGTGTCCTTGTTGAGGCGCTCGTCGTCCAGCATGCGGGTGTAGAAAGTCGGTACGCCCATCATCGAAGTCGCATCGCCTAGATATTCGAAGACTGTGTCGAGATCGAACTTCTCGAGGAAGATCACAGAGCCGCCGGCGATCAGAACAGTGTTCGTCGCGACGAAAAGGCCGTGCGTGTGGAAGATCGGCAGGGCGTGGAGCAGCACGTCGTCGCTGGTGAAGGCCCAGGTCTCCTCCAGAACCTGTGCATTCGACAACAGGTTGTCGTGGGTGAGCATCGCGCCCTTGGAGCGGCCCGTCGTGCCGGACGTATAGAGAATAGCGGCGAGGTCGTCGGCCTCGCGTGAGACTGGTTCGAAGCCCGCATCGGCTTCCGCGCTCTTTTCGGCGATCGAGCCCGCGGGCGGTTCGCCCTTGCGGCTGACGCCGAGGGTTTCGAGCTTGGCACCGGCCTTATCGGCGACGGGCGTCAGCGCATCCTTCTTCTTCGGCGCGCAGACGAAGACCCGCGGCTTGGCGTCTCCGAGGAAATATTCGATCTCGTTCGGCGTATAGCCGGTGTTGAGCGGCAGGAAGACGCCGCCGGCGCGGACTGTCGCGAGGTAGAGGAAGAAGGCCTCGATCGATTTTTCCACCTGCACGGCCACCCGGTCGCCCGGTTCGACGCCGAGGCCGATGAGGACATTGGCCATCCGGGCCGTCGCGGCGTCGAGATCATCAAAGGTGAAGACGCGCCCGTCGGTGAGTGTCGCGAAGGTTTTCTCGCGGGATCTCAGCCCCTTCTTCAGGAGACCTTCGAAAAGATGGTTCGTCATGCTGCTTGGCCCTTGGTATTGTCCCGCTTGGATGCCCGCTCCGCGCTCGACGGCAGGAGAGACGTCACCTGCCGGCTCGCCGCCACCGTGCTGGCATCGGCATAGGCTTCGTGGCGTTCTTCGACGCGGGGAAGATCGTAGAGATAGTTGACCATAAGGCCGGACGCCCGTGACAGCCCGCTCTGGGAAATGTCACCGCGATGCATGATGCGGTTCAGCATGGCGCCGTTGCCGAGATGGAACCGCGCCACCGGATCGACGGGCTGGCCGTCGCCGCGCTTGGCGAGGAGGAAATAACGGGCCGCGAGGGAGAGAAGGCCGGGTCTGGCTGCTTCCGCCTTGGCCTCGTCGAAGGCCCAGCCGTCTTCCTCGATGATCGCGAGCGCCCGCTTCTCACTCGCCTCCAGTCGGTCCTTCTGGGCCTCGTCGAGCTGGTTCAGCCAGGCCGTGAAGGTCGGGACGGGAGAGAGCGTGACAAAGGTTTTCAGGCTAGGCACGCTTTCCTTGAGGTCCTCGGCCACCTGCTTGATCAGGAAGGAACCAAAGGTGACACCGGCGAGCCCTTTGTGGCAATTCGAGATCGAATAGAAGGTCGCGGTCTCGGCCTCGTTCGCGGCGAGCACGACGCGGTCGTCGGCCAGCACCTCGCCAATCGAGGCGGGGATTTCGCGGGTCAGCGCCACCTCGACGAAGATCAGCGGATCGTCGGGGATCGATGGGTGGAAGAAGGCGAAGCACCGCCGATCGCTCGGTGCGAGCCGTGAGCGCAGCGCGTCCCAGTCGCTGATCGCGTGGACCGCTTCGTATTCGATGATCTTTTCGAGAATACGCGCCGAGGTATCCCAGTCGATGGGCTTGAGGACGAGAAAGCCCCGGTTGAACCAAGAGCCGAAGAGATGGCGCAGGTCCATGTCGACGGGTTTGAAGGTTTCCCGGTCCTTGGCGACGAGGGGAAGCAGCTTTTCGCGCAGCTTCACGAGTTCGGCCGTACCGCCCGGCGCGAGATTGAGCCGCCGGAAGAGCTCCTGCCGCGGCGGCTCGGCTTCGTCCTGAAGGCGGGCGAGAGTGCTTGGGCCGGGATCGGCGGCGAAGGCCTTCGCGGTCTCGACGAGCGCCTTCGGATCGGGCGCGAAGTCTTCGGCGAGCATGCGGAAGAAGCCTTCGCAGCGGGCCTCGTCCAGCGCACGCACGCCGGCGAGAATGTCTGCCGCTATCCGCACTCCCGTCGCTTCGCCGCGCGAGCGGACCAGTTTTCGGCAGAGCGTCTTCAGTTCCTCGACGCTCAGAGTGCGATCCGAGTCCCGGTCCGTGAACCAGGATCGCGGGGCGAAGGAGCCGAGAAGGTCGGAGAGAAGCGAAACGCGGCTCATGTGGCAGGTCCCATGATCAGGTCTGGCAGGAAGAGCGCGATCTCCGGAAAGATGCAGAGCGTCACGATACCGAGAACCATGCAGAGGACATAGGGGATCGATCCGCGGAGAATCTGGCCGAGCGTGATGTCCGGCGCGATCCCGTTGATCACGTATAGGTTGAGCCCGACCGGCGGCGTGATGAGCCCGATCTCCATGTTGATCGTCAGGATGACGGCGAACCAGTACGGGTCGAAGCCGGCTCCGGTGATGATCGGCAAGAGGATCGGCGCGGTCATCAGGATGACGCCCACCGGCGGCAGGAAGAAGCCCGCGACCAGTAGAAAGACATTGATCACGCCCATCAGCACCCAGCGATTGACGTCCATGTCGGCGATCGTCTGGGCGATCGTCTGCGTGATGAACATGGAGGACAGCGCGAATGCGAAGATTTCCGCCGCACCGATGATCAGCATGATCATCACGCTCTCCCGCAGGGTGTCGCGGAAGATGATCGGCATCTGGTTGAATTTCCAGCTCTTGGAGAAGATGCCGTAGACGATCGCGACGAGGAGGATGCAGAAGAGCGCGCCGACGCCCGCTGCCTCGGATGGCGTCGCGATGCCGCCGTAGAGGACGTAGAGCACCGCAACGATGATCGCGAGGAAGGGTAGCACTCGCGGGAGCGCGGCGAAGCGCTCGCGCATTGTGAAGCTCTCGGTCAGGTCCGACAGCCCGAGACCCTGGCGTTTGCAGGCGATGATCGTCCAGATCATGAAGTAGATGGTCAGCATCAGCCCCGGCAGGAGGCCGGCGAGGAAGAGCCGCCCGATCGAAGTTTCTGTTGCGATGCCGTAGACGATCATCGTCACCGATGGCGGGATGAGGATGCCGAGCGTGCCGCCGGCGGCGATGGAGCCGGCCGCGATCTCGGCCGGATAGCCGCGCTGGCGCATCTCCGGAATGCCCATCTTGCCGATCGCCGCGCAGGTTGCGGGCGAGGAGCCGGAGAGAGCGGCGAAGATGGAGCACGCCCCGAGATTGGAGAGGACCAGCCCGCCCGGCACGCGATTGAGCCAGCGGTCCAGCGCCTCGTAGAGATCCTTGCCGGCGGGCGAGGAGGCGACGGCCGCGCCCATTAGGATGAACATCGGGATCGAGACGAGACCGAAGGAGGCGATCGAGGAGAAGAACTGTTCGCCGAGCGTCTCGAGGAAGAACGGCCCGTAGCTGACGAAGAGCGCGCCGAGCGCGACGAGGCCGAGGGCGAAGGCGATTGGCGTTCCGACCGCGAGAAGCGCGAACAGAACCAGCATCATTACGAGGCCAGAGGCGAGCGGACCCATCAGGAGTTCTCCGTGGTGTCGGCGAACAGTTTCGTCTGTTCGGCCACGATGCCCTGGCTTTCCTTGGGTCCGTCGAGGACAAGGCGCAGGATTTCGGCGATGTATTGAACGGCGAGCCAGACGAGACCGACCACCATGGGCAGGGTCGGCATCCAGAGCGGCACCGCCCAGACAGTTTCAGATCGCCATCCGAAGGCGATCGTCTCGTGCAGGTAGAAATAGGCCGCATAGGCAACGAGCACCGCGAAGGTGAGCGAGGCGAGGCCGGAGATGATTTCGAGGATCATTCGGACGCGGGGTCCGGCCGCGATCTGCAGGAGATCGACGTTCACGTGGCCCTTCACGAGAAGGGTCCAGGGCGCGCCCAGGAAGGTGGCGCCGACGATGGCGTAAATGGTGTATTCCGTCTGCCAGACTGTGGAGGCGTTCAGCACATAGCGAACGAAGACCATATGCGTGACCGACAGGACCGCCGAGAACAGGAGCAGGCCAGCGATGACGCCGAGCACGCGCGAAATGGCGGACACTCCGGAAATGAAGGCGCGCATGGGGTGAAGGGTCTCCTTGCAGGCAGGCGGAGGTCTGGTGCGATCGGATCAGACGCGAGGCGGAATTCCGGAGGTCTTCGCTTGAGACGACAGAACTCTCCCGAGAGTTCGAAGCCATAGGCCCCGGACCGAAAAATCCACCAGAAACGGTCCCGCTTCGGACGTCATCGGGCGCCGAGGCGAAAATCGAAGGTTATCACCCTGATTGCCGTTCAGAGGTTGCGATTGCTTTGAGTGCGAGGTCCGCAACCCCTGAAGGGCATCCGGTATTCCTGAATGGCAGAGGGGCCGGCTCTATAAGAACCGGCACCGTTCCAAGTCTGATTATTCGACGGCGAGCGCCTGATCGATCAGTTCCTGACCGTTCGGCACCTTCTCGGCGAAGTTCTTGTAGGACGTCTCCTTGGCGATCGCGAGCCAGGCGTCGTAGTTCTCCTTGGTCATCTCGACCACTTCGACATCAGCTTCCTTATAGGCCTCGACGAGCTGGTCATCGAGCTTGGCGGCCTCTTCGGCGAAGAAATCCTCGGCGACTTGACCGGCGTCCATGATCGCCTTCTGCTGCTCTTCATTGAGGTTATCGAAGGAACGCTTCGACATGAGGATCGGCTCGTACATGAACCAGAGAGCGTTCTCACCCGGCTGGGTGAGGCAATTGGCGACCTCGTAGATGCGATAGGAGACGAGCGAGCCCGACGAGGTGTTCGCACCCGTCAGAACGTTCTGCTGCATCGCCGTGTAGATTTCCGAGGACGGCATGGAGGAGATCGATGCGCCCGCGCCGACGAGCATTTCCTCGAAAGCGGGACCTGCTGCGCGCAGAACCTGACCCTTGGCAGATTCAGGCGTCGTGATGCAGGTCTCGTTGG
Source organism: Fulvimarina thalattae (assembly GCF_040239565.1). NCBI lineage: Bacteria > Pseudomonadati > Pseudomonadota > Alphaproteobacteria > Hyphomicrobiales > Aurantimonadaceae > Fulvimarina > Fulvimarina thalattae. Next base: position 410,986 of record NZ_JBEHWS010000001.1, read on the forward strand.
AGACGAAACCACCGGCGAGCCAGGCATCGGAGATGACCATCGCGCCCGCTTCGTCAATGATCGCCTTGATCGATTCCATGAATTCGGAATCGTTGAGGCGCTGGGCCCGCTCATGGCTACCGACGAGGCCGGGCATCAGCGTCGCTGAGAATTCCGGATGACGGCCCGAGGCATAGTCGAGCGGGAAGGCGGTCACGTCCACCTGTCCGCGGGTCACCGCCCCCCACTGGTCACGCGGCTTGAACAGCGACCCACCCGGGAAAATCTGCATGGCGACGCCGACATCGGCCTTTTCGAGCTCGTCAGCAATGATCTGAACCATTTCGTCGCGCACGTCGCCACCGCCGCCGGGCCACTGGTGCGAGGCGCGGAGCGTCACGTCCTGGGCGAGCGCGGAACCGGTGAGCGCAAACGCGCAGACGGCCGAAAGCAATGCAGTCTTCATGATATTCCTCCCGTTGAAATGTCGCGCCTCCCAGCGCGTTCGGAAGCAACACATCAAATATTGCATGCGATGTCAAATCGATTGTATACGAAATTGAACGATTGAACCAAAACGAGGCGCGTGCCGTCCGCTCTGGGTGTGATAGACACGCCTGTGCCGGACCGGGAGGAACAGCTTGGTGAAGGGATCTGGGACACGCATTCGCACCGGTGATATCCGCGACTGTCTCGAGCACGAAATTCTCACCGGGGAGCGGTTGCCGGGCCAGCGGCTCGACGAACAGGCGATCGCCCGGCGGTTCGCGGTATCGCGCACGCCTGTGCGCGAGGCGCTGCAGCAGCTGGTCGCGACCGGCCTCGTCGAGCTCCAGCCCTATCGCGGAGCCTTCGTGAAGGAGGTCTCGCTCAGCGAGCTCGTTCAGATGCTGGAGGTGATGGCCGAGCTCGAAGGCATGGCGGGCAGGCTTGCCGCCAAACGTGCCGAAAAGACTGCGATCGAGAAGCTGAAGGCGAGCCTTTCTGCCTGCGAGGATGCCGCGCGATCGGGTGATCCGGACACTTATTACGCTGAGAACAGCGTCTTCCACGAGGCGATCTATGACGGCTGCGGAAATGATTTCCTCGCCGCGGAGGCCAAACGCCTGCACCAGCGCCTCAAGGCCTATCGCCGGCTTCAGCTGCGCGTGCCGAAGCGAATTGGGCAGAGCCTCGAAGAGCATCGCCGCATCGTGGATGCGATCGAAAACGGCAAGGCGCGCGCTGCCGAGCTGGAACTGAAGAAGCATATCAGCGTCCAGGGCGAGCGCTTCACTGAATTCGTCAACACTATGAGCCGGTCCGACGCCGCCGAGTGATTTCCAAGTGGGCCCAAAATGGCGATACGCCACCAACAGACGAGGATGACATCGTGACAGGACCGACGAATGAGAGAGCGGCGCAGCTCGCCGAGAAGCTGATCGAAGCGCGGCGGAGCGGGGCACGCCTCTCGCGCGCCGAAGCCGATGCTGTGGGTGCGGGCTTTGAAACGGCCGATGCCTATGCGGTTCAGTCGCTCGTCTGTGAGACGTTCGGCCCGGCGGGCGGCTTCAAGACCGGGCGCAAGGTCGAGGGCGCTCCGGTGCTGGTCGCACCGGTCTATGCGGATGTTCTGCGGCCCTCAGGCGCGGAGTTCACCACGAGCGACGTGAAGAGCTGCGGAATCGAACTCGAAATCGCATTCCGCCTTGATCGGCCCCTGCCGAATTTCGACGTCGAGGACTTCGCTGAGAAGGCCCGCGCCTGCGTCACCGCGCTGCCGATCATCGAGATCGTCGACGGGCGGATCGAGGATTTCCCGACGCTGCCGGACGCCGTCAAGCTTGCCGACAATCAGTTGAATGGCGGGCTCGTCTGGGGCGAGCCGGAAGCCGGGAGCGGGCCGGATTTCGTCGAGCCGACGGTGACCCTGCGCTTCAATGGAGAGACGGTCGTCTCAGGCCTGCAGAAGGTGCCGGGCGGCGATGCCTTCCAGACCTTCCTCGCCTTCGCGAAGACGATAGGCACCCATCTCGGCGGCTTCAATCCGGGGCAGATCGTGACGACCGGCACGCTGACGGGGATGCTGTTCGTCGAGCCTGGCACGGTGGTCGAGGGGCATATCGAGGGTCTCGGCTCGGTCTCGACGACCTATCGCTGAGGCTTACTCCGCCGCCATCACCCGCGTCAGCGCGTTCAGCTTGTGCATGAGATGTTCGCGCATCAGCTCGCCCAGAAGTTTTCCGTCGCGGGCTTCGAGCGCGGCCTGGATCGCTTCGTGCTCCTCGGTCGCGGCGAGCCAGCGGTCGGCGGAGAGATTGGCCTGATAGCGCGCCCGGAAGACACGGCTTGCGAGAAGCTCGTGATGCCGGGCGAGCGTCTGGTTGCCGGCCGCTTCCAGAATGCCGCCATGGATCTTCTGGTTGATCTCGAAATAGGCCGGCCGATCCGCCATCTCGTAGGCCTGCCGCAGCCGGACCACGAGATCGGCGAGCGCCGCGACCTGTTCCGCGCTCGCATTCTCCGCCGCCATCTCGCCGGCTGCACCTTCGAGAGCGGCGATCACCGGGAAGAGCTCACGCAATTCGGCGCTCGTCTGAAGCGCGACGATCGCGCCGCGGTTCTGGACGAGTTCGACGAAGCCCTCGTGGGCCAAAATCTTCACCGCCTCGCGCACCGGAGTTCGCGACACGCCGAAGCGCTCGGTCAGTGCCTTTTCCGGCACCTTCTCGCCCGGCTTCAGCTCGCCTTCCATGATCATGCGGCGCATGCGATTGCTGATCTCGGCCGAAAGCGCCGGGCGCACGAGGGGCTTTTCGAGGTCGAGAAGGCTCATCGGTGGGTCCTGCCAGTGCTCATGTCTATACGCCGGTCTTTATCCCGTCTTTGCCGAAGCTGGACGCGCGGGTCCATCACTTTTGTTGCGAAATGATTCTCGCGGGCTCCTCTAGAGCCATTGCGAGCACTTCCGCCACATGGATCGCCTTCCGCCCGGCTCCGTCATGGATCTGATGCCGGCAGGAGGTCCCGTCGGCGACGATCAACGCGCCCTCCGGTGCCTCGCGCACCGCCGGCAGAAGCGAGAGTTCGCCCATGGCGAGCGAGACGTCGATCGTCTCCGCATCATAGCCGAACGCGCCCGCCATGCCGCAGCACGAGCTTTCGATCACCGTCAGATCGAGACCGGGAATGAGCCGCATCGCCTTTTCGACAGCGGGCATCGCGCCGAACGCCTTCTGGTGACAGTGGCCGTGCAGATAGGCCTTCTGGCCGAGAGATTTGAGCGGCAGGGACAGCCCGCCTGCGCTGGCTTCCTTCGCGAGAAACTCCTCCAGAAGTAGCGCGCTTGCGGCGAGATCGTCGGCGTCCTTGCCGGGGACCAGCGCCGGAAACTCGTCACGCAGGGTTAGGAGGCAGGAGGGCTCCAGCCCGACGATCATGCGTCCGGCCCGCACATGGGGGATCAGCGCTGCAATCGTGCGCTCGGCCTCTTCCTTCGCCCGATCGGCCATTCCGCTCGCGATATAGGTCCGCCCGCAGCAGAGCGGCTGCTTGCCCGAGGAGGGGCGGGCGGTCTCGACGGAATAGCCAGCGGCAGAGAGCACCTTCACTGCTGCCCGAAGTGTCTGCGGATCGAACCACCGCCCGAAGGTATCGGCGAAGAGCACGACGCCCGGCTTGGCCGAAGCGATGTCCGCGCCGTTCGCGACTGACCCCGCCGTTTCCGTGTGCTCGACGCCGCGAGTGCTGGGCGCGTTGACCGGCGATCCGGTCGCCGTATCTGCGCCGGCTCCCTCCGGATTGAGCGGAACTCCGCCATTGGCTTCACTGGTATACGGTGTCGCACCGTTTGCGGCAAAGTTCGTCCGGCCAGTCGGGCGACCGTTATCCATCGCGCCGCCGACATCCCCTTCTTCGTCCCGGAAGAAGTCCCTGCGAAACACCGGAAGCGTTCGCCGCGACGAGAAGCCGAGAAGCTTTTCCGACAGAGCCGCCAACGGCGAAATCCTGTCGCGCAGGCCGAGGAGTCCGCCCATTCTTGCCGCATAGGGCGCCATGCGCGGAAGATCCGCGATCAGCCTGTCTTTGCGCGAATAGCCATCACGCTTACCGCGCTGATAGAGTATCTCGGCTTTCATCTTGGCCATGTCGACGCCGGTCGGGCATTCGCGGCGGCAGGCTTTACAGGAGACGCAAAGCTTAAGCGTCTCGGCCATCTCGTCGGAATGCAGCGCGTCCGGGCCGAGCTGCCCAGAGATCGCGAGGCGCAGCGAGTTCGCACGGCCGCGCGTCACGTCCCGCTCGTTTCGGCTGACGCGGTAGCTCGGGCACATCACGGCACCGGCCGATTTCCGGCAGGCTCCGTTGTTGTTGCACATCTCGACCGCGCCCTGGAAACCGCCCGCCGAGCCTGTCCAGGCCGACCAGTCGAACGCTGTCTGGAAATCCTCCACCGCGTAGCCCGGCGGATAGCGCATCAGGTCGCGGTCATCCATTTTCGGCGGGTTCACGATCTTGCCGGGGTTCAGCAGGCCGGAAGGATCGAAGGCGGTCTTCACCTCCTTGAAGGCCCCGGAGATGCGCGGGCCGAACATCGCTTCGTGGAATTCCGAGCGCACGATGCCGTCGCCGTGCTCGCCCGAATGGGAGCCCTTGTACTCGCGAACCATTGCGAAGGCCTCCTCGGCGATCGCCCGCATGGTCGCGACGTCCTTTTCCAGTTTCACGTTCAGAACGGGGCGCACGTGCAGGCAGCCTTCGGAGGCGTGGGCGTACCAGGTGCCGCGCGTGCCGTGCGCCGTAAAGATCGCGGTCAGCCGGTCGGTGTAGTCCGCGAGATGTTCGAGCGGTACCGCGCAGTCCTCGACGAAGGAAACGGGCTTCCCCGCCTCCTTCATGGACATCATGATGTTGAGGCCCGCCGCGCGCAGTTCGGCGATGGCGCTCTGAAGTTTCGCGTCGCTCACCGTGACGACGCCGCCTTCGTGTTCGCCGCCCCGGCCGAAGCCGTAGCCGAGGTCGCTCATCACGTCTTCGAGCCTGGCGATGCTCGCGGCGTTCTCGTCAGGATCATCGGCGAATTCGGTGAGGAGGAGGGCGGCCGGCTTGCCCTCGACGAAGGCCTCCAGCGTCGGCCTGAACATCGGAATGTCGCCGGCGAGCTTCAGCATCGTCTCGTCGACGAGTTCGACCGATGTCGGCTTCAGCGCGACGATGTGCTGGGCCGCTTCCATGGCCGCGCGGAAGGTCGGGAAGTGGCAGACGCCGAGGCGCTTGTTCGCCTTCGGCAGCGGCGAGAGCTTGATCTCGATCGCCGTCGAAATACCGAGCGTGCCCTCCGAGCCAACGAGCAGATGGGCGAGATTGACCGGCATGTCGCCCTGGACGAGCGCATCGAGATTATAGCCCCCGACCCGCCGCTGAACGTCTGGAAACCGCTTGGAAATCTCGTCCGCCTCGCGTCGGCCGAGCGCCAGCATGGAAGCGATCAGATCGCGAGGCGGCTCACCGGACGCCTCCTGATCGAGCCGCGCGAAGCGGCCATTCGTGCCGTCGGCGAGAATGGCGTCGATGGCGATGACGTTGTCCCGCATCGTGCCATAGCGCAGGGAGCGCGAGCCGCAGGAATTGTTGCCCGCCATGCCGCCGATCGTCGCCCGAGAGGCGGTCGAGACGTCCACCGGAAACCACAGCCCGTGCGGCTTCAGCAGCCGATTCAGATCGTCGAGCACGATGCCCGGTTCAACGAGCGCGCGCCGGCCCTCGACGTCGAGCTCGATGATCCTGTTCATGTATTTCGACGTGTCGACGATCAGTCCGGAATTGACCGTCTGCCCGCATTGCGAGGTTCCGCCGCCGCGCATGGTGAGCGCGATCCTGTCCTCGCGCGCCGCATCGAGCGCCGCAGCAACGTCATCGGCCGTCTTGGCGACGACGACGCCGGCCGGCATCATCTGGTAGATCGAGGCATCGGTCGCATAGCGGCCGCGCGAGAAGCGATCGAAAAAGACGTCGCCGGCGGTTTCCTTGCGCAGGCGGCGTTCGAGGCCCGGTCGAAGAATTTCCATGTTCGGGTTCGGCCCTCCCTCGGCACTTTTTTCATTTCGCCGCTTGACTGAATAATGAATTCATAATCCAATCTACCCCGAAAGAACAGCGCGTCAAAGAGCGTGTGTCGATAAGTGGAGCCGCTCATTACGAAGCGGTTCGGATGCCTCGGGAGGCGCACTCGTGTCCTATCAAGCCGGCCGTCATTTCCTTCAGATTCCCGGTCCCACCAATGTGCCGGACCGTGTCCTGCGTGCAATCGACATGCCGACGATGGATCATCGCGGCCCGGAATTCCAAGCGCTGGGAAAACGGGTTCTCGCCGGCATCCGCACGATCTTCCAGACGAAGAATCCTGTGGTGATCTATCCGGCCTCGGGGACGGGGGCATGGGAAGCCGCGCTCGTCAACACGCTCTCGCCGGGCGATCTCTGCCTGATGTACGAGACCGGCCACTTCGCTACCCTGTGGAAGAAGCTCGCCGAGCGGCTGGGTCTGCGCACGGAGTTCATCGAGGGCGACTGGCGGCACGGGGCAGACGCCGCCGCGATCGGCGAGCGGCTGAAGGCCGACATCCAACACGAGATCAAGGCGGTCTGCGTCGTCCATAACGAGACCTCGACGGGCTGTGTCTCGCCGATCAAGGCTGTGCGCGATGCGATCGATGCGGCGGGTCATCCGGCGCTGCTCCTCGTCGATACGATCTCATCGCTCGCTTCCATCGACTACCGGCACGACGAATGGGGCGTCGACGTCACGGTCGGCGGTTCCCAGAAGGGGCTGATGCTGCCGCCGGGCCTCTCCTTCAACGCGGTCTCCGACAAGGCGCTGGAAGCGCAGAAAAACGCGAAGCTGCCGCGCTCCTACTGGGCGTGGGACGAGATGCTGGCAGCCAACGAGAACGGCTTCTTCACCTATACGCCGGCGACGAACCTCCTCTACGGCCTCGATGCTGCGATCGAGATGCTGCACGAGGAGGGTCTCGACAACGTCTTCGCTCGCCATCGGCGCCATGGTGCGGCGGCCCGCGCGGCCGTCGATGCCTGGGGCCTCGAAGTCCTCTGCGCAGAGCCCGCCCATCATTCCGGGTCGCTGACCGCGGTGCTGATGCCGGAGCGCAAGGGCGCGGACGCCTTGCGCAAGGTCATCCTCGATCGCTTCGACATGTCGCTCGGGGCAGGGCTCTCCAAGGTCGCCGACCAGATCTTCCGGATCGGCCATCTCGGTGATTTCAACGATCTCACGCTCATCGGCACGCTGGGGGGCGTGGAGATGGGTCTGAAGGCGGCAGGTGTCGCCCATAAATCCGGGGGCGTGGACGCTGCGATGGCGGTTCTCGGGGAGACCGAGACCGCCCGCTATCGCCAGGCTGCGGAATAAAACGGGACCAAGAAGAAGACCCGAAAAGGGGCTGTCACGGCGGCGGGAGGAGCTGCCTCTACCGTACTCGAACTAATTATCCTTGGGAGGAAAACCAGATGAAGCTCAAGTCCATCCTACTCGGCACCACCGTCGCGGCCTTCTGCGCGGGCAGCGTGCAGGCGCAGGAAAGCCTCGATCTCGGCCATGTCGGCGATCCGGGTTCGCTTTATGAAGCGACCACCAACAACTTCGCCGAATGCGTGAACGAGACCGGCCTTGCCGAGGTCAACGTCTACGGGTCCTCGCAGCTCGGCAATGACGAGGAGATGCTCCAGAAGCTGAAGCTCGGCCAGATCGGCTTCTCGCTTCCCTCCTCGGTGATGAGCTCGGTCTCGCCGACCTTCGGCGTCTTCGAGATGCCCTACATCATCCAGAACCGCGACCATATGCGAAACGTTCGCGATAACATGCGCGACACATTCGTTAGCGCGGCTGAAGAGCGCGGTTACCGCATTCTCGGCTTCTGGGAGAATGGCTTCCGCAACATCACCAACAATGTTCGGGCGATCAACACGCCGTCGGATCTCGAAGGCATCAAGCTGAGGACGCCCAAGGGCGAATGGCGCGTGAAGATGTTCCAGAGCTACGGCGCGAACCCGACGCCGATGGCCTTCTCGGAGGTCTTCACCGCCCTCCAGACCGGCGTGATCGACGGGCAGGAAAACCCGCTGGCACAGATCTATTCGGGCCGCTTCCAGGAGGTGCAGGACTACCTCTCCATGACCGGCCACGTCTATTCGCCGGCCTACCTCACCACCTCGACCCGCAACTGGGACAGCTGGGACGAGGAGCTGCAGACCGCCGTTCAGGACTGCGCCACCAAAGCCAGTGACTTCGCCTATGAAACCTCGGCCCAGATGGACGAGGACCTCATCGGCGAGATCGAGAAGGCCGGCACCAAGGTGAACGAGGCCGACAAGGAGGCCTTCATCGAAGCTTCCAAGCCGATCTACGAGGAATTCGGCAGTCAGGTCGAAGGTGGCCAGAAGCTGATCGAGGACATCCAGGCTCTAGCCTCGGGTTCCTGACCTGAAAAGTGGGATTCGGCACGGCCTCTCGACGGCCGTGCCGGCATCTCGCTTCTTCTGTCAGGGCGGGACTTGGCTACCGAGCCCCGCCCTCTCTCCACAGAATGGTAACGGCGGGCGCTTTCCGTGTGGAGGGCGTGGGAGGAACGGTGCGCCAAGCGTCAAAAATCTTAGGTGAGATCCTGACCTGGGTGGTCATCTCCCTGATGGTCGGTCTCACGGTCATCGTCGTCGCCGCCGTTGTCTGGCGAAAGCTCGGTGCGTCGCTCTCTTGGTACGACGAAGTCGCCGGGATCATGCTCGCCTGGATCACCTATTACGGAGCATCGCTGGCCGCCCTGAAGCGCAGCCATATCGGCTTCGACGACGTGCTTCTCGCCTTGCCGCACAATGCGCGGCGCGTGGCGATCATCGTCGCCGAAGTGCTCGTCATCGGCTTTTTCGCTACCCTCGCCTGGTCCGGCCTTCAGGTGCTGATGATCCTGCAGGGCGAAAACCTCGTCAGCCTGCCCTGGGTGCCGATCGCGGTCACCCAGTCGATCATCCCGATCGGCGCGATCCTCTTCATCATCGCCGAACTCCTGAGCCTTCCCGACTACTGGCGCGCTGTCATGGCCGGACGGTCGACCGAACATCAGCCGCTCGCCCACGGCGAGACCCCCGAGAAAGGTGACCGGTCATGATCGTCCTTCTCATGTTCCTCGCTTTGGTCGCGATGGTCTGCATCAACGTGCCGATCGCGGTCGCCCTCTGCCTTTCGGCGGTTCTTGCCATCATCATCGACGACGGCACGGGCGCACTCGTGACCATTGCGCTCGACATGTACAACGGCGCGCGGTCCTTTTCGCTGATCGCGATTCCGATGTTCGTGCTCGCTGGCGCGATCATGAACGCGACGGGTATCACCCGCCGCCTCATCGCCTTCGTTTCGGCCGTGATCGGCTTCGTGCGCGGCGGCCTTGCCATGGTGAACGTCGCCGTCTCGCTGTTCTTTGCGGAAATCTCGGGCTCTGCGGTCGCCGACGTCGCGGCCATGGGCTCGATCATCATCCCGGAGATGAAGAAGCGCGGCTATGGCGCGCCATTCTCGGCCGCCATCACCTCGTCCTCGGCCTCGCTCGCTATCATCATCCCGCCGTCGATCCCGATGATCCTCTATGCGGTGTCGGCCGGCACCTCGATCGAGCAGCTGTTCATCGCCGGTATCGTGCCGGGCCTCATCGGCGCGGCCGGCCTGATGAGCGTCGCCTATTACTACGCCGCCAAATACAACCTGCCGACGGAAGAAGCCTTCAACCTCAAGCAGCTGCGCAAGACCTTCCTCGAAGCCCTGCCGACCTTCTCTCTGCCGGTCATCATTCTCGGCGGTATCTTCGGCGGCTACGTCACGGCGACGGAAGGCGCGGGAGTCGCCGTCGTCGCGGCCATCCTCGTCGGCGCATGGTATCGCGAGATCGACTGGAAGCAGCTGCGGCTCGCCATGCTGGAAGGTGGCATCCAGACTGCCGTCGTCATGCTGCTCGTCGCGGCCTCGGTGCTGATGGGCTCCTACCTCACCCAGGCGCGTATCCCGCAGCAGCTGGCCGCGGGCATTCTAGACATTACGACCAATCAGGCGTTGATCTTCCTCATCCTCAACGTCTTCTTCCTGGTGATCGGCCTCTTCCTCCACTCGGCCGCCGCGATCATCCTCGTCGTGCCGATCATCGTGCCGCTGATCAATCAGGCGGGCATCGACCCGGTCCATTTCGGTCTCGTCGTGACGCTCAACCTTGCGATCGGCCAGCAGACGCCGCCGGTCGCCTCGGTTCTCATCACGGCCTGCTCCATCGCAAAAGCGAATATCTGGGAAGTGTCGAAGGCGAACCTGCCCTTTGTGGGCGTGCTCCTCTTCGTCCTGATGCTCTGCACCTATGTGCCGTCGATCCCGATGTTCCTCGTCGAAACATTCTACAGGTAAGCCATGTCCGACAACGAACTCCTCTACGAGATCCGCGACGGCGTCGGCTGGGTGACGCTCAACCGCCCGCAGGCCCGCAACGCGCTCACCTTCGCCATGTATGAAGGCCTTGCGGATATCTGCCGCAACGTGCCGACCGACGGCTCGGTCAAATGCCTCGTCGTGATCGGTGCCGGCGAAAAGGCGTTTGCGGCGGGTACGGACATGACCCAGTTTCGCGGCTTTTCGACCGAGCAGGACGCGCTCGACTACGAGCACAGGATGGATGTGGTGCTCGGCGCGGTCGAAGCCTGCCCGGTGCCGATCATCGCCGCCATCTGCCGCGCCTGCACCGGTGGTGGTGCGGGCATCGCCGCGGCCTGTGACATCCGCATCGCGACCGCCGATCTCAAGTTCGGCTTTCCGATCGCCCGCACGCTCGGCAATTGCCTGTCGATCGCCAATCTGTCGCGGCTCTCGGAACTGATGGGCGCAGGTCGCGTCAAGGAGATCATCTTCACGGCACGCCTCGTCGGCGCCGAGGAAGCCAAATCCGCCGGGCTCATCTCCGAGATCGTCGAGGATTACGATGCTCTGGTCGCCCGCGCGGCCGAACTCGCCGAGACCCTCAAGAGCCACGCCCCGATCACGCTCCGCACCACCAAAGAGGCGCTCCGCCGCCTGCGCACCGAAGGCGCTGCTGCCGACGACCGCGACCTCGTCGTCCAGGCCTATATGAGCGAGGACTTCAAGGAAGGCATGGAAGCCTTTCTCGGCAAGCGCAAACCCGAATGGAAGGGCAAGTGATGGCCGAGAATTTCGGGCCGCTCGCCGGCATGAAGGTGGTCGAGCTGGCGCATATCATGGCCGGCCCGGTCTGCGGCATGATGCTGGCCGATATGGGAGCCGATGTCGTGAAGGTGGAAAAGCCCACCGGCGACGACACCCGCCGTTTCCTGCCGCCGGACATCGAGGGCGAGTCCGCCGCCTTCATGATGATGAACCGCAACAAGCGCGGCGTCGTCCTCGACCTGAAGAGCGAGGACGGCAAGGCGGTGCTGCGGCGCATGCTGGAAAAGGCCGACGTCGTCATCGAGAACTATCGCATGGGGACGATGGAGAAGCTCGGCCTCGGTTATGACGAGCTGAAAAAGGTCAATCCGGGTCTCATCTATTGCGAGATTTCCGGCTTTGGCCGGACCGGGCCTTATGCCTCGCGCGGCGGCTTCGATCTCATAGCGCAGGGGATGAGCGGCCTCATGTCGATCACGGGGGAGGGGCCGGGGCGACCGCCGGTGAAATCGGGTGCTCCGGTCTCCGATATCACCGCCGGCATTCTCGGCGCACTCGGCTGCGCGGCGGCTTACGCCCGCAAGCTGCAGACCGGCGAGGGCCAGAAGGTCGACACATCGCTCTTCGAGGCCGGCATCACCCATACCTACTGGCAGTCCGCGATCACTTTCGCGACCGGTAAATCGCCCGGTCCCCTCGGCTCGGCCCATCCGCTGAATGCGCCGTATCAGGCATTCGAGACGCAAGATGGCTGGATCACGCTCGGCGCGGCGAACCAGAAGAACTGGGAGCGGATGCTGACCGTCATCGGCGCTGAGGATCTGGCGAGCGACGAGCGCTTCGCCAGCAATTCCGGCCGCATGGGCAATCTGTCGGTACTGGAGGAAATCCTGAACGAATATTTCAGGACGGACACCTCCGAAGCCTGGCTGCAACGCCTCGAAGATGCCGGCGTGCCAGCCGGCCCTGTCCTCGGGATCGGCGAGATGCACGAAGACCCTCAGGCCCGAGCACGCGACATGATCGTCACGACGAACCATCCGAATGCCGGCGAGGTGAAGGCGATTGGCCTGCCGATCAAGTTCTCCGAAACGCCGGGCCAAGTGGTCCGACCCGCACCGCTCCTCGGCCAGCACAACCGCGAGATCCTCGCCGAGACCGGCTATTCGGAGGATGAGATCGATAAGCTGATCGACAGCGGCGCGGTGATCGAGCCTTCTGCCTCTTCCGGACGATAACCGCGATATGACCCGGCCTGACCGGTTCGACGATCTCGACGGCTGGGGCGCCGATGCCGTCAAGGCCGCTCTGACCGAGCGCGTGGCCGGTCACGCCCGTGCGCTGCATGAGGATTATCTCGTGCTCTATGCCGGGGCGAATATCCTCACGCCGTCTCTCAAGGCTTCCTTCGATCCGACTCTCAGCCTGATGCCGGCCATGGGCCCGCTCCGTGACAAGGAACAACCGGGCAGCGACTTCGTCGCCTCGCTTGAAACCCTCGCGGCGCGTCTCGCGGGACAAGTCTTCGGCGCGGCTTGGGCGGATTGCCGGCTGCCGAGCTGCACGATCGCGAATCTCGCGGTCATTTCCGCTTTCGCCTCGGCCGGCGACATTCTTCTCGCCCCGGCTGGCAGCCATGGAGGGCATCTCAGCCAGCGGCGCGGCGGAACGCCATCGATGCGTGGTCTCGAAGTTCGGGATCTGCCTTTCGACGCGCAGCGTCAATGCCTCGACAGCGAAGCGGCTGCCGACCAGATCCGGCGCGAGAAGCCGGCCATGGTCATGCTGGGGCGCAGCGTCGTCCTCGGGCCCGACGATCTCGAACCGGTCGTCACAGCCTGCCGCGAGACCGGTGCGCTTTCGGTCTACGACGCTTCCCACGTCGCGGGCCTGATCGCCGGAGGTGTCTTTCCGAACCCGCTTGAAGCAGGCGTCGACCTGATCACCACCTCTACCTACAAGACACTCGCCGGCCCCACCGGCGCCATCGTCATGGGCCGCGAGCCCGGCAACGGCGCCCGTTTCGCCGACTTCCTCGACGCCAATCTTCTCGCCAACCAAAACGCCGCGCGGCTTCCGCCGCTCTGCGGTGTCCTTGCCGAATTTGCCGAGACTGGCGCCTATGCGGAAGCGACAGTGCAGCTCGCCACTTGCCTGAAACACTGCCTTGTCGAGGCCGGACTGCCTGTTCTCCTGGAAGACCGCCCTGCCGAAACCCATCAGGTGGTCGTCCCGATCGGCGATCTTGCTGCGTCGAAGACCGTCATGGCGGAACTTGAAGCCGCGAATATCCTCGTAGGTCGCTGTCCCGTACCCGGCCGCCCGGGTGAGCATGGCTTGCGCTTCGGCAGCCAGCTCATTGCCCGGATGCTTTATGACGAGCCCGATCGCGAACTGGTCATGCCGTTGCAAGCCAAGAGTGCATCGAAAAGTGCGATCACCGAACAGCTGCTTGCCGCGATCGAGCGATTTGTCGAGGACGTAAACTCACCTAGCGATTGAACAATTCGGCATCTCGGCACCTGCGGTTCAACACATCATGGTCGAGTGACCTGCCTCAGCAAATCCGTACAGGCATTGTCGGCTACGAGGTCCGATAGCCAGTGTCGCTGATCTCAAGGAAGTCAGCGGCATGGGTTTCGACCTCCGCGACAAGTTCGGCCGAAAGCGCCGAGCCGTCCACCTTGAGAGCAGCAGGTGCGTCGCGCCAGCTCCGGCCGTACGCGCGCAGGTGGTCCATGGCGCGATTGGCGTTGGAAAAAGCGTTCGCACCGCCTTCGTTTGCGGCGGCGGCGAAGACGCTTTCGACGGCTTTTGAGATCGCCCCGGAGAGCTTGGCTGCGCCCGCCCCGTCCCCGGTTCCGTTCAGCTGAAGCACCCGGCGCAATGGACCGGCAAGCGCGTTGCCGGTGCTGAGGAGCCAGCCGTGGTATGGCCCTTTCGGTTTCAATGCTTCGAGATAGCCGCCTTCCGCGCCGCGCACCATGACGACGCCGTCATAGCCGTCCCGATCATTGGCGACGACATCTTCGCCGCTGCTGTCCTTGAACATGATAACGCGGGGATTTTCGGCGAGGGCGGCGAGCGTATCCGGCGCGATCGCGCACTGGGTCACCTGCGGCAGTTGGTAGACCGCGACGGGGAGGGTGCTTGCGGCGATGACGTCCTCGAAGTGCTTGCGGATTGCGTCCTGATTGGCGTTCGGATCGACGGGTGGGCAGATGGCGACACCCCGCACGCGGGTTTTCAGGCGCGGATGTGCATCGAGGCGGCTTTCGAGATGCTGGAGCCGGGCGAGGACCTCCTCGGTCGACGGCCTCAGAATGCCGAACAGAAGAGCTGCGCCTTCCGGCAGATCGGGTGAATCGCCGAGATCGATCAGCGCATCGAAGCGCTCGTCGTCCAGCTCCCAGCCGTCGCCGGTCGAGCCGGCCAGCATCACCTGTCGAACGTTCGGCGAAAGGCTGTGCCAGTGCTGAAGCATCCGCGAAGCATCGACCTCGCCGCCCGGCGTGTAATGCGTCAGAATCGGGACCCAGAGCGGGTCGGCGATGTCGGTGCGAAGGTCGAGGCTCATGTGGGGAGCTCCTGTCGTCAGCGGATGGAATCGTTCGCCTACAGCTAGCCTGTTCCTGCAGATTCACAAGACGGAGAACCACGGTGTCATCGCCCTATCGTGGCGGCCACCTGGGCCTTCAGCCAGCCCACGCGTCACAATTAGCCTTGCTCTTCAGACTGTCTCCGGGGTCGCCCGTTTCTTGGGAGAAGGCAAGCGCGAAAGCTTGTCGATCTTGTGCCTCGAGCCACTGAGGGCTGCACGGCCCCCAGCCAGCTTCTGGTCATCGGCGGACTCAACCGGCCGCCCCCACCGTCGCCATGATGGCCACGATTGCAATGCCGAGCGCCCTGGCTGGCTTGCAAGGCCACGGCTTCGGTAAGTTCATCATCTTCAAATCGTGCCATCTGCACAAGAAGAAGGTCTTCGCCGGCTACAACCAAGTGGGGCCACGAGATCTTCAAGTGCAGGTTTGTGAAGCTCCGCCACCGAGCCAATGCAGACATATCGGAGAAAGGTCCCGGTCGCATCGGCGCGGGGCTCTTTTCGTGTGCGCTCAATTCAGGTCAGCGACGAGCCGGCCGTGCTTGCGCGTTTCGGTGAGGAGCTTGCCGAAGGTGTCGATGCCGCGGGCTTCGAGGAGCGGGATCATCCGCTTCATGGCTTCGGCGGTGACACGCGCATCGCCGAGGGCGGTGTGGCGATCCTTCTTCTCGATCGAAATGCCCAGCCGTTCGCAGACGGCATCGAGCATGTGGCTCTCTGTCATACCGAAGACGACGGCGGAGACGAGCACCGTGTCGACGATCGGATGGTCGAAACTGACGCCGATATTCTTTTCGTGCCGGCGCAGGAAGCTCATGTCGAAGGGCGCATTGTGGGCGACGAGCACCGAGTCCTTCGCAAATTCGAAAAACCGGCGTCCGGCCTCGGCGATCTTCGGCTGACCCGCCACCATCTCGTCTGAGATGCCATGGATCTTCGAGGAGGCCCGGGGGATCGGGCCTCCGGGATCGACGAGCATGTCGAAGGTTTCGCCTTCGACGAGCTTGCCGTCGACGATCCGGATTGCGCCCATCTGAACGATCTCGTCGCGATGGGGGATCAGCCCGGTCGTTTCCGTGTCGAAGACGCAATAGACGAGATCGCGCAAAGGCGCCTCGATGAGGGTTGGCGGGGGCGCCCGTTCGAGCAGTGAAAAATCGTAGACGAGGGGGCGAGCGGCGTCCGGCGCGAGCTGAATATCCGCGTTCTGAAAGGCGAGAAGATAACCGCCGTCGGCGAAGGCGCGCATCACCGCCGAATGGGTCACGCTTCGCGCGGCATTGGAAACCTCGAAATTGATCTTGTTGCCGTTCGGTGCAAGAGCCTGCTTGGCGCTGGTAATGGCATCACCATCGAGATAGTCCGCAATCGGGGCATTGAGACGGGGTGTCGCGGTCTGAGCGAGGATTTCGGCGGCCTGTCCATCATAGAGGACAATCTTATCCGTTGCGCTGACGACGATCGTCGCCACCGGAATTTCGGTCAGGCACGCGGTGAGGCGCTGGCGTTCGGCCTCCAGCCGGGCGGTTTCGCGGGCGACCGTGCCCGCCGTTTCGAAGGTCGCTTCGCCGAGCCGCCGCGTGACCGCGTCGGCCGCATGGGCGAAATCGCCGAGATAGTGCGTTTCGGCAAGGTCGAGTTCGTGGGAGGTGCCGCAATGGGCGCGTACCCGCATCTCCGCCGCGAGGCGATCGATCGGCCGGGCGATGTATTTGTCGAATGCGAACCATGCCGACATGACGAGACCAAGCAGAAGAAAGCCGGCGATGATGAAGGGGCCGATTGCGCTGTCGAATGGCACATCGCCGCGATAGACGCCCGAGTAGAGCGCGATCGCGGTCGCGCCGATGCATCCGACAGCGAGCGTCAGAAAAATCAAAAAGACGCGCAGGCGCAGGGAGAGAACCATCATCGGCTGCCTCCCTTTCTGCGGCAATGGTTCCTCCCTCCCATCGCCGGCCTATCCCAATGGTCCGAGCCGGTAGCCCATCGCCGACTGCAACCTTTTGATCACCACGAAGGCGTTGCGCAGGTGCGATCGGTCGAAATCCGACAATCGCCAAGGCTCCATGAAATTGTCCGGATCGCCGCCCGCCTTCACCCGCCGCATCTGGTGTTCGAGCCGCGTCTGGGCGATCAGGTCGTAGGCATCGAGCAGTGCCTGCCCGTCGCGCTGGACCACGATCTTTGAGGCGCTTGCCGCCTCCAGCCGCGCGCGGGTGTTCACCGGCGAAAGGCGGCCCCGGATCGCATATAGTCGGGCGAGATCGATCACCGGAACGACGCCGTTGTGCTTGAGATCGAGCGTGTTCTTGTGCTCGCCGGAGCGGATCGTCGCAAAGCCGCGGAAGAGCCCGAGCGGCGGTTGGTGCTTCAACGCGTTCGCCGTCATGTGCTTGACGAAGATCGAATTCTTCGAGGCGGCTTCCAGTGTGTCGTGCTGAAGAGCGTCGAACAGTTCGGGATCGCCGCCGATCGGGCGGAGGTCGAACATCACCGAAGCGAGCATCTGGGCCATCGGGTCGGGCCGGGCGATCCACTTGTCGAAATAGCCGCGCCAGACGCTGACTGTCTGTCGCCACTGCGGATTGGTCGCCATCATGTCGCCGGGGCAGTAGACATAGCCGCAGGCGTTCAGCCCATCGCAGACGAAGCGCGCGAAATCCTCGAACCATTTCATCGCTTCCGGGCCGGCATCGTCGGCAATGATCAGGCAGTTGTCCTGATCGGAGACGCCGGTCTGTTCCTGCCGGCCCTGGCTGCCGCAGGCAGCCCAGCAATAGGCGGTTGGCGCCTCGCCGAGTTCTTCCTGCGCCAGCTTGATGAGGCGCCGGGTGATGGCATCGGCGACGTCCGTGATCAGGCGTGTCGTGACCTCGTGCCGGTTGCCGGCCGCGACGAGGCTGACGAGGAGGCTTGGGATCTTCTGCGCGATCTCCGCCATCCGCTCGACATTCGGGGCGCTCGCGACCGCTGAGACGAAATCGGCGGAGGTGTCGGCCTGCCAACGTGTGAGGTTGGTCTGGGTGACGATGCCGACGAGTTCGCCGTGCTCGCAGATCGGCAGATGTCCGATGCCGCGCTCGACCATGGTGTGGAGGACGTCCGAGCCCAGCATCGAGGGTTTGAGCGTCACCGGTTTCGAAGTCATCACCTCGGAGACCGGCGTTGTCGGAGGAAGACCTTCGGCGACCACCTTGCCGGAGAGATCGCGCATGGTGACGATGCCGGAGAGCTTGCCGTTCTCGGTCACGCAGAGCGAGGAAATGCGGTGCTCGCGCATCCGTCGGGCGGCTTCCTGGACTGTCTCTTCCGGCAAACAGGTCACCGGGCCGCGCACCATCAGCTCCTCGATCCGGGTGGTTGCGAGAGTTCGCTGGGTCGGCCGGTCGCGCGGGGAACGGGCGAAGAACGCGCGGAAGGGCTCGTGATCGGCGACGAGCTGAGCGAATATCGGCGCGGGAAGGACGAGGAGCACCGTTTCGGCAATGGCCTTCGCGCGGGTCAGCGCCCGGCCATCCCCGACGAGACCGCGTTCGCCGAATGTATTGCGCCGTCCGAGAAGGGAGACCGGTGCGCCGTGCTCATCGACGATCTCCACTTCGCCGGACCAGACGACAAACAGGCCTTCGAGCTGGTCGCCCAGCGAATAGACCGTCGCGCCCTCGGGGACGGTCTTCACGCCCATGCCGCTGGCGATGACCTTGCGGACCTCGGTACTGAGGTCGGCGTAAGGGTGAAGCCCTTCGAGAAACTGCACGATCGCTTCGGTTGAGACTGTCATCCGTGCCCTTCGTCGTTCGGTCTGTGCCACGAAGTTATAGCGTGGATCGCACGGGATATCGAACCGCCTGGCTGCGATGGCGGGTGTTCGAGCAATTGCGGCGCAGGATTGCTTCTGGGCGTCCTCAGTCGTCCTCCATCAGAACCCGCTCCGCCGCACCTTCGAGATCGCCGTACTGACCGCTCCTCAGGCTCCAGAAAAAGGCCGCAAGACCGAGGCCGCCCAGGAAGAGCGCGAGTGGGATGAGGAAGAGGAGCAGGTTCATGCGGGCGCTCCGAATTCGCCGAGACCTCGTTCCGATCTGCTCACTTTTTCGCGGCCGTTCGCCCTGACGATTTGGCGATGGCCTGGAGCCGCGAGACGCAGGCTGTTGGCGACGACGAGGATCGAGGAGAGTGACATGGCGATGGCGGCCAGAAGCGGCGTCAGGAAGCCGGCCATTGCCAGCGGCACGGCGATGACGTTGTAGGCGAAGGCGAGGCCGAAGTTCTGGTTGACAAGGCGGCGCGAGCGGCGGGCGATGCGGAGCGCGATGGCGACGCTCGACAGGCCTTCGCGGGTGAAGACGAAATCAGCGGCAAGCCGCCCGACATCGCAGGCCGAGGCCGGGGCCATGGAGACGTCGCCGGCGGCGAGACTCGGCGCGTCGTTCAGGCCGTCGCCCACCATGAGCACGCGTTCTCCCTTCGCCTGCCGTGCGGCGATCGCGGCCATCTTGTCCTGGGGTGTCTGGCCTGCGGTGGAGGGGAGTGCGAGGTTGGCAGCGATGCGTGCGACCTGCGGCTCCGCATCGCCGGAAAGGATCTCGCAGGCGATGCCCTCGGCCTGAAGCGCCGCAATGGTTTCGCGGGCTTCGGGACGAAGTTGCTCGGTCAGTGTGATCGGCCGCAGAGGCTTGCCCTCGAAGGCAAAGGCGAGGCCCGATGTCGGTCGATCGGATTGACAGATGGCAATCCCGGAAACCCAGTCCGCTTGTCCGAGACGGATGCGCTGATCGTTAAAACGGCCCTCCAACCCGAGGCCCGGCAGCTCGCGGATGTCCTTGGCGTTAGCTGGCGAGACGCCACGCAGGTGGTATGCCAGAGCTTTCGATGCCGGATGGCTGGAGGCTCTCGCGAGCGACAACGCTAGCCCGGTTTCCTCTTCCGCGATCTCGCATCGGGCGACGGCCGGCTGGCCTGTCGTCAGCGTTCCGGTCTTGTCGAAGATCGCGCGAGTGACGCCGGCGAGTTTTTCGAGGCCGCCGCCATCCTTCATCAGGATGCCGTTCTCGAAGAGCCGGCTTGCCGCCACCACGTGGACCACCGGAACGGCAAGGCCGAGGGCGCAGGGGCAGGTGACGATGAGCACCGAAATCGCGGCATATGTCGCGGCGTAACAGCCATATCCGGCGATCATCCAGCCAAGAAAAGTGACGGCTGCCACAATGTGGACGGCGGGCGCATAGATGCGCGCCACCTCATCGGCGATCCGGCTGCGCCGGCCCCGGCCGGCTTCCGCGGCGGTCATCATCCGCTGGATTTCGGCAAAGAAGGAGGCGTCGGCGCGCTTGGTCGCCGTGACCTCGATCGGACCGCCGAGATTGACGACGCCGGCTTCGAGCGCCGTACCGGCTTCCGCCGCGACCGGATCGCTTTCGCCGGTGACCAGGGAGCGGTCGAGCGAGGCGGTTGTGGAGACGAGGATGCCATCGACGGCGAGGCGCTCCCCGGCGGTGAGCGAAAGTCGCATGCCGGGTTCGATCTCGTCGAGCGGCATATATCTGGCCTCGCCCTCTTCGAGCACTGTTGCGCCTTTGGCGGAGAGGCGGGCAAGGGTCGTGACGGCGCTTCTCGCCCGCTCGCGCATGCGCTCGTCGAGGGTGCGGCCGATGAGGAGGAAGAAGGTGAGCGTCAGCGCCGCGTCGAAATAGGCGCTCTCGCCATGGGTGAGCGTCTCGCCGAGGCTCATGCCGGTGGCGAGCAGAATGGCGAGCGAGATGGGGACGTCCATGTTGAGCCGCCCGGCGCGCAGGGCCGTGAGCGCGGAGCGGAAGAAGATGCGCCCCGAATAGCCGATGGCGGGCACGGCGATGAGCGCCGAAACGAGATGGAAGATATCCCGCGTCGCGGCATCCGCGCCGGACCAGACGGAAACCGAAAGAAGCATAACATTGGCGCTGGCAAAGCCCGCGACGGCAAGCGCCTTCAGGAGTTCGGACGAGCGGCGGTGGGTGGCAAGATCGTTGAGATCGCCGAGGTCGAGGACGGTCGCGGGATAGCCGAGCGCATCGAGCCGCTCCGCGATTGTAACAGGGTCGGTCTCGGGCGCGAGACGGACCGTGATCCGCTTCAGCGTGAGGTTGACGCGGACGTTTTGGACGCCCTCCTGCTGCGAGAGCGCGTCTTCGATCGCCGCCATGCAGGCTCCGCAATGGATGGCGGGCGCGGAGAAGACAACTTCGCTATCGCCGCCTTCCAGTTTTCGTGCGGCGTGGGTGAGCTCCTCGCGGCGGCGCTGGCGGTCCGGATCGGCATGGGCGAGGGCGACGTCGACCGTCGCAAGATCGGCGCAGCAACTCATTTCCCGGGTTCCTCGTCCTCCGGCACTTCGAAGCGGATAATCCGTTCGAGGCGTTCTCCGTCGGCGAGAACGGCCGAGACGTCGGCTTCCCATGCGCCGGGTGCGAGGGCAATATCGGCGGTGCGGGCGCTGCGGCCTGTGCCGTGGAGCGCGAGCGTTTCGACGGCGCCAACCGGGCGGCCGAGCTCGACCTTCACGCTTTCGATGGTCTTCGGTTCGCCGGCCTGTAGCGCCTTCAGCGAGAATACCCCGTTCTCGTAGCGCGCCGCCAGCTTGTAGCCGAGCGCGTTCTCACGGCGGCGCTCGGCGGCGTCCGTGTCGAAGTGCTGGCTTGCTACATAGCTGTTCTCGACGACGAGGCCGCTCCATGTGGATGAGGCGTAGATCGCCATCGTCACATTGACGCCGATGACCGTGCCGAAGAAGGCGAGCATCACAGCCAGCATGTGCCAGCCAGTGAATTCGCGGCGGGCGAGGATCGTGTCGAGCATTGATCAGGTCTCCTTCATGGCTGCCATCAAGGCCGGTCCGGCGCTTCGAAGATCGCGTCGTAGACATCGCGCTCGTCGGAGCCCGTGTCCTCGGCGATGATTTCGAAGTCGCTCGCACCAGCTTCGACACTCTCGGCCGGTTGGGATACAAAGACCTTGATCTGGCGCAAAAGATCGGGGTCCACGTCGACATCGGCGCTTTCGACGTTTTCGAGCCGCAGATCGGGGATTGCCATGGTCGCGCCGGGGAGGCCGTCGATCGAAAGCGCGATCGTGCGCGGCTCGGGCACCATGTTGAGGAGCTTCACCGTATACCCGTTGCGGATCGAGCCGTCTTTAAGCGTCACGAAGACCGGATTGCGGTCGTGCTGGACGTTGAGATCGAGCCGGTCGCGCAAGGAGAGCGCTGTGAGCAGTGCAAGGCCGATCGCGCACCAGGCGGCGAAGTAGATGAGCGTTCGCGGGCGCAGAATGATGCGCCAGTCGAAATGCCTCAGGCCTTCGACGAAGCGACCCGCGCCGTCGCGCACTTGGGCGGGCTCGATCCGGCCGGTCGCGCCGTTCGTCGCCATCGCCATGTTGTGGTTGTAGTCGTTGAAGGTCGCGTAGGCGATCAGGCCGCGTTCCTTGCCGATCTTGTCCATCACGCCGTCGCAGGCGTCGATGCAGAGCGCGCAGGTGATGCAGCCGAGCTGCTGGCCGTCGCGGATGTCGATGCCCGTCGGGCAGACCGCGACGCAGGCATTGCAATCGACACAGTCGCCGACAGGCTCGCCCCGCGCGATCGCCTTCTTCTGATGGCGCGAGCGGGGCTCGCCGCGCCAGTCGTTGTAGGTCACCGTCAGCGAATGCTCGTCGAGCATCGCCGCCTGAATGCGCGGCCAGGGGCACATATAGATGCACACCTGCTCGCGCATCAGCCCGCCGAGGGAATAGGTGGTGAAGGTGAGAACGCCGATCGTGCCATAGGCGACGAAGGGCGCGTTCAGCGTGACGACGTCGCGCAGAAGCGTCGGCGCGTCGGCGAAATAGAAAATCCATGCGCCGCCGGTGGCGACCGCGATCAGCAGCCAGATGCCATGCTTGATGGCGCGCTTGGCAATCTTGTTCGCGTCGTAAGGGGCCTTGTCCAGCTTCATGCGCTGGTTGCGATCGCCCTCGACCGCGCGCTCGACCCACAGAAACAGATCGGTCCAGACGGTCTGCGGGCAGGCATAGCCGCACCAGGCGCGGCCGACGACCGAGGTGACGAGGAAAAGACCGACCCCTGCCATGACGAGAAGGCCCGCGACGAAGAAGAATTCCTGCGGCCAGATCTCGATGAAGAAGAAGTAGAAGCGGCGGTTCGCGAGATCGACCAGCACGGCCTGATCCGGCGCATAGGGTCCACGGTCCCACCTGATCCATGGCGTCAGATAGTAGATGCCCAGCGTCACCGCCATGACGATCCACTTCAGTCGCCGGAACCGTCCCTCCGCGCGTTTGGGAAAGATCTTCTCCCGTTTGGCATAGAGAGGTGCGGACGAGCCGAGCGTATGCGTGGCGCTGTCGGCGAAGGTGTGGATCTTGTCGCTCGGTTCGGCGTCAGGGCGGTCTATGGTGTCGGGGCGCTGGTTCACGGGATGCGGCTCCGGGCTTTCGGCCCAAGGTTTCTCACATCCGCTCCATAGGCGGGGGCGAGGCAAGCCACATTGACCCAGATCAAGCTATCAAGAGACCGGTGGTCCTGTGTCGTTGGCGACCTTCAGCGCGCACGAGATCATCTGGCCCGAAGGCCAGCACGTGCATTTGTGAATACATGCGGAGATCGAGTTCTGGCGCGTCCCTGCTTGCGCCGCTGAAAAAGAAGCGGTGCGTGTTCTATCCCATCTGGAGAGCGGCTGCCGGTGGGAGCGTGGCGCGTAGTTCGTCGCCGGAGCGCCGCTTCGGCGTCCTTTCCGGGATATCCAGCAGATATCCATTCCGTCCGCTGTGTTTGACCCGGTAGAGTGCACGATCCGCATTAATCAGAAGATCGCCGAGGGATTGCGCCTTCCCATTAGCAGTAAACGCCACCCCGATGCTGGCGGTGACGATGTCGAGCGAGTCTGGCCGGGACGGATGGAAAATGCGGAGAGTCGAGATCGCCTGCACGAGCGATCGCGCCGCGCGCGCGGCTTCGACCTTGCCGGAGCAGGGAGTTACAAATGTGAACTCTTCGCCGCCGAAACGGGCGCAGAACGCGCCCTCCTGATCTGATGCGGCACTGGCCAGGGCATTCGCCACGCGTTGAAGGCACGCATCACCCGCGGGATGGCCCAGCGCGTCGTTATAGGCCTTGAAGTGGTCGATATCGATCATCATCAGAGCGAGAGATCGACCTTCCGACAGTCTTTCCTCAACAGCCTCGGCCATATGCCGCCGGTTGGGCAATTGGGTCAGTTCATCGGTTTGCGCCAGTGTCTGGAATTCTCGGCGGGCAGCGACCGCATGATCCGTCTGAAGCGTAGCTGCGAGCTTTTCCAGATAATCTGAACAGCGACGTCTTTCGATACGGTAGTTTGCAACGAGGCCGAAAGCGCAGGCGGTCGTAAATTGTGTGGCAAAGACCAATCCGAGCGAGGTCTCCAGTCCGTCCTTCGACGCGAGCACGAGAAACGTCAGGACCAGAGCGGTCAGGGTAACGACGATCGCGTTTGGGAAGCGCAATCCCAGGATAACGCAAGCGAAGATGATCGTCAGCGGGAGTTCGCCGAATGTGAAGAGGCCCAGCGGTTCATTTGTTGCCCAGAAGAGATAGGCAGGCGCCAGAAACGCAGCGATGACCCCGCCCGTGACAATCCACTCGGTCCAATATGATGGAGTGCGCCCGATCAACCAAGCGAGACCGAGCGAGAGCGGTGTGATGACTGCAAGCCTGAGGATGGCCGAGAACGTGAGAAGGTCGGCAATAAGGACAATGCTTGTCAAATTGTAGACGTTGTAAATCAACAGCCCGATCAGAATGCCGAATTGCAACTCTACTGTTCGGGAGGAACCATTCTCCGCGTCATATCTCTGCTGCAGGGGCGCGGCCATCCGAAGCCACCGATCGAGAGGTGGTCGTCCCCCAAGATCTACTGAGCCTTGAATGATTTGGGCGGCGCGGAACATCGATCTTCTCCACTTCGATCCCAAAATCATGGCAGCGAAAGATGAGTTCGATCTGAATGTGTCGGAAAGAGCGGGCCGCCGACGCCGGATACTTCATGCCTTGGTCAAAGAAAACTTCGCGGGAAGTCTAAAAATGTAAGGAACCGGTACCGGTGGGCTTCGTCGGAAAGGACGTTTCCGCGACAAATATACTTGAGCTGGGAGACCAACCCCGAAGCTTGCTATCCGGGATCGGTCGTTCTTCGTTTTTGGATGCGGCTGGGAGGGCCTATTCGCCTCCTCCCAGCGAGTGCACGTAGACGGCGAGTTCCTTCACCGTCGTTTCTCCGAGGCGATCGACCCAGCCGGGCATGACGCCGTGGCGAGGATCGTGGATCTGAGAGGTGATCTCCTTCACCGATCCGCCGTAGAGCCAGATCGCGTCGTTGAGGGCCGGGGCACCGACCTCCTGTCCGCCGCCGCCGTTTTCGCCATGGCAGGCCGCGCAGTTGTCCGCGAAGAGCGTTGCACCGCGTTTGGCTTCTTTGGTGTCACCCTCCTGACCGGAAAGCTGGCGGACATAGTGGGCGATGTCGGTGATCTCCTCGCGTTCGAGGATGCCGTCGCGGCCGAAGGCCGGCATTTCGGAGATGCGGGCGTCGTCGTCGGCTTCGTAACGGATGCCGTGCATGATCGTCTTGTAGATCGCATCCACCGAACCACCCCAGATCCAGTCGTCGTCGTTGAGGTTCGGATATCCGCCTCCGCCCGCCGCGCCGGAGCCGTGGCACTGGACGCAGTTGACCTTGAAGGCGGCCTTGCCGGCGGCGATCGCGTGAACGCGAAGCTTCTCGTCGGCGGCGACCTCCGCGGGCTCCAGCGCCGCAATTTTTTGAACAATCGCCTGCTTGCCGGCCTCGGCCTCGCTAAGCGATTTTTCGACGTTCACCCGGCTCGACCAGCCAAGGATGCCGGCGGTTGCCTGATTGACGAGCGGCCAGGCCGGGTAGAGCAGCGTATAGAGCGCCGCAAAGGCGATGGTCGCGTAGAATATCCAGAGCCACCAGCGGGGCAGGGGATTGTTCAGCTCCTGAATGCCGTCCCATGAGTGCCCGGTCGTCTCGACTCCGGTCACGTCGTCGACGGGCTTTTCGTGCTCCGCCATGGCTTTAGTCCTCCTTGAAGGGAATATCGGCCGCTTCGTTCGCGGAATGCCGCGAACCGGGGCGCAGAGTGATGACGAGGACGGCGAGGAAGATCGCCATCATGTAGAGGAGGCCCCAGCTATCCGCGAAGGTGCGGAGCGCCTGATAGTCGAAGTCCATCTTGTGTCCTCCTCAGCGACCGGCGGTTTCGGGTTCGAAAGTCGAGAAATCGACCAGAGTGCCGAGCATCTGCAGATAGGCGATGAGGGCGTCCATCTCGGTTACGGCGGAATTGCCGTCGAAGTCGCGCACGACAGCCTTCGGATAGCGGGCGAGAAGTTCGTCCGCGTCGGCGTTCGCACTCGCCTGGAGGAGGAGATCGGAGCTCGCGGCCTCGATCATCTCGTCGGTATAGGGCACGCCCACCGCGCGGTTGGCCCTCAGATGGCCTTCCGGGTCCTCGACGTTGAGTTCCGTCTCGGCGAGGAAGGCGTAGCTCGGCATGATGGACTCAGGCACGACCGAGCGCGGCTCGATCAGGTGCTCCACGTGCCATTCGTCCGAATAGCGGCCGCCGACGCGGGCAAGATCGGGCCCGGTGCGCTTGGAACCCCACTGGAAGGAATGGTCGTACATGGATTCGGCCGCCAGCGAATAATGGCCATAGCGTTCCACCTCGTCCCGGAAGGGCCGGATCATCTGGCTATGACAAACATAGCAGCCCTCGCGGATGTAGATGTTGCGGCCGGCTAGCTCGAGCGGCGAATAGGGCCGCATGCCCTCCACCTTCTCGATCGTGTTCTTCAGGTAGAAGAGCGGTGCGATCTCCACGATACCGCCGATGATGACGGTGATCAGCGAGAGGACGAGAAGAAGCGTGACGTTCTTCTCGATCTTCGCGTGGCGGGACAGCAGCGGCTTGGCGACCGGGTCTTTCTTCAGTTCTGGACGCGCTCCCTTCAGCGCGTCCTTTTCGGTATTGTCGGACATCGGTTTCGCCTCCTTACTCGGCCGGCTGGAGGGCGGTGCGGCCGCCCATCGGTTCCTCGACCCGCAGCTCACCGCGGATCGTCTTGTAGATGTTGAAGAGCATGATCAGCGCGCCGGAGAGGAAGACCACACCGGCGAAGGCGCGCATTACGTAGTAGGGATGCATGGCCTCGACGGTCTCCGCGAAGGAGTAGACGAGGTATCCGTCCGGGCCGTATTCGCGCCACATCAGGCCCTGCATGATGCCGGAGACCCACATTACCGCGGCGTAGATCACGATGGCGAGGGTGGAGAGCCAGAAGTGCCAGTTGACGAGGCGCAGCGAATAGAGCCGCTCCCGGTTCCAGAGCTTCGGAACGAGATAGTAGATCGCGCCGAAGGTGATCATGCCGTTCCAGCCGAGTGCACCCGAATGCACATGGCCGATCGTCCAGTCCGTATAGTGGCTGAGCGAGTTGACCGACTTGATGGAGAGCATCGGGCCCTCGAAGGTCGCCATGCCGTAGAAGGCGACGGACATGGCCAGCATGCGCAGGATCGGATCGGTGCGGAGCTTGTCCCAGGCCCCCGAGAGGGTCATCAGGCCGTTGATCATGCCGCCCCAGGAGGGCATCCAGAGCATGATCGAGAATACCATGCCGAGGGTCTGCGCCCAGTCGGGAAGGGCCGTGTAGTGCAGGTGATGCGGGCCGGCCCAGATGTAGAGGAAGATCAGGCTCCAGAAGTGGATGATCGACAGCCGGTATGAGTAGACCGGACGGTTCGCCTGCTTCGGAATGAAGTAATACATCATGCCGAGGAAGCCGGCGGTGAGGAAGAAGCCGACCGCGTTATGGCCGTACCACCACTGGGTGAGCGCGTCCTGAACGCCGGCGAAGGCCGAATAGCTCTTGGCACCCAGGAAGGAGACCGGCACGGCCAAATTATTGACGACGTGCAGCATCGCGATCGTCACGATGAAGGCGAGGAAGAACCAGTTCGCCACGTAGATGTGCGGCTCTTTGCGCTTCACCAGCGTGCCGACGAAGACCGCGAGATAGGCGACCCAGACGATGGTGAGCCAGAGATCGACATACCATTCGGGCTCGGCATATTCGCGGCTCTGGGTGATGCCGAGGAGATAGCCGGTCGCGGCGAGCACGATGAAGAGCTGGTAGCCCCAGAAGACGAACCACGGCAGATTGCCGCCCCACAGCCGCGCCCGCGTCGTGCGCTGCACGATGTAGAACGAGGTCGCGATCAGCGCATTGCCGCCGAAGGCGAAGATGACCGCAGACGTGTGCAGCGGGCGAACGCGCCCGAAATTGAACCACGGCTCTATATTGAAGTCCGGGTAGGCGAGCTGCAGCGCGGCTATGGTGCCGACGAGAAAGCCGACGACACCCCAGAGCGAGGTCGCGATCACGCCGTAGCGGACCACGTCGTCCTGATAGGCTGTGGCGGCGTGGGCGACTGCCGCGCCGGACCCGTCATCGGACGCGTTCGCGCGAACCGGAAGGGCTTTTTCGTCGGTGAACGAGACGCGGTTCAGCATCACGACGGATGCGGCCGCGAAGATGAAGAACAGGACCCAGGCATGGGCGGCAAAGCCGGCATCCTGTGCGAAGCCGGCCGCGACGAAGGCGGCTAGCGTCGCGACGAGCAGCGCGATCGCCTCTGTCGAATGTTTCATGGGGATCTCTCCGTAGCATCGGCACCGGTCCGTTCCCCCGCAAAGACACGGCAAGGGATTCGTCCGGCGTCGGTGCGTTTTGTGCATCGCGGCGGAGAGAGCCGCCTTGATCCAGGTCAAGGCGGCGCGTTCGACCTTTGGCGAGACTGGCGCTCAATCGAACCCATGAACGGAGCTTGGACCCCCCTCATGCACGGCGACGTCGTCATCCTCCATCGCAAGCCCGGCATGACCCAGCTGGCGCTGAAGCCGGTTCCAACCGGCACCGATCTCGCGGGCACCTTTCGCGAGGTTCTCGATCAACAGGAAAAGCTCTGCGCTCAGCTCGAAGCTTTCGCTGACGGGCTGCCCGGCAAGGTCTGCTTGCTGACCTGCCAACGGCTCTCGCAAACGCTCTCCACGCTCGTCAGAAAGGCTCATCGCTTCGAGGAGGAGCGCGTTTTTCCGCTCATCGCGCAGGGGCAGGACGCAGACGGCGTCAGGTTCCAGTCGCTGTTGCGCCTTGCCTGGGAGCATATCGAAGACGAAGGCTATGCCGATGAAGTGGCCGAGGCGCTGGCCGATCTCTCCGAGAACCCTGAGGCGGAGAAGGCGGAAAGCCTCGGCTACATGCTGCGCGGCTTCTTCGGCGCCATGCGCCGGCACATCGCCTTCGAGCGCGAATACATCCTGCCGATGATCGGCGCTGCAGAGGAAGGAGGCCTCCATGCCTGACCGCACGCTCGATCCCGCCGCTGTCACCAGTCGTTACGGCGAGCAAGTTCCCCGCTACACCAGCTATCCCACCGCGCCGCACTTCGCCGAGATCGGCGAGGACGATCTGCCGGCGCGCTTTCTTTGCGAAATCGACAGGCGCGAGCCGGTCTCGGTCTATCTCCACATTCCCTATTGCGACCGTCTCTGCTGGTTCTGCGGCTGCCACACCAAGATGACCAAGCGCTACGAGCCGGTGGCGCGCTATGTCGACAGTCTGGTTCAGGAAATCTCCGGTTTTCGAAAGAGGGCGGATGGACCCCTGACGCTCGATCGCCTGCATCTCGGCGGTGGATCGCCAAGCATCCTGAGGTCGGAGGATTTTCAGCGCATTCGCGAGGCTCTGGAGTCTAGCTTCGACATTTCGCCGGATGCTGAAATTGCCGTCGAAATCGATCCGTCGGATGTCACCGAGGACACGCTCGCCGGGCTGCGGCTGCTCGACGTGAACCGCATCTCCATCGGCGTTCAGGATTTCGATCCGGACGTGCAGGCCGCGATCAACCGGCCCCAGAGCTTCGAGGTGACGCGGGACGTGATCGAGGCCTGCCGGGCGGATGGGCTGACGGCGATCAATATCGACGCGCTCTATGGCCTGCCGCGCCAGACACCGGAACGGCTGATGAAGACGATCGAGAAGGTGATCCGGCTGCGGCCCGAGCGCATCGCGCTGTTCGGCTACGCTCACGTGCCGTGGATGAAGACCCATCAGAGGATGATCGACGAGGCCGATCTGCCGGACCAGCGCCAGAGGTTAGAGGATTGCGAACGGGCGGCGGGGTGCATCGCGGCCGCTGGCTACGATCCCGTCGGGATCGACCATTTCGCGCTGCATGGCGATCCGCTCGCCAAGGCGGCGCGCGCCGGCCGGCTGCACCGCAATTTTCAAGGCTACACGCCGGATGCCTGCGAGACCCTGATCGGCTTCGGAGCCTCGGCAATCAGCCGTTATCCGAGCGGCTTCGTTCAGAATGTCGCGCCTATCGAGACCTATCGGCGGGCGGTCGCGGCGGGAGAGACGCCGGCCTTTCGCGGTTATGAGACAACCGAGGACGATCGCATCCGCGCCCATGCGATCGAGCGGCTGATGTGCGATTTTTCGCTCGATCTCGGCGACCTCGACGCTCGTTTCGGTGCTGCGGCCCGGCCAGCGGTGCGCGGCGCGCTTGCGACGATGGCGGTCGATCCTTTCGGTCTGGTGGCCGTCGAGGACGGCGTTTTCCGGGTGACCGAGGCAGGGCGGCCCTTCGTCAGAACCGTCGCCTCCTGGTTCGACGCCTATCTCGACAGAGGAGCGGCACGGTATTCCAAGGCGGTCTAGGCGGCGCTCTTCGATCTGCGAACAGGGTGAGATGCCTTACCAGAAGATGAAATGCGATGGGTTCGAAGTCCCTCTTGAGATATTGGCTCTTTGTTAGTCGGCAGGTGTCGACCCTTCTGCGACCTTCACACTGTCGAGGTTGTGACCAAGAAGCAGACGCTCACATCGCCGAACACCTTTGGGGTCCGCTCGAAGCGGGAGATGGCGACCCATGCACCCGAATCGAACCTGCCTAGCTCTATCGCGCCTGTGCGCTACGCCGAACACACGCGTGTGCTCGCGACTGAACTGTGAGGCGCTGGCGTAGCCACCCGCACACGCGGCAGTCCTCAGGGTGTAGCTGTTCAAGACGGTGCGCTGCGGGCGACCAGAAGGCGAAGATTGCGCAGGTAGGCCAAGGGGCTAGCTTCAGAGCCTCTCCAGCCTACCGTCGCGGACACACCCCCCGCACCGAAAGCCTGCTTGACGACTATACGTAAAACCGTAAAGTAGAAAAAAAATTGATGGTACCCTCATGACCCTTACTAGATTCGCCACACGCCTGAACTCATTCGGCTCCGCGCCGCACCTCTTCTGGCCGGACCTTTCGGGCAAGCCTAGCTTCATGCAGATGGCCGAGCGCGCTGCGACGGCGAAAGGGTTGACGGACGTTGATCTGAACTACCCGGACCACGTGACGGACGACGCCGCGAGCGTAGGGCGGCGGATCGGCGACCTTGGTCTGACGGTCAACGGCCTTGCAATGCGCTACTATACAAACCCGGCGTTCAAGCTCGGCGCGTTCACAAATCCGGATAAAACCGTGAGGCGTGAGGCGATCGATATGACCAAGCGGGGCATCGACGCCGTACGTGCCATGGGCGCCGGCCTGATGACGCTCTGGCTCGGTCAGGACGGCTTCGACTACAATTTCCAGCTCGATTATGCAGAGGCGTGGGACCTCGAGATCGCCGGCATCCGCGAGGTCGCCGAGCACGATCCGAACTGCCACATTTCGATCGAGTACAAGCCGGACGAGCCTCGTGCTCATGCGCTTCTGCGCGACTGCGCGACGACACTTCTGGCCATCGACGAGATCGGCGCGCCCAACCTCGGTGTCACCCTCGATTTCGCTCACTCTCTCTATGCAGGCGAGCAGCCGGCCTATGCCGCCCACCTCATCCACCGGAGGTCGCAGCTTCTCGGCGTTCACCTGAACGATGGATACGCCAAGCGCGACGACGGGCTGATGGTGGGCGCAGTCCATCTGCGGTCCACGCTTGAACTACTGCGTCAGATCCGACGCGATGGCTATGGCGGCGCGCTTTACTTCGACACCTTTCCCGATGCGTCCGGACTCGACCCCGTCGCCGAGTGCGAAACAAACATCCAGACCGTCGATCGGCTCCTGGCCGTCGCCGACCGCCTCGACCGGGACAACCGTCTAGGCGAAGCGCAGGCCCGCCAGGACAGCGTTGCCAGCCAATCCATCGTCAACGCCGCGCTGATCGCAGCCCACTGACGATGCGTCTCAGCGGGCCGGACCGCTCGTTCCATCCGGCATTTCCATAGGAGGAAACTTGATGTTCCGCATGACCTCACTCCTGGCCGGCTGCGCCCTTTCGCTCTGCGCGACTGCCGCCTTCGCGCAGGAACTTGCGCCCCTCAACTCCGACACCGAGACTGACCGCATCGACTGGTCCGCCCTCTCGGACGAGTTCGGGGAGGTTCCGGCCGCGCCTGAAGACACGGCCGTCGGCGGCGTGTCCAAGACGCTGACCAACGAATACTGGCGCTCGCTTGGCGAGGGCTACGCAGCCTACGCCGAAGCCGCAGGCGTCGAGTTTGTCTATCAGGCGGCACAGAGCGAGGGCGATCAGCTCGGCCAGCTCTCGATCGCCGAGAACCTCATCAGCCAGGGCTTCGACGCGCTTCTCTTCTCCCCCCAGACCGACTCTAATCTCCAGCCAGCGCTCGAAAGCGCCGAGGCGCAGGATATTCCCGTCGTCAACGTCAACGACGCGGTGATCCCGGGTGCGCGGCACTATGTCGGCAACGTCCAGCGTGACAACGGCGTTCGGATTGCACAGTGGTTCGTCGAGAACCGTCCCGACGGCGGCAAGGTCGCCGTGATTGAGGGGCAGGCAGGGGTATTCGCCGCTGGTCAGCGCACCGATGGCTTCACCGCCACGATCGAGGAGGCCGGCAATTTCGATGTGGTCGCTTCAGTGCCCGGCAACTGGGATCGCCAGCTTTCCTACGACGCGGCTGCGACGATCCTTCAGCAGCATCCAGACCTTGTGGGCTTCTATGCCAACAATGACGGCATGGCGCTCGGCGTCGTCGAGGCTGTGAAGGCAGCCGGCCTTCAGGATCAGGTCGCGGTGTTCGGCACAGATGGCATCTCCGACGCTTACGATTCCATCCGGGCAGGTGAACTGACCGGTACGGTCGACTCGTTCCCCGTGCTCACCGGCGAAGTGGCGATGGAGGTCGCGCTTCGTCTCGTCGGCGGCCAAGACCTGCCGCGTGTCATCGCGACACCGCAGGCGCTGATCACGGCCGACAACGTCGAGGACTTCGCCGTCACGAGCGATGCGCTGCGCGAACGCCTGCTCGAAGACGCCGGCAACTGACGTGGGCGACGGGCGCGCGGCGGCCCGCCGCCCCGCGCCCGTCGCCGTCCAGGGAGGAACGGATTCATGCAGGACGCATCAGATCGTCTGACACTTTCGGGAATCGGCAAACGCTTCGGAACGCTTCAGGCGCTCGACGGCGTCGAGATGCGCGTACGCCCCGGCTCCGTCCACGGGCTCCTCGGTGAGAACGGGGCGGGCAAGTCGACGATCCTTCGAATCCTGTCGGGGGTTTTCGAGCCATCCGAAGGTCACGTCGAGATCGACGGCGTTCGCCTTTCCGGTCGCGGACCCGTGGCGGCTCGCAAGGCCGGCATCGCGATGATCCACCAGGAGCTTCAGCACGTGCCGGAGCTCACGGTGGCACAGAACATGTTCCTTGGCAGGCCGCTGAAGGCCGCGGGCGGGCTCTTCGTGGCGCGTCGGGTGCAGGAGCGCGCCGCCGCCGCCGCCCTTGCCCCGCTTGATGCGACCATCGATCCGGCTGCGCCGATCAAGACGTTGAAGGTCGCGCAGCGCCAGATCGTGGAGATCGCGCGCGCGATGATGGAGGACGCCAAGGTTCTCGCCATGGACGAGCCCACCTCCAGCCTGACGCCGGCGGAGTTCGACCGCCTTGCGGGCCTCATCGGCGAGCTGGCGGCCAAGGGCGTGTCGATCATTTATGTCAGCCACAAGATGGACGAGGTGTTCCGCGTCTGCGACGCCGCGACCATCCTTCGTGACGGGCGCAAGGTCGCCGACGTCGAGATGGCGTCCACAAGCGAGTCGGAGGTCATCTCGCGCATGGTCGGGCGTGAACTCGCCCATGCCGCGCATGCCGGCTTCGCGCAGAGCGAGACGGTCCTTGAGGTGACAGACCTGTCACGCGGCAAAGCCGTCCACGGTGCGAGCTTCACGCTTCGGCGTGGCGAGGTGCTGGGCATTTCCGGCCTCGTCGGGGCCGGGCGCACGGAGCTTCTCCGCCTGATTGCCGGTGTCGACAAACCTGACGGCGGAACCGTGTGGATCGAGGGCAAGGCGTTGCCGCTCGGCAGTCCGCGCGCGGCCATCCGCGCCGGGCTCGGCCTTCTGCCCGAGGAGCGCAAGCGAGACGGCATCGTCGCGCGCCGCTCCGTGCGCTCCAATATCGGCCTCTCCTCCATGCGCCGGTTCTCGCAGTTCGGCTTTGTGCGACGCCGGGCGCTGAAGCACGAAAGCGAGACGCTGATGCGCGAACTCAATCTGCGCCCCCTCGATGTCGAGCGACCGATCGGCCAGTTCTCCGGCGGCAACCAGCAGAAGGCGATCATCGGCCGCTGGATCGCGGCGGGCGCGCGTATCCTCCTGTTCGATGAGCCGACGCGCGGCATTGACGTCGGGGCGAAGGCTGAAATTTACGCGCTCATTGAACGGCTCGCGTCGGAGGGACGGTCCATGATCGTCGTCTCCTCCGAGCTGCCGGAAATCATGCGGGTCTCCGACCGCGTCCTCGTAATGCGTGAGGGCCGTGTCGCCGGCATCCTCGACCGGGCGGACGTCAGCGAGGAGGCGATCGTCGCCCTCGCCGTACCGCGCTCTGAACAGTCGACCTCTTCGACCGCGCCTGCGGCCCCCCACCTCTCTTCAGGAGCATGATCCTCATGTCGAGCCAAGCCTCTGCCGCCCCGACACACCGCGGCCTCTCCTTCGGCTTCGGCCTGCGCGACGCCGGAACGCTGATCGGGCTGGTCCTGATCGTCGTCGTATTCGCGATCCTGACGCCGAATTTCCTGACCGAGCGCAACCTTCTCAACATCCTTCAGCAATCGTCGATCAACGCCTGCATCGCACTCGGCATGACGTTAGTCATCATTTCCGGCGGCATCGACCTGTCGGTCGGCCCGACCGCGGCGATCGCGGCGGTTGCCGCGGCCGCCATGATGGTAGGCGGGGCGCCGATCGTTCTGGCAATCCCAGCCGCGCTTCTGTTCGGCATGGCCTGCGGAGCGGTGAACGGCATCCTCGTCGCCTATGGCGGGCTCCAGCCCTTCATCGTGACGCTCGGCACGCTCTCGCTCTACCGCGCCTCCGCGCTGATCTACACTGGCGGCAACCCGATCCTCGGCGTGCCGCCGGAGTTCCGGGCGATCTTCAACACGGCCATCTTCGGCGTACCGAGCCCGGTCGTGATCGTCGCGGCGCTGGCGTTTCTCGTCTGGGTGCTTCTGAACAAGACGCCGCTCGGCGAGTATCTCCTCGCGGTCGGCGGCAACGAAGAGGCCTCACACATCGCCGGCGTCCCCGTCGCACAAACCAAGATCGCGGCCTACGTCATCTCTGGAGGCCTCGCCGCGACGGGCGGACTGATCCTCGTCGGGCGCCTTGGTGGTGCGGACCCGACGCTCGGCAATCTTTGGGAACTCGACGCCATCGCCGCCGCCGCGATCGGCGGCGCCTCACTCATGGGTGGCAAGGGATCGGTGGTCGGCACCATCCTCGGGGCCATCATTCTCGGCGCGCTACGCAACGGTTTGACGTTGATGAACGTCCAGGCCTTCTATCAACTTCTCGCCACCGGCCTTATCATTCTGGCGGCGATGTTGGTGGATCGGGTGACGAGGGGCCGGGGATGAACATGAGTTTGGCGGACCCGCGGACTGTCGGACCGCGTATCCGAATGATGATGCCGCTCCTGACGCCCCTTGAGGCGCGGGTCGTCGACAACATCCTCGGGCGAAGCGACTTCGACGAGACGACGGCACTGAAGACGGTTGCCGAAGATGCGGCTGTCTCCGAGGCAATGATCGTCAAGGTCGCCAAGAAGCTGGGCTTCTCAGGTTTCAAGGATTTTCGCTCCGGCATCGCCGACTACAACCGCCTTCCAACCGCCGAACTGCACCAGGAGCTCTCGCCTGACGACACGGGGCCGCTGATCGCGCAGAAAGTGTTCCGCACCTCCATTCATGCGCTCGAGGAGACGCTCTCCATACTCGATCCGGAGGCCTTCGAGCGGGCCGCGGACCTCATCTTCGCGGCGCGCCAACGCGACCTCTACGGCATCGGGGGATCGGCGCAGATCGCACGGGACGTGGCGCACAAGTTCCTGCGCATCGGCGTGCGCACCAGCGTCTTCGACGATTCCCACATGATGTTGATGTCGGCTTCGCTCCTCGGCGACGGCGACGTCGCCATCGCCTTCTCCCATTCAGGGACGACCAGCGCAGTGATCGAGCCGTTGGAACTTGCCCGAAAGAGGGGAGCGCGGACCATTGCGCTGACCAACTACTCGACCTCGCCGCTCGCGGGCGTGGCCGATGTCGTGCTCTGCTCTACGGCGCAGGGCTCGCCACTCCTCGGCGAGAACGCCGCCGCGCGCATCGCCCAGCTCATCATCTTCGACGCGGTCTTCGCCGCCGTCGCCCAGCGCGACCTCGGGGCCGCTGAACGCAATCTTGCCGCCACGATGGGCGCCGTGAAGGAAAAGCGACGGATCTCATGACCGAACAGCCCGTCATCGTCGTCGTCGGCAGCCTACACTACGACATCATGGTCGACGCGCCGGACCGGCCGCGCAAGGGCGAGACGGTCACCGGTCACGCATGGCGGCCGAAGTTCGGCGGCAAGGGCGGCAATCAAGCGGTTTCAGCGGCTCAGGCCGGCACCCGGGTCCGCATGGTTGGCGCGGTCGGCGACGACGCGTTCGGTAGTTTCCTTCTCTCCATGCTAGTTGATTCGAACGTCGACGCCAGGCGGGTCAGGCGCCTGTCCGGTTCCAACTCGGGAATGAGCGTCGCGATCTCTGATGCCGAGGGCGATTATGGTGCCGTGATCGTATCAGGTGCCAATCTAGCTATCGACATAGCAGCCCTCTCGAGTGAGAACCTCTGGAGAGACGCGAAGGCGTTGATCCTCCAGAACGAGGTTCCGGATGCCGTAAACCTGGTCGCCGCCGGAGCTGCGCGCGAAGCAGGCGCGACGGTCTGCCTGAACGCGGCACCTTTCCGAGCGCTCCCGAGCGAGCTTGCTTCGTTGGTGGACGTCCTCATCGTCAACGCGATCGAGGCCGAAGAACTTTGCGGACTTCAGGTCGAGGACCTGAAGTCCGCCGCTGCCGCGGCGAAGGAACTCGCAACACGCTTTCCGCGTGTGGTCGTGACCGCCGGAGGGGCAGGTGTCGCGGGCGCCCGATCCGGCGATGCTCCCGTAGCGCTGGAGGCCCTGCCCGTACGCCTCGTCAGCACCCACGGTGCAGGCGATGCATTCGTCGGGGCTCTCGTCGCTTCGCTCGCCAACGGCGCGCCATTCGCCAAGAGCCTGTCTGATGCGAACGAAGCGGCTGCACGGCATGTTTCCGCTCGGTCATGATGGGCGTACCCCATCACTGCTGACAAGCCTTAAGCGGCGGCATATGCGATGCCAAATGGTACGATAAGCAGCCAAGGGTCTGCTTCCTTTGTCGGATGACCGAAACCGGACAGTCGCCTTCCCACCCCTTCCAGCCATTCGCCCATGCGATTTTGAAAAAAAGGTCGCCGAGGCTTTGTCCGGGCGTGAAGAGGACTATTCCTCGTCTACCGCGCAGGCCGCTTCCAGCCGGCGGAGGTTCGGGACGGTCACCGTGCGGTTCGCTTCGATCGAGATGATGCCCGCCTTGCGCAGCTTGGTAAGCTGGCGCGACACGGTTTCGATCGTCAGGCCCAGAAAGTCGGCGATATCGGCGCGCTTGAGCGGCAGGTCGAAGCGGATGCCGCCATTGGCGGGGTCGATCTCCGGATCGATATGGGTGGCGATGAGATAAAGGAAACTCGCCACCTTTTCGGCGGCCGTCTTGCGGCCAAGGGTCAGCATCCAGTCGCGCGCTTCGTCCAGTTCTTTCAGCGACTGTTCGTGCAAGCGATGGCCGAGTTCGGGTGACTCCTGGACCATATCTTCCAGCGCCTTGCGCGGGAAGGCACAGACTTCGAGTTCCGTCGCAGCTTCCGCGGCGATCTCGTTCGTCGACTTGAACGGCCTGCCGAGGAAATCCGGTGCGAATTGGAGGCCGACGATCTGCTGACGCCCGTCCGGCATGAGCTTGGTGAGCTTCACGACGCCGGCGAGAATATTGGCATAGGTCGCCACCGGCTCATCCGGCGCGACGACCTCGGCGTTGGGGTCGTATCTGTGCTTGGTGGTATGCCGGCTGAGGCGCGACAACTGGTCGGGATCGAGCGCGCCGCAGATGCCGCGATGGCGCGCCTCACAGGCGCGGCAGATTTTCGGAATGGCGGAGTTGTGGATGTCCAGGCGATCGTCGTCGTCCGGAAGCGCCGCCGCGTCGAGGGGTGCCGCTGTCGCCTTGCTCATGGTCTCTCCCTGTCGCTGCCGATCACATAACCGATTGGCGCGATTGGAAAAAGTGTTGCGTGGGTGCGAAGGGCACAAACCTGCTTCGCACGCCGCAGTGGGGGCGTGTGAGGCTTTGAGATAAAACGGCTTTTCCCGTTTGCCCCTCTCAAAGCGCCTTTTCGTAAATGGCGAGCGCGGCGTCGTAGGTCATGGTGCGCGGATTGTTGACCAGCAGACGCTCCTGCTTCATCGCGTCCTCGGCGAGCTTGGGCAGATTGTTATGGCTGACGCCCACATCCCGCAGCTGCGTCTTCATGCCGAGTTCGGGCCCAAGCGCGCGAAAGCCTTCGACGAAGCCGTTTGCGGCGTCGGCCTGCGATTTTCCTGCAAGCTCGGGAAAAACGATCGGCGCGAGTTCGGCATAATGCGCCTCGGCTTCCGGCATGTTGAATTCGAGGACATGCGGAAGGACGAGTGCGTTCGAGAGGCCATGCGGGACATGAAAATGTCCGCCCAGCGGATAGGCAAGCGCATGGACGGCCGCGACGGGCGCATTGGCGAAGGCCATGCCGGCGAGCATCGAGCCGAGCAGCATGTCGCCGCGCGCCTTGCGATCCCCCGGCTGTTTGCAGGCCGTGCGGATATTGCCGCCTAGAAGGGCGAGCGCCTCGCGGGCGAGGCAGTCCGAAACCGGGTTCTTCTTGTGCGCCGAGGTATAGGCCTCGATGGCGTGCACCATGGCGTCGATGCCGGTCGCTGCCGTCACCGGCGCGGGCAGGCCTATGGTGAGTTCGGCATCGAGGATCGCCCAGTCGGGCAGAAGCTGGGGCGAGACCACGCCCTTTTTCTCCGCCTCGCCAGTGGTGACGATCGCGATCGGCGTCACCTCCGAGCCGGTGCCTGCGGTCGTCGGCGCGAGAACAAGCGGCAGCCGCTCGCCCGTCACCTGTCCGACGCCGTAGATTTCATCGATCGCCTGTTCGCCGGCGAGAAGCACCGCGATGAGCTTTGCCGTATCGAGCGAGGAGCCGCCGCCGACCGAGGCGACGCCGTCACAACTGGCCGCGCGGGCCTTGTCGACAGCGGAGAGAACCATCGATTCCGGTGGATCGGCCTCGACCTCCGAAAAAATGACGGTCTCGACGCCCGCCTTCTTGAAACCGGAAAGCGCTGCTTCCGCGAGGCCGAGATCGAGTATGCCCTTGTCGGTGACGAAGAAGACCGCCTTGCAGCCCTTCTTCGCCATGATCTCGCCCATCCGCGCGGTCGAGCCGACTTCGGAGAGAATGGACGGTGTGGTTTGGAAGACGAAGCTGCTCAACGGGTTCCTCCTCGCGCAGGGCGTTCGGTCACCCTGGCTTTCTGGTTCGTCTCCCGCAAGCGATTGGACGCGCCGGAAGAGCCGGAGCATCGGCACATTGCGTGAAGATTCGTGCCCGTCATGAAATCATCTTTGGCGCGGCGTGTCATGGCCGCGCGCCTCTTCGCGTTGCGCCGCTATCCAGGGTGAGAGAGGATCCTCAGACGTTGAGGACGATCTGCGCCTTCACCGCCTGGCTGCGATCGCCTGCGATCTGGAAGGCCTCTTCGAGCTGGTCGAGGCCGAAGCTGTGGGTGACCATATGCGCGACCGGGATGACCCCCCGATTGATCGCGTCCACGGCTTCGGCGAACTCCTCATAGAAGCGGTGCGTTCCGACGAGTTCGATCTCCTTGCCGACGAGGACGTTGATTGGCAGGGCCAGATCGCCCGTGACGCCGACCTGCACGATCCGTCCACGGGGGCGGACGGCGTGGATGGCGGAGGCGAGTGCAGGGGCAGCCGCGGAGCATTCGAAGGCGATGTCGAAATGGCCTTTGTCGGCGGCATAGCCAGCCATGGCCTCGCGATCCTCGGCGACGTTGATCGTGCGTGTTGCGCCCATCTTGGCGGCGACGGCAAGCGCGGCGTGCTGAAGGTCGGTGACGACGATTTCGGTC
Organism: Fulvimarina thalattae; assembly: GCF_040239565.1. Classification (NCBI taxonomy): domain Bacteria; kingdom Pseudomonadati; phylum Pseudomonadota; class Alphaproteobacteria; order Hyphomicrobiales; family Aurantimonadaceae; genus Fulvimarina; species Fulvimarina thalattae. The sequence goes on from NZ_JBEHWS010000001.1 coordinate 451,487, forward strand.
GCGCCTGCGGCCTTCGCAACCGCCGCGCAGAGGACGCCGATCGGGCCGGCTCCGGTGACGAGGACGCGTTTGCCCGAGAGGTCGCCGGCGCGTTTGCCCGCGTGAAGGCAAACCGCGAGGGGTTCGGCGCAGGCTCCTTCCGACAGGCTGCGTTCGCCGGCGAGCGGCACGCATTGTGCCGCCGGGGCGACCAGCCATTCACGGAAGAGGCCCTGTTCGTGCGGAAAGCGCAGGGCCGATCCCGAAAAGCGCATGGCGAGGCAATGGATCGGCATCCCCTCGGCGCAGTATTTACATTCACCGCAGGGGCGGCTCGGATTGACGGCGACCTTTTGGCCGACCGTGAGCCCGGAGACCCCGTCGCCCAGTGCCTCGATCGTGCCTGCAGCCTCGTGGCCGAGAATGATCGGCTCCTTCACGCGGATCGGGCCGAAGCCGCCGTCGTGAAAATAGTGAAGGTCCGAGCCGCAGATTCCGCCGGCTCCCATGCGCAGGAGCACCTCGCCCGCGCCGGGCCGGGCGGTGTCGAGCTCTTCCAGCCGGATGTCGTGCTTGGCGTGAAGGCGGGCGATGCGGGTTCGCATGGGTGATCTCAGTTGTAGAACAGGGAGGGAAGCCAGGTCGCCAGCGGCGGAATGTAGGTGACCAGCATGAGGATGATAATGTTGGTGATGATGAAGGGCGTGATTGCCCGGATCACCGGCGCGAGCGGCAATCGTGCGATGCCCGCGCACACGAAGAGGCAGACGCCGACTGGAGGCGTCGTCAGGCCGATCATCAGGTTGAGGACGGCGATCACGGCAAAGTGTAAGGGATCGACGCCGACGCTCGTCACCAGCGTGAGCAGCGGCACGAAGAGCACGATGAGCGCTGCGATCGTCTCCATGAACATGCCGATGAAGAGCAGGAAGAGGTTGACCAGCAGGAGGACGATGATCGGATTGTCGGTCACCGAAAGGACGGCAGAGGCGATCGCCTGCGGAATGCGCTCGGAGACGAGGATCCAGCCGAAGACGTTAGCGAATCCGACAAGAGCGAGGATCGCGGCCGAGGCGACGGCGGACTCGATCAGGACACGCGGCACCTTCTTGAGCGGCAGATCGCGGTAGACGAAGGCTCCGACGATGAAGGCATAGAGGCTGGCAACGACGGCGGTCTCGGTCGGCGTTACTTGCCCCGTCAGCAGGCTGCCGACGATGAGCCCGGTCATGAAGAGCGCCCAGAAGGCATCGAGGAAGGAGCGACCGAGCTCACCGACGCCCTGCCAGGGCTGGCGCGGGAAGTTCTTTCTGACGGCGATGATGTAGGTGGTCACCATCATGGCGAGACCGAGCAGGATTCCCGGCACTGCGCCTGCGATGAACATCTGGCCAACAGAGATGCCGGAGAGCGAGCCGACGATGATCATCGGAACGGACGGCGGGATGATCGGTCCGACGGTGGAAGAGGCGGCGGTGACGGCGGCGGAGAAATCGCCCGGATACCCGGCCTTCTTCATACCCGGGATCATGACGCCGCCGATCGAGGCGGAATCGGCGACGGCGGTGCCCGAAATTCCGCCGAAGAGCATGGAAGCCGCGACGTTCGAGAGACCCAGCCCGCCGCGCAGCCAGCCGACGAGGGCGTTGGCGAAGCGCACGATCCTCTCGGTGATGCCGCCATGGTTCATCAGATTGCCGGCGAGGATGAAGCCGGGGATGGACAGCAGCACGAAGCTGTCCATGCCGGCATACATCTTCTGCGGGATGACGACGAGCGGAATGCCGGCGACCAGAAGATAGGCCATCGAGGCGACGCCGAGCGTGACGGCGACCGGCAGGCCGATGACGAGGCCGAGAATGAACGTGCCGAGAAGGATAGCGAGGTCCATGGGGTGTCGTCCTCGCTATTCGATGTCTGGGAGGGCGTTCGCCCGGCCGTCACTTGCCCCCGTCAGCATCAGGACGACGCGCATGGCGGCGAAGATGCCGAGAAGAACGAGCAGGCCGAGAACGCTCATATGGATGAAGTTCATGGGGATCTTCAGGACGGGCGAGGTCTGCATCGCGCCGATCGAGGTGAAGCGCCAGGCCGAGGTGACGAGGGCGGCGCAGAAGCCCACCGTGATGATCGCGGAGGCGAAGCGCAGCACCCACGGTCCTTTGCCGGGCAAGGCCTCGGAGATGATGTCGACATTCACGAGATCGCCGGTCTTCAGCGAAAGCCCGGTGCCGAAGGCGACGAGCCAGAGAAGGGCGTAACGCGTCAGCTCCTCCGTCCATGCCGGCGAGTCGCTCAGGATCGAGCGGCCGACCACCTGGGTGAGAACGGCATAGATGAGAACGGCGAAGGAGAGGAGGACACCGGTCCGGCAAACGAATGTCAGCGCGCGGTCGATGAGGGTCAGCGGCGTTCGGTTCGTGATCGAGGAGCTGTCAGTCATAAGCTTACCGTTCAAAGCGCCTTAGCGAGAAACAAGCATGGATTGGGCGGCTCTCGCCAGAGTGTCATGAATTCTTCGAGCGGCGTGAATCCGAACGCCAGATAGAAAGACAGAGTCGCTGCGTAGGCGGGGTCCTGCTTGCTCGGTCCCAGCGTCTTCACAGTGAGAAACTTCGCTCCATTCACCCTCGCGTATCCCTCGGCAGTCGCGAGGAGACGTCGGCCATGGCCCTGCCGGTGATATTCCCGAAGAAGACCGAGAGAATGAAGTTCGACAGTCTCCAAGCCGTGCCATTTCAAGACGACGAATCCGACTTCGTTTTCGTCATCGACAAGCGCGATCGATGGCGAGTTCCGGGCCTCTAACGCGTATCTCTCGATGGCCGAAGGGTCCCCAAACCACTCGGGGAGCCCTTCGAGAACTTTTCTGCAGACCGCCGCAGGATCGGTTGGCCCGATGACGATCGCAAGGCCGGGCTCCGGCAGTCGATCATTGATCATCGCACACTTCTCCTGCGACGGTCCGCTTGTCTCAGCGGTTGAAGAGCTCTTCGACCGTCGGCTTGATCTCGTCGTTGACGTTGGAGAGAACGGCGTCCTTGGCCTTTTCGGCGAAGGCGGCGTTGTCGACCTCGACGAACTCCATGCCCTTGTCTTCAAGGGTTTTGACGAGTTCCTCCTCGGCGGCGAGGAAGAGTTCGCGCTCATATTCCTGCGCGGCCTGTCCGGCTTCCATCACGGCCTGCTGGTCTTCTTCCGAGAGCTCGTTCCAGGTCATCTCGGAAATCGTGAGGTAGATCCAGGAGCGGACGTGCTCGGTGCGGTTCACATAGTCCTGCACCTCGGCGAAGTTGGCCGAGTCGATCAGCGCCAGCGGGTTTTCCTGGGCATCGATCGTGCCGTTCTGGAGCGAGGTGAAGACCTCGGAGAAAGCCATCGGGGTCGGTTGCGCGCCCAGCGACTGCCAGGTGTCGACGAAGAGCGGCACATTCGGCACACGCAGCTTCAAGCCGTTGAGATCGTCCGGCGTCTTGATCGGGCGGTTGGAGGTGAGGTTGCGCGGTCCGCGTGCGAAATAGGCGACTGGACGGATCTGTGCCTTCTCGATGATCTGGGCCTCGATCTCGTCGCCGGTCTCGCCGCCCGCGATCTGGTCCATGTCTTCGAGCGAGCGATAGGCGTAAGGCACGGCGAGAAGCGCGGCCATGGGTGCCCAATTCTGCAGGGATTCACCCGTGATCGTCATGTCGGCAGTGCCAAGCTGCATGCCGTTGATGACATCCATCTCCGCCCCGAGGGATTCGTTCGGATAGACCTCGACGGCGATGCGGCCGTCGGTACGGGCGGAGAGCTCCTCGCCGAACTTCACGGCGGCCTTGTGCCAGGTGTTGTCCTCGTTCGCGAGATGGCCGAGCTTCAGCGTGCGCTCCTGGGCGAGCGCGGAGCCCGAGACGAGGAGCGCGGCGAAGCTCGCCGCGACGGTGGTCTTGATCAGTGTCTTCAGCATGGTGGTTCCTCCCGTTTTGCTGATGGTCGTTTGTCTCTGGTGTTCAGGAAACGGCGACTTTCGCTCCCGCCGTCTCGAAGAAGAGGGGATGAGCCGCGTGGATCGTAGGCAGATCGTCGAGGATCTTGCGTAGATGGCCGCGCATAGCGGCCTCGGCCGCGTCGGCATCGCCCTTTTCGATGGCCCTTGCGATCGCCTCGTGTTGGGCGATCAGCTTGGCCTTCGGGAATTCTGCCGCCGTCAGATAGCGGACCCGGTCCATCTGCGCCTTGATTTGCTGGAGCACGCTCCAGGCGCGGCCGTGGCCGCCAGCCTCGGCGATCGCCCGGTGGAAGGCTTCGTCGAGAGGCATGAAGGCTTCCGCGTCACCTTCTGCGACGTCGCTTTGCAGCGCGATCAGCCGGCGGAGTTCTCTCACGAGGCTTTCGTCCAGACGTTCCGCCGCGAGCCGCACGATGTCGGCCTCGATCGCCTCGCGAATGAAGCGGGCATCCTTCACCTCATCCGCGGAAATGCGCCGAACGAAGGTGCCGCGCTGGGGGCGGATTTCGAGAAAGCCCTCTTCGGCAAGGCGGATAAAAGCTTCGCGCACCGGCTGGCGGGACAGGCCGTAATGGACCGCGATATCCTTTTCGGAAAGTCTGAGGCCGGGTGCCAGTTCGGTGCGCACGATGCGCCCGCGCAGGCTTTTGAGGAGCTGCGGTCCGATCGGTGCCGCGGCATCCAGCATGTCGTCGATGGGCCTGACGGCGACGGACATCCATGTTCCTCCTCGCTTGCATCATGAACGGAACTACCATACTAGTCAACGATAATTTTGTCTGCTATCCCTTCGGCGAGCGAATGAAGGGGAGGAATGGCATGCGGCAGACTTGGCGATGGTTCGGACCGAACGATCTGGTGTCGGTCGACGACATGCTCCAGGCCGGCGTCGAGGGTGTCGTCTCGGCCCTCCACCACGTGCCGACCGGGGCCGTCTGGAGCCTCGAAGAGATCGAGCGCCGCAAAGCCGAGATCGGCACGCGGCGCGACGGCACGCCGTCCGGCATCGGCTGGGAAGTGGTGGAGAGCCTGCCGGTCTCGGAAGACATCAAGAAGCAGCGCGGAAACTGGCGCGAGCACGTCGCGAACTACAAGGCGAGCCTTCGGAACCTGAGGGCGGCCGGCATCGAGACCATCTGCTACAACTTCATGCCGGTGCTCGACTGGACGCGGACCGATCTTACCTATCGCGTCGCCCATGGCGGGACCGCGATGCGCTTCGACATCTATGATTTCGCCGCCTTCGACATTTTCATCCTGGAGCGAAAAGGCGCGCGCGAGAGCTTTCCGGAGGAGATCGCAGCGAGCGCCGAAGAGCGTTTCCGGGCCATGGACGAGGCGCGCAAGGAACAGCTCGCCGGCAATGTCGTCTTCGGCCTTCCGGGGGCAGCCGAGCGGTTTAGCCTCGCCGATGTGCGCGAGCATCTCGCCGAATATGCCGAGATCGGCGAGGACCGGTTGCGCTCGCATTTCGTCGGGTTTCTGGAAGAGGTCGCGCCGGTCGCGGAAGAGCTCGGCATGCGGCTTTGTTGCCATCCGGACGATCCGCCGTTTCCCCTTCTAGGCCTGCCGCGCATCATGTCGACGGAGGCGCAGTACAAGGCGATGATGGACGCGGTGGATCTGCGCGCCAACGGAATCACGCTCTGTTCGGGCTCGCTCGGCGCGCGGGCCGACAACGATCTGCCGGGCATGATGCGCCGGCTCGGAGACCGGGTGCATTTCCTTCATTTGCGCAACACGAAACGCGAGATGGAGGGGCTCTATGCCTCCTTCCACGAGGCGGAGCATCTCGCTGGCGACACAGACATGGTTGCCCTGGTTGCGGCCTCGCTCGCTGAGGAAGCCCGACGGCGAGGCGAGGGGCGGGCGGATGCCCAAATTCCCTTCCGGCCCGACCACGGACAGGATATCCTCGACGATCTTTCCCGTAAGGCTCAGCCCGGCTATCCAGCGATCGGCCGGCTGAAGGGCCTCGCCGAACTGCGCGGCCTCGCTGCCGCGCTCTCGCACCGGGAAGCGCGCGCCTTCGCGGAGGCCGCCCGGTGACGCGGCTCGATCGCGAGAGCCTGGGGCATCTGAAGGCGGGCGCTGTCGGTCCCGCCTATGATTCTGCGGCGCATGGTACCGGCATCGTCCATCTCGGCTGCGGCAATTTTCACCGCGCCCATCAGGCGGTCTACACCGATGACGCGCTGGCGAAGAGCGGTGGCGACTGGCGCATCGCTTCCGTCAGCCTGCGATCGACGGACATCGCCGATGCAATGAATCCGCAGGACGGGCTCTTCACGCTGGTCGAGGCCGGCCCGGAGGGGCCGAAGGCGAGGGTGATCGGCTCGATCGCCAAGGTGATCGCCGCCGCCCGCGAATCTTGCGCGGTGGTCGAGGCGCTGAGCGATCCGGCCATTCGCATCGTGACGATCACGGTCACGGAAAAGGCCTATGGCATCGACCGCGCGGTGATGGATATCGACGAGGGCCATTCGGCGATTGCGGCCGATCTCGAAAACCCTCGCGAGCCGTCCGGCGTCATCGGTCTCCTTGTCGAAGGCCTGCGGCGTCGGTTCGACGCCGGCCTCGAACCCTTTACCGTCCTCTGCTGTGACAACCTCCCAGAAAACGGCCAGATCCTCCGCGCGGGCGTCGCCGGCTTTGCCCGCCGCGTCGATCCCGCGCTGGCCGAGAGGATCGCGGAGGAGGTCGCCTTTCCCTCCTCCATGGTCGACCGGATCACGCCGGCTTCGACCGACGAAACTTTCTCGACCGCCGAACGCCTCACCGGCCTCGAAGACAAGGCCGCCGTCGAGACGGAGCCCTTCCTCCAATGGGTGATCGAGGATCATTTTCCGCAAGGCCGCCCCGACTGGGAGGCCGGTGGCGCGCTCTTCGTCGATGACGTCGCGCCCTATGAGGCGATGAAGCTGCGCATGCTGAACGGCGCGCATTCCATGCTCGCCTATGCCGGTTTCCTCGCCGGCCATACTTTTGTGCGCGACGTGATGGCGGATGCCGATCTCGCATCGCTCGTGCGCCGCCACCTCTCCGCGGCCGCGGGTACCCTCGACCCGCTCCCCGGCATCGACCTCGATCAATACGCCGACGATCTCGCCGCGCGCTTCGCCAACCCCGCTATTGGCCACCGGACCTATCAGATCGCGATGGACGGCAGCGAAAAGCTGCCCCAGCGCATCGTCGCCCCGGCCCTCGACGCACTCGATCGTGGCCAATCCATCCGCCCCTTCGCCTTCGCAATCGCCGCATGGATGCGCTACTGCCTTGGCCGGACTGAAGAGGGCGACGCCTACGAACTCCGCGATCCGCGCGACGTTGAGATCGTGCGCAGGGTCGAGCAGTCCGGCGATGCCGCACAGGCGCTCGTGGTCAATCTTCTGGCATTGCCGGGGGTGTTCGATCGCCGGTTTGCCGCAAACGCGTCCGTGCGGAGCACGATCGAAGAAATCATCTCTACGATGATCGAAGAGGGAATTGGCGAGGCCATTCGGCGCGAAGTGTCAGCGGGCCCCTGATTCTCGAAGCCAGGTTCGCACGCAGACCAAGGGTCAGTGTCTTCGACGGATGCCATACCCGAAAGGTTTTCCTTCGTGCCTCATGAAGGTGGTCGGGAGACCCCCGTCAGTCGCTCTATCGGGTTGCGTCATGGCTCGGGCGGTTCGGTGCCGCGCTCACCGCCTTCCAATCAGAGGATCAGGCTGAGGAGAAGCACCGTGATGATCCCGGTAATACCCGCGATGAGGGTGGCGGTGGTGTAGAACTTGTAGCCTTCCGAAACACTCATGCCCGAAAACTGAGTGACCACCCAGAAACCGCTGTCGTTCGCATGGGCGACGACGGCAGAGCCGGAACCGATGGCAAGCGTCGCCAGCGCGAGATCGGTGCTGGATTCAAGGCCGAGCGAGCCGGCGAGCGGCGCGATGATCGAGGCCGTTGTCACGATGGCGACGGTCGATGACCCCTGCGCCGTCTTCAGAGCCGCAGCGAGCAGGAAGGGCAGGCCGAGTCCGAGTCCCGAAAGGGCCAGATTGTTCGCAAGGAAATCGGTGATCGGCGTCGCCTGAAGCACTCCGCCCAGAGCTCCGCCGGCCCCCGTGATGAGGATGATCGGACCTGCCACGCGCAGGGCGTCCATAACCGCATCCTGGGTGATCGACTTCCCGCCGCCGCTTACGGTGACGTAGAGCGCTGTGAAGGCGCCGATGAGAAGAGCCGTGTTCGGATCGCCGATGAAGGTCAGGATGCTGTAGACGAGGCCTTCGCCCAGCGGACTGCCTTCGAAGGTCGCGATCGAGTTGAGGCTGATGAGGACGATCGGCAGCAGGATCGGCAGGAACGCGCGGAAGGGGGAGGGCGCCGGGCCGGTCTTCTCGCTCTCGACGTCGGGAGCGTTGGTGACGGAGATCGATTCAGGATCGATATAGTACCGGTTGCCCATGAAGATCGCGTAGAAATAGGAGACAGCGACCACGGGCACCGTCACGACGAGACCGAGCAGAATGACGATGCCGAGATCCGCTCCGAGAGAGCCGGCGGCGGCGACGGGACCCGGTGTCGGCGGCACGAAGATGTGTGTCGCCATCAGTCCCATGGAGAGCGCCAGCGCATAGGTTACCATGGACGTGCCCGATTTCGCCGCCAGCGAGCGCGCGAGCGGTGAGAGGATCACATAGCCTGAGTCGAAGAAGACCGGGATCGAGACCACCGAGCCCGTGATGCTCATGGAGAGGACCGTTCGCGCCTTGCCGACGGCACGCACCACGGTGTCGGCCATCACCTGCGCCCCGCCGGTTCGCTCCAGCGCGACACCGATTATGGTGCCGGCTGCGATGATGATGCCGATCTCGCCGATGGTCTCTCCGAAGCCCGCCACCAGCGCCTCGATCGTATCCGCCGGCGAGATGCCGGCGAAAAGTCCCAGGCCGTATGATGCGACGAGAAGAATGAGGAAGGGATGGATGTGAAACTTGGCCGTGCCGACGACGATGAATGCGATCGCAAGCACGAGGAGAAGGATCAGAAAAATGCCGGACAAGTGCTTCCCTCCCAGTCCAGGCGCACCTCAGCGGTGCGGGGCCGGTCACCAAGGAGGGCGGCCCTCATGGGCCGAAGAGATCCGGCACAGGCACCCGCCGAGCAGGCCATCTAATGGCAAAGAAATGGGCGCGGCTGCTGAATGGTTCCGCTGGAGTATGTATTTAAACAAGAATTGTTTTTCTAGCTTAGGTTTCGATCGGAATTTCTTCCTTTAATTTGAGGAAGTTTTCACTTGAGACTGCTGCCTTCAAGCATCGTTAGATCTGTTGCCTGTCCAGCTTATGGTAATATTGCATTACGATGCGTCGCGCCGCGATTTCGTCGGCCCCGAAGACATGGGCTCCAACGCCTGAAGCTCGGCACGCATCGCCGACTGCCTCCTGCCGTCATATGCATCTGGGCCAAAGCGTTTCAGGTGCCGCGCTTGACTGTTTTGGAACGTTCCAGTAGCCTTCCTAGCAAGCAAACTTGAATGAGCAGGACCCGAAGAACCGGTCGGGAAAGATCGGCGGGTCCGATGGGAGGAATGATGCGCTGGGCACTGATAGGTGCGAGCCGGATTGCGGCCAATTACATGATCGGTGCGATCCGTTCGGTGGAGGGATCGGAGATCACGGCGGTGCTCAGCTCGGACGAGACGCGCGGGGCGGATTACGCCAAGACGCATGGGATTGCGCAGAGCTATACCGAACTCGACCGACTGCTCGGCGAGGCCGAGGTGGATGCGGTCTATATCTCGACGACGAACGAGAAGCATCACGCGCAGGCGCTGGCGGCGATCGCGGCGGGCAAGCACGTGATGTGCGAGAAGCCGTTGGCGATGACGGTGTCGGATGCGGCCGACATGGTGCGCAAAGCCACTAATGCCGGCGTCGTGTTCGGCACGAACCATCATCTGCGCAATGCTGGCAGCCATCTGGCGATCCGCGATCTGCTCCAGAGCGGTGCGATCGGGGATGTCCTGAGTGTTCGGGTGTTCCACGCGGTCTCGCTGCCGCAAGTGCTTCGCGGCTGGCGGATCGACAATCCCGGCGCGGGCGGCGGGGTTATCCCTGATATCGTGGTGCATGACGCCGATACGGTGCGCTTCCATCTGGGTGAGGACCCGGTGGACGTGGTCGCCAAGCAGGCAGCCTCCGGTCTCGGGCAGGGCGTCGAGGATAGCGCAATGTCGCTCTGGTCGATGCCGTCGGGCACGATGGTCCAGACCCATGAGAGCTTCACGCATAAGTTTGCCGAGACGGGGATCGAATTCCACGGCTCGAAGGGCTCCCTCGTGGCAAAGGGCGTGATGACGCAGAATCCGGTCGGCGAGGTCTGGCTCACCGACGAGAGCGGCCGCCGGGCGGTGGAATACGACACGCACGGGCTCTACGAGCGTTCCATGGGTCTGTTCGATGCCGCGACGCGCGGCGAAGGGCGGCCCTCGGCCGATGGCGTCGACGGGGTGAAGTCGCTGGCCGTCGCAATGGCCGTGAAGGTCGCCGCAGACAGCGGGCAAACGGTCGCCGTCGACTATGCGGGGTTCTGAGGCCGTGGCATCGAAGCTCGTCAGCGCCGAGCAGGCTGTTGCGCGGATAGCTGACGGGGCGGTGGTGACCGTCTCGTCGTCCTCCGGCCTTGGTTGTCCGGACAAGGTGCTGGCGGCGCTCGGCAAGCGCTTCGACGGCGAGGGCCATCCGCGCGATCTCACCATGCTGCATCCGATCGCGGCGGGCGACATGTACGGGATCAAGGGAATCGACCACATTGCCAAGGACGGGCTGATCAAGCGCGTCCTGGCGGGGTCCTATCCGTCGGGGCCGTCGTCACTGCCGATGCCCGAAATCTGGAAAATGCTGACGGAGAACCGGGTCGCGGCCTATAACGTGCCCTCCGGCATTCTCTTCGACATGCATGCCGATGTGGCCGCGCGGCGACCGGGCGTCATCACCAAGGTCGGGCTCGACACCTTCGTCGATCCGATCCGCGAAGGCTGTGCGATGAACGAGAAGGCGGCCGAAAGCCCGATCGTCTCGCGCGTGGAATTCGGCGGCGAGACCTGGCTGCATTTCCCCAACATCGTGCCCGATGTCGCCGTGATCCGCGCGACGACGGCGGACGAGCGCGGCAATCTCACATACGAGCATGAGGGGGCTTATCTCGGCGCGCTGGAACAGGCGATCGCGGTGCGCAATCACGGCGGACTCGTCATCGCGCAGGTGAAGCGCGTGACGGCGTCGGGCTCGCTCCGGCCGCACGACGTGCGCGTGCCGGGCCATCTGGTGGACCTGATCGTCACCGATCCCGACCAGCTGCAGACGACCGGTACGCCCTACGATCCGGCGATTTCCGGCGAGATCATCCGACCATGGGACAGTTTCTCGACGCCCGAGTTCGGCGTCGAGAAGATCATCGCGCGGCGGGCGGCGATGGAGCTGAAGGCTGGGCAGACGGCCAATCTTGGCTTCGGCATCTCGGCCATGGTGCCGCGTATTCTGGTGGAGGCTGGGCATCATCAGGCGGTGACCTGGGCGATCGAACAGGGCGCGACGGGCGGCGTGCCGCTTCTGGGCTTTGCCTTCGGCTGCGCCTCCAATGCGGATGCAATCATGCCAAGCCCGCAGCAGTTCACATACTTTCAGGGCGGCGGGTTCGATATGTCGTTCCTCTCGTTCCTGGAGGTGGATGCCGAGGGGAATGTGAACGTCTCCAAGCTCGGCAAGAAGCCCTATCTGACCGCCGGCTGCGGCGGGTTCGTGGACATCACGGCGCACGCGAAGAAGATCGTCTTCTCCGGCTTCTTCGAGGCCGGGGCGGAGTTCGATGTCTCGGCCGATGGTTTGCGGATTTCCAAGCCCGGCAAGTTCACAAAGATGGTGGATCAGGTCGAGCACGTAACCTTCTCGGGCAAACGCGCGCGGGAGATCGGGCAGGACGTTCTCTACGTGACCGAGCGCTGCGTGATCCGGCTTCTGGAGGACGGGCTGACGGCGACCGAGATCATGCCCGGCATCGAGCCGGAGCGCGATATCGTCGATGCCTCCAAGGGTAGAGTGAAGGTCGCGGCAGATGCGATGACCATGCCGACATCGATCCTCGGCGAAGGTCCGATGGAGCTGTCCCTATGAGCACGGTCCATCTCAAGCGGCATGGGACGATCGCCGAGCTTCGGCTGGACAACCCTGAAAAACTCAACGCCTTCACCGTGCCGATGCTCGAAGCGCTGGAGGCCCATTGCGCCGAGATCGACCGGGACGCCTCGGTGACGGCCGTCGTGCTGACGGCGGAAAGGGCGAAAGCGTTCTGCGCGGGGGCTGATATCGTTGCCTGGGGGGCGCTCTCGCCGGCGGAGTTCGCGCGGGAATGGGTGCGCGACGGACATCGCATCTTCGATCGGCTGGCCCGGCTTTCCAAGCCGGTGATCGGTGCGATCGGTGCTCACGCCTTCGGCGGCGGGCTGGAGCTTGCGGCGGCCTGCGATCTGCGGGTCATGGCTCCGCGAGCGACGCTCGCCCTACCGGAGGCCGGGGTCGGCATCGTGCCCGGCTGGTCCGGAACGCAGCGGCTGGTTCGGCTTCTGGGTGAGCCGGTGGTGAAGGAAATGGCGCTCTTTGGGCGGCGGATCGATGCGGAACGTGCGGCGGCCTGCGGCTTTGCGGCGATGATCGCGGAAGATGCCGATGCTGCGGCCTTCGAGATCGCCGAGGCCCAGTCCCAGCGCTCGCCGCGTGCCGTGGAGGTGGCGAAATACATGATTCATGCAGCGGTGGATGAGGATCGCGCCGCGATGGTCGAAACTCTAGGGGCGGGGATGATCTCGGCGACTGCCGATCGGGAGGAAGGTGTCGCGGCTTTTCGGGAAAAACGAAAACCTGTGTTTTCAGGTGCATGAAGGTGAATATTGGATTATTCAGCCCCGCCACGCCGGAAGTGCAGGGCAGACGCGCATCCTTGAGGGTCGCACCGCAATAAGCCTACTTTTGTGAAATATGGAGGCAAAGGACTAGACGGCACGGTTTTAGTCGATACGCTGCGAATTCGGGAGGGAGATTCCAGAGTAACGGAATTTGAGGTCCGTGCTTCAAGGAGCCTCACCGCGACCGACATTTTTTGACACGCATTCCGGGAGGAAATTCATGCGTTATCTTGCGACTACAATGACGGCGGCTGCCGCGCTCCTGAGCGCCTATGCCGCAAATGCCCAGGACGCCGAAAAGGCCGAAGGCCAGGCATCGGGCTCGAACGTCGAGGTCCTGCACTGGTGGACCGCTGGCGGCGAGGCTGCTGCGCTCAACGTTCTGAAGGAAGACCTTCAGAAGCAGGACATCGGCTGGCAGGACATGCCGGTCGCAGGCGGCGGCGGCACCCAGGCCATGACCGTGCTGCGCGCCCGCGTCACCGCCGGCAACGCGCCGACCGCCGTGCAGATGCTTGGCTTCGACATCACTGACTGGGCCCAGCAGGGCGCGCTCGCCAACCTCAACGACATCGCGTCGGAAGGAAACTGGGACGAGGTCATTCCGGCCGCGCTCCAGAAGTTCTCCAAATACGAGGACCAGTGGGTCGCAGCTCCCGTCAACGTCCACTCGACCAACTGGGTCTGGGCCGACAAGTCCCTGATGGACGAGCTCGAGATTCAGCAGCCGGAAAGCTGGGAAGACCTCATCGCCGCCATGCAGAAGGCCAAGGACGCCGGCTACACGGCGCTCGCCCATGGCGGACAGCCCTGGCAGGACGCGACGATCTTCGATTCCGTCGCGCTCGTGACCGGCGGTCCCGAGTTCTACCGCAAGGCTCTGATCGATCTCGACGAAGAGGCTCTGACCTCCGACACGATGAAGCAGGTCTTCGATCGCATGACCGAGGTCCGCGGCTTCGTCGACGACAACTTCTCCGGCCGCGACTGGAATCTCGCGACGGCGATGGTCATCGAAGACAAGGCGCTGTTCCAGATCATGGGTGACTGGGCGAAGGGCGAGTTCCTGAACGCCGACCAGACACCGGGCGAGGATTTCGTTTGCTTCCGCTTCCCCGGAACCAGCGAACAGGTGCTGTTCAACTCCGACCAGTTCGCCTTGTTCGATCAGGGCGGCGAGGTCTCGTCGCAGCAGGCCGCGCTCGCCGAGGCGATCGTCAGCCCCGAATTCCAGATCGCCTTCAACAAGGTGAAGGGTTCGGTTCCGGCTCGCACGGACATCGATGTGTCGTCCTTCGACGCGTGCGGACAGCAGGCCTATGAGGACTTCAAGAATGCTGCTTCGAGCGACAATCTGATGGGGTCCTTCGCCCATGGCCACGCCAACAAGGCAGCCGTGAAGAACGCGATGTACGACGTGATCACGGCGCACTTCAATGGCGAGTACGATAGCGACACCGCCATGGACGAGCTGCTGACGGCCGTTCAGATCAACATGTAAGACCGCTTTTGCATTGAGGGCCGGCAGCAGGCCGGCCCTCAGTCTTTAGCCGTCGTGACCACCGGCCATTCGTGCCGGAGAGACTTTATCGACAGGCTCGATCGGGAGGATCGACATGGCCATTTCCGAGACCGCACGCCAGCGGGGCGTCGCGGACCGGCTGCGCGATTTCCTGCCGAAGATCGTGCTCAGCCCGTCGGTCGCACTCGTGGGCATTTTCGTCTACGGCTTCATTCTCTTCACGCTCTACCTGTCCTTCACCGACAGCCGCATCCTGCCGACCTACGGATGGGTGGGCTTCAGGAATTACGAGCTGCTCTTCCGTATCCGCGCCTGGGATACGGCGCTGACGAACCTCGTCATCTTCGGCACGCTCTACATCGTCATCTGCTGCGTGCTCGGCCTTCTGCTCGCGATCCTGCTCGATCAGCGCATCCGCGCGGAAGGCTTCATCCGGACCATCTACCTCTATCCGATGGCGCTCTCCTTCATCGTGACGGGTGTTGCCTGGAAGTGGTTTCTCGATCCCGGCATTGGCGTCGAGGCGATCGTGCGGGGCTGGGGCTTTTCGAGCTTCGAATTCAACTGGATCAAGGACTCCGACATGGCGATCTACACGATCGTCATCGCCGCGGTCTGGCAGACCTCCGGCTTCGTCATGGCGATGTTCCTCGCCGGCTTGCGCGGCATCGACAGCGAGATGATGCGGGCGGCCGAGATCGACGGGGCGTCCACCTTCGCGCTCTATCGCCGGATCGTCATTCCGCAGCTCAGGCCCGCCTTCATGTCCGCCTTCGTCGTGCTCGCACACATGGCGATCAAGTCCTACGACCTCGTCATCGCGCTGACGAACGGCGGGCCCGGCAGCGCGACGGAAGTGCCGGCGACCTTCATGTATTCCTACACCTTCACCCGCAACCAGATGGGCATCGGCGCCTCTTCCGCGGTGATCATGCTTATGACCATCGCCGCGATCATCGTTCCCTATCTCTGGTCCGAACTCCGGGAGAAGAAATAATGGCCGCTCCCACCGCGAATGCCGTAACGGCCGGAACCGGAGAGCCGAGCGCGACGGGTGCGACCCGCGCCGGGATCAACTGGCCGCGCATCGTCCTCTACGTGATCCTCGCGCTCTTCTGCATCTACTATCTCCTGCCGCTCTACGTGATGCTGGTGAACTCGCTGAAGCCGCTGCGCGAGATCACCGCCGGCGGCATGATGGCACTTCCCGAGGACTGGACCACCGCCCCCTGGCGGAGCGCCTGGTCGACGGCGCAGGTGGGCGTCGAGGCGACGGGCCTCAAACCCTATTTCCTCAACTCGCTGCTGATGGTGATCCCGGCCGTCGCGATCACCACGGTGATCGGCGCGCTGAACGGCTACGTCCTGACGAAGTGGAGCTTCAGAGGCGCGACACTGCTCTTCGGGCTTCTCCTCTTCGGCTGCTTCATTCCCTTCCAGATGGTGCTGATCCCGATGGCGCGGATGCTGGGTCTGATGGGAATCGCGGGAACCGTGAGCGGGCTCGTCTTCGTCCACATGGTCTACGGCATCGGCTTCTCGACGCTCTATTTCCGCAACTACTACGCCGCCTTCCCGAACGAGCTGGTGCGCGCCGCGCAGATCGACGGGGCGGGCTTCTTCACCATCTTCTGGCGCATTCTTTTGCCGTCCTCGGGTCCGATCGCGGTGGTCTGCGTGATCTGGCTGTTCACGAATATCTGGAACGACTTCCTGTTCGGGGCGTCCTTCTCCGATTTCGACAGCCAGCCGATGACGGTCGCGCTCAACAATCTCGTCCAGTCGTCAACCGGCGTGAAGGAATACAATGTTCACTTCGCCGGGGCGATCATGGCCGCCCTTCCCACTCTCTTCGTCTACATCGTCGCGGGCCGATATTTCGTGCGCGGCCTGATGTCAGGCTCCGTGAAAGGATAACGAACCGATGGGTTTTCTCGACATCGACGGCGTCACGAAATCCTACGGCGCGCTCAAGGTTCTGCACGACACCAACATCTCGGTCGAGGAGGGCGAGTTTCTCGTTCTCGTCGGGCCATCCGGCTGCGGAAAGTCGACGCTTCTCAACATGATCGCCGGGCTGGAGGAGGTCTCCAGCGGAGATATCGTCATCAACGGGCGATCCATGAACGGAGTGAAGCCGGCAGACCGGAACATCGCCATGGTCTTCCAGTCCTACGCGCTCTATCCGAACATGACGGTGCGCGGGAACATCTCCTTCGGCATGGAAATGCACGGCATTCCGAAGAAGGAGCGCGAGGAGAAGATCGCGCAGGTGGCCGAGCTCCTGCAGATCACCCCGCTTCTCGACCGTAAGCCCGGCCAGCTCTCCGGGGGGCAGCGCCAGCGCGTCGCCATGGGCCGTGCGCTGACGCGCGATCCGGACGTCTTCCTCTTCGACGAACCGCTGTCGAACCTCGACGCCAAGCTGCGCGTCGACATGCGCACCGAAATCAAGAAGCTGCACCAGAAGCTGGGAACGACGATCGTCTATGTGACGCACGACCAGATCGAGGCGCTGACGCTCTCGACGCGGATCGCGGTGATGTATGGCGGGCATGTGCAGCAGATCGGCACGCCCAAGGAGATCTATGACAATCCGGCGAACCTCTTCGTCGCCGGCTTCATGGGCTCGCCCTCGATGAACCTCTTCCCGGCGAAGATCGTCTCGGCGAACGGCTCGCCGGCGGCCGAGGTGACGCTGTCGGACGGGCGCAGCACGATCCTGCCCTTTGCCGGACGCGACGGGGCCGGCGAGGAAGGGCGCGAGATCACGCTCGGCATCAGGCCGGAGTCGATCACCGAGCCGGACGGGGCGGACCGCAATTCGCGCGCGGTGCATGTGGTGGAGTCGCGCGTCGAGATCACCGAGCCGGCGGGCTCCGACATCTTCGTCGTGACCCAGATGGGCGGCAAGGACATCACCGCGCGCTTCAGCTCGGACGTGCCGGTGAAGGCGGGCGAGGACTTTCCCTTCGCGATCAACATGGAAAAGGCCGTCGCCTTCGATCCGAAGAGCGAAGCCCGGATCATCTAAGCCATGGGCAGTCGGCCGGACATCGTGATCATCGGCTCCGGCATGGGCGGCGCGACGCTGGCCGCCGGGCTCGCGCCGTCGGGTGCCCGGATCGTGATCCTGGAGCGGGGTGAGCAAATCCCGGACGATGCGCCAGCGCGTGATCCGGCGCGGATCTATACCAACAGCGCATTCCGGGACGCGGAAACGTGGACCGATGCGGACGGCGAGCGGTTCTCGCCGGGCAATTACTATAACGTGGGCGGCAATTCGAAGTTCTACGGGGCGGTTCTCTTCCGCTACCGGGCCGAGGATTTCGAGGCGATGGAACACGAGGGCGGCGTCTCGCCGGCCTGGCCGATACGCTATGACGAGATCGCGCCGTGGTACGAGAAGGCCGAAGCGCTCTATCAGGTGAGGGGCGAGGCCGGGGGCGACCCGACGGAGCCGCCGCGCGTGGGGGGCTATCCGCATCCCGCCGTGCCCGAGGAGCCTGCGATCGCCGTGGTGCGGGCGCGGCTCGAACGGGTCGGGCTGAAGCCGTTCAGCCTGCCGCTGGGGGTCGATCTCGAGCGCTGGCTGAAGGCGGGCAAGACCGGCTGGGACGGCTATCCGGACCTTCGCTGCGGCAAGATGGATGCCGAGACCTGCGGGCTCGCCGAGGCGTTATCGTATGAGAATGTGGAGCTCGTCACCGGCGCGCGAGTTCGGTGGCTGAAGGCCGATAGCGAACGGGGGCGCATCTCGGAGGTCGTCTACGAGAAGAACGGCGAGACGGTGAGCCTCTCGCCCAAGGTGGTGGCGCTTGCTGCGGGAGCGGTGCAGTCGGCAGCGCTGCTGCTTGCCTCGGGGGTGGCGAATGCCAACGATCAGGTCGGCCGCTGTTTCATGAACCACAATGCGACGGCGGTGATCGCGATCGATCCGCGCTACAAGAATGATGCTGTCTACCAGAAGACCTTCGGGCTCAACGACTGGTATCTCTCCGATGGCAAGGGCGGATATCCGCTCGGCAATGTGCAGCTTCTGGGGCGCGTGACGCCGGAAATCCTCAAGATACAGGTGCCAAGTCTGCCCAAATTCGCCGCGCGCTGGATCTCGCACCACGCGATCGATCTCTACCTGATGACCGAGGACCTGCCCGATCCCGAAAGCCGCATCCGGCTGAACGATGGCGAGATCCAGCTGGTCTGGCGGCGCTCCAACTTGAAAGCGCACGAGAAGCTGCTCGCGGCTACGAAGTCGGCGATGCGCGCGGCGGAATTTCCGGTCGTACTCTCGCGGCTTTTCGACGGGCGGGTGCCCTCGCACCAGTGCGGCACTCTGCGGATGGGGGACGATCCGGCGAGCTCGGTGGTCGATCCGGAAAGCCGGTCCTGGCAGCATGAGAACCTCTTCGTCGTGGATGCGGGGGCCCTGCCAACCTCCGCGGCGGTCAATCCGGCGTTGACGGTGGCTGCGCTCGCCTTGAGGGCTGCGCCGACGGTCGAGAAGGCGCTTTCGGCATGAGCCGGGTCGCACTCATCACCGGCGGCCAGCGCGGTATCGGCTACGCCGTCGCGAAGGCTTTGACGGAGGCCGGATGGCAGGTGGCGATCGCAGCGCCGGTGCCGGGCGACGATGCAGACATCGTCGCGGCGCTCGACGGGCTTGGGGAGACCGCGCGGCATTACCGGCATGATGTGACGGATATTGCCGGGCATTCCGGACTTCTCGACCGGATTGCCGCCGATCTCGGACCTGTGACGACGTTCGTCTCCAATGCCGGCGTCTCGGCAAAGATACGCGGCGACATGCTGGACATGGCACCGGACAGCTTCGATGCGGTGATGGATGTCAATTTGCGCGGAGCGTTCTTCCTCGCGCAGGAAGCGGCGAAGCGGATGATCGATCTGCCGACGGAGCCCTATCGCTCGATCGCCTTCATCACCTCGGTGAGCGCCACCATGGTCTCGATCGAGCGGGCAGAATACTGCATCTCAAAGGCCGGCGCGGCGATGATGGCGCAGCTCTTCGCTGCGCGGCTCGCGCCCCACGGCATCGGCGTCTTCGAACTGCGGCCCGGCATCATCGAGACCGCGATGACCGCCGGCGTGAAGGATAAATACACCCCCCGGATCGAGGGCGGCCTCGTGCCCGCCGCGCGCTGGGGCCAGCCTGCCGACATCGCTTCGGTGGTCGTGCCGCTGGCGGAAGGGCGTCTCGCCTTTTCCACCGGAGCGACGATCCCGGTGGATGGCGGGCTATCGATCCCGAGGCTTTGAGGTTTCCTCGGCCCCGGACAACAAAGCTCTGAGGACAAGATGAGCGAGATGTTCGACTTCATCATCGTCGGCGGCGGAAGCGCCGGCTGCGCGCTGGCCGCGAGGCTTTCGGAAGACGAGGCCGTGAACGTGCTGCTGCTCGAAGCCGGCGGGCGCGATCGCAATCCGTTCTATCATATACCCGCAGGCTTCGCGAAGATGACCAAGGGCATGGGCTCCTGGGGCTGGTCGTCCGTGCCGCAGAAGCACATGCGGAACCGGGTTTTCAACTATACCCAGGCCAAGGTGATCGGCGGCGGCTCGGCGATCAACGCCCAGATCTACACGCGCGGCAACGCGCAGGATTACGACGAGTGGCGGCAGAAGGGGTGCGAGGGCTGGAGCTACGAGGACGTGCTCCCCTATTTCAAGCGCGCCGAGGACAACGACACCTACGAGAACGAATATCACGGCACGGGCGGGCCGCTCGGCGTCTCCCAGCCGCAGGCGCCGCTGCCGATCTGCGAGGCCTATTTCGAGGCCGCCGCCGCGCTCGGCATTCCGCGTAATCATGATGTCACCGGGGCGGAGCAGGCGGGTGTCGGCTACTACCAGTTGACCCAGCGCAATGCTCGGCGCTCGTCCGCCGCCATGGCCTATATCGCGCCAAACGAGGGCCGGCCCAATCTCACGGTGAGGACCGGGGTTCAAGTGCGGCGGCTAATCGTCGAGAACGGGCGGGCGCGGGGCGTGGCACTGGTCGACGGGACACGGCTTCTGGCGGGCAAGGAGACGATCCTCTCCTGCGGTGCGATCGGGACGCCGCGCCTGTTGCAGCTTTCGGGCATCGGGCCCGCTGAGCATCTGGAGCGCCTCGGCATCGATGTGGTGTTCGATGCGCCGGAGGTGGGTTCGAACCTGCAGGACCATCTCGACCTCTACTGCATCTGCGAGGTCACCGGCCCGCACACCTATGACCGCTATGCCAAGCCGCTGAACTCTCTGTTGGCGGGCCTGCGCTACATCTTCACGCGCAAGGGACCGGTGGCCTCCAGCCTCTTCGAGACGGGCGGGTTCTGGACGGTGGACGAGACTGCGCGCTCGCCGGATATCCAGTTTCATCTCGGCCTCGGCACCGGCATCGAGAAGGGCGTCGCGGCGATGCCCGATGGCGGCGTGACGCTCAACTCCTGCTATCTGCGGCCGCGCTCGCGCGGCTCGGTGCGGCTTCAGAGTGCGGATCCGAAGGATGCGCCGCTGATCGATCCGAATTATCTCTCCGACCCGCATGACCGGGAGATGTCGATAAGGGGGCTGAAGCTGACCCAGGAAATTCTCTCCCAGAAGCCGCTGGAGCCCTATATCCGCCGCGAGCAGCTTCCCGGGCCGGATGTGAAGACGGACGAGGACTATTTCGCCTTCATCTGCGACCACTCGAAGACCTCGCATCATTGCGCCAGCACCTGCCGTATGGGGCCGGATGAGCGCGCGGTGGTGGACCCGCGTCTGCGCTTCAACGGGATCGAGGCGCTGCGCGTGGTCGACAATGCGATCATGCCGAACGTGATTTCCTCGAACACCAATGCCGCCGCGATCATGATCGGGGAGAAAGCCTCCGACATGATCCGCGCCGATCATGGAATCCGGTCATGATCCGGCATATCGTTTTGGTTCGGTTTCGGCACGACGTCACCGAGGCGGGCATCGCCGAGTTCTGGCGTGACCTGCATGCAATCAAGCCCAAAGTGCCGGGCTTCCGCACTGTCGCCGCCGGGCGAAGCGAGAGCCCGGAGAAGATCGAGCGGGGGTACGTCCACGGCTTCGTCGCCGAGTTCGAAGACTGGGCGGCGCTCGCCGCCTATCAAGATCATCCCGACCACAAGGCCTTCGGTGCACGGCTCGTCGAACACGCTGTCGGAGGGTTGGACGGGATCCTCGTCTTCGACCTCGAAACGCCCGCCTGAGAGGAGGTTTCCAAGATGCTCACCCTGCCCACCTATGACGGGACGCTTGAACGCCATACGCTTTCGGGCGAGCCACTGGTGCCGCGTGCGCCGTCGGTGGAGCTGACGCGGACGGCGTTTGCGGCTGCCCATGTCGTCTCTGATCCGCTGACCGAGCGCGATCCCTGGGTGGGCTCGCCTTCCGTGGATTGGGAGAACACGCTCAAGTTTCGCCACTGGCTCTGGGATCAGGGACTGGGGCTCGCCGAGGCGATGGACACGGCGCAGCGGGGGATGGGCGTCGATTGGCCGACCGCGAAGGAACTGATCGAGCGCACCATGGCCGAGGCGAAGGCGCATCCGCTCAAGCCGCGGGTCGCCTGCGGGGCGGGGACGGACCAGTTTCCGCCCGAGGAATTGAAAACGCTCGACGCGATCAGGGCCGCTTATTCCGAGCAGATGGAGGCGATCGAGGCGGCGGGCGGTCAGGTGATCCTGATGGCCTCGCGCGCGCTCACCGCGATCGGTGCGAGCGGCGACGACTACGCGAAGCTCTATGGCGAGCTTCTGTCAAAGGCCTCGGGTCCGGTGGTGCTCCACTGGCTGGGCGACATGTTCGATCCCGCGCTCGCCGGCTATTGGGGCTCGTCGGATGTGGCGACGGCGAGCGATACGGTGCTCGCGATCATCGCGGCCAATGAGGACAAGGTGGACGGGATCAAGATCTCGCTTCTCGACAAGGAGCACGAGATCGCCTTCCGCGCCCGGTTGCCGGAAAGCGTACGGCTCTATACGGGCGACGACTTCAACTATGCCGACCTGATTTTAGGCGATGGCCAACGCCACAGCCATGCCCTCCTCGGGGCTTTCGCGGCCATCGCACCGGCAGCGAGCCAGGCGCTGGAGGCGCTGGCGAAGGGTGATGTCGACACCTATCACGCGCTATTCGAGCCGACCGTTCCGCTGAGCCGGGAAATCTTCAAGGCCCCGACGCGGTTCTACAAGGCCGGCGTCGCCTTTCTCGCTTGGCTGAACGGGGCCCAAAGCCATTTCATCATGCCGGGCGGTTTCCAGTCCTCCCGCGAGATCACACATTATGCTGAACTCTTCCGGATGGCGGACAAGGCCCGGCTTCTCTCGAAACCGGACCTTGCCGAAGAGCGCATGCGGCTTCTTCTTCGCCTCCACGGCCTCGGTTGACGAGTTACCCCTATCGGGCGTGGAAAACGAAGGAGCGCATTGAGATCGACGCCAGATCGATGGCGTCGGTCATGTAGGTGAGATCGTCGCTCTGGTCGGAGGCTCCGGCGATCGTCAACGCCGGCATGTAGTGGTCGACGGTCGGGTGGGCCATGGAAATCAGTGAGCCGAGTCCGTCGCGGTTGGCGAGCGTCCCAAAGTCCCGGTCGTTCAGGCGATCGGCGAAGAGGGCATCGAATTCCAGCGCGAAGTCGTGCGGCTGGCTGTTCTTCTCCCGCTTCAGCGCGCGCAGATTGTGCACCACATTGCCCGAGCCGAGGATGAGGACGCCCCGGTCGCGCAGGGCCGATAGCGTCCGCCCGATCTCCAACTGGTGGTCGAGCCCGCGGGACATATCGATCGAAACCTGGAACACCGGCACGTCTGCGCCGGGATAGAGGAATTTCAGCACCGTCCACGCGCCGTGGTCGAGGCCCCAGGTGTCGTCCTCCGCGGCATGGTGGCTGGAAAGGAGCGAGACCACCTCGCGCGCCAGGGTCGGCTCCCCCTCGGCCGGATACTGCTCGGCATAGAGCGCGTCCGGAAAGCCGTAGAAATCGTGGATCGTTTTCGGCATCGCCGAGACGTCGACCAGCGTCGTGCCGCGGGTCATCCAGTGGGCAGAGACGACGAGGATCGCCTTGGGTCGGGGGAGGGCACGGCCGAGCTCGCTCCAGGCGCGGCTAAATTCTGTGTCCTCGATGGCGTTCATCGGGCTGCCATGGCCGAGGAAGACCAGCGGCATCCGCTCGGAAGGAGAAAGGCTGGACTTCAGATCGTCCAGCGTACGGGTCACGGACATGGATCGGGTCTTTCGGTGTTGAGGATAGAACCGGGGGCGCTGAGACCCTTCGGAAGAATATCGCAGAATTTGCGTTTCGCTCAGGCGAACTGGCCGAGCCTGCGCTCGATCGCCGGGATGCGCACCGCATGGGCGCCTGCGCCGAGGAGCGCGATGGAGAACTGGACAACCGTCCAGAACAGCGGGAATTCCCAGCCGCCACCCTCGTTCGAGAACGTCCAGCCGTTACCGGAATGGGCCCAGGTCGCGCCGAGGAGAACCGGGATGAGCGCGAGCGAGACAAGGCGAACGCCCGTGCCGAGGATGAGCGCCAGCCCGCCGCCGAGTTCGGCTGCGATCGTCAGGTAGGCAATGAAGCCTGGCAGGCCGAGGCTCTCGAAAAAACCGACCGTGCCGGGAATCGTGAAGACCATCACCTTCATCAGCCCGTGGGCGAGAAAGAGGACGCCGCTCGAAACGCGCAGCAGCGTGGCGGCGTAGTCGGTGGTCGAGGTGGTGGTCATCGCATGTCTCCGTTCAGATGCTTCTTCCGTCTGTGGGCTGGAAGTCTCGTTGATCTGCGACAGAGATTAGCGTTTGCAGTTCATCCACAAAATGGCGATATCTGAGAATGACTTTCTCTAATTTGTTCGCAATAGGTGGCGCATGGATCTCGTCGACGAACTGAAGGCTTTCGTGACGACGGCCAAGACCGGCTCGTTCACCGCAGCTGCCGACCAAATCGGTGTCTCCAACCGGCTTACTTCCAAATATGTCGCCGAACTGGAGCGCCGTCTCGGCGTGCGCCTCCTTCAGCGCACCACCCGAAAGGTTGGGCTGACCCCTGCGGGCGAAGACCTGCTCGCCAGGGCTCCCGCACTTCTGGACGATCTAGATGAGCTGCTTGCCGAAGTCTCGGAAGGGTCGCGCGGCTTTACTGGCCTCATTCGGATATCCGCACCCGTAACCTTCGGCGAAGTCTATGTCGGCGACATGCTCGCCCGCTTTGCGGACGTAAATCCGGGCCTGATGTTCGATCTGCGCCTGCACGACGGCTTCGTTGATCTGGCGAGCGACGGGATCGATGTCGCCTTTCGGGTCGGCCAAGCCGACATGCTGTCGCTGAAAGCTCGGAAGCTGGGTGAGATGCGCTCGATCGCGGTCGCGAGCCCTGCCTATGTCGCGGAACATGGCGCACCGACGATGCCCGAAGACCTGAAGGACCATGCCTGCATCCTCGATACGAACCGCCGCATGCCGCGCCGCTGGGTGTTCCTGAAAGAGGGAGAAGAGCGCGCCGTCGAAGTGCGTGGCCGGTTTCACGTCAATTCGGCGCGGGCTGCGGCGAAGCTTGCCGCAGCCGGTCTTGGCATCGCCTACGCCCCCCGATTCGCGGTCCGCGACGGGCTGGAGAGCGGAAGGCTGGTACCGCTGATGGATGCATTCGAGAGCCCCGCGGCGCAGGTCAGCGCCGTCTATCTGGAAGGCCGCTTGCTCTCGCGCAAAATTCGCGCCCTGATCGACTTTGCCGTCGAGGACATCCGTCAGGCCGGCGTGTTGTGACCTTCTCCTGACGGAGCCGCGGAATTGGGAGAAAGTGTCGTGAGGAAGGGCCTGTCAGCGTTTGGGCATGAGCCTATTTCGGACGGAAAAGCGGCAGGCGACGGTGATTTTCGTCCCGCCGCCCCGCGCACGTTCGATCGGCGTTCGCCTTGTCTAACGAGGCGTGCGGGAGCCCGCGCATGGTACACGAACTGCGAGCTGACGGTCATACGGTCGGCCGCCGGCGTGTCGCCCGGATTATGTGTGAGAACGGAATGAAAGCTCGGCAAAAACGGAGCTTCAAACGCACGACCGACAGTCATCATGCGTTTCCGATCGCTCCGCGCCTCCTCGATCAGAACTTCGCAGCGACCGGACCGAACCAGAAGTGGGATGTCGACATCTGCTGTATCTGGATCTGAAAGGGATGGCTGTATCTCGCCGTCGTGATCGACCTGTCTGCCCGGCGTGTCGTTGGGTGGGCGACGAGTGATCGACTGAAAAAGGACCTGGCTCTGTCGGCGCTTCGCCGAGCCATTGCCGTACCCTCAAATCAGAGCTTGTCTGGCAGACCCGCTTTCGAGGCTGCCGCCGCGGTCGTTCGATACATCGACGGCTTCTACAATCCCATCCGTCTCCATTCGGCGCTCAACTTCATCAGTGCCCGTCAGTTCGAGAAACTGGCAGCTTAAAAATCGAAATGCTTTCTACTTTCGCGAAGCAAGTCCAATCAGTGGACAAATCCCGATCGCGCAGAGCCAAACAAGAGCCTGGAACATACAGCGAAACCGGTCTTGACGAGGAATAGCGGAAAGCCCTATGGCACGGGCACAGGGCGCGTAGCTCAGCGGGAGAGCACCTCGTTCACACCGAGGGGGTCACTGGTTCGATCCCAGTCGTGCCCACCATTTAAAATTCTGCAATCATTGATCTTTTTACTCATGCGCACGCCTCGCCAAGCCTGTGCGGGTCGGCCTAGAAACTCCCCAACAACAGAAAAATCGCCGTGCGACGATGCAAAGTCGCTCAACCCACCACTGGATCTCATCTCGAAAATAGTTGTCGCTTAAGTCGCGCGGGTACCGATTGCCCCCATGCGATGTTCGGCGATCTCTAGCTTGGGCTCCCTAACGCAGCGGTCCGCGCACGCGGCGCTTGACATGGGAAAATTTCCCTGTTCGCTGATGGCGCGGTTTGGCCCACACCCCGCCCATCGGCGGGTATTCACGGCACAAACTGGCAAGAGGAGGCCCGAGAATCGATGCGACCGGTTTAACGCCAGCTCCCGGCGTGCCGCAGCGCGGGCCGACGGTTGCAAAAACAAGTCTCACCTCACAGGGCCCCACCGGGGTCCTTTTTCATATCAGGAGCTCATGCCATCGGCCGCGATTTCTGACTCGGCATGGTTTCCCTTTCTGCTGGGCAGCTGACTCACTGCCATCGTATCATGGGAGGGTTTGATAGCGGTTGAGATCACTCGGACGAACTCTTCGCCGGCGGCGCTTCGCGCGGCTGCGGCGAAGAGTTCGGATGCGAAGGCGGCTCGGCGGATGCTGGCGATCGCGCTGGTTCTGGACGGCGTTGATCGCCGTTCGGCCGCGCAGACATGCGGCATGGACCGGCAGACGCTGAGGGACTGGGTGCACCGCTACAACAAAGAAGGTCTCGCTGGCCTTTCGAACCGGTTCCATGCCGGTCCGACCTCGCGGCTTGGTCCCGAACAGAAGGCGGAACTGGTCAAGATGGTCCGCGAGGGACCCGAAGTCCGATCCTGCGGCGCAAGAGACGTTCAAAAAACTTCGCCGCAACGGTAGCTGCCGCACTGCCTGAAGCAGCGCGCGGCAAACCTCTGGAAGTCTGGTTCCATGAGTGAGACGGTGAATGAAAACAGGCCGGTGACTGTTTTCCCGTCGAACGCGAGAATAGGGCAACAGGGAACGCTGACCCGCATTCGGGCTGAGCGCGGAAGCCGCCGCCGGGCACCGCGCGGCACCCGGTACGAGTGGGACTACATCTTCGGCGCCGTCTGCCCCGGTCGGGCCAAGACCGCGGCGCTGCACGTGCCGGACAACATCACGATCCTGACCCTGCCGCCCTACGCACCGGAGCTCAATCCGGTCGAGAACATCTGGGCCTACCTGCGATCGAACAAGCTCGCCATCAGCGTCTTCGACAGCTACGACGACATCGTCGATTGTTGCTGCGAAGCCTGGAACTTCTTCGCCAACGACCCAGACCGCATTCCATCAATCGCCGACCGACAGTACGCCAAAGCGGTCATCGGTTAGGGCCGTTGGTATCAGGACCCACAAGTGCTGCATGAACGACATCGCCAATTCACAAAAGATCGGTTGGCGAATCCTTCAACAAGAAGATCGTCGGTTTCGACACGGACGGTATCATCGAATCCGAGCCGTAAGGTTCCGGGCGCCAGCCGCCCTCTGCAAGCATCGGTTATGCGTGGCGGACGGATTGATTGGCGGAGGAGAGCCTCAAGAGTGCCTTCTGAAGCACGATGAAGAGGAGCAGGAGGAGGCCGATGACGATCTTCGTCCACCAGCTCGACAGCGTGCCGTCGAAGACGATGTAAGTCTGGATCAGCCCCATGGTGAGCACGCCAAAGAGAGTGCCGACCACATAGCCCGCGCCACCAGTGAGGATCGTCCCGCCGATGACGACAGCGGCGATCGCGGTCAGCTCCGTGCCGACGGTCGCCAGCGGATAGCCCGAGCCCGTGTAGATCGAGAAGACGATTCCGGAGAGGCCGGCCATGAAGCCGGAGAACGCGTAGATCAGAACCGTCGAGCGTCCGATCCGGACACCCATCAGTCGCGCCGTCTGCTCACCGCCGCCGAGGGCGAAGACGCTCGCGCCGAAGCGTGTGCGATGCGCGACGAGGGCGCCGACGAGAACCGTCAGCAGCATTACCCCCGCGATGACGGTGAGCCGGCCTTTGCCAGGCATGAGATAGTAGGACGACTTGATGAGGTCGTAGAACGGGTCGGAAATCGGCACCGAATCGATCGTCAGCATGTAGGCGGCCCCGCGCGCGAGAAACATGCCGGCGAGCGTGACGATGAAGGCCGGCATGGCGAGCGCATGGATGATCAGCCCCATCAGGGCTCCGAATGCCGTCGTCACCGCGAGCAGGAGGACGAAGACGGCCAGCGGGTGAAGTGAAGTCTCGCGCAGGACGACCGCGATGAATACGCCAGAGAAGGCGATCACCGAGCCGACAGACAGGTCGATGCCGCCCGAGAGGATCACTACCGTCATGCCGACCGCGACGATGCCGAGATAGGCGTTGTCGGTCAGAAGATTGCCGACGACCCGCGTCGAAAGCATGTTGGGAAACTGGATCCAGCAGACCGTATAGGCGACGAGGAAGATCGCAATGGTTGCGAACAGCGGATAGAAGCGCGGATTGACGGTCACGAGCTCAGCTCCTTTCGAGCCTCGTAGCTTCGTTCTCTCCTTCGGCGAATCTCGTCCTTTATGAAGCCCCAGCTCTGCGCGAGATTCGGCGACTGGACGACGAGGATGATCAGCACCAGCCCGGCCTTGATGACGAGATTGTATTCCGACGGGAAACCGGCGAGCAGGATGCCGGTGTCGATGGTTTGGATGATGATCGCGCCGATCACCGAGGCGGCGATCGAGAAGCGGCCGCCGAGCAGCGAATTGCCGCCGATGACCACCGCGAGGATCGCGTCGAGTTCGAGCCAGAGGCCGGTGTTGTTGGCGTCGGCCCCGCGGATGTCGGCGGTCGCAACGATGCCGGCGAACGCGGCGCAGAGACCGGCCGCCATATAGACGGCGATCAGGAGCACTCGCGCATTGACGCCAGCGAGCGCCGATGCCGAGCGGTTGACGCCGATCGCCTCGACCAGGATGCCGAGCGCCGTGCGCCGCATCAGAAGCGTCATCGCGATCGCGAGCAGCACCCAGAGCACCGCTGGAAACGGAATGCCGAGAAGCGTTCCGGAGCCGAAGAAGGCGAATGACGGATCGTTGAAGGTGAGGATGCGCCCTTCGGTGATGAGCTGGGCGATCCCGCGTCCGGAGGTCATCAGGATCAGCGTCGCGACGATCGGCTGGATGCCGATGATCGCGACGAGACAGCCGTTCCAGAGCCCGCAGAGAAGTCCGGCCCCGATCGCCAGAAGCAGCGCCGGCACGAGACCGAGCCCGGACGCAATCGCCCATGCGCCGACCGCGCCGGAGATCGCCATCACCGTGCCGACCGACAGGTCGATGCCCCGGGTCGCGATGACGAGGGTCATTCCGACAGCGAGAATCGCTACCGGTGCTCCGCGCTTCAGGACATCGATGATCGGGCCGACCAGACGTCCCCGTTCGTAGCCGATCTGGACGAAATCCGGAAAGAACGCTGTGACCAGAAGGATGATGGCACCGAGGGTGATCAGTTGCGGTGCGACCCGTGAGAGGGAGCGCAACATCAGGCGGCCCTTTCCGATTTCTTGCCGTTGTCGTCGGCGATGGCGCGGACGATCGGACCGGTGGCAATGTCATCGCCCGTGAGTTCGGCGACATGCCGTCGATCGCGCACAACAACGATCCGGTCGGAGACGGCGATGAGTTCGTCGAGCTCGGAGGAGATGACGAGGATGGACATGCCTTCGTCGGTGAGTTGGTGGATGAGGTTGAGGATTTCCGCGTGAGCGCCGACGTCGATGCCGCGCGTCGGCTCGTCGAGAATGAGGAAACGCGGGTTCATCGCCAGCCAGCGGGCGAGCACCACCTTCTGTTGATTGCCGCCGGAGAGCTGGCCGATCGGTTTTTCCGGGCCGCTGGTGCGGATGTCGAGTTTCCTGATGTAGTCGGCGGCGAGCCGGTCCTGCTCGGGCCGCGGAATCGGTTTTGCCCAGCCGCGCCGCGCCTGCATGGCGAGAATGATGTTTTCGCGGACGGAGAGCTCGGCGATGATGCCGTCGCTCTTGCGGTCCTCAGGCGCGAAACCGAAACCGGACGCGATCGCCTCGCGCGGATTGGCATGGGCGATTTTGCCGGTCTCGTCGCGCGCTTCGCCGGAAGCCGCCGTCTGCACCCCGAACATCAGCTCGGCGGTCTCGGTGCGTCCCGAGCCGAGGAGGCCCGCGAGCCCGATGACCTCGCCACGATGCACGGTAAGATCGAAGGGTTCGACGACGCCGGCACGCCCGAAGTTCAGGAAGCGCACGACTTCGAGCCGCGCGGCGGCATTCGGGTCGGTCTTCTTGCGCGCGGTTTCTTCGGTCTCGGACAGTTCTCGGCCAAGCATATGTTCGATGAGCCTGACCCGGTCGAGGCTCGCGGTCTCCTCTGTCACGATCTTCTGGCCGTTCCGGAGAACCGTCAGGCGGTCGGTCAGTTCGAACACCTGATCGAGAAAGTGGGAGACGAAGACGATGCCGAGGCCCTTCTCGCGCAAGGAGCGGATCACGTCGAACAGCATGCGCGTCTCGTCGGCATCGAGGCTGGCGGTTGGTTCGTCGAGGATCAGCACTTTGCCGGAGAGTTCGACGGCGCGGGCGATGGCGACGATCTGCTGGATGGCAACAGAATAGGCGCCTAGATCTCGGCCGACATCGATGTCGAGTCCGTAGCCTGAAAGCATGCGTTGGGCCTCGGCCCGCTGGGCGGTACGGTCGACGAAGCCGAAGCGGCGCGGCTCGCGCCCGAAGGTGAGGTTCTGCGCGACGGTGAGGTTCGGCAGGAGGTTGACCTCCTGGTAGACCGTGCCGATGCCGAGCGCCTGCGCCTCGGAGGTCGAGCTTGGCGAGATCGCCTCGCCATTCAGCGTGATGTCGCCAGCATCGCGACGGTAGGCGCCTGTGAGACACTTGATGAGGGTCGACTTGCCCGCGCCGTTCTCGCCGAGCAGGGCGTGGACCTCACCCGCCCGCAGGTCGAAATCGACACGGTCGAGCGCCTTGGCTCCGGGAAACGACTTGCTGAGGGATCGGATCGTCAGAAGCATCGGGGACCTTTTCGGCGCATCGGAGACCATCGGGAGAGGATCGTCGGGCGCGTCGTTTGGCGTTGAGCCCGCAATGGACCGGGGCATTGGGAGGCCCACCCCGGTCCGCTCGGGTCGGATCAGTAACCGAGGTCCTTGCGGGCCTCGTACTCCGCCTGAGGATCATCGCTCTGGGTGTAGAGCTTCGATTCGGTCTGGATGAACTTCTCCGGTTCGGTCCCGTCGTTCATGTAGGTTTCGAGCGCATCGAAGGCCGGACCCGCCATGTTCGGCGTCAGTTCCACCGTGGCGTTGGCTTCACCGGCCGCCATCGCCTGGAAGATGTCGGGGACGGCGTCGATCGAGACGATCTTGATGTCCTCGCCCGGCTTCAGGCCGGCTTCTTTAATGGCCTGGATCGCGCCGATCGCCATGTCGTCGTTGTGGGCGTAGAGCGCGCAGATGTCCTGACCGCCGTTCTCGGCCTGCAGGAAGCTCTCCATCACTTCCTTGCCGCCGGTGCGGGTGAAATCGCCGGTCTGGCTTCTGACGATCTCCAGATTTTCGTTGCCTTCGATGGCGTTGCGGAAGCCCTGGGCGCGGTCGATCGCTGGCGAGGAGCCGGTCGTGCCCTGAAGCTCGACGACGCGGCATTCGCCTTCGCCGGCATTTTCGACCAGCCACTGGCCGGCGACTTCGCCCTCATGGACGAGGTCCGAGCCGACCGCGGTCAGATAGAGGCTCTCGTCGGAATCGACCTTGCGGTCGAGGAGCACCACGGGGATCTCGGCTTCCTGGGCTTCCTGGAGCACGCTGTCCCAGCCGGTCGCAACGACAGGCGCAAGAAGAATCGCATCCACGCCCTGGGCGACGAAAGAGCGTAGCGCCGCGATCTGGTTCTCCTGCTTCTGCTGGGCGTCGGAGAACTTCAGATCGATCCCGCGCTCTTCGGCCTGTTGCCGGGTGATCGTCGTCTCGGCGGCGCGCCAGCCGGACTCCGAGCCGATTTGCGAGAAGCCTACGGTCTGGGCCGCGGCAAGTGTCGTCGCGCCAACGGAAATCGCGGCGGTCATCATCAGGGTCTTGATCATGCTTCACTCCTCCTTTGAAAAAACGCGGGAGCCAGCTCCAGCCGGCAGACATGCGTCTTTTGTTTCCCGGACCACCTCATCGGTGATCGCGGCATGGTTTTCACGGGCATCGCTCGATCTGAGCGAAAGGGCCCGGGAAATTTCGACTGATCAGAGAGTGCGCTTGGCGCGGGGCGGGTCTCGAACCGAGCGGTGCTCGGCTGCGTGCAGGCGACGGCGCGTTCGCGCCGATCGTTCGATCCGACCATCATTCCTCCCAAGGCCCTGCACGGACTGCGACCGACCCGGAGACGTGCGTCTCGACGCCAAACGCGGGCCGGCTCCTTCCTCCGATCCCACGTCGTCTTTTCCGGGCACTGCATGCGTGTTCGCCGCGCTTCGCCTTGAGTCATTCTTAGCCAAGCAGGATATATTTGAAAAATAGACTTTTGAGATTGCGATATACCAATCAAGGTATATCATCGTTGTGGCGATCGGAGCGAGGGGTCGATGCCGCTTACCCGACCGACAGCGCCATATGTTGCCGATCGTTCCGTCTGGGTCCGCTGAGGAGCCGGCCCACCTTCGATAGGAGGTCGGCAATGTCCGAGAAATACAAGTCGAAACAGGCCGACCATCTGGTTCGAAAGGGGCTCAAGTTCTCGCAGCTTCGGCTGCTCAATGCCTTGCGCGACTTCGAACAGATCGGAGCCGCCGCCCAGCACATAGGAATGACCCAGCCGGCCGCATCCCGTCTCTTGTCGCAACTCGAGGAGATGGTCGGCGTCCCGCTCTATACCCGTCATGTTCGGGGCATCTCGCTGACGGAAGCCGGCACGCTTCTGGCGAACCAGGCCGCGAGCGCTTTGCACGGCTTCGATCTCGTTCAGGAGCGCATCGGCCAGATGGCCGTCGGGGCGCGGGGTTTGGTCCGCATCGGAGCGGTCACCGGCCCCTCGCTTGAAATCTTGTTGCCTGCGGTGCGCGAGGCGCGTGCCGCCTATCCCGACGTCGATCTCTCGGTCCTGATCGATACGTCGGACAAGCTCTCGGAAGCGCTGCTCAACCGCGATCTCGACTTCTATATCGGGCGCATTCCGGCGGAGGCGGACGCCCGCGCATTTCGGATCGAAACCATCGGGCTCGAACCCGTGGCGCTGATCGTGCGCTTCGACCATCCGCTAACCCGGGGCCGGGACATCGCTCTCAAGGATTGTCTCGATTATGACTGGGTCACGCAGCCGCCGGGCGGACTCTTGCGGCGGACCCATGAGGAATATCTCCTCAAGCACGGTCTGGAACTTCCACGGCGCGTGGTCGGCACGACCTCGGTCCTCTTCACGCTGGCGCTCGTTAAGGAAACCGATGCGATCGCGCCAATGGCCCGGGCGGTCGCCGATCTCTTCATCGAGCGCGGTGCCCTCGCAAGCCGCCTCGGCCGCCTCCCGCTTGCCGACGACATGCGCGTCGCAAGCTACGGCCTCGTCACCCGCGCAGGAGATCCGCTGGGTCCAGCCGCAGAGCGACTCTTCGAGATCGTACAAAGCGTTGTGAAAGCGGACACGCGGAAAGTGCTGTAAGGTCTTATACTCGCCGCCAATTCTGCGTGGTGTCTTATTCCACCAGTTGGGACAGTCCCTCGGGGCGCGAATGTCAGCAATTAGGAACGGCTGCAAGAGGATCGGAACCGAAGAAAACGGCGCTAAGCCGTCATTTCTTGGGCTCGCCCAGAACTCGATAAATTTGCATTCGCGAACAGCCGACAGCCTTTGCGATAGCTGTTGAACCCAAGCCTGACGCACTGATCGCATCAATTTGCGCTCGGTCAAGGCGGCGCTTGCCGCCCTTGTATACGCCGTCGGCTTTTGCGCGCTCTATGCCTTCGCGCTGTCGCTCTTTTGTAAAGCGGTGTTCCATCTGCGCCTTTATACCACGCACCGTCAGTATGAGGTGGCCCATTCCGGCTCGATTCGAAACATTTGGTCGAGCACGGTGGCGAATGCACCGCGCTGCTCGCAGTCTTAGATGAGGTTCAACACGTCGCATGAGTCGCGACCGAGCCGATCGAGGTGCGTCACCAACAGTTCGTCCGCGGGGCGGATAAATTCGATGATGGCCGCCAGTTCGGCTCGACCATCACGGCTTGCTCCCGCCAATTTTTCAGATCGAATGATCTCGCACCCTTCGGCTTTCAGCTGCGAAGGCTGTAGGTCGAGGTCTTGATCGACGGTGCTGACGCGACCGCGATCAATGCGTGCCATATATCACCTCAAGCTTTAGGCATGAGGCTACACTATCACAAAATGCTGCCGTCAAGGACGATGTGACACCGAAATCAATAGGGTTCAGTGTTCGCCCCGTGTGTCGCTTTAGGGTGTTCCCTGAGGTTACAGCGGCTTCAGTCGGCTCTACGCCCAACTCAGCTACCCTTAGCGCCTTTGAACATTCCCGAAAGCGTACGGGCAGCGTATGCTCGCCAGGTCCTTACAGCGCGATATAAATAGACCTGTAAGGCGTTTCGCTATTTTCTGCTTTTCAGGTTCCAGTTATTTTGCCTGCGCTCCGTTAATGATAGCGTTCAACAAGAGAGGCAGCCATCCGCGTCCTTCATCGAAGCTATGCCGCGAATGATTGACAATCCTTCGCTATCGCTTCAGGAACGCCTGGTTCTCAGGGCGGGGTGAAATTCCCCACCGGCGGTGAAAGCCCGCGAGCGCCGTCTTTACGGGACGGGTCAGCAGATCCGGTGAAATTCCGGGGCCGACGGTTACAGTCCGGATGAGAGAGAACGAAGCTTTCGATCCCCAAGCGGATCGGGTGCTTTCGTGCGCTCTGGAATCCTGTCGTGTTTCAAGGGCCCGGAGCATTCATGTCGATCCCCCTAAAATTCGCCTTCATTCAGGCTGGCTGGCATCGTGATATCGTCGGTCAGGCCCATCTCGGCTTCATGCAGCGGCTAATTGAGCGGGAGGCCGGCATCGCGGTCGACCTCTACGATGTTCCAGGGGCGTTCGAGATGCCGCTTCTTGCCCAGAAGCGCGCGCCATGCTCGCCCATGGCAAGGGCGGTTCGATCGTCAACATCGCGTCCATGTCCGGCGTGATCGTCAACCGGGGCCTCAATCAGGTCCACTACAACGCCTCCAAAGCCGGCGTCATCCACATGTCGAAGTCGATGGCAATGGAATGGGTCGAACGCGGCATCCGCGTGAACTCCATCAGCCCCGGCTACACCGCGACGCCGATGAACACGCGGCCCGAAATGGTGCACCAGACCAAGGAGTTCGAGAGCCAGACCCCGATGCAGCGCATGGCGAGCGTCGACGAGATGGTCGGCCCCGCGATCTTTCTCCTGTCCGACGCCGCATCCTATTGCACCGGCGTCGATCTCCTTGTCGACGGCGGCTTCTGCTGCTGGTGAAACGAGCTTAGAGTATTGTGCATGAACAGTGCATGATACTTTTGCTATATATCGTGAGATAGGGAAAATTAGAGCAAGAGCCTAATTTCGACTGGGCCGATAGACGTTTTCTTGCGTTCGATTCTTCTGTAAACATAGTGGATCATTTTCTCGCGCCTGCCGATAGGGAGCGATGCCAGGATCCCGAAAGCGACCACCGAAAAGCGGAGACGGTAATTGGTGGGGAAATTGGGCCTCTCGCAAACTTTTCCGCTTAACTGTCTGCTGACGATGCTCGCTGATTTCAGGGCTCTCGATGATGCCGCTACCACATCACGGGTTGCCTTCGACCAACAGGGCAAACGGGCAATGATGCTCCAGCGCCAAATGCAAGGCTGCTTGCGCGCAGGCGACATGTAAGTCCGTCACGTCAGGTGCGGTCGCCTCCATGACATGAGCATCATTCGCAAGAGCCGCTTAACCTGATCGCCCTCCTCCGATCTCCGCCGGAGGGCGCGGCACGCTGAAACCGGCTGTCAGTTCAAGACAGATCGAGACGAGCCGCTCTTAAGGCTGCCATTGCTGAAGGGCCGGGTGCGCATCGTGCTTGGGCGAACTACTGTAACGGACCGGACGGCCGAAAACATAGGCGCTGACCATGATCCTCTCCGTCATCGTCCGGCCGCTTCCGTTGAAAGCTCGAGCCGATACACGTCGGTTTCTCGCCGCTCGAACCCGAGCCATTGGTAGAGCTGTTGGCGGCTTCCCGGGACGGCTGAGACGTCAGGTGGATCTTTTGAACACCAAGGGAAGCGGCCAGCTCGATCGCCGCCCGTACCAGCTTTTCCGCCAAACCTTTGCTCCTGTGAGCACCCCAAACGACCACATCGTCGATGAAGGCCCGAACACCTGTCACGACACGGAATGTAACGAGTGGCGTGATGCCGACGATCCCGCCTCCGGCGCCAACCGCCAAAATTTTGGTGCCAGGATCGGCAACCGTTGCCTCCAGCTCGGCGCGCGTGAAACGTGGCTCGCTGGATGATAGCTGTGCTAGCAGGGACGCGATGGCATCGGCGGAAGTCGCAATCTGGATGGATGCGGGATCGACATTGCGCATTGCGGCAAACTAAGGGTGGAGCAGGGGGATTCCATGCCTGTCGGATAACGCCGTGAGAATGTTGTTTTTATCTGAGATAAAGGCCCGCCCCTCATCGATCCCGGTTTGATGGGGGGATTTTTCCTCCTCGGCCAGAACGAACAAGGGCAGCGATTGATTGTTCTCGCCAACACTTCGATCGCTTCGCGGCGTGGCCGGGACCAGGCAATCCTTTCAACTTCGATACGTCTGGCAAGTTCGGGAAAAGAAGTCAGCAGACCTTCCATCATAACACAGTGCCAGCAATAAAATTTTTGACCAGGATAGGCGGGGTCTTCGAATCCCGGCTACAAGATGGTGAGCTTGTCGCGTTGCAAGTTTCATCCTTTCAGGGTTGGCAAATCAGCGCCAACCTTGCCGCCGCAATAGACCCTCAACCCGCGACACGACGGTTGTCGCACCATGTCCGGTTCGGACAGCCTCGATCGAGTTGCTGGACGGCTGATACGCGTCGAAACCGTAACCTTTGCTTTCCGGCTTTTGTGCTTGGTGGCAGTCGAAGGGCTTTCTAGATTTTTTTAGGCGGATCGTCACCAAAGCCCCGATACCCGCAGAATTTAACGCCTTTGTAGCGGAATACCGGCAAAATAAGACGATGTTCGGAACGCTACAACTTTTCAGCAATCTCAGAGTGCTGCTTTCGTTCACCTTTCTAGTGATGATCGGAGCGATCGGTTCTTCGATACTGCTCACCGGTCACATGAATGTGGCGATGCCCGAACCTTGGAGTCAGCAAAGCTTTGTGACGTCTTGGGTCGTTCCCTGCGTAATCGGCTTGCCGATTTGGATCATTATGGCAACGATACTTATTCGCAACGACCGTTTGCTTCGTAAGGTCGAAAACCTGTCCCGCTACGACGCCTTGACCGGGCTCCTCAATCGTCGAGCTTTTTTCGAGATCGGGTGTCAGGAGCTCAAGTTCGCGAGAAACAGGGGAAACCCGCTTATCGTCGTCGCGATGCTCGATCTCGATTGTTTCAAGGTGATCAACGACACCCACGGTCATCCTACCGGCGACGCTGCTCTTGTGGCGATGGCGCGGCTCTTTGGTCACTGCGACCTGCCGCAGACAGTCAATGCGCGCCTTGGCGGAGATGAATTTGTCGTTCTCTTCGCAGGCGCCTCCGCGCGTGCGGCCGAGGCGCATATGGAGCGGTACAGAGAACTGGTTTCGTCCCTCTCGATCGACAGTCCGTCCGGTGCATGTGTGAAGGTTTCTACCAGCATCGGACTTTCTAGCGTGCTGCTCGACGAGGGTAGCGATCCTAGAACAGAACTCGAAAAACTGCTCGCTGACGCGGATGGTGCGCTCTACGAAGCAAAGGTCGGCGGTCGAAACCGCGTCGCAACAGCAGCCTGATCTGCCGAGCCACATACGACTGACCGCGAAATTTCACTACTACCGCTTTTTCTCGCACTCGGCTTCGTCTATCGACCGACGCGGACGGCGCAAGCGTTCCGTGACAGGCACGAACCAGAATTGTGGCAAGCGAGCTGCGCTCACTTCCCCATAATCAGAAGTCAGCGACGTATAGCTTGAATGAGTCGAAAGCCGATCGGCAGCTTTTGCCGTCAAGGTGTTCAGAAGCCGGCAGTCTCCCTCCGGGGGCTAATAGCCAACGGTCCGATCGACAAACTCGGGTAAGTCGCCCCGCTCAAAGTAATCTCGGACGTTCTTGGCTGCGATCGCGCTTGCGCTCTTCTTGTTCGTCGGCGCCGCGACGTGGGGCATGACGGTGACTGAGGTATGCGTCCAGAAGGCGTGGCCAGGCGGAAGCGGCTCCTGATCGAAAACGTCGAGGACGGCGTGTTTCACGCCTCCGCCATCGAGGGCGGCAAGTAGAGCAGCGGTTTCGATGATCGGTCCGCGCCCGACATTGATAAGCGAAATACCGGGTGAACAATTGGCGAGAATTTTCGCGTCTATCAGACCCGCTGTCGCTTGGGTCAGCGGCAGGAGAACGACGACGATCTCCGTTGTTTCCAACACGCTGCTAAGCGAGGTATCGCCGGCATAGGTCTCCACGCCATCGATGTTTCGGGGCGAGCGCGACCAGCCGAGCACCCGAAATCCCGACGCCAACAGGCGCTGGCACGTCAAAGTGCCGAGTTCTCCCAGCCCAAGGACCGCTACCGTCCGCTCACTCGCAAGCGGCTGATCGAGCGGACGCCAGATCCCGGCCCGCTGCTGCGCAAGATATTCCGGCATGCGCCGATGAAGATAGAAGACATGGCTGAGGACCGCCTCGGCCATGGTCTCAGCGAGTACAGGATCGACCAAGCGGACGATGCCGATCTCAGTCGGAAGCGCAGTCACCAGACGCTCCACGCCGGCCCAGAGGCTTTGAACCCACCGAAGAGCAGGAAACCCTGCAAGATCTGCTGGGTGCGGGTTCGCGACGATTGCGACCTCGACGCTCTCCGCTTCTGAAGGGGAAAGCGAAACAGGGTCCGTCACGCGATGGTCCGGAAGGGCCGACTGCAGCTCTGCGCGCCATGCCTCGGCTTCGTTGCTTTCCATCGTGGTGACGAACGGTACTACGGTCATGCTGCCCACACCGCTTCTTCGTTGGCGAAACCTTTCAGCTCGATCGGATTGCCGGCGGGGTCGCGGAAGAACATCGTCCATTGCTCGCCGGGCTGGCCCTCGAACCTCACGGTCGGTTCGATGACGAATTCGAGTTCGGTTGCAGTCAGCCTGTCCGCAATCTCTCGCCAGATCTCCAGAGGAAGGACCGCGCCCAGATGAGGCATCGGCACCATATGATCGCCGACCTTGCCGGATTCGGCCGTCGCGAAGGGCTTGCCGAGGTGAAGCGAGATCTGATGGCCGAAGAAGTCGAAATCGATCCAGGTCTCGGTACTGCGACCTCTTCTGCAGCCAAGAAGGTGGCCATAGAAGTGGGCGGCGGCTTTGAGGTCGTCCACGTGGTAGGCGAGATGAAACAGCGGCTTGAACATGCGACGGTCTCCTTCATGACGTGCTGCAGGCCCTCGCTTTGGGCCGCCTAGCCCTTTCACGATCGTTCTCTTCGCAAAGCCTATCAAGCGCTTCGCGACCAGACGAGGAGATCGAGAAGCAGGTGCGAAGCTGTCGACATCCCGACGTCGCAGTGCGGCTCCATCGCGATGCAAGTGTGTTGGCAGCAAGCGGTTCGCTCGATACCACCACCGACATCATTCGATGCAGCGCGCTTAACCGTCAATTCCGAACGGCATTTCGCCCTCAGCTGGCAACAAGCATGACGGTGAATTGCCCGAACGGAAAGGGGGTGATGGGTAATGGAAGCCCCAGGAAGTATGGGTTACGAGTGTTTCTGGTAACCTCGTAGATGCCCAAGTACGTCGTTCACACCGAGGGGTCACTGCTTCGATCCCAGTCGTGCCCACCATTTCACGAAAATGCAATGTCGACAGCGATCGGTTCGCCGTGCGTGACGCTGGTCCTGATCGCTCTGCGCGTATCGTTCGAAACCTTCGTTTCGTGGCAATGCTCGCCTCAGCGGAAACGGAGTTTGTCTCTGGAGAGCTGGTCGATGCGGGTGCAGCCCATGAGGCGCATGTCGCGGACGAGCTCGTCGCGCATCAGGGTGAGGGCGCGTTCGACGCCGGGCTGGCCGGCGGCGGCGAGCGGGAAAAGGTAGTAGCGGCCGAGGCCGACGGCCTTTGCGCCGAGCGCCAGCGCTTTGAGCACATGCGTGCCGCGCGTGACACCGGAATCGAGGATTACGTCGAGCCGGTCGCCGGCGGCCTGCACGATCTCCTCCAGCTGGTCGAAGGACGAGCGAGAGCCGTCGAGCTGGCGTCCGCCATGGTTGGAGATGACGATGCCCTTGCAGCCGATTTCGGCGGCGCGAACGGCGTCTTCGGGGGCCATCACGCCCTTCATGCAGAAGGTGCCGCCCCAGAATTCGACCATTTCGGCTACATCGTCCCAGGTCATGCCGGGATCGAGCATTTCGGTGAAGTATTGGCCGATCGAGGCCGTGCCGCCGCCCATGTTCACATGCTGGTCAAGCTGCGGCAAAGAGAAGTTTTCATGGGTGAGATAGTTGATCGCCCAGGCCGGCTTGATGGCGAACTGGGCGATACCCTTCGCGTTCAGCCGGAATGGGATGGAAAAGCCCGTACGCTTGTCGCGCTCGCGATTGCCGCCGGTGATACTGTCCACCGTCAGCATCATCACCTCGACGCCCGCCTCCTTGGCGCGTTCCATCATGGCTCGGTTGAGGCCGCGATCCTTGTGGAAATAGAACTGATAGACCTGCGGGTTCTTGTGCTTCTTGCGCAGCTCTTCGAGGCTTACCGTGCCCAAAGAAGACACGCCGAACATGGTGCCGAACTTCTCGGCCGCGGCACCGACTGCCCGCTCGCCATCGTGATGGAAGAGCCGCTGGAGCGCCGTCGGCGAGCAGTAGACCGGCAGGTCGAGCTTCTGGCCGAGCACGGTGACCGAGAGATCGACATCGGCCACGCCGCGCAGGATGTTCGGCACGAGATCGACCTCTTCGAAGGCCGCCGTGTTGCGCCGATAGGTGGTCTCGTCGTCCGCCGCCCCGTCGATATAGTTGAAGATCGGGCCGGGAAGCCTGCGCTTCGCCAGTTTCCGGAAATCATCGAAGTTGTGGCAGTCGGTGAGGCGCATGTCGGCGGGGCCTTGAAGCTTGCGTTCGCGTTCGGGCTTAAGCGTCAGACGAACGTTGGCATTCGTCTGACGCTCCCGACTTATCTGATCGGCGCCGGTTCGTTGAAAAGCCCGCGCCCGCTTTTCGCCCGGAGCTCTAACGCTTCGTCCGCCGGCGGGAGGAGGACCGGGGACGAAGCGGCCAGCGGGGGTCGACCGGTGACGGTCAGGCCCGGCCGACCCTCTGGGTCTGCTCGCCGAGCCCCTCGATGCCGAGGCGCATGGTCTCGCCGCCCTTCAGATAGACCTGCGGTTTCTGGCCCATGCCGACGCCGGGAGGCGTGCCGGTGGAGATGACGTCACCCGGCTGCAGCGACATGAACTGGCTGACATAGTGGACGAGATGGGCGACGCCGAAGACCATGGTCTCGGTGGTGCCGTCCTGATAGCGGTGCCCGTCTACCTCCAGCCAGAGAGCCAGCTTCTGCGGGTCGGCGACTTCGTCCTTCGTGACGAGCCAGGGGCCGATGGGCCCGAAGGTGTCGGCGCTCTTGCCCTTGATCCACTGACCGCTGCGCTCCGTCTGGAAGCCGCGCTCCGAGACGTCGTTGATGACGCAATAGCCGGCGACATGGTCCATCGCCGCGTCCTTCTCGATATAGACGCCGCCCTTGCCGATGACGACGCCGAGCTCGACCTCCCAGTCGCACTTCTCGGAGCCGCGTGGCACGAGAACCGTGTCGTTCGGCCCACAGACCGCCGAGGTCGCCTTGCCGAAGATCACCGGCTCCTTGGGCAGATCCATGCCGCTCTCGGCCGCGTGGTCGGCGTAGTTGAGGCCGATGCACAGAAACTTGCCCACATGACCGACGCAGGCACCGATCCGGCCTTCGAGGACGGGCAGGCTCGAAAGATCGGCCGCGCGAATGCGCTCCAGACCCTCGGGCGTCAGCGCCTCTCCGGAAATATCGGTGACGATGCCGGAGAGGTCGCGCGCCTTGCCGTCGCCGTCGAGAATTGCGGGCTTTTCGGCTCCGGGTTCGCCGATGCGCAGTAGTTTCATGGGTTCAAAGGTCCTCTTGTCCTGTCGTGATCAGTATGTTGCGCGCCCGCCCGAAAGGTCGAACACGGCGCCCGTCGTAAACGAATTTTCCGCGCTCGCCAGCCAGGCGATCATGTTGGCCGCCTCGTGAACTTCGAGGAAGCGGCCGCGGGGGATCTTGGAGAGCATATAGTCGATATGCTCCTGGCTCATCTGGTCGAAGATGCGCGTGCGGGCGGCGGCGGGCGTCACGCAGTTCACCGCGACGTCCACATCGGCGGTCTCCTTGCCGAGGGACTTCGTCAGCGCGATCACACCGGCCTTGGAGGCGGAGTAGGCGCAGGCGTTCGGATTGCCTTCCTTGCCTGCGATCGAGGCGGTGTTGACGATGCGGCCATAGCCGCGCTCCACCATGCCGCGCACGATGGTGCGATTGAGATGGAAGACACCGTTGAGATTGATATCGACCACCCGGCGGAATTCCTCCGGATCGTAATCCATCACCTTGGCGTTGGCGCCCGCGATCCCCGCATTGGCGATGAGGATGTCCGGCGCGCCGAACTCGGCCTCCATGGTCTTCGCAGTTGCTTCCACGGCCGAAAGATCGGTCTGGTCCACCTGACGGAATTCGACCTTGTCGCCGAGTTCGCTGGCGGCCTCACGCCCGAGATCGCCGTCACGGTCCCAGATGGAAACGCCGCGCGCGCCCGCTTCGAGCATGCGCTCGACGACGGCGCGGCCTATCCCTTGCGCGCCCCCGGTAACAATGGCGATGCGGCCTGAAAGATCGGTCATGGTCGGGTCCTGTATGACAGTGTGTGTTGGGTGGGCAGGCGGCTCAGCCGCCATATCCGCCGAAGTATCGAGGGACGAACAGCGTCACCTGCGGCACGAAAGCGATGACGAGAAGCCCGACGAGGAGAATGAGGAAATAGGGCATGAAGGGCCGGATCGCCTTCGCATAGGCCACTTCCCCGATATTGCACGCAAGGATCAGGATGATCGCCACCGGCGGGGTGATGGAGCCGAGCAGCACGCAGACGATGATGACGGTTGCGAAATGGATCGGGTCGAGACCGTAGATCTGGGCGATCGGCGCAAGCATCGGCGTGACGAGGATCAGTGCCGAGATCGTCTCGACGAACATGCCGAGGACGAGCAGCGCGGCGATGATGAGGAGCAGCGCCAGATACCTGTCTTCGGTCAGCGACTGAAGCCCCTGGGCGAGCTGGGCCGGGAAGCCCTCGCGGGCGATGATCCATGAAAACAGCGCAGCGCCGCCGAGGATGATCAGGATCGAGGACGTCGAGATCATCGCCTCCTTGAAGAAGCGGAAGGTGTTCCTGAACTTCAGTTCGCCCGCGAAAATCCCGAAGAGAAGGGCGTAGACCACGGCAAGAACGCCGGCCTCGGTGGGCGTGAAGAAGCCCGACTGGATGCCGCCGATGATAAGGACCGGCAGGAAGAGCGCCGGCAGCGCAACGAGGAAGCTCTTGCCGACCTCGCCCATGCCGGAGCGCGGATGCTGGGTGCCGCCGATCCGGTCCGCCGTGAACCAGACCCAGGCCATCAGCATGGCTGCCAGCGTCAGGCCCGGCAGGATGCCGGCGAGGAAGAGCGTGCCGATGGAGAGGCCGGTCATCGCGCCGTAGAGCACCATCAGGAGGCTCGGCGGGATGATCGGCCCGAGCATGGCGGAGGCGGCGGTGATCGCGACGGAATGTTCCGGCTTGTAGCCCTCGCGGCGCATGCCCGGGAGGAGCATGGAGCCGACGGCGGCGACATCCGCCGCGGCCGAGCCGGAAATCCCGGAAAACAAGACCGAGGTCATGATGTTCACCTGACCGAGGCCACCGCGCACATGGCCGATCGCGGCCCGCGCGAAGCGCACGATCGCGGTCGTGATGCCCGACACGTTCATCAGGGAGCCCGCGAGGATGAAGAGCGGAATCGCCATCAGCGGGAAGCTGTCCAGCGAGGAAAAGAAGCGCTGGGGAAGAACGAGAAGTGGCACGGTCGACGTCGTCACGAGGATGACTACCGCCGAGAGCCCCATGGCGAAAGCGATCGGCACGCCGATGACCAGGAGGATCGTGAAGAGCAGGAAGAGGAGCGCGACCGTCATTTCATGAGGCTTTCGGAGCTTTGATCGGTCGCGGTCGTGCCGGTGTCCTCCGTTTCGTCCTCATCC
This sequence comes from Fulvimarina thalattae, assembly GCF_040239565.1. Lineage (NCBI taxonomy): Bacteria > Pseudomonadati > Pseudomonadota > Alphaproteobacteria > Hyphomicrobiales > Aurantimonadaceae > Fulvimarina > Fulvimarina thalattae. The sequence goes on from NZ_JBEHWS010000001.1 coordinate 496,131, forward strand.
GGCCAGGCGGCCGCGCGGTCCTCCGCGCGAAGCAGGAGGGCGAGGCAGCCGAGGGCGGCACCGAGCGGGATGGAGGCATAGATCCAGGCGCGGGAGACCCCGAGCGTGGGGGATGTGAAGGCCCCGTTGCGGGCCGTGAAGGTCCAGCCCTGCCAGGCGAGGATGGCAAGGAAGATGAGGCTGAGCACCATTGCCAGCCGCAACCGCCAGCGCGCGGCGACCGGGGGCACGGAGAGGATGTCCACCAGGATCTCATCGTGCCGGTAGAGCACCACCGGCAGGCCGATCATCACGCACCAGACGAGGAGCGTGCGCACGACTTCTTCGGTCCAGAACCAGCCGATGCCGACGAAGCGGTCGACCACCTGGATGAAGACGAGCGTCACCATCGACGCAAATGCCAGGACCACCGCCGCGGCAAGCACGGCGAAGGCCCTGTCGATGAGCTGTCTCGCTTGGGACGGGACGCGGATCATTCGCCGGAGGCGGACCGGATCTCACCGATCAGATCGGTCGCGCCGGCCTGTTCGGCGAACTTGTCCTGAAGGTCGCTGAGGGCCTCGCGGAAGGGTTCGAGATCCATTTCGTGGATTTCGATGCCCGTCTCGGCGAGCTTGGAATCCCACTCGTCCTGACGACCGGCCCATTCGTCGCGCTGCTGCTGGGCGACTTCGAGAGCGGCCTCGGTGACGATCGTCTGCTGGTCCTCGGTGAGCGTGTCGAGGAACTGGCGGCTCGTGACGAAGCTGCCGTCGAAGAAGATGTGGCGCGTCTTGTTGTAGTGCTTTGCCACTTCGTAGATGTTGTTGGTGTAGGCCGCTTCCGGCGTTCCCTCCATCGCACCGACGACGCCCGTCTGCATGGCGGTATAGACCTCCGGGAACGGGATCGGCGTCGGCTGGGCGTTCAGGGTCGAGAAGGTCTCGACGAAGACCGGGCTTTCCGGAACGCGGATCTTCAGGCCCTCGAAGTCGGACGGCTGCTGGATGACCTTTTCGGTGGTGAAGGTGTCGCGATAGCCGGCCTGGATCCAGTTGAGGACGACAAGGCCCGTCGCCTCTTCGAGCTGCTCGTTGAGGCCGTTGCCGATGTCGCCGGTGACGACGTTCTGCCAGTGGGCCGGATCGTCATAGAGGTAGGGCAGGGTCAGGATGCCGTAGGCCGGCACGTAGTTGGCGTAGAGCCCGCTCTCGCCATAGCCCATTTCGAGCGTGCCGAGCTGGACGGATTCGATGATCTCGCGCTGCCCGCCCAGCTGCCCGCCGGGCAGGACCTCGACCGAAATGCTGCCACCGGACTTGTCCTCGACGATCTCGGCGAAGCGCTCGGCCGCGATGTGCTGCTCGGAGCTTTCCGGCAGGTGGTGAGCGAAACGCATCGTCACGTCCTGCGCGAAGGCCGTGCCCGAAAGCATGGTCGCGCCGAGGGCGAGTGCCACGATGGTCTTGAGTTTACTAATGTTGGTCATGTCTTTCCTCCCAATAGCGGAGCGGGGACTTACAGGCACCCGCCCCAGTCATGAATTCAGTGGTCGTAGGGACGGTTGAGGGCGAGATCCTCGGAGAGGGTCACGCCGAAGCCCGGCTTTTCGAGATCGGACGCCTTGATGCGCCCGTTCTGAGGCACCGGCTCGCCGAGCAGCATCGGCGCGAACATCGGCTGGATGCGGTCGGCCTTGGGGGCCATCATCAGGAATTCGGCGAACGGGCTGTTCTGCCGCGTGATGACGAAGTGGTAGCTGTAGACGCTCGAGCCGTGCGGGATGACCATCTTGTTGTGGGCATCGGCGAGCGCCGAGATCTTCAGAAGCTCGGTGAGGCCGCCGCACCAGCCCACATCGGGTTGGATGAAGTCGCAGCAGTCCATTTCGAGGAGCATGCGGAAGCCCCAGCGGGTCGCCTCGTGCTCGCCGGTGGTGACCAGCATGCCGGGCGGCACGTTGCGCTTCAATTCGGCATAGCCCCAGTAATCGTCGGGCGGCAGGCACTCCTCGATCCATTTGAGACCGAATTCGGACGCGCCCTGCGCGAGCCGCGAGGCATAATCGACGTTTAAACTCATCCAGCAGTCGAGCATCAGCCAGAAATGCTCGCCGACGGCCTCGCGCATCTTTTCAAGGCGCGCAAATTCGGTCGCCATGCCCTCTTCGCCCTGTGCCGGCCCATGCTGCAAAGCCATCTTGCCGCCGAGAAAGCCCATGCCTTTGGCGAGGTCCGGCCGTGCGCCTGTCGCGTAGAATACCTGCTCGTCGCGCACCGGACCGCCGATCATGGCTGAGACCGGCTCCTGCCGAACCTGACCAAGCAGGTCCCAGAGCGCAAGATCGACACCGGAGATCGCGTTGAGGACGAGACCGCGCCGCCCGTAATAGAGCGAGGCGTTGAACATCTGGTCCCAGATCACCTCGATATCGGTGACCTTGCGGCCCTCGACGAAGCGGGCGAAGTGCTTTTCGACGATAAAGGCCGCCGGCTCGCCGCCGGTCGTGACCGCGATGCCCTTGACGCCCGTATCCGTCTCGACCTCGACGACAAGGGTGCCGAGAACGTTGATGCCGAAGGACTGCCGGCTTTTGCGATAGGCGGGATATTTCGACATGGGCGTCGAAATGTTGTCGTCGATCCAGTGGCCTTCGCCCTGATCGTGATAATCCGCGCCGCCTCCACGCACCGTGAAGGCCCTGATGTGCTTGATGATCGGCGTGGCCACCGAAGCCCCTCCCTTGAATTTCGGCTTGATCGTAAGCGCGGCACCGATCATGATCCAATGAAAGAAATCCGTATTGCGATCGCAGAAAACGATCGCATGGCAGGCTCCGATGGTCCCAAAGCTCGAACACCACCTGAAAATCAGGCACTTCATGCTGATTGCAGCACTCGACGATCACGGCACCATGCATCGGGCGGCCGAGGCACTGAACATGACCCAGTCGACGGCTTCCAAGATGCTGGGCGATCTGGAAATCCTGCTTGGCGCAAAGCTCTTCGAGCGGGCGCCAAGGGGGATGACGCCGACGGCGCTCGGCCGCTACGCTCTCTCCATCGCGCGGGCCGAGCTGACGCGGATCGAGCGGTTTTCAGAGGAGTTCGCCGCCCGGCGGGATGGCGGCTACGGCACACTGTCAATCGGCGCCATCATGGGCGCAGCGCCAGATCTCGTCGCCCATGCGGTGGCTGACCTCAAGCGCTCCCAGCCTAAGCTGACCGTGCGGCTGCTCGGCGAGACAAGCGACCATATCCTCGACATGCTGGAGACAGGACGGCTCGATCTCGCCGTCGGCCGCTTCACCAATCCGCGTCACGGCCAACTCTTCGAGTTCGAGCCGTTGGCGGAGGAAAAGCTGGTGCTCGTCGCCCGCGCGGGGCATCCACTGACCGACGGCTTCGACGGCGATTTGAAGGTCCTCGCCGACTGGCCCTGGGTGCTCCAGCCGCCGACGACGCCAACCCGTTATCTCCTCGACGACGCCTTTGCCGAAGCAGGGATCGACATCCCGGACAACGTGGTCGAGTGCATTTCGATCTTTGCAATCCTCAATCTCGTCCAGGCCTCCGATGCCGTCGCGGTCCTGCCGGTCTCGGTGGTCGACGCCCATTTGCGCGCCGGTCTCCTCGCCCCGCTCGCGATGCGTCCGCAGATTACAGTGAGCGGCTTCGGCATCGTGACCCGCAAGAACGAGTTGATCGGAGAAACGGCTGAGCTATTCGCGGACAGCCTGCGCCGTCATGCCCGCGGTCATGCTTGAAGCTATCGGCCTCTCTCAGGTTCTCCCGATTAGAGGCGGCGTTCCCTCCGAACGGCTTTGGTAAAGCCTGCTTGACATCGCCCCCGGAAGCAAACATTTTTGCCCAACTGGTCTAGTTGTCAAACCAGTCTTAGAGTGGAGGCTGGACAGGCAACACGTCGAACTTTCGGATCAATCCTGACGGACTCCACCCAATCAGGATGCCTTGTTTCCAACGGCAAACGAGACATGTCTTCGAGGGCCGTCCGGACCCGCGCACCACCACCGGCAAAACAGACAAACAAAGGCTTCCGCCATGAAAATCGTCATCATCGGTGCCGCTGGCATGATCGGTCGGAAGCTTGCCGAGCGGCTCGCGGCGGATGGAAAGATCGGGGAGACGCCGATCGAAAAGCTGCATCTCGTCGATGTCGTGTCTCCGCCTTTGCCCGAAACCACCAGTGAGGTGATTGGTGAAACAGCGGACCTCTCCCAGAGCGGCACGGCTGAAACGCTGATCCGTGAACGCCCGGACATCATCTTCCATCTCGCTGCCATCGTGTCCGGCGAAGCGGAGGCAGATTTCGAGAAGGGCTATCGGATCAATCTCGACGGCACGCGCGATCTGTTCGAGGCGATCCGAACTGCGCACCAGACTGATGGATACACCCCGCGCGTGATCTTCGCGTCCTCCCTTGCCGTCTTCGGCGCGCCGTTCCCGGACGAGATCCCGGACGACTATCACCTGACGCCACTGACGAGCTACGGCACGCAGAAAGCAATCAGCGAACTGCTTCTCTCCGACTATTCAAGGCGAGGGTTCCTTGACGGGATCGGCATTCGTCTTCCGACCATCTGCATCCGGCCGGGTACGCCCAACAAGGCGGCCTCGGGTTTCTTCTCGAACATCCTGCGCGAGCCGATCAACGGTAAGAGTGCGGTGCTTCCCGTCGATGAAAGCGTGCGCCACTGGTTTGCGAGCCCGCGCTCGGCGGTCGGCTTCTTCGTCCATGCCGCCAGCCTCGACCTGTCGAAGCTCGGCGCCCGGCGCAACCTGACGATGCCCGGCCTTTCGGCGACGGTCGGCGACGAGATCGAGGCTTTACGGCATGTCGTCGGGCAGGAAGCCGTCGACCGGATCGAGCGCGAGCCGGATGCAACGATCGACAAGATCGTAGAAGGCTGGCCCACCAGCTTTGCGGCAAAGCGCGCCGAAGAGCTCGGCTTTACCGCTGAGGCGAGTTTCGACGAGATCGTTCAGGTCTACCTCGAAGACGAGATGAACGACGCGGCGCGTTCCTGACAGACGATCAACCCCGAACAAAGGTCTCGGCAATCAATGCTACTTGGCTGCATCGGCGACGACTTCACCGGCTCATCAGATCTTGCGAACACGCTCGCCAAGGATGGCATGAATGTCGTCCAGTACAGCGGCATTCCCAAGAGCGATGCGGAGCCGGATGTTGAAGCGGGTGTGGTTGCGCTGAAATCGCGAACCATCCCGGTCGACGATGCCGTCCGCCTGTCGCTCGAAGCACTGGAATGGCTGCAGTCTCAGGGGTGCAGCCAGTTTTTCTTCAAATACTGCTCGACCTTCGACTCGACGCCTGAAGGCAATATCGGCCCGGTGATCGATGCGCTGATGGACAGGCTCGGCACCGATGCCACCATCGTCTGCCCGGCCTTTCCGGCAACAGGGCGCAGCCTCTACCAGGGCCATCTCTTCGTCGGCGACAAACTTCTCTCCGAATCCGGCATGGAGGACCACCCGCTGACCCCGATGCCCGATGCGGATATCCGCCGCTGGCTCGGACGCCAGACCAAGCGGGCCGTCGGTCACGTTCCGGCTTCCACCGTCTTCAAGGGAGCAGAAGCGATCCGCTTGGCGCTCGGCTCGGAGACCAAAAACGGCCGGCCGGTCATCGTCACGGACGCCGTTCGTGACGAGGATCTTCGAGCGATCGGCGCCGCCTCGAAAGAGTTGAAACTGATCACCGGCGGATCGGGGATTGCACTCGGCCTCCCGGCCAATCTTCTCTCAGCCGATGACCGACACTCGCCAGACGAATGGAATGGCCATGATGGACCGGCGGCGCTCATCGCGGGTTCTGCCTCGCGGATGACCCGCGCCCAGGTGAAGCGTTACGCGGCAGATTGCCCAAGCATGGAGATCACCGCGGACGACGTAATGAACGGCACGGTCTCGCCTGAGGATGCGGCGCGCGAGGCGCTCGCATCGGCTGAGCCAATGTTGATCTACTCGTCCGCTGAGCCCGATGTCGTGAAGGCCGCTCAGGACAAATACGGCCGTGAGGTGATCGCGGAAAAGCTCGAAGGGTTCTTTGCGAAAACCGCGGCGCTGCTTGTCGAGGGCGGCGTCACACGGCTGGTCACCGCCGGTGGAGAAACCTCCGGCGCTGTCATCGAGGGTCTCGATCTGACCGCGCTCAGGATCGGCCCTGAGATCGCGCCCGGCGTTCCGGCGGTTCGGGCCGAGGGTCGTGACCTCGTCCTCGCGCTCAAATCCGGCAATTTCGGAGACGAGGATTTCTTCGCAAAGGCCCTCGATATCCTGAAGGGGAAGCCATGAGCGAGATCAACGATTTACGAGAGAGTATCGTCACCTTCGCCGGATCGCTTTTCGACCGCGGACTGACCCATGGCTCGACGGGCAACATCTCCGCCCGCACGCCCGATGGCGGTCTGCTGGTCACGCCGACCGGCTCATCCTTCAAGACGCTCGATCCGGCCAAGCTAAGCCATTTCGATGCGGAAATGAACCTGATTGCCGGAGACAAGCCGACCAAGGAAATGCCGCTGCATCAGGCCTTCTACGATACGCGCTCCGCAGCGGGCGCAATCGTGCACCTGCATTCAGCCCATTCGGTCGCGCTGTCGATGATGCCGGATGCGGATGAGGACGACTTCCTGCCGCCGCTCACGCCATATCCGATCATGAAGCTCGGCAAGGTGAAGCTGCTCCCCTATTTCATGCCGGGCGATGCGGCGATCGGCGATGCCATACGCGGGCTCGCCGGTAAGCGCTCGGCGGTCATGCTCGCCAATCATGGGCCCGTCGTCGCTGGCAAGGATGTCGAGTCGGCGGTCTATGCGATCGAGGAACTCGAAGCCTCGGCCCAGCTTGCCATGCTGACGCGCGGCATGAGCCCGCGAGCGCTCACGCAGGATCAGATCATGCATCTCGTGAAAAGCTTCGATGTGGAGTGGGACGCATGACGCTTCTCTCCGCCAATCTCGGTTTTCTCTGGAAGGACCGGTCACTGCCCAATGCCATTCGTGCTGCGAAGGCAGCAGGGTTTGATGCGGTCGAATGCCACTGGCCCTACGAGGAAGACGCCGGCGCGGTGAAGGCCGCGCTTGAGGAAACAGGTTTGCGCATGCTCGGCCTCAATACGGTGAAGGGTCCGCGAGATGGAGATACCGGCCTAGCGGCCCAGCCGGGACGCGAGGACGAAGCCCGCAAGGCGATCGATCAGGCCTTCGATTACGGCGTGGAGATCGGCGCGGGCGCAGTGCATGTGATGGCCGGTGGAAGCGGCCCGGACGAGGCGGCTTCGATGGCAAGCTTCGCAGCCAATCTCGGCCATGCCTGTGATCGGGCTCGCGACGCCGGGATGACAGCGTTGATCGAGCCGCTGAACCCTTACGACAATCCCGGCTACTTCCTGATCGGTTTCGAAAAGGCGAAGCGCGTTCTCGACGCGGTCGGCCGCGACGAGCTGAAGATCATGTTCGACTGCTACCACCTGCAGATCACCGACGGCGATCTTCTGCGCAGATTTCGAAACAACCTGGACATTGTCGGCCACGTGCAGTTTGCCGGCGTTCCCGATCGCGGCGAGCCGGACAGAGGCGAAGTCGCCTATGATCGTCTCCTGCCGGCGATCGCCGATGCCGGCTTTTCGGGGCCCTTCGGCGCCGAATACAAGCCCACAGGCGAGACCGATGCGAGTCTTCGGTGGATGCATGCATTTCGCAAAGATACGACGTGAGAACGGTTACGTTGACTGTCGTCGCCTGACAGACCTGCAACAAACGCCGTTGAAGCCCGCCGGATCAAAACATCGCATCATCCAGACATCCCGCGTTTTCTAGATTACCTGACAGACTGAGGCGATAGAGCGAAACCGAAGGCGTCGAAAACGAAATTTCGGTCAGTATTTTGAGTTGCGCACCTCAACGTGGCATGCTTCAAAGTTGCCATGAATTCGGTCCCGACACTTTCCGACGTTGCCAGAAAGGCCGGCGTATCTCTCGCCACCGTCGATCGAGTCATCAATGGAAGGCCGAACGTCAAGGCCCGTACGACCGACCGTGTTCGCGCCGCGATGGAGGAACTTGGCTACAGGCCGGACCCGCTGGCAGCCGGGCTCGCGCGCCGAAAGCGCTATCGCCTCGTCTATCTCCTTCCCGTCGGCCCGAACGCCTTCATGGTCGAGCTCGCGAACCAGATCAACGGCATGTCGGACTGGCTGTCGGGGAGCCGGGCTTCCGTCGAGACGGTCTATGCCGACGTCTTCGATCCGGGCACTCTGGCAAAGGCCATCGACGGGATCGATCGCGCGGTTGACGGCGCAGCGATCGTCGCTTTGGATCATCCTGAGGTTCGGGCGGCCATCGATCGGCTGACCGAAGACGGGGTTTCGGTCGTCACGCTCATTTCAGATGCACCCGCCTCGCGCCGCTCACGGTTCATCGGCATCGACAACCCCTCGGCCGGACGCAGCGCTGGCGCACTCGTCGGCCGGTTTTCGGGCGGGCGCACCGGTTCGGTTGCCGTGCTCGTCGGCTCGCTCTCCCTGCGTGATCACGTCGACCGTTGCTTCGGCTTCTCGCAGCTCATCGAGCGCAATTTTCCGCATCTCAAAATCCTGCCGGTTCAGGAGACCCGCGACGACCGCGGCCAGGCGGAGCGAGCGACGAGCGAGCTTCTCCGTACGCAGGACGATCTCGTCGGCCTTTACAATGCCGGCGGCGGCAATGTGGGCGTTGCGAAGGCGATCTGCGCCTTGAGCGGCCGGCAGCGGCCGGTAGTGATTGCCCATGAACTGACCCCGCGCTCGATCGAGGCTTTGAAAGAGGGCAGCTACGACGCGGTGCTCGCCCAGAATCCCGGTCACGAAGCGCGCTCGGCGGCGCGCATCCTGCTGGCCAGCGCAAACAGGACAAACGTGATCGAAGAGCAGGAGCGCATCCGCATCGACATCTTCATCCGTGAGAACTTGCCGGTCTGAACTGTTCGTGAGGTCGTTGATGTGCGCCCTTCAAAAGCAGGGCTGCCTGTGCAAGTCTCGCTGAAAATGATGCGACCCGCGGCGGCTGGCTGACGGGTCCAGCCGCAAAGTGGGCGGCAGCCTGGGAGGACAAGCATGCAGACGATCAAGGGGCCGGGCATTTTCCTCGCCCAGTTCGCCGGTGACGACGCGCCGTTCAACGATTTTTCCTCGATCTGCCGCTGGGCGGCTGGGCACGGTTACAAGGGCGTGCAGGTGCCCACCTGGGATGCCCGGCTGTTCGATCTCGCCAAGGCCGCCGACTCCAAAGATTATTGCGACGAGGTGACGGGCATTGCCCGAGAGGCCGGCGTCGAGATTACCGATCTGTCGACCCATCTGCAGGGGCAGCTGGTCGCCGTCCATCCGGCCTTCGACGAGGCCTTCGAAGGGTTCGCCGCTCCGGAAGTGCGCGGCAATCCGAAGGCGCGGCAGGAATGGGCGGTGAACCAGCTCATGATGGCCGCGAAGGCTTCGGCCCATTTCGGTTTCAAGAGCCACGTCACCTTCCCCGGCGCGCTCGCCTGGCCCTTCCTCTACCCCTGGCCGCAGCGCCCGGCCGGCCTGATCGACACCGCCTTCGAGGAACTCGCCAAGCGCTGGGTGCCGATCCTGAATGCCTTCGACGAGGCGGACTGCGATGTCGGCTATGAAATCCATCCGGGAGAGGATGTCTTCGACGGGGCGACCTTCGAGATGTTCCTGGAGGCGGCCGGCAACCATCCGCGCCTTCAGATCAATTACGATCCCTCCCACTTCGTGCTGCAGCAGCTCGACTATGTCGGCTTCATCGACGTCTATCACGAGCGCATCTGCGCCTTTCATGTGAAGGACGCCGAGTTCAATCCGACGGCCCGGCAGGGCGTCTATTCCGGCTTCCAGCCCTGGACGAAGCGCGCCGCCCGCTTCCGTTCGCTCGGCGACGGACAGGTCGATTTCTCCGCGATCTTCTCCAAGATGGCGGAATACGGCTATGCCTCCTGGGCCGTTCTCGAATGGGAATGCTGCCTGAAAAGTCCTGAACAGGGGGCCGCCGAGGGTGCGCCCTTCATCTCGCATCACATCATCGAAACAACCGACAAGGCCTTTGACGACTTCGCATCCGGGGGAACGGACGAAGCCGCCAACAGGCGCATGCTCGGCATCACGGAATAGGGAGGCTGGACATGGCTATCGAAGGACGCGACGACAAACGCGGCCGGCGCATCCGGCTCGGCATGGTGGGCGGCGGACAGGGCGCTTTCATCGGGGCGGTCCATCGCATGGCGGCCCGGATCGACGACCGGTTCGAGCTTGTCGCCGGCGCTCTCTCCTCGACACCGGAAAAGGCGAAGGCCTCGGCCGTCGAGATCGGGCTCGATCCGGCCCGCAGCTACGGCTCCTATGAGGAGATGGCAAAAGCCGAGAAGGAGCGTGAGGACGGCATCGAGGCGGTGGCGATCGTTACGCCCAACCACATGCACTTCCCCGTCGCGAAGACCTTCCTCGAAGCCGGCTATCACGTCATCTGCGACAAGCCGGTGACCACAACGAAGGACGAGGCCGAGAAGCTCGGCGAGATCGTCAAGCGCTCGGGCAAGGCCTTCGCGCTGACGCACAATTACACCGGCTATCCGATGATCCGGCAGGCCCGGGCGATGATCGATGCCGGCGAACTCGGCGCGATCCGGCTCGTGAAGGCCGAATACATTCAGGATTTCCTCGCAACCAAGGTGGAGGACACCGGGTCCAAGCAGGCGGCGTGGCGCGTCGATCCGGAAAAGGCCGGCGCGGGCGGCACGATCGGCGATGTGGGCACCCACGCCTTCAACCTCGCCTGCTTCGCGACCGGGCTCACGGTCGACAGTCTCGCCTGCGATCTGACGAGTTTCGGCGAAGGCCGCGTCCTAGACGACAACGCCCAGATGCTCCTTCGCTTCAAGGAGCGCGACGGCGTTTCCGCAAAGGGTTCGCTCTGGGCGAGCCAGGTCGCGGTCGGCCACGAGAACGGGCTCTCGCTCGTCATCGTCGGCACAAAGGGCGGCCTTTTTTGGCATCAGGAGGACCCGAACAAGCTCTGGTTCACGCGGATCGGCGAGCCCAAACAGCTGCTGACCCGCGCCGGTGCCGGCGGCCTCGACGCCGCGAACCGCGTCACGCGCGTACCCGCCGGACACCCCGAAGGCTATCTCGAAGGCTTCGCTACGCTTTACGCGGAAGCCGCCGACCTCATCGCTGCGCTCGACGAGGGCCGCGCCCCGCCGGAGGGCCTCCGCGTCGTCACCATCGAGGATGGGATAGAAGGGATGGCCTTCATCGAGGCCTGCGTGAAATCGTCGAAGGCGGACGGCGCATGGACGAAGCTGTGAGAAGAGCTGCATGAGCGCCCGTCCCGCCCCGATCCTCGAAGCTCGGCAGGTCCGCAAGTCCTTCGGTCCGGTCGAAGTTCTGCACGGCGTCGACTTCGCGCTGCGGCCTGGCGAAGTCCATGCGCTCGTCGGCGAGAACGGGGCGGGCAAATCGACGCTGATGAAGTGCCTCACCGGTTATCAGCCGGTCTCGGGCGGGAGAATCCTGCTCGACGGCGAGCCGGTCACTTTCGCCTCCAGCGACGAAGCCGAAAACCGGGGCGTCGTCCTCATCCACCAGGAGTTCAACCTCGCCGAGCAGCTTTCGGCGGAAGCGAACATCTTTCTCGGGCGCGAGGTGAAGAAGGGTTTCTTCCTCGACTGGAAGCACATGCGCCAGCGCGCCTCCGCGCTGCTCGAAGAACTCGCGACCCCGGTCGACACCCGCCGCCCGGTCTCCTCGCTGTCCGTCTCCCAGAAGCAGATGGTCGAGATCGCCAAGGCGCTCGCCCGCAATGCCCGCGTCCTCGTGATGGACGAGCCGACGGCCGTTCTGACGACCCGCGAGGCCAAGGTGCTCTTCGAGCAGATCGAACGCCTGAAGTCGGAAGGCGTCGCAATCCTCTACACATCCCACAAGCTCGACGAGATCGCGGCCCTCGCCGACGAGGTGACCGTCCTGCGCGACGGCTCCTTCATCTCCAATCGCCCCGCCCGCGAGACAGACGCTGACCGGATGGCCCGCGACATGGTGGGCCGTGAGCTGAGCGATCTCTTCCCGGAAAAGACCGCGCCCCGCACCGAGGCACCGGCTCTCGAAATCTCCGGCTTCTCCGTGCCGGGCTATGTCGAGGATATCTCCTTCAAGCTAGCCAAGGGAGAGGTGCTCGGCTTTGCCGGGCTCGTCGGGGCCGGCCGCACCGAGCTGATGGAAGGCATCATGGGCCTTCGCGAAAATTCCGGCAAGATCCGGCGCGATGGCAAGGATATAAAGATCGCAAGCCCGCGCGACGCCGTCGGCCACGGCCTTTCCTATCTGACGGAAGACCGCAAGGGCCGCGGCCTTCTCCTCAAATACGGGATGCGCGAGAACCTCACCCTTCTAGGCCTCGACCGCTTTTCCAAGCTCTTCGTCGACGAGGCCGCCGAGAAGACCGCGCTCGAGGAGGCGATCAAGCGCTTCGACATCCGCGCCGCCTCCCGCGAGGGCCCAGTCGGCAATCTCTCCGGCGGCAACCAGCAGAAGCTGCTTCTCGCCAAGACCATGCTCGTCGACCCGGAGATCGTCATCCTCGACGAGCCGACGCGCGGCATCGACATCGGCACGAAGCAGCAGATCTACCGCTTCATCCACGATCTCGCCGAAGAAGGCCGCGCCGTCATCGTGATCTCGTCGGAAATGTCGGAAGTGATCGGGCTCTGCCACCGGGTCGTGGTCATGCGCTCGGGCCGCATCACCGGGGAACTCTCGGGCGATGCCATTACCGAGGAAGCCATCGTCCGCCGCGCCATGGGGCTCGATTCCGAACCGCTCGAAAAGGTCGCCTGAATGTCATCCGCCGAAACCGAAACCACAGCGGCCAAATCGAAGGGTAAGAGCGCCCCCCGCTTCGATCTCCATGTCTGGGGGCCGGTGATCGCTCTCATCGCGCTCATCCTCTTCGGGATGTCGCTCAACGACCAGTTCCTCTCCGCCGGCAATGTGACGAACGTTCTGGCGCGCTCCTCCTTCATCGGCATCATCGCCGTCGGGGCGACCTTCGTTATCACCATCGGCGGGCTCGACCTTTCGGTCGGCTCAATGTCGGCCTTCCTCGCGGGGCTGACGATCATCGTCCTCAATGCCATGGTGCCTTCGCTCGGCATTTCGTGGGCGACGATCATCTTCGGCATGCTGGCATGCCTCGCCCTCGGCCTCTCCGCCGGTTTTCTCAACGGCATCCTCATCACAGCCGGGCGGATCGAGGCTTTCATCGTCACGCTCGGCACGCTCGGCATCTTCCGCTCGCTCGTCATCTGGCTGGCGGACGGAGGAACGCTGTCGCTCAATTTCGAGCTGCGCGAGGTCTACCGGCCGGTCTATTACGGCGGCCTTCTCGGCATCGCCTGGCCGATCATCATCTTCGCGCTCGTCGCGATCCTCGGTGAGATCGCCATGCGGAAGACCGCCTATGGCCGTCATGTGGCCGCCATTGGCTCCAACGATCAGGTCGCGCGCTATTCGGCGATCCCGGTCGAGCGCGTTCGCCTCATCACCTACATGCTGCAGGGTATGCTGGTGGGTGTCGCGACCATCATGTACGTGCCGCGCCTCGGCTCGGCATCCTCGACGACCGGCCTACTCTGGGAGCTCGAGGCGATTGCCGCCGTCATCATTGGCGGCACGGTGCTGAAAGGCGGCTTCGGCCGCGTCTGGGGAACCGTCATCGGCGTTCTCATCCTCAGCCTCATCGACAACATTCTCAACCTGACGGATCTGGTCAGCCCCTATCTCAACGGGGCGATCCAGGGCGTCATCATCATCCTGGCCGTCGTTCTCCAGCGCGGCCGGAAAGGCGGCGCATGAAGCGTCACCACAACGGGAGGTACTGACATGAAGAAACTGACGAAACTGGCGGCCGGGCTCGGCCTTGCCGCAGCCCTTGCCATTCCGGGCGCGGCCATCGCGCAGGACGAGGAAGGCGCGACGATCGGCGTCTCCATTCCCGCCGCGACCCATGGGTGGACCGGCGGCGTGAACTATCACGCACAGGCCGCCATCGACGAGCTGGAGGAGACCTATCCGAACCTCGACTTCGTCCTCTCCACCGCCGGGGATCCCGGCAAACAGGTTTCCGATCTCGAAGACATGCTGGCGACGCGTGATATCGATGCCCTCGTCATCCTGCCCTTCGAATCCGATCCGCTGACCGGCCCGGTCAAGCGCGTCGCCGATGCCGGAAAGTTCGTGACCGTCGTCGATCGCGGCCTCGCCCAGGAAGGCATCGAGGACCTCTACGTCGCGGGTGACAACACCGCTTTCGGCCGTGTTGCGGGCGAATACTTCGTCGAGAAGATGCCGGATGGCGGCAACATCGTCGTCCTGCGCGGCATCCCGACCACCATCGACAACGAGCGCGTCGAGGCCTTCCAGGCTGCGATCGAGGGCTCGGGCATCGAGGTCGTCGGCATGGAGCACGGCAACTGGAACCGCGACGAAGCCTTCGAGGTGATGCAGGACTTCCTGTCCCGCCATTCGGAGATCGACGCCGTCTGGGCTTCCGACGACGACATGGCGCTCGGCGCGATCGAAGCGATCAATCAGGCCGGTCGCGAGGGCGACATGTGGGTGCTCGGCGGTGCCGGCATGAAGCAGATCGTCGAGCGCGTGAAGAACGGCGACGAGATGATCCCGGCCGACGTAACCTATCCGCCGGCGATGATCGCCACCGCGATCCGTCTGACGGCCGATCGCTTCGTCTCCCAGGCCCCGATGGAAGGCCGTTTCATCATCGGCTCGGTGCTCATTACCCAGGAGAACGCCGACCAGTACTACTATCCGGACTCGCCGTTCTAAGAGACCGTTTGAGAATTATTCGATCCAACAGGCAATGCCCGACATGCTCGCTTCGCCATCGACCTATGAAGTGCGGTAAGCTACTTCTAATACATCTGGGCCGGGTTGGCGGATGCCTGATCCTTGCGCCTTACGAATTCTCAAACGGACACTAAGCGGCCAACCGAAGAACAGCGGAGCGGCGGCATCCGCCGCTCCGTCTTTTCCCGATATTTCCCGGCATTGGGCTTCGCTTTGAGACGGGACGTGAAAGATCAGGCTATCCCATTTGGCCGATGGCCTTTCATGCGAGGTGTTTCGACCGTCCAGATCGCTTTCATTTGGTGTGGATCGAGATCTGGGGTCGCGCTCGCTTGAGCGAGTTGAGATGTGCCTTTAGCCAAGGCCAACAATGCCGGCGACAGCCATCGGTTACGCTCTCGAAGATAGCCAAGAGCGGGTGCTCAAGGATTTCCCGTAGTTGCTAAGCATCCTGACGCCGGAGCCGCTTACCCGAGTGTTCGCAGCTTTTACGGAGGTACACTCAGGAGCGCCCGCGCCAGATCTTCCAGCGGTGCGAGATCTCGCCGACGATGCCGCGCCGGAATGCGAGCACGCAGAAGACGAAGACCGCGCCCTGAACGATGGTCGACACCGAGCCGATCTGGGCGAGTTCGTTCTGCAGCGTGATGATGATCGTCGCGCCGACGAGGGGGCCGAGCATGGTGCCGATCCCGCCGAGAACCGCCATCAACACCACTTCGCCGCTCATCTGCCACTGAACGTCCGTCAGCGAGGCGAGCTGGAACACCATCACCTTGGTCGAGCCGGCAAGGCCCGAAAGAGCGGCCGATATGACAAAGGCCATAAGCTTGTAGCGGTCGGCGTCATAGCCGAGGGAGATCGCCCGCGGCTCGTTCTCGCGGATCGATTTCAGCACCTGTCCGAAGGGCGAATGCACCGTGCGATAGATGATGAAGAGGCCGATGCAGAAGACGCCGAGGACGAGATAGTAGACGTTCATATTGCTCGACATGTCGATGATGCCGAAGAGATCGCGCCGCGGCACGCCCTGCAACCCGTCCTCACCGCCGGTGAACGGCGCCTGGAGGGCGACGAAATAAACCATCTGGGCGAGCGCCAGGGTGATCATCGCGAAATAGATGCCCTGCCTGCGTATCGCGAGGAGGCCCATGACGAGGCCCAGCAGTGCGCCGGCGGCCGTGCCCGCCAGAATGCCGAGTTCAGCGGTGAAGCCCAGCGATTGCAGGCAATAGCCTGCGACATAGGCGGACATGCCGAAGAAGGCGGCGTGGCCGAAGGAGAGGAGACCTGCAAAGCCGAGAAGCAGGTTGAAGGCCGCCGCGAAGAGCGCGAAGCACAGCACCTTCGCGACCATGACCGGATAGACGTAATGCGGGATGATCAACAGGGCGACGAGGCCGATCACCGCCCAGAGCCGGATATCGGTGAGGAGGCTAGCCGCGCCGCCGGACGACTTGCTGCCGGCCTTCGCATCGCTCGTCGTCTTGAAATCGGATTTGCTCGTATCGGTCATGCGGTTTTCCCGAACAGTCCGGCGGGCCTGACGACGAGGACGATCGCCATGACCACGAAGATGACGATGTTGGAGGCTTCCGGATAATAGACCCGCGTCAGGCCTTCGCACAGGCCGAGCAGGAAGCCGGAGATGATTGCCCCCTTGATCGAGCCGAGCCCGCCGATGACGACGATCGCGAAGACGACGATGATGATGTTGGAGCCCATCAGCGGATTGACCGAATAGATCGGCGCGGCGAGCACCCCGGCGAAGGCCGCGAGTGCGACGCCGAGGCCGTAGGTGAGCGTGACGAGAAGCGGCACGTTGACGCCGAAGGCGCGCACGAGATCGGCGTTTTCCACCGCCGCGCGCATGGTGGCGCCGAGCCGTGTTCGCTCGATCAGGAACCAGGTCGCGCCGCAGACGATCACCGCCGCGACGATGACCCAGGCGCGGTAGGTGGGCAGGAACATGAAGCCCAGATTGAAGCCGCCCTGAAGCGCGCTCGGAATGGCGTAAGTCTCACCCGAAACGCCGTACATCTGGCGAAAGAAGCCCTCGATCAGGAGTGCGAGGCCGAAGGTGAGAAGCAGGCCGTAGAGATGATCGAGATCGGCGATGGGACGCAGCAGGAAGCGCTCGATCACCATGCCGAAGGCACCGACGATGATCGGCGAAAGGATGAGGGCCGGCCAGTAGCCGATGCCGAGGATATCGAGAAGCAGGAAGGCCACGAATGCGCCGACCATGTAGAGCGCGCCATGGGCGAAGTTGACGATGTTCAGAAGGCCGAAGATGAGCGCGAGGCCGAGACTGAGAACGGCGTAGAACGCGCCGTTGATCAGTCCGATCAGGAGCTGGCCTGCGAAAACCGGAAAGGGGACTCCGAGAAAGTCCATGGGCTTCGAGATCCTCGAAATGCAGTCGTCACGGGTCCTGTTTTTGTTGTCGGGTCGTGACGCCGCTTGTCAGGAAGGAATGAGGCGCGCCGGCGGGAGCTGTCGCGCTTCACGTTTCGTCGAGCGTCTTAGCGGCTCGTATCGTCGTGTTCGCGCGGCGCGCCAGACGCTCGCTTTGGCTCTGTCAACGTCATTCGCATTTCCTCCCGGGATCTTTTGGAATCCGGCGCGTCAGACGCCGAGATAGCCTGTGATCTTTTCCCTGTTGTTGGCGATCTCCGCGCGCTCGAACCGGTCGACGACCTCGCCATGCTCGATGACATAGTGAATGTCGCCCATGCGTTCGGCGAAGCGGAAGTTCTGTTCGACGAGGAGGATGGTGAAGCCCTCGTCCTTGAGGCGTTTGATGATCTCACCGATCTGCTGGACGATGACCGGGGCAAGGCCCTCGGTCGGCTCGTCGAGCAGGAGGAGTTGCGCTCCCGTGCGCAGGATCCGGGCGATCGCGAGCATCTGCTGCTCGCCGCCCGACAGCTTGGTACCCTGGCTGTTGCCGCGCGTCTTGAGGATCGGAAAGAGCTCGTAGACCCGCTCTTCGCTCATGCCGCCATCGGCGATCACTGGCGGCAATTGCAGGTTTTCCTTCACGTTGAGCGAGGAGAAGATGCCGCGTTCCTCGGGGCAGTAGGCGATGCCCTTCCTCGCGATCTGGTTGGAGGAGAGCTTGATGATCTCCGTCCCTTCATGGACAACCGAACCGATGCGGTTCTTGACCAGACCCATGATCGAGCGCAGCGTCGTCGTCTTGCCCGCGCCGTTGCGGCCTAGCAGGGTGACGATCTGGCCCTTGGGAACGGAAAATTCGATGCCGTGCAGAATGTGGCTTTCGCCGTACCACGCCTGCAGGTTCTTGGTCTGAAGAAGCGTCTCAGTCATCTGCTTCGCCCATATAGGCCGAACGGACCTCCCGGTTCTGGCTGACCTCGTCGTAGCTGCCTTCGGCGAGCACCGCGCCCAATTGGAGCACCGTGATCTTGTCGGAGAGATCGGCGACGACGTTGAGATTGTGCTCCACCATCAGCACTGTGCGTCCCTTGGCAACCTGGCGGATGATATCGGCGACGCGCTGGACGTCGCCCGTGCCCATGCCGGCCATAGGCTCGTCGAGCAGCATCACCTTGGGTTCAAGCGCAAGCGTCGTCGCAAGTTCGAGAAGGCGCTTGCGGCCGTAGGGCAATTCCGTGGCAAGCACGCCCTCGGAATCTTCGAGACCCACCTGGGTGAGAATCTTCCGGGCGTCCTCGTTGAGGACGTCGAGGCGGGATTCGGATTTCCAGAAGTGGTAGGAATTGTGCATCCGCCGCTGGAGGGCAACGCGGATGTTTTCAAGAAGTGTCAGATGCGGGAAGACCGAAGAGATCTGGAATGATCGCACCGCACCCTTGCGGGCGATCTGCGCCGGCTTTTGCGAGGTGATATCCTTGCCGTTCAGAAGTATAGTGCCGCTCGTCGGCTCAAGGAACTTCGTGATAAGGTTGAACATCGTCGACTTGCCGGCCCCGTTCGGGCCGATCAGCGCGTGGATGGTGCCGCGCTCGACTTTCAGGGAAACGTCGTCAACCGCCGTGAAGCCTTTGAACGTCTTGGTCAAATTACGCGTCTCAATGGCGTAATCGGCGCTCGACAATCGCTACTCCTCCCAAAGCTCGAATCGTCTGTTGTCGGCGATCTAACAAGGTTCTGAGGAGAACGTCAAAGCCTTGACGTTCCTGTCGATCTCCTTACGCGCTATCGCACATCGGGCTGGTTCAGCCGGTGATCTCGAAGGCGGTTTCGTAATCGGCTTCTTCGAGGTTCTCGCCCTCGCCGCCGCGATCGACCACGAGAAAATCGGAAACGTCCTGAAGTGACAACAGTGGGTGGTGCCAGACATTGCGATGGTATGAGACACCCTGGCCCGGCGCGGCGAGAAAGGCGACCGGCTCGCCCGGCTTTCCGCTCTCGTCAGGCGCGACGACCACGAGATAGGGGCGCTCGGAAAGCGGCATGAAGGCCTGGCTGCCGAGCGGATGACGCTCCATCATCACGATCTTGACCGGGAAATCGAAGGGCTTGCCGCGAAAAATCGAAATCAGCGTATGACCGCCCTCGGCGGCGACATCGACGGGTGCGATGTCGTGAAAGCGCGTCGTCGTGCCCTTGTTGATGAGTCGGATTTCCGAGGCGTTGTCGGTCTCGATGACCTCGCCGAACGAACGGAAAGCATCGGCGGTGAGGGGGATGGGGGTGAGGGATCTCATGGTCACGCTCGCTTGGTGCTTTGCTTGGGTCGTCACTCCGGCACCTGAGCCGGGGCCCATGCCTCTGGCCTCGCGGGACATTCGCTGTCCCCATCGCCCCCCCGTCAGAGAGGAGTGGCCGCTGGAATCGATCCCGGCTCGGGGCCGGGATGACAAAGGTCAGGCGGCTCTTTCCAGTTAGCTGCTCTTCTTCCCGAAAAGCCGCAGCCGCGAGACGCCGCCATCCGGGAAGATGTCGAGGCGGACGTGGTTGATGGCGCCGTGGCGTTCGATGTCACGGCCTTCGATCGTCAGTTCGGTATCGGCCTGGAGTTTGGTCGAAGTCACGATTTCCGGCCAGAGAGAGGAGAGGGCCTCGATCTCGCTCTGAACAGGGTTATCGGAAAGCGTAGCGCCGCGCAGGGTGAAGCGGTCGGGGTAATTGCCCTTGAAGTGCTTGGTGTCGATCAGGATGCGATCGATCGTACCGGGATGGCCGAGGCGGATGACGCACCAGTCGTTGCCGGGCGTGCGGCGGCGGGCGGTTTCCCAGCCATCGGCCATGACCGGCGCGGTGCCGGGAGCGAGCATGTTGGCGGGCGCGCCATAATGGGCATCGTTCCAGGCGATCGCCGAGCCGCCGTTCACGAGGGCCGCGAGATCGATGGTCTCGTCTGCGCCGACCTCGCTCCAGTCCTTCTCAACGATACCGTAGACCCTGAGGCGGGCGACGCCGCCATCGGGGAAGATGTGGAGGCGCAGCCAGCGTGCGGTGACGGGCGCGTCGAGCCGGACGAGATTGTGGGAATCGCCCTGGAGTGCACGTTTGCCAACTACAGGCGTCCAGTCGTTCTCGCCCGGCTCGCCCGGCGTGTCAGCCGCTTCGATCTTGGCCTCAGGCGGGAAATTGCCGGTGAAGAAGGAAGTATCGATATCCACCGCCGCGATCGTGCCGCGCTGGCCAAGGCGGATGACGGCGTGGTCGTGGCCCGGTACGCGCTTGCGGCGGGATTCCCATCCGTCCATCCATTTTCCGTGATCGTCGAATCGGTCCGGATAGAAGAGCGGCGGTTCGGGCGAGATCATTCGCGACTTGTCTGCGAAGAAATCATCGGTCGCGAAAGTGACTTCCGTGCCGAGGCGCGGATGCGCGAGATCGACATATTTTCTGAGAAGCTCGGGCTCTTCGGCAAGCGGTGTGGGGGTGAGGAAACGCTCGGAACTCATGTCTTGTCCTTGGCCGGCGACCCGGCATGGTTGTTTTCGAAGATCGCGGCGATGCGGAAGGCGGCGATCTGCTCGACCTCGCGGCAGGCCGTGTTGAACTCTGCTTCACGGTTGTTTTCGAGGCGGGTCTCGAAGGCGGCGAGGATGTCGTCCTTCTTTTTGCCCTTGACCGCGATGATGAAGGGGAAGCCGAAACGCGTGCGATAGGCGGTGTTGAACTCGGTAAAGCGTTTGAACTCAGCCTCGCTCAGACGGTCGAGGCCCGCTCCGGCCTGCTCGGCTCTGGAATCTTCGGTGAGATCGTCCGCAACGGCCAGCTTGCCGGCAAGATCAGGATGGGCCTGAAGAACGAGCTGCCGCTCGCCTTCGTCGGCAAGGCGGAATTCCCGTGCCATGCCTGCGGTGAGCGTTTCCGCGGTGTCGAACGCCGGGGAGAGGCCGAAGTCGTAGACGCGCTCGGCAATGAAGGGCGAGTGCTCATAGACGCCGCCGAAGAGGGAGACAAAGGCTTCGCGTTCCATCCGGCTCGGCCGGAACCGGGCCTTGTAAGGAAAGTGTGAGCGCCAGTGTTCCGCGATTTCGATACGCTTTGCCACCCATACATCGGGCTTCGACTGCACATAGTCGAGGAATTTCGCCAAAGCGGCCGCGCGTGAGGGACGCCCGACCAGACGGCAGTGGAGGCCGATATTCAGCATCTTGGCCTGGCCGGCCTCGCCCTCTTCATAGAGCGTGTCGAAGGCATCCTTCAGAAAGGTGAAATACTGTTCGCCCGAATTGAAGCCCTGGGGCGTCGCGAAGCGCATGTCGTTGGTGTCGAGCGTATAGGGAATGACGAGGAGCGGGTTCGTCTCTGTCTCCTGCCAATAGGGCAGATCATCGGCATAGGCGTCGGAGGCATAGGCGAGGCCGCCGTTTTCGGCGGCAAGCTCCAGCGTGTGGACCGAGGAGCGGCCGGTATACCATCCCTTGGGCTTTTCGCCGGTGACCGCCTCATGGATCGCAATCGCGGCAGCCATGTGCCCGCGCTCGGCGTCTCGGTCGAAATCCTTGTATTCGATCCATTTGAGTCCGTGCGAGGCGATTTCCCAGCCCGCCTCCTGCATCGCGGCTACGGCGGCCGGGTTGCGGGCAAGCGCCGTCGCGACGCCGTAGACGGTTACCGGAAGTCCGCGCTCGGTGAACATGCGGTGGAGCCGCCAGAAGCCGGCGCGCGCGCCGTATTCGTAGATCGACTCCATGTTCATGTGGCGCTGGCCTTCCCAGGCGCTCGCGCCGACGATTTCCGACAGAAACGCTTCGGACGCCTTGTCACCGTGCAGGATCGCGTTCTCGCCGCCCTCTTCGTAATTGACGACGAACTGGACGCAGATCTTGGCGGGACCGGAGCCGTTCGGGTTCGGCCATTGCGGGTCGGGTGGGTGGCCGCCATAGCCAATGAGATCGCGGGGGTAGGGATAAGCAGTCATGGAGCACCGGTGGAAACGGTCGGAGCATCCTCCTAGCCCATCGGCACGGACCACCGCAACGGTACTCGAAGCCTGCGTGGAAGCCCCCGAGGAGGTCCCTTGCCACCAAGATGAAGTGAGCCTGAAAAGATGAGCCGGGAACGAAGTTGTTAACGGCGACGGCTTTTTCGAGGAAATATTACGGTGAATTCTTGTTCGAGCTGCCTGGAAACAGGCCGGATTTGCCGCGGAAAGCCCGCTGAACCATGGGGTTGAGCAATATGAACGGAGGATGAACGGACTTAATAGTTGTTGTTCATCAAAAACTTGGGAACCGAACCCCATGCTCCGATCTTTTCCCGTCGACCCGCCGCGAATGACGACGGCGGAAACAATATCGGAGTATATCTCTATGAAACTTCTTCGCACCACTGCTCTCGCAGCGGGTGCCGCCTCGATCGCGGCCCTCCTTGCAACCCCGTCCATGGCGCAGTCCGCCGTGACCTCGACCACCGATCTCAATGTTCGCGCCGGACCGGGCTCCAATTACGAAATCGTCGGTGTGATCCCGACCGGCGAAGCAGCCACGTTTGACGGTTGCACCGAAGCCGGCAGCTGGTGCCGAGTGACCGTGAACGGTACGCAGGGCTGGGCCGCTGCGCAGTATCTGACCACGGACGTTCAGGGCGAGCAGGTCGTCGTCGTCGAGCGCCGTCAGGCCGCCCCGGAAGCGGTTCCGACCGTCACCTATGAAGACGATGGTGGTACAGGCGAAGTCGCCGGTGCTGCCGCTGGCGCCACGATCGGCGCACTCGTCGGTGGTCCCGTTGGCGCAGCCGTCGGTGGCGGTGTCGGTCTTGCGGCCGGTGCGGCGCTCAATCCGCCTGACGCACGTGTCGAGTACGTTCGGAGCAACCCCGTCGACCCGGTCTATCTCGAGGGCGAGACGGTCGTCGGCGCCGGCATTCCCGAGAACGTTCAGCTCAATGCGGTTCCGGAATACGAGTATGAATATGCCAATGTGAACGGGCAGCAGGTTCTGGTCGATCCGAACACCCGTCAGATCGTCTACATCGTTCGCTGATCTTTCAGCGTTCCCATCCGGTTAAACCAACGGGCGTCCTTCGGGGCGCCCGTTTTGGTTGTCCTCAGCATTTTTCCTTCCCAGCATCGCGTGGGCGCGGCGATTGGATTATCTAGCCCCTGCGACAAAAGAGGCGTTCGGGGAGAGCAGCGGTTTGCAGGCAGACCAAAACGAAAATGCAAAGGCGGAGGGCGCCCGCCGCCCGCTGGCCTCGCGGCAGACCGGCTGGGCGTCCGCCGCCCTTCGCATCCTCCTGAAGACCGGACTTTCCGCCAATCAGATCTCCTTCATCGGTATCATCTTTTCCGCGATTGGTGCAGCCGCGATGCTCTATGCGCCGGGCATGGCGTTGCTCTGGCTCCTCGGTGCGCTTTGCATCCAGCTCCGGCTCATGGCCAACATGATGGACGGGCTCGTCGCTGTCGAAGGCGGGAAGGGTGGGCCAACGGGCGCGATCTGGAACGAGGCGCCGGATCGGATCGAGGATAGTTTGTTTCTCGTCGCCTTCGGCTATGCGATCGGCTTTGGCTGGCTCGGTTGGCTTGCCGCGCTTCTGGCGGCGCTCGCGGCCTATACAAGGCTCCTCGGCGGAACGCTGGGCCTTCCGCAGGACTTCGTCGGCCCAATGGCCAAGCCCCATCGGATGGCGGCGCTAACGCTCGGCTGCGTGATCGCCTTCGGTGAGACGATGTTCACCGAGGCCTATCTCCTTTCCGCCGTCCTCCTCTTCGCCATCGCGCTCGGAACTGCATACACGATAGCCCGACGGCTGATGCGCCAATCGAAGGCTCTGACGAACGGACAGGGCCGCCGATGATCGCTTTTGTCCGCATCCTTTTCATCGCCCTGACGCGGTTTCTCATCGGCGGGCATGGCCGCTGGGTGGGGTCGCAGCCGACCACGCAACAGCGCATCTATTTCGCCAATCACGGTAGCCATCTCGATACGATCGTCCTCTGGGCGTCCCTACCGCCCGCGCTTCGCTCGGTGACCTCGCCTGTCGCCGCCAAGGATTATTGGGGCAAGGGAAAACTCCGCCGCTTCATCGCCCTCGACATTTTGAAATGCGTGCTGGTCGACCGGAAGGCCGAGGAGGGCAGCGATCCGCTCGCCCCGCTCAATCAGGCAATTGAGGACGGACGCTCGCTGATCATCTTTCCCGAGGGTACGCGCGGCGACGGAAGCGAAATCGCGCCGTTCAAGTCGGGACTCTACAATCTCGCGCAAACCCATCGACACGTCGAGCTGATCCCCGTCTTCCTCGACAATCTCTCCCGCGCCTTTCCGAAGGGAGCATATCTGCCGGCGCCGATCAGCTGCACGGCCCGCTACGGCGCGCCGATCGCGCCGATTAGCGGGGAAGACAGGCGGGAATTCCTGACCCGAGCCCGCGAAGCCGTCGTCGCGCTCGGCAGACCGGAAGGAGAGGACGCCTGATGGATATGCGCATCTTCATTCTCCTCGGCGGTGTTGTCCTCATCCTCGTCGCCGGGTCGATCGCCAGCGTCGTCCTCGGCAAGCGCGCGGAGACGGACGCGATGAAGGCGACCGTGCGCAATCTCTCCGAGCGCGTGAAAGCCTGGTGGGTCATGGTCGCGATCTTTGCCGCGGCCTTCCTGCTCGGGCCGGCGGTGACGCTGATCCTCTTCGCGCTCACCTCATTCTACTGCCTGCGAGAGTTCATCACGCTCACACCCACGCGGCCGGCTGATCACCGGGCGGTGGCGACGGCCTTCTACGTCTTCATCCCGCTGCAATACTGGCTGATCTGGATCGACTGGCAGACGCTGTTTTCGATCGCGATTCCGGTCTACGCCTTCCTGCTCTTGCCCGTTCTGGCCGTGCTTGCCGGTGAGACCGACCACTTTCTGGAGCGGACCTCGAAGGTGCAGTGGGGGCTGATGCTGACGGTGTTCTGCATCTCCCATGCGCCGGCGCTTCTGCTCCTCGATATTCCGGGGCATGAGGGCGAGAACTTCCTCTGGCTGTTCTTCCTCATCGCGGTCGTACAGCTTTCGGACGTCCTGCAATACGTGTTCGGCAAGCTCTACGGGAAGCGGAAGGTCGCACCGCGCGTTTCGCCGTCCAAGACCTGGGAGGGACTTATCGGCGGCGGTCTCTCCGCCTCTCTCATCGGCGCGGCACTCTTCTGGATCACGCCGTTCGGTCCACTTCAGGCCTTCGCGATGGCACTCGCCATCGTGATCGCAGGCTTTTGCGGCGGGCTCGTGCTCTCGGCGATCAAGCGCTCGATGGGCGCGAAGGACTGGGGCACGATGATCGAGGGCCATGGCGGCGCGCTCGACCGGATGGATTCGGTCACCTTCGCCGCGCCGATCTTCTTCCATCTCACGAACTACTTCTTCGTTCCATGATGATGGTTCTCTTCGCCGCGCTTTGGGGCTTCGGGGAGGCAAGCCTCTTCTTCGTGGTGCCGGACGTGCTGATCTCATTCGTCGCGGTGCGATACGGACTCACCAAGGCCCTGATGCTCGGTGGGTTTGCAGCTCTCGCTGCTGCGATGGCGGGCGCGTTCATGGCCTATTGGGGCGCGAGCGACGCAGAAGCCGCGATCGCCATGCTGGCGCAGATCCCGGCGATCGAAGAAGCGCTGATCGAGGCGACGCGGACGCGGCTCGCGGAGGACGGATACTGGGCGGTGCTCTCCGGCGCGGTCACCGGCGTTCCCTACAAGATATTCGCGGTGCTCGCCGGTGAGGCGGGCTGGTCGATCTTCGCTTTTGCGCTGATCTCGATTCCCATCCGCTTCTGCCGCTTCGCCTTGACGGCCGCCCTCGCGGGACTCGTGGGGCGCATTCTCGTCGCCGGGATCGGCATGCGCTGGGCGCTTGCTGCTCTCTGCGGGTTCTGGATCCTGCTTTACGCCTATTATTTCAACGCAATAGGATAGCACTTCATCCTCTTGCGGCAGGCCCGCGTTGCGGTGCATCATCGCACTTTGAGAAGACGAAGCGAGGCGCTTGATGGCGGGCGAAGACGGCGGCACCCTGACGACCCATGTGCTGGACACGGCAACCGGACAGCCGGCGAGGGGGCTTGCGATCAAGCTCTACCGCCTCGGCTCCAGCGGCGCACGCGAGAAGATCGCCGACGTGACGACGAACGGCGACGGCCGCTGCGACGGGCCGATCCTCGGTACGGATGATTTCCAGATCGGGCTATACGAACTGGTCTTCGAAGCCGGGGCCTATTTCGATGGCCTCGACCTCGACCTGCCCGATCCGAAATTTCTCGACGATGTCGTCATCCGCTTCGGCATGAGCGAGCACACCCATTATCACGTGCCGCTGCTGATCTCGCCCTTTGGCTATTCCACCTATCGGGGGAGCTGAATGGCATCCGAGAGCAACCAGCCGATCCGCTTTCTCCTCAATGGCGAAGAGCGCTCCGTCTCCGGGCTGTCTGCGACGACGACTTTGCTTCGATATCTGCGCGAAACCGAGCGGCTGACCGGTACCAAGGAAGGCTGCGCCGAGGGCGATTGTGGGGCCTGCACGGTGCTGATATCGGAAAACGATGGTCAGGGCGGGCTGAAGCGCCGGCCGGTGAACGCCTGCATCCAGTTCCTGCCTGCCATGAACGGCCGCGCGATCGAGACCGTGGAAAAGCTTGGCAGCCATCGCGGCGCGGATGGGGCCAAAGCTCTGCGCACGGCGATGGTGGAGGGCCATGCCAGCCAGTGCGGCTTTTGCACGCCGGGTTTCGTCGTCCAGCTATTCTCCGCCTGGGACGGTGGCAAGCTGACGGATCGCCAGACTGTGAAGGACCAGATTTCCGGAAACTTATGTCGCTGCACCGGCTACGGCCCGATCATCGATGCGGGCGAGGCGCTGGCGAAGCTGCCAAAGCCCGACACACTGGGCGAAGATCTGGCGCTCGCGAAACGCCTCGGGGCTATCCAGAGCGGCGCGATCTTCCGCTACGAGGCTGAGAGCCCCGGCGGTCCGCAGCTCTGGTTCGCACCGGAAAACGTGGACGATCTCGCCGACACCTATGCAGCCCATCCCGACGCGACCCTCGTCGCGGGGGCGACGGATGTGGGGCTCTGGGTGACGAAACAGCACCGCGATCTCTCCGTCCTGATCGATGTCTCGAAAGTGCGGGACATACAGATGATCGAGGAGCGGCTGGGCGTCCTTTATTTCGGGGCTGGCGTTACCCATGCCGAGGCACTGGAAACGCTCGCTGACATCCATCCCGACCTCGGTGAGATGATGCGCCGCTTCGCCGGCTCGCAGATCCGCAATGCCGGGACCGTCGGCGGCAATATCGCGAACGGTTCGCCCATCGGCGATCTGCCGCCCTGCCTCATCGCCCTCGGTGCGCGGGTCTACCTGCGTAAGGGTGACGATATACGCGTTCTCGATCTGGAGCGCTTCTTCATCGAATACGGCAAACAGGATCGCGCGCCGGGCGAGTTCGTCGTCGCGCTGGAAGTGCCGCGGCTGGAAGATAACCAGCGCTATTTCGCGCACAAGATATCGAAGCGTTTCGACTCAGATATCTCCGCCGTCATGGCTGCCTTCCGGCTGACCTTTGATGGGGAGAATGTGAGCGAAGCCAGGCTTGCCTTTGGCGGGATGGCCGGGGTGCCTAAGCGGGCAGAACATGCCGAGGCCGTGCTTCTTGGCCGGCCGTTCGATGAGGCCGCGGTGCGCGAGGCTCAAATCGCGCTTGCCGAGGATTTCCAGCCGCTGACGGATATGCGGGCTTCGAGCGGATACCGGCTGAAGACGGCGCAGAACCTGCTGGAGAGGTTTCGGCTGGAGCTAGGCGAGAAGAAGCCGGCGCGGATTTCTGCGTTCGAAACCGGTGAAGCGCAGGGAGCGGCCTGATGGACGAAACCCGCATCCAGGATCGCTCCGGCGCAGGCGAGCCTTCCGCCGCCGAACTCGACGAGCGCAGGCCGACCCACGAACGGTCGATCAAGGGCGGCGTCCATACCAGGCACATCCACGACAGCGGCGCGAAACACGTCTCCGGCATCGCGCGCTATATCGACGATGAACCGGAACTACCTGGCACGCTGCAGATCTATATTGCCATGAGCGAAAAGGCCCATGCGCGCATCCTCTCACTCGATCTCTCCAAGGTCCGAGCGGCTCCCGGCGTCGCCTGCGTCCTGACCGCCGACGATATCCCCGGCCAAAACGACTATTCGCCTGTGTTTGGCGACGATCCGATCTTTCCGCCGACGAGCGGGCCAGAGGCCATAGTACAATATATCGGCCAGCCCATTTTCGCCGTCGCGGCTGAGACCATCGATCTCGCGCGGCGCGCGGCGAAGCTTGCGGTCGTAGAATACGAAGAGCTTCCGGCCGCGATCTCCATCGAACAGGCGTTGGCCGCGGCCAAGGAGGCCGGCAACGATCTTCTCGACCCGCATGAAATGCGGATCGGAGACGTCGATTCCGCGCTCGAGGCCGCCCCTCACCGCGTCCTTGGCCGCTTGGCGGTCGGCGGTCAGGACCACTTCTATCTCGAAGGCCAGATCGCCACTTCGATCCCGCTCGAAGACGGCGACGTTCTGGTGCGCTCCTCGACCCAGCATCCGTCCGAAGTCCAGCACAATGTCGCTAAGATGCTCGGCGTGCCGGACCATGCGGTGACGGTCGAGGTGCGGCGCATGGGCGGCGGGTTCGGCGGCAAGGAGAGCCAGCCGGCGCTTTTCGCGGCCGTCACCGCGCTTGCGGCGGTGAAGACCGGGCGGCCGGTCAAATGCCGGCTCGACCGCGACGACGACATGGAGATGACCGGCAAGCGCCACGAGGTCGAGATCGATTACGCGGTCGGCTATTCCGAGGATGGGCGCATCGCGGCGGGCGATTTCTCCCATCTCGTTCGATGCGGCTACTCGCGCGATCTGTCGGCCGCCATCGCGGACCGGGCGATGTTCCACGCCGACAATGCCTATAGCATCCCCGCCGCGCGCATCCTGTCGCGCCGGCTGAAGACGCATACCGTCTCCAACACCGCCTTTCGCGGCTTCGGCGGGCCGCAGGGCATGGTGGGCATCGAACGCGTGATGGACCGGATCGCCTTCGAGGCGGGGCTCGATCCGCTCGATGTACGCAAGGCGAATTTCTATCCGTCTTTCGACTCAGGCGCGGAGCCGGGTGTGACACCCTATCATATGCCGGTGACGGACTCGATCATTTCCGAAGTCGTCGACGAATTGGAGGCAACATCGGACTATCGCGCGCGCCGCGACTCGATCAGCCAGTTCAATGCGAAAAGCCCGATCCTTAAGAAGGGCCTCGCCCTGACGCCGGTGAAGTTCGGCATCTCCTTCACCACCAGCCATCTCAATCAGGCCGGCGCGCTTGTTCATGTCTACAAGGATGGCTCGGTTCACCTGAACCATGGCGGCACGGAGATGGGGCAGGGCCTCTTCGTCAAGGTCGCCCAGGTCGTGGCCGAGGAATTCCAGATCGACATCGATCATGTGAAGATCACCGCGACGACCACCGCCAAGGTGCCGAACACCTCCGCGACGGCGGCCTCCTCGGGCTCGGACCTCAACGGCATGGCGGCGCAAGCTGCGGCGCGCACGATCAAGAACCGGCTGATCGACTATGCGGTCGCCCGCTACAACGTGCCGAAGGAGCAGGTGGTGTTCGCGGCGAACCGCGTCTTGATCGGCAACGAGGAGAAGCGCTTCGCCGATCTGGTGGGCGAAGCCTATCTCGCGCGCATCTCGCTCTCTTCGACCGGCTTCTACGCAACGCCCGGCATCCACTACGACCGTCAGAGCGCGAGCGGCGAGCCCTTCTACTATTTCGCCTATGGTGCGGCCTGCTCGGAGGTCGTGGTCGACACTCTGACCGGCGAATACAAGCTTATCCGCGCCGATATCCTGCATGATTGCGGCAAGTCCCTGAACCCGGCGATCGACCGGGGCCAGATCGAAGGCGGCTTCATTCAGGGCATGGGCTGGCTGACAACGGAGGAGCTGTGGTGGAACGAAAAGGGTCGGCTGATGACCCATGCGCCCTCCACCTACAAGATCCCAACGGCCAATGACCGGCCGGACGATCTGCGCATCGCCATCTGGGAAAAGGGTGAGAACCGCTCCGACACGATCTACCGTTCAAAAGCGGTCGGCGAGCCGCCCTTCATGCTGGCGATCTCCGTGTTCTCGGCCCTGACCGACGCGGTAATCGCGGCCGGCGACGGCAAGGGCTTCCCCGATCTCGACGCGCCGGCGACGCCGGAGCGGGTGCTGAAGGCGATAGAGGGGGTGAGGGGGTGAGCCAAGACGCTGTCCTCGTCACCATCACCCGCACTTACGGCTCGACGCCTCGGGAGGCGGGGGCGTCGATGATGGTTACCGCCGATGGCCTGGAGGATACGATCGGCGGCGGGCGGCTGGAATTCGATGCGATCGAGACAGCGCGGCGGATGCTGGAAACCGGAGAGTTGCGCGCGGAGCGATCGGTGCCGCTTGGGCCTGAAATCGGCCAGTGCTGCGGCGGTCGCGTTGATCTTCTTTTCGAGCATGCCGATGATGCAGTCATGGCCCGCAAGCGCGAGGAAGCGGCGGACCGGGAGGCCGAGCGGCCTCACGTAGTCCTGTTCGGTGCGGGGCATACGGGCCGTGCGATGGCCCAGGCGCTCGCGCCCTTGCCACTCAACATCACGCTTATCGACACGCGCGCCGAGACGCTCAAGGCCCTCCCCGAATCGGTCCGCACTGTCGCGGCGGCCATGCCGGAATCGATGGTCGCCGAGGCGCCGGCCGGCGCTGGCTTCGTGGTGATGACCCACGACCACGCGCTCGATTTCCTGATCGCCGCCGAAGCGTTGCGTCGGCGCGATGCGGCCTATATCGGAATGATCGGTTCGGCGACGAAGCGGGCGCGGTTCAAGACTTATCTGGAAGAGATCGGCCGGGAACCCGATATCGGGCGGCTGACCCTGCCTCTGGGCGGCTCGGCGCTGCGCGACAAGCGCCCGGAAGTGATCGCCGCGATGACGGCGGCCGAGCTCTGTGCCTGCCTTCTTTCCGATCAACAGAAAACGGTGCCCGTTCGCTTGGCAGATGCGGTTTTGTAGTGCCATAGTGCGGCGAACGAATTGAATGGGATAGCCCGCGATCCATGACGTCGCGCCTCGAGCTGAACGGTATCACCAAGCGCTTTCCGGGTGTGACCGCCAACGAGAACGTCTCGTTCGCCGTCGCGCCGGGCGAAATTCACGCACTTCTCGGCGAGAATGGTGCCGGGAAGTCGACCCTGGTCAAGATCATCTACGGGGTCCAGCGGGCCGATGAAGGGACGATCACCTTCGACGGCAAGAAGGTCGATATCGCCTCGCCCAATGCGGCCCGCGCGCTCGGCATAGGCATGGTGTTCCAGCATTTCTCGCTGTTCGAGGCGATGACGGTGCTCGAAAACATCGCCCTCGGCATGGATAATCCGCCGCCGCGCCGGGAGCTGGAGGAAAAGGTCCGGCAGGTTCTGAAGACCTACGGCCTGTCGCTCGATCCGCACCGCGACGTCCACACGCTGTCGGTCGGTGAGCGCCAGCGCATCGAGATCGTCCGCGCGCTGATCCAGAGCCCGAAGCTCCTCATCATGGATGAGCCGACCTCGGTGCTGACGCCGCAGGAGGTGGACCGGCTGTTCGAGACCCTGCGCCAGCTGAAGAGCGAAGGTTGCTCGATCCTCTACATTTCGCACAAGCTTTCCGAGATCAAAGCGCTCTGCGATTCGGCGACGGTCCTGCGTGCCGGCAAGGTGGTCGGCACCTGCGATCCGGCGCAAGAAACCGCGCGCTCCATGGCCGAGATGATGATTGGTGGGAGCCTGAAGGACCTCTCCTCCAAGGACGACTGCGTCTATGGCGAGGAGCGCTTCGCGGTCTCGAACCTTTCCGCACCGGGTGAGCCGCCCTTCGGCGTGAGCCTCAAGGATGTCTCCTTCTCGATCCGCTCGGGCGAAATCCTCGGCATTGCGGGAGTCGCCGGCAACGGCCAGAACGAGCTTCTCTCGGTGCTTTCGGGCGAGCGGACGGATGGTGTCTCCGGCGCGATCACGCTCGATGGCGAAGAGCTTTCGAAACTCGGCGTCGGCGCGCGGCGGAAGAAGGGGCTCGCCGCGCTGCCCGAAGAGCGCAACGGCCATGCGGCGATCGGCCAGATGAGCCTTGCTGAGAACACGCTTCTCTCCGCGCGCGGCCCGAAATCGCTTGCGGGCAACGGCATTCTGAGGACGGGCAAGGCGCATGAGTATGCGAAAGCCGTCATCGAGGCCTTCTCGGTAAAGGCGACGGGTCCGAAGGCGAAGGCGGGAAGCCTTTCGGGCGGAAACCTTCAGAAATTCGTGGTCGGGCGCGAGATCATGACCGATCCGGCGGTCTTTATCGTCTCCCAGCCCACCTGGGGCGTCGATGCGGGCGCGGCGGGCTTCATTCGTCAGGCGATGATCGATCTCGTCGCGAAAGGTGCCGCGATCCTGCTCGTCAGCCAGGACCTCGACGAACTGCTCGAACTCTGCGATCGGCTGGCCGTGATCAATGGCGGCAAGCTTTCCGAGGCGATGGATGTGAAGACGGTCTCGATCGAAAAGGTCGGCCTCCTGATGGGCGGCGTTCATGGCGAGGACGACGCCGATGCGGACGCGGCGCTGACCCGGGAGAAGGCCTCATGATGGGCTGGAATCTGGAGCCCCGGCGCGAGGCGAGCCGCAAGGCCAATCTCGCGGCCCCCGTGATCGCGGTCGTCGGCGCGCTCGTCATCGGCGCGATTCTCTTCACGTTGCTAGGACATAATGGCGTTTCGGCTGTGTACGAGATCTTCGTCGCGCCGCTCACCAGCGCCTATCGCTGGCAGGATCTGTTGGTGAAGGCCGCGCCGCTCGCGATTATCGCGACCGGGCTTGCCATCGGTTTCAGGGCCAATGTCTGGAATATCGGGGCCGAGGGACAATACATTCTCGGTGGCCTCGGCGGCACCTGGGTGGCGCTCCAGACCCTCGACATGACGGGTGCGTGGATCCTCCCCGCGATGATCCTTATGGGCATGATCTGGGGCGCGGCCTATGCAGCGGTGCCGGCGTTCCTGAAGACCAAGCTCGGCGTCAACGAAATCCTCTCCTCGCTGATGCTGAACTATGTAGCGATCCAGCTTCTCTATTACCTGATGCGCGCGCCGTGGAAGGACCCGATGGCCTTCGGCTTTCCGCAGACGGCGATGTTCACCTCTGACCAGACCCTGCCCATGGTGGCGTCCGGCACCCTCGTCCATCTCGGCGTGCCGATCGCTGCCGCGATCGCGCTGACGGCATGGGGCGTGATGACCCGCACGATCGTCGGATTTCAGGTGAGAAGCGTCGGTGCGAGCCCCAAGGCGGCGCGCTTTGCAGGTTTTTCGGCCAACTCGACCGTCTGGCTCGCGCTTCTGATCGGCGGCGGGCTGGCGGGGCTAGCCGGCATTCTCGAAGCCTCCGGTCCGTTCGGCCAGATGGTGCCGCAGTTCCCGACGGGCTACGGCTATACCGCGATCATCGTCGCCTTTCTCGGGCGGCTGAACCCGCTCGGCATTCTTATCGCGAGTTTCGTGCTGGCGCTCACCTATGTGGGCGGCGAGAATGCGCAGACGGCGATCGGCCTGCCGAATGCCGCCGCCGGCGTCTTCCAGGCGCTGATGCTGTTCTTCCTCCTCGGTGTCGACATTCTCGCCTCCTACCGCCTGAAGCGGAGCGCGCCGGCAAAGGCCGCAGTCGAGACACGCTCCACCGCGACGAATGTGGAGGCGGCGCGCGCATGAATATCGATCTCACCGTCGCCATTCTCATGACTGTCGCGGGGGCGGCGACGCCGCTGCTGATCGCCGCGCTCGGCGAGCTCGTGGTCGAGAGATCCGGCGTTCTCAATCTCGGCGTCGAGGGCATGATGCTGATCGGGGCGGTCACCGGCTTCGCCGTCGCCTATTCGACGGGGGTGCCAACCCTAGGCGCGATCGCGGCGCTGCTCGCGGGCGCGCTCGTCTCGCTGGTCTTTGCCGTCCTCACGCTCTCGCTTATGGCGAACCAGGTGGCGACGGGCTTGGCGCTGACGATCTTCGGCACCGGCGTTTCGGCGCTCATCGGCGCGCCCTTCGTCGGCATCACCACCTCGACGCTCGGACCGCTCGTTTCCTTCGAAAATCCGGTCCTGAGGCTGATCTTCGGCCATTCGCCGCTCGTCTATCTCGGCATCGCGCTGACCGTCGGGGTCTGGTGGTTCCTCAAGCACTCGCGCGGCGGCCTTATCCTTCGCGCGGTCGGCGAATCCGACGATGCCGCCCATGCGATCGGCTATCCGGTCTTGAAGATCCGCTATCTCGCCGTCCTCTTCGGCGGAGCGATGGCGGGGCTTGCGGGCTGCTATTACTCGCTCGTCCTTACGCCCATGTGGGCCGAAAGGCTGACGGCGGGTCGCGGATGGATCGCGATCGCCCTCGTCGTCTTCGCCTCGTGGAAGCCGGGTCGCGTTCTGCTCGGGGCCTATCTCTTCGGCCTCGTTATCACGATGGAGCTGCAGGCCAAGGCCGCCGGCTTCAACATGTTCGCGCCCGAGTTCCTCGCAGCGCTTCCCTATCTCGCGACGATCGCGGTGCTCGCGGTCATCTCGTTCGCGAGGAAAGGCGGGGCGAACGCGCCCGCCTGCCTCGGAAAACCCTTCAGGGCCACGGCCTGAGAGATACGTTCAAAAGGAGCTCCACCCATGTTCAGCATCACCAAGCGCAGGCTTCTCGCAGCCGCGACTTTTGCCGCGGCCGCGCTGGCCGTGCCCGCGAGCTTCGCGCAGGATTCCGCCGAAGGCGGCGAAAAGGTCAAGGCCGGCTTCGTCTATGTCGGCCCGATCGGCGATTTCGGATGGACCTACGCCCATGACCAGGGTCGCCAGTGCTTGGCTAAGAACCTCGGCGACAAGGTCGAGACAACCTATGTGGAGAACGTCGCCGAGGGACCGGACGCCGAGCGCGTCATCCGCCAGCTCGCGCAGGACGGGGCGGACATCGTCTTCACGACGTCCTTCGGCTTCGGCAATCCGACCCTGAAGGTCGCCAAGCAGTTTCCGGACGTGAAGTTCGAGCACGCCACCGGCTTCCAGGCCGGGCCGGAGAACATGGCGCTCTATAACTCCAAGTTCTATCAGGGCCGCGCGGTTCTCGGCACCATCGCAGGCCACATGTCGGAAAGCGGCAAGGCCGGCTACATCGCCTCCTTCCCGATCCCGGAAGTCGTCATGGGCATCAATGCCTTCCAGCTGGCGGCCCAGAAGGTGAACCCGGACTTCAGGACGCAGGTCGTCTGGGTGAACTCCTGGTATGATCCGGCCAAGGAAGCCGACGCGGCCAATGCGCTGCTTTCACAGGGTGTCGACGTGATCACCCAGCACACGGATTCGCCCGCTCCACTGCAGGCGGCTGAAAAGGCCGGCGCGATTGCCTTCGGTCAGGCTTCCGACATGACGAGCTTTGCGCCGAACGCGCATATGACCGCGATCATCGATGAATGGTGCCCCTATTACACCAAACGGGTGCAGGCTGTGCTCGATGGCAACTGGGAGTCCCACAATGTCTGGCTCGGCATGGAAGAGGGCGAGGTCGTAATGGCTCCCTTCAACGACGCCATGCCCGAAGATGTGAAGCAAGCCGCGCAGAAGGTCTATGACGAGACCAAGGCTGGTGAATACGAAATCTTCACCGGCCCGATCACGGATCAATCCGGCGAAGAGCGCGTGCCGGAGGGCGAGGAAATGACCGAGGAAGAGCTTCTCAAGATGGATTGGTACGTGGAAGGCGTGCAGAGCTGAGGGCCTTGCGCCTGAATTTCTGAACCATCGCGTGTCAGCCCGGCCCTCGAGCCGGGATCCATCCCAGGTCCGACCCGCGAGTGAGCGTCAGACGCGGGTCTCTCAACTCTCATCCGTCATCCTCGGGCCTCGTCCCGAGGATCCAGAAGAGTCAAACGAAGACTCAGCAGTCTGCGTATTCGTCGGGCTTCTGAACAGTCGCCGGGACTGCTCGGGCCGACACATCGCGCTGGATCCTCGGGACGAGGCCCGAGGATGACGAACCTCAGGTGATTGACGCGGCCTTCCGCGGGCGCGGCCATCGCCTATACCAACTCCCGAGGGCCGCATGTGGACCTATTTCTCCGAATGGCTGCAATTCGCGGTGCGATGGGTCCATGTCATCACTGCCATCGCCTGGATCGGCTCGTCCTTCTACTTCATCGCGCTCGATCTCGGCCTTCGGAAAAGGCGTGATCTCGCCGAGGGCGTTGCGGGTGAAGCATGGCAGGTGCATGGCGGCGGCTTCTACAACATGCAGAAGTACCTGATTGCGCCGGCGGAAATGCCGGAGGATCTGACCTGGTTCAAATGGGAGAGCTACGCCACCTGGCTTTCCGGCGCGGCGCTGCTCTTCCTCGTCTACTATCTCGGGGCCGAGCTCTATCTGATCGATCCGCAGAAGGCCGATCTGCCGCTCTGGGGCGCGAGCCTGATCGGCATTGGCGGGCTGGCGCTTGGCTGGTTGGTCTATGACGGGCTCTGCAAGTCGCCGCTGACAAACGACGACACCTGGCTCTTCGTCGCGCTCTTCGTCTACATCGTCGCGGCGAGCTGGGGCTTCAATGAAGTGTTCTCCGGCCGCGGCGCGATGCTCCACACCGGCGCGATGATCGCGACGATCATGACCGCCAACGTCTTCCTCATCATCATCCCGAACCAGACGATCGTGGTGGACGATCTGAAGGCGGGGCGGACGCCCGACCCGGCGCTCGGCAAGGCGGCGAAGCAGCGCTCTCTGCACAACAACTATCTGACGCTGCCGGTCATCTTCCTCATGCTGTCGAACCACTATCCGCTCGCCTTCGCGACCGAGTGGAACTGGGTGATCGCCGGACTGGTGCTGCTCATGGGCGCGTTGGTGCGCCACTATTTCAACACCGAGCATGCGACGGGTAGGCGGCTCTGGTGGTGCTGGGTCGGCGCGGGGCTGCTGTTTGCCATCGTTATCACGCTCTCCAGCGTGCCGGGCTGGCGGGACGCCGCGCCAGAAGAGGCGCGGACGTTCACGAAGGACCCGCAGGTGGCGCTCGCAGCTTCCCCGCTGCTCGATGAGGCCGAGGGCGTTATCCTCTCGCGCTGCTCCATGTGCCATGCCCGCGAACCGCTCTGGCCGGGCATGGCCCATGCACCGAAGAATGTCGTTCTCGAAACACGCGACGACATCGTCCACTGGGCACCGGCGATCGAGCGGCAGGCGGTGCGTAGCCATGCGATGCCGCCGGGCAACATCACCGAAATGGCACCCGAAGAACGCGACATGCTCCGGCGCTGGCTGGAGGCGGGCGAGGGGATACGGCTTGCTGCCGAACCCGCGCCGACAGAGGTCGCGGCCCGATGAAACCGGTCGCTTCGCCCGGTCGGATGCTGGCGCTGCGCGGCCGGGTCCTCAGCTTTACGGGTGATCCTGCGGAAATCGGAGAGCGGGCCGTTGTCTTTCACTCCGACGGTGTGGTGCTGATCCGCGACGGATTGATCGAGCGAGTGGGCGAGGCCCAGCCGATCATCGATAGTCTGCCGCCGGACGTTCCGGTGACGAACCACCATCCGCACCTCATCCTGCCCGGCTTCATCGACCCGCATCTCCACCTGCCGCAGACTCAGGTGATCGCGTCCTACGGCGCGGAGCTGATGGAATGGCTGCAGAAATACACCTTTCCGGAAGAGGCGCGCTATTCCAGCCCGCGCATCGCGTCCGATGCCTCGCGCTGGCTGCTCGATACGCTGGCGGCGAATGGCACGACGAGCGCTTCGGTGTTCTGCACGTCCCATCTGGTGAGCCTCGATGCTTTCATGGGCGAGGCGGACCGGCGGGGACTGCGGATGATCGCCGGCAAGGTGATGATGGATCGCGGCGCGCCGGAGGCGCTGCTCGATACGCCCGAACGCGGCTATGAGGAGACGAAGACAGCGATCGAGCGCTGGCACGGGCAGGGCCGGCTGGAGATCGCGATCACGCCGCGCTTCGCGCCGACCTCGACCGAGCTTCAGCTGGAGGCCACCGCAACGCTGGCCCGCGAATTTCCTGATCTGCCGATCCAGACGCATCTGTCGGAAAATCATGCCGAGATCGCCTATGTGGCCGACCTCTTTCCGAAGGATGCTGATTACACCGCCGTTTACGAACGCTTCGGCCTCGTCCGTCGCCGCGCGCTGTTCGGGCACTGCATTCACTTGAGCGAGCGCGAACGGGGCGCGCTCGCCTCGGGCGGGGCCTCGGCGATCTTCTGCCCGACCTCGAATCTGTTCCTTGGTTCCGGTCTGTTTGATCGCGAGGCATTGCGCGCCGCTGAAGTGCGTGTCGGCATCGCGACCGATATTGGCGGCGGCACTAGCTATTCCATGCTGCGGACAATGGCAGAGGGTTACAAGGTGCTTGCCCTGAAAGGCCAGAAGCTCACCGCCTTTGAGGCTTTTCGCATGGCGACAGCCGGCAACGCGGACGCTATAGGCCTCGGCGAGGCCATCGGCCGGCTCGCCCCCGGCCTCGAAGCCGACATCACCGTCCTCGACAGTCGATCGACTGGACCGCTTTCTCGCCGCATGGAGCGGGTCGAAACGCTGGAAGAGGAACTCTTCGCGCTGATGACCCTCGGCGACGAACGCGCAACCGTCGCGACCTATTCGGGCGGCCGGATAATCTACGACCGCACAGTGGCGCGCCCTGAGCGATCAGCCGTCGCAAGGCAGAACGAGCCCGCGATTGTCAGCCCCGGTGGCGGACAACGCGGCTCGGACCAGTAGACGCGATAGAACGGTTCCTCAGCTCGACGGACAATGCGCGCCCGTCGCGGCCCAGGCTTCGTAGAGCTGGCCGAACTGCTCCTGGGTGCCCGGAACCGGCTCGCGGCCTTCGCCCGGCTCCCAGCCCCAGCCGACGAGATCGTCTTCGGCCATGTGCTCCACCAGTTCGGCGAGGGTCTTCCCGCCATTGCGGTCTTCGTCCTTAATCTGCTCGCAGATCTCGGCGAGGGACTTGCCCTCCCAAGCCATCTCGATCGGCGCGAGATGCCAGCTCGGATTGCCGGGGATCGACTGGATATCCGGGCTCTGGCCGACGATCTGGGCGTTCTCGGGCCCGTGGCAGGTGTTGCACATCATGCCGGGCACGCCGAAATTGGCGTCTCCACGCTGAACCGGCGGCTGATGTTCGGTCATTTCCATGTTCTGAAGCGGGGAATCTCCCGCAGGATGGCAGTTCACGCAGCGCGGGTGCTGCAGCACCTTGCCAGTCTCTTCGAAGATGGCAATCGAGCGCTCGGTCTCGTCTGAGATCGAGTCGAAGTCGGAGACCGATTTCAGGCCCTCGGTGGTTTCCTCGGGCGTCATCGGTTGGGAAGCTTCGCCGGTGGCGGGGTCGCGGTCCTGAGCGACCACTGGCGAAGAGACGACAAGCGAAGCCGCAGCGATGGAAAGGACGAAGCCGGCAAGGCTGTTACGGGAGACGAGTTTCACGGGCGGCACTCACTTTGCGCAGGAAATGGTCAGTCGATAGGAATGCCGGCCACGCCTTGCGTGACCGGCGAAAGCCTTGTCGGCTCGATAAGAGGTCTCAGGCACCTGCCGTGCGCGAGGGCACGATGGGCAGGCTTTGAACGGGCTCACCGGTCAGGCGCCGCCATGCATTCGCGACGGCGGGACCGATCGGCGGAACGCCCGGCTCGCCGACACCGGTCGGCGCCTCGGTCGATTCGATGATCGCGACCTCGACCTCCGGCATTTCGGAAATGCGCAGGGACCGGTAGTCGTTGAAGTTCGACTGAACGATCCGGCCGCCTTCTTCGAGCGTGATCTCGTCGTAAAGGACCGCGCCCAGCCCGTAGCCGATGCCGCCTTCCATCTGCGCCTTGATGATGTTCGGATTGACCGCGACACCGCAATCGACGGCGCACCAGACCTTATGCACCCTTGGCCCGCCATCGTCGCCGAGAGAAACCTCGGCGATTTCGGCGACATAGGTCGAGAAGCTCTTGTGAACGGCGACGCCCCAGGCCCGTCCTTCCGGCGGCGAGCCGTTCGCAAAACCAGCCATTTCGGCAACCCGGGTCAGCACACCACGTTCGCGCGAGCCTTCGGGAAGAAGAGCGAGACGGCCCTCGACGGGATCCTTGCCGGCTTCCTCAAGAAGCTGATCGAGGAAGGTCTCGACCGCAAAAGCCGTGTGGGTGTGGCCGACCGAGCGCCACCAGAGGATCGGCACGGGCAGGGTCGTGTTGACCGACATCACCCTCCGGTTCGGGATCTGGTACGGGCTGTCGGATGCGCCCTCGACGCTGGTCTCGTCGATCTCGTCCTTGTTCATGATGGACTGGCCGACGATCGCCTGATCCCAGGCGACGATATTGCCGTCGCCGTCGACGGCGCCCTTCAGCTTGTGGATGTAGATTGGACGATAGAAGCCACCCCGGATATCGTCTTCGCGTGTCCAGACATGCTTGACGGGGCGATCCATCCCCGCGGCTTTGAAGACCGCCGCCGCTTCGCGCATGTAGGGCGAGCCGAACTGGGCCCGGCGACCGAAGGAGCCGCCAGCGAGCTGTGTGTTGACCCGGACATTCGCCGCATCGACCTCGCAGACTTCCGAGATCGCCGCCTTGTCCTGTCCGGGAAACTGGGCGCCATTATAACAGTCGATCGAGCCGTCCTCGCGGCGGATCAAGACCGAATCGAGCGGCTCCATCGGCGCGTGGGCGAGGAAGGGAAAGCGCATCGTGGACTCGATCGTGGTCAGGCCGTCCTGATTGAGATTGGCCGCGACATCGCCCTGATTGGCGGCTTCCAATTCGTTCTCGCCGCCGATCTGGGAAAGATAATCTTCGAAGATCGCCTCGCTCGAGCGGCTTTCGGCTTCCGCGAGATCCCACTCGACTTCGAGAGCGGCACGGCCCTTCAGAGCGGCAAAGGTCGAATCGGCATAGACCGCGACGCCTTGCGGCACCTGTTTCACATCGACGACGCCGGAGACTTCCCGTGCCTTCGAATCGTCGAAGCTCTTTACCTTTGCGCCGAAATGATCGGGATGTTTGACGACCGCGATCAGCATGTCCTCGAATTCGATGTCGAGGGTGAAGATTGCGCTGCCGTTCGTCTTTGAAATCGTGTCGACCTTTTGCCGATCGGTGCCGATCAGGACGAAGTCTTCTTGATTTTTCAGCGTCGGCTCCGATGGCGCGTCCATATCCGCCGCCTTATTTACGAGCGAACCGAAGTCGGAGCTGTTGCCCGAGGCCTTGTGGCTGATCGTGCCCTTGGAAACGAGGATTTCGTCGGCGGGAACATCCCATTCTTCGGCAGCGGCCGCGACCAGCATGGCACGCGCGGTGGCGCCGGCCTTGCGCATCTGCTCATAGGAATTGGCGATCGCCGTCGACCCGCCCGTGCCCTGAAGGCCGAATGCGAGGTTCTTGTAGACGTCGTCATCGGCCGGCGCGGCCTCGACCCGCATCTGGCTCCAGTCGGCGTCGAGTTCTTCGGCGACCAGCGTCGCAAGGCCGGTATAGGGGCCTTGGCCGAATTCGATATGCTTGGAAAGGATCGTGACCGTGGAGTCCGGTGCGATCCGCACGAAGGCGTTGAAAGCGCGTGCTGCGTCGTTCTGAACGTCCGCCTGGATGACGGCCTTCTCCTGGCCTTTCGCAAAGCCCTTCGGAACGAGCGTCATTCCGATGACGAGGCCGGCTCCGGTGAGGAAGGCGCGGCGGGTCGGGCGAATGCCGCCCGTCGTGTTCGTGTCGTGAATACCCATGGTCCTCAGCCCTCCATCGAGTCGGCGGCGTTGTGAATTGCCTGCCGGATGCGCTGATAGGTGGCGCAGCGACAAATATTGCCCGCCATCGCACCGTCGATGTCCTCGTCGCTCGGCTGGGGGTTCATCTGCAGGAGCGAAACGGCGGACATGATCTGTCCGGACTGGCAGTAACCGCATTGCGGCACGTCGATCTCGGTCCAGGCTGCCTGGACGGCTTTGGCTTCGCGCCCGTCGATGCCCTCGATCGTTGTGACGGTCGAACCTTCGAGGCTGGAGATCGGCGTCACGCATGAGCGCCGCGTCATGCCGTCGACATGCACGGTGCAGGCGCCGCATTGAGCGATGCCGCAGCCGTATTTCGTACCGGTCAGCGTTTCCGCGTCGCGAATGACCCAGAGCAGAGGCGTTTCCGGATCGCCGTCGAATTGGCGCTGTTCGCCGTTCAGGGTGAAAGAGACCATCGGCCGCTCCTTTTTTGAAATGTGCCGAACGCGCTGGAGACGCCAGTCGAGAAGACCGGGAACAATCCGTCTGAACACTTCGATTAGGCGGTGCGCGAGCGGAAAACGTCGTATTTCTGGAGGGTAAGCGATTTAGAATGTTTCGCAAGAGGCCGGGCAAACGACCGGACTGTTTCGCGCTCCGTTAGCCGCGACCTGACACAGCAAGAAACTTGCGGGTCGATGGACTGCGGGTCTCTTGCGGCGTGCGCACAACGAAAAAGAGCCGCCCGGATCGGACGGCTCGACGCACTTCAAAACTTCATGAAGCTCAGTGGTTGCTTTGGTCTTTGACGGCGTCCTTGACCTTGCCATAGTTCTTCTGGGTCTTGCCTTCGGCCTGATCGGCCTCGCCTTGAGCCCGCATTCTTTCGTTACCCACAGCCGAGCCGACCGCTTCCTTGACCTTGCCGCCGGCTTCTTTCGCTGCGCCCTTGATTTCATTCTTGTCGACCATGAGGGGCCTCCCGAATTTTGCGTTAAACATTGATTTTCAGTGTAAAAACGCGTTCGGGCGCTGAGCGTTCCTGCCCGTACCATCAATGGCGTCGATCGTCCCTCCAGGAGCTGGTAGAAACGAACCACTCAACGAGAAAAGGCCCGGCGGTTGCCGGGCCTTTCCAGACTGGACTTGCTTCAGAGCCGTTCCGATTAACGGAAGAGCGAGAGCAGGTTCTGCGAGGAGTTGTTGGCGATGGAGAGCGCCTGAACACCGAGCTGCTGCTGTGTCTGAAGAGCCTTCAGCTTGGTGGACTCTTCGGTCATGTCGGCGTCGACGAGGGTGCCGATACCGCGATCGATGGCGTTCATCATCTTGCCGGTGAACTCGGTCTGCATGTCGATACGGGTCTTGATCGAACCGAGATCGGCAGCAGCAGAAGTCACGCTCTTGAGTGCGTTATCGACGAAGTCAATGAACTTCTCGATGTCAGCACCATTGATGGTGTCACCCGAGATGTCCATGTTTGCGACGGACGCCTTCAGTTCCGTGTTGGCAGCCGCGGCCACAGCGGTAAAGGCGGTCGATACCGGAGCGGTGGTGTTGCCGCCCGTACCTGCCGTTCCGGTACCTGCCGTGGTGGTGATCTTCGACTCACTGGACAGAACGAGGTTGCCGTCCTTGTCCACGTCAGCCTTCAGACGGCCTGCGAGACTCGTGTTCGCATCAATCTTTTCGTTGATGATGGCAGCGAGTTCCGAGGCATCGCCAATGCTACCGTCAGTGTCGGCGGCAGTAATCGCGATCGTCTG
Organism: Fulvimarina thalattae; assembly: GCF_040239565.1. Classification (NCBI taxonomy): domain Bacteria; kingdom Pseudomonadati; phylum Pseudomonadota; class Alphaproteobacteria; order Hyphomicrobiales; family Aurantimonadaceae; genus Fulvimarina; species Fulvimarina thalattae. The sequence continues at coordinate 540,068 of NZ_JBEHWS010000001.1, forward strand.
CGCAGCTACTGCGGCGTCGCTGCCATTGGCTCCCAGAGCGACAGTGAACTGCACTCGGTCGCCCGTCTCGTCGAAGACCATCGGCGTGGCTGCAGCAACGGTGCCCAACGTGGCCTTGTTGATGATCTTCTCGGTGCCGAGAATGCCCTTGTCGGAGCCGACGAAAAGAGCCGTGTCGGAAGTGTTGACGCTAAGCGAGCCAAGAGAGATCGCACCATTCTCTTCACGCGAGAAGGACGACGTAACCGAGGCGGTGCTCGTCTTGCTGACGGACAGCCAGTTCTGACCCGAGAACGAAGCCGACTTCGCGATGCTCGTCAGCTGTGACTGGAGCTGGGAGATTTCCCCCTGAACCTTTTCGCGGTCCGTACCATCCTGCGTGGCAGCGGTCAGCTTGAGCTTGATCTCGTCGAGAACGTCCTTCGTCGCGGTCATGGCCGTATAGGCCGTATCGACGGTTGCGGCACCGATGCCGAGCGCGTCGGTCACGGCGGACATCGCCTTGCTGTCGGAACGCATGGTGGTCGCGATCGACCAGTAGGCAGCGTTGTCGGAAGCTTCGGCGACGCGGTAACCGGTCGAGATACGGTTCTGCGTCTGGTCCATCATGGTGTTGGTGCTCTGCAGGTTCTGCAGGGCGGTCATGGCGGCGACGTTGGTGTTGATGCTGGTCATAAAAGTGTAGTCCCGATATTCAGATCGTTGGGGACAGTCCGGGCCGGCCGGAATAGAGAGGTCAGCGTCATGCTTGCGGCTTTCGATGGCCGCCCTTCTATGACACACAAGATGACCTGCAACTCTTATGAACACCCTAAACTATATGGTTAATAAAATTCCTCATTACACTTGGGAACATTATAGTAAATGAATTGCTAAGAGTAGATAAGGGGCCTTGAAACGCAAAAAGCCGCCTTGCGGCGGCTTTCCGTTAGCGATTTGACTCGATTTAGCCCTGGAACAGCTGCATGATCGACTGTGCGGAAGCGTTGGCGATGGAGAGCGCCTGAACACCGAGCTGCTGCTGTGTCTGAAGAGCCTTCAGCTTGGTGGACTCTTCGGTCATGTCGGCGTCGACGAGGGTGCCGATACCGCGATCGATCGCATCGGTCAGCTTACCGGTGAACTCGGTCTGCATGTCGATACGGGTCTTGATCGAACCGAGGTCCGCGGCAGCAGCAATCACGTTCTCGAGTGCAGCATCGACGAAGTCAATGAACTTCTCGATGTCAGCACCATTGATGGTGTTGCCCGAGATGTCCAAGTTTGCGACGGACGTCTTCAGTTCAGTGTTGGCAGCTGCGGCCACAGCGGTCATGGCGGTCGATACCGGAGCGGTGGTGTTGCCGCCCGTACCTGCCGTTCCGGTACCTGCCGTGGTGGTGATCTTCGACTCACTGGACAGAACGAGGTTGCCGTCCTTGTCGACATCAACCTTAAGACGACCGGCGAGACTCGTGTTCGCCTCGATCTTTTCCTTGATGATTTCCGCAAGTTCCGCGGTGTTGTCGATGCTGCCGTCAGTGTCGGCGGCGTTGATCTGGATCGTCTGCGCAGCTACTGCGGGGTTGCTGCCATTGGCTGCCAGAGCGACAGTGAACTGCACTCGGTCGCCCGTCTCGTCGAAGATCATCGGTGTGGCTGCAGCAACGGTGCCCATTGTGGCCTTGTTGATGATCTTCTCGGTGCCGAGAATACCCTTGTCGGAGCCGATGAAAAGAGCGGTATCGGCTGTGTTGATGCCGATCGTGCCGAGAGTGATCGAGCCATTTTCTTCACGCGAGAAAGACGACGTCACAGAAGCGGTTGTGGTCTTGCTGACAGACAGCCAGTTCTGACCCGAGAACGAAGCCGACTTCGCAATGCTCTTCAGCTGTGACTGGAGCTGGGAGATTTCACCCTGAACCTTCGCGCGATCGGTGCCGTCCTGCGAAGCAGCGGTCAGTTTGAGCTTGATCTCGTCGAGAACGTCTTTTGCAGATGTCATGGCCGTATAGGCCGTATCGACCGTTGCGGCACCGATGCCGAGCGCGTCGGTCACGGCGGACATCGCCTTGTTGTCGGAACGCATGGTGGTCGCGATCGACCAGTAGGCAGCGTTGTCGGAAGCTTCGGCGACGCGGTAACCGGTCGAGATACGGTTCTGCGTCTGGTCCATCATGGTGTTGGTGCTCTGCAGGTTCTGCAGGGCGGTCATGGCGGCGACGTTGGTGTTGATGCTGGTCATTAGTTCATTTGCCCATCTTTAGCGAGCGCCCCTCATGGGCATTGATGCGTTTTGAACCGTAGCTTCATGCGACGTCTCGTTCGGATAGGTTTGTAGGCGGTTAGGGTTAACGAGCGGTGAAACCAACAGATGCTTCGTTAATCGTGTCGCATTTTTCTTCGACGTCCCCTTGACGATGCGACGGGGCAGGGGCTTCCGACCCGATTGACTCCCTGCGCATGCCCTATAATACCGCTGCGAAACGAAGCTGCGCCGACATCCGGCAGCACAAGCAGAAACCCGATAGAGGAAACGTCATGCGCGTCGAAGCGATCTCCCGAGGCAAGAATCCGCCGGACGAAATCAACGTCATCATCGAGGTGCCGATGGGCGGCGAGCCGGTGAAATACGAGCTCGACAAGGAGTCCGGAGCGCTCTTCGTCGACCGCATCCTGTTCACGCCGATGCGCTATCCCGGCAATTACGGCTTCGTGCCGCACACCCTGTCGGACGACGGCGATCCGATCGACGTTCTCGTCCTCAACGACCGTCCGTTCGTGCCGGGTTGTGTCCTGCCCTGCCGGCCTATCGGCGTCCTCGTGATGGAAGATGATGCCGGGCAGGACGAAAAGGTCGTCGCCGTTCCGACGTCGAAGATGACCCGGCAGTATGAAAACGTGAAAACTGCCACCGATATGCCGGAGATCCTCCTGAAGCAGGTCGAGCACTTCTTCGAGCACTACAAGGATCTGGAGCCCGGCAAGTGGGTGAAAATCCACAATTGGGGCGACGTCGAGCAGGCCCGCAAGATGATCCGCGAAGCGGTCGAGCGCTACGACAACGACAAGAAGTAAGCGTTAGACACCGCAATACCTGAAGAAGCCGCCCGAGATCTTCGGATCGCGAGGCGGCTTTTTCTTGTAAGGATGAAAATTGGCGGTCGGTTTCGACTTCAGTTCCTACTCGGCGCTTCTCTGGCTTCTGAAAGGTCGACTACCGCGGGATCGGCTTCTTCCTCCGGCAGAATGAGCGAGAGGAGGATCGCAGAGAGCCCGGACAGGGTGATCGGCGTGGCGAAGACCTGGCGGATGAAGTCGGGCAGCTGCTGGGTGGCGTCCGGTACGAGGGTGACGCCGAGCCCGAGCCCGAACGAGATCGCCATGATGTAAACCTTCCGGCGATCGATCTCCTGGGTTGCGAGGATACGGATGCCCGCGACCGCGATCGTGCCGAAGAGGACGAGAGTGGCACCGCCGAGGACAGGCTTCGGTACCAGCAGGAACGCGCTGCCGATCACCGGCAGGAAGCCAAGCACGACGAGGATCGCGGCGACGTAGAGCCCGACATGCCGGCTCGCGACGCCGGTCATCTGGATAACGCCGTTGTTCTGGGAGAAGGTCGTGTTCGGAAAGGTGTTGAAGATCGCCGCGATGGCGGAATTGACGCCGTCGGCCAGAACGCCGCCCTTGATGCGCGAAAGGTAGAGCGAGCCTTTGACCGGCTCGCCGGAAATCACGGAGTTTGCGGTCAGGTCACCGGTCGTCTCGATCGCGGTGATCAGGTAGATGAAGGCGATCGGCAGGAAGAGGCCGAGGTCGAAATCGATGCCGTAGCGAAACGGGATCGGCAGCGCGACGAACGGCCCGGTGCCGAAACGCGAGAAATCGACCTGGCCCAGCAGCGCGGCGATGACGAAGCCGCCTACCAGACCCAGCATGATCGCCGAAATGCGGACCATCGGGTTCTTCTGGAAGGTGAGAACGAGGATCATCACCACGACGATGAAGCCGAGGAGGAGGTTGATCGGAGCGCCGAGCGTGTCGCCCGCATTCGCGCCGCCGGCGAAATCCGTGAAGCCCACCTTGATCAGCGAAAGGCCGATGACGGTTATGACAATGCCGGTGACGGTCGGCGTGATGATCTTGCCGAGTTTGCCGATGAACTGGGAGAGGACGATCTCGACGAGGCAGCCGACGAGACAGAGGCCAAAGATCATCGCCAGGATGTCTTCCGGCCCGCCGCCGCGCCCTTTCACCGCGAAGCCTGCCGCAAGGATTGCGCCGAGAAAGGCGAAGCTCGTGCCCTGAAGGCTGAGGAGGCCCGAGCCGATGGGCCCGATGCGGCGGCACTGGATGAAGGTCGCAACGCCCGAAACGAAGAGCGACATCGCGATGAGGTACGGGATTTCGGCGCCGAGTTCGAGCACGCCGCCGATGATGATGCTCGGCGTCACGATGCCGACGATCGCCGCCAGAATATGCTGGAAGGCCGCGAGCGTCGCTGGTCCCGGCGTCGGTTTGTCCTCCAGGGTGTAGATCAGACTGCCGAGAGGAACTGCCTGTTTTTCGCGCATGCCGATTGTCCCGTACCCAACTCATGGATCGGAGTGGTTCAGCGCATCCCGGCCAAGCAGCAGACTTTAATGACCGTCATCCGGCCGGAATCGGTCGCCACACCCTCGCATCTCGTTTGGGACGGGAGCCGACGGCCGCAGCCGCCGAACCCCGTCCTTGACTGAAGGTTAGCATCAACCGTGCCAATTGCAGGTGGCTTTAAGCTTCTTTGGCGGGTTCTCAGTGCCGGAAGTGGCGCATGCCGGTGAGGACCATGGCGACGTCATGTTCGTCGGCCGCCTTGATCACCTCGTCGTCGCGCATGGAGCCGCCGGGCTGGATGACGGCGCGCGCGCCTGCTTCGATCGCCGAAAGGAGACCATCGGCGAAAGGGAAGAAGGCGTCCGAAGCGACGACGCAGCCCTTTGTGAGCGGCTCGGAAAGGCCTGCCGCCTTTGTCGCGTCCTCTGCCTTGCGGGCGGCGATGCGGGCGGCGTCCACGCGGCTCATCTGGCCGGCTCCGATGCCGACCGTCGCGCGGTCCTTCGCGTAGACGATGGTGTTCGACTTCACGTGCTTGGCGACGCGGAAAGCGAATTTGAGATCGGCGAGTTCAGTGTCCGTCGGCGCGCGCTTGGTGACGATCTTGAGGTCGAGATCGTCGACGACACCGGCATCGCGCGACTGGACGAGAAGTCCGCCGGCGACCGATTTCACGAAGCGGCCCTTGGCGCGCGGATCGGGCAAGCCGCCTGTGAGAAGGAGGCGCAGGTTCTTCTTCGCCTTGACGATCTCGATCGCTTCGTCGTCGGCCTCGGGCGCGATGATGACCTCGGTGAAGACCTCGGTGATCTCCTTGGCGCTCGCCGCATCGAGCCGCGCGTTGAGGGCAACGATGCCGCCGAAGGCCGAAACGGGGTCGCAGCGCAGCGCCATGCGATAGGCCTCGATCAGCGTCTCGCCTTCGGCAACGCCGCAAGGATTGGCGTGCTTGATGATCGCGACGGCCTTGGTGCGGGCCGGATCGAATTCGCCGACCAGCTCGAACGCGGCGTCGGTGTCGTTGATATTGTTGTAGGAGAGCGCCTTGCCCTGCACCTGCCGCGCGGTTGCGACGCCCGGCCTCTCCTCGCCGGTGCGGTAGAAGGCGGCTTTCTGGTGTGGGTTCTCGCCATAACGCAGGGATTCGGCGAGTTCGCCGGCGATGGAGATGCGGCGCGGGGTGGCATCGCCCGTCTGATCGGCGAACCAGCCGGAGACGGCCGCATCATAGGCGGCGGTACGGGCATAGGCGCGGCCAGCCATCATGCGGCGCAAGGCCAGCGTCGTTTCGCCGGCATTGGTGCGCAACTCGTCGAGAACAGCGGTATAATCGGAAGGATCGACGACGACAGTGACATAGCCGTGGTTCTTGGCGCCAGCGCGGATCATCGCGGGGCCGCCGATATCGATGTTCTCCACCTGCGTTGCTGCGTCTGCGCCGCTCTTCAGGGTTTCCTCGAAAGGGTAGAGATTGACGACGAGAAGATCGATCGGCTGGATGTCGTGATCGGCCATCGCTTTTGCATGGGCTTCGTCGTCGCGGATGGCGAGCAGGCCGCCATGGACGCCCGGATGCAATGTCTTCACCCGGCCGTCCATCACCTCCGGAAAGCCGGTGAGATCGGAAACGTCGCGCACGGTGAGGCCCGCATCGCTCAGGGCTTTTCGCGTGCCGCCGGTCGAGACGAGTTCGACCCCCATGCCGGCAAGCTCGGTCGCGAAGTCGACGAGGCCTGTCTTGTCAGAGACGGAGATCAGCGCTCGCTGGACCTTCACCCGATCTGGCAGGGGCGTTGCATTGGCTTTGACGGACATGGAGCGGCACTCATCGGTCGGTTACGGCGGGAGAATGCCCGCCGTGATAGGGCCGAATCGTGAGTGCCGCAATGCCGAAAGGGCTATCGCTTCGCCTCGATAGGGCAGGGCGGATTTTCGCAGCTCGGCGAAGAAGCGGCTTCACCGCGTGCTGCCGCGCTCTTTTCTTCGAGATCGTCGAGCGTGTTGGGCAGGACGCCGACAGCATTCGTCATGCCGCCGCAGGCGGAGAGGCTCATTAGCAAGACGAGCGCGACGGTCAGCGCGGAGTGGCGAAGGGTAGGGCATTGAAGCATTGCGTCAGCTCACTCTCTGAAGCCTTGCCGCAAAGAAGCCGTCGACGCCGCCGATCTCCGAGAGCATTTCGGGCGTCGTGCGCAGATCGCCCTCAGGCGTGATCGCGGCATCGAACCCGGCGACATCGCCCTGTTCGATCGGCCGGCGGGCGAAATCGCTGCGTTCGGCGAGGAAGGCGGCGACCAGCTCTTCGCCTTCGATCGTATCGATCGAGCAGTTGGAGAAGACGAGCGTGCCGCCGGGCGCGACATGTTTCGCGGCCGCGTCGAGAAGCTTGCGCTGCACGTCGGCGAGCCGTCTGACATCGTCCAGCGACTTGGTGTAGCCGACATCGGGATGGCGGCGGAGCGTGCCTGTAGACGAGCAGGGTGCGTCGAGGAGTACTGCGTCGAAGGTGCGCTCGCCGAGGGTATCCTGGAACGGCCCGGTAAGCGTTTCTGCATCGAGGGCGAGACGCGTCAGGTTCGCGGCGAGGCGCTTGGCGCGGGATTTGGAGGCTTCACAGGCCGTCACCGCCGCGCCGGCGAGAGCGAGCTGCGCCGTCTTGCCGCCGGGTGCGGCGCACAGATCGGCGGCGTTCTTGCCTTGGAGGTTGCCAAAGAGGCGCACGGGGAGGGCGGCTGAGGCGTCCTGCACCCACCATGCGCCCTCCGGAAAGCCTTCGAGAGAGGCGATGCTGCCCTGCGTTGTCGCATCGAGGCGAATCGAGTGGCCGGAGACCACCCGTCCGCCGAGGCGCTCCGCCCAGGCTTCGGGATCATTCTTCACCGTGAGATCGATCGGCGCGGGCACTCTGTGCGCTGCCGCGATCGCCCGCGCACGGGGCTCGCCATAGGCCGCGAGGAGCCGCTCGAAAAGCCAGTCGGGGCAGTCGGTGACGGGTTCGGTGGTCACCTCGGCGTCGCCGAGTTCACGCGTCATCCGCCTCAGCACCGCGTTGACGACGCCCTTGAAGCGGCGCGTTCGCGGATCGGCTTCGGCGGCAGTCACGGCGAGGTCGACGGCGGCCGAGTCCGGAATGTCGAGAAAACGAATCTGCGCCGCCGCCACGTGCAGAAGGTGGTTCAACGCCGTCGCATTGCTCGGCAGCGGACGATCGAGACGCGCAGCGATCTCCGCGCTCAGCGTGCCGCGAAAGCGGAGCGCCGTCAGGAGGATCGCCTTGCCGAGGCCCTGATCGCGGGGTTCCAGCTGTCTGTAATGCGGCTGTCCGTGATCGGGATCAGTGAGGCCATCGAGCGATGTTTGCTGCTCGATGACTGCGCCGAGAAGTTTGGCGGCCACCTGCCGCGCCTTGAGGCCGGGCTTGTCGGCCGGCGCACCCTTTGGCGTGTTGGGGCTGCTCGACGAAGGCTCTCCCCGCCTTGCGCGGGCCCGTTCCTTGCGCTGCTGCGGCGAGAGGCTCGACTGGCTCACGTCGCTCAACCCCACGGACCCTTGCGCGTGTCGGAGCCACGGCGTCCGTTCTCGGCCGTATGGCTGCGATAGCCCGTGTCCGGTAACCGGCTCCGGCCGCTGTCCTGCCCGCGCGTCCGATCATAGGCGATCGGATCGGCCCCGCCCTCGATCCGCATCTCGCGCAGAAGCGCGATCCGCTCGTTGATGTCGGGATGGGTCGAGAAGAGCCCGGCCATCTTGTTTCCCGATAGCGGATTGATGATGAACATGTGCGCCGTCGCGGGATTGCGCTCGGCAGTCTCGTTCGGGATGCGGCCTGAGGCTTTGGCGATCTTTTCAAGCGCCGAGGCGAGCCAATCGGGCTGGCCGCAGATTTCCGCGCCGCGGCGGTCGGCCGAATATTCGCGGGTCCGCGACACCGCCGTCTGCACCAGCATAGCCGCGAGCGGCGCGACGATGACGGCGGCCAGCATGCCGACGATGCCGAGCGGATTGTTGCGATTGCCACCGAAGAACATGCCAAAATTCGCGAGCATGGAGATCGCGCCGGCGAGGGTCGCGGTGATCGTCATGGTCAGCGTGTCGCGGTTCTGCACATGTGCGAGTTCGTGCGCCATCACGCCGGCGACTTCTTCATGGGTCAGCTGATTGAGGAGGCCGGTGGTCGCCGCGACGGCCGCATTCTCCGGATTGCGGCCGGTCGCGAAGGCATTCGGCTGCGGATTGTCGATGACATAGACCTTCGGAATCGGCAGGCCGGCGCGCTGGGCGAGGCCCGCGACGATGCGGTGGAACTCCGGTGCGGTGCGCTCGTCAACCTCCTTCGCCCGGTGCATCTTCAGCACCATCTTGTCGGCGTTCCAATAGGCGAAGAGGTTCATGCCCGCCGCGATCACGAATGCGATAAGCATCCCGCCGCGTCCGCCGATCAGGAGGCCGATCCCCATGAAGAGCGCCGTCAGAACGGCGATCAGGGCAGCAGTCTTGACCATATTCATTGTCGAAGTGCCTTCAAAACACGTGCGGCGGATCGAGCCCGCCTTGTCCTGCCGATGAAATGGTCCGTCCGCGACTGGCCTTCAAGTTTGGGCGGACGCGCAGTATTCCTATATGAGGCGGGAAGGACAAGACAGAGACAGAAACATGAGCACCGACGATCCGGCCGACATTCTTTCCGCCATGAAGGTTTCCAGTGAGACCAATGTGCGAAAGCTCTCCCCGGCAGCCAAACGTGCGCTCGCCGAAGCGGAAGAGCGGCGGCGTCGGAACGAAGCCTTCAAGGTCGACCCAGCAAGCCTTCCGGAAGAGGTCGATGGGCGCAAGTCGGGCGTGGAGCCGGTTCGGTACGGCGACTGGGAGAAGAACGGGATCGTCAGCGATTTCTGAGGATCGGGTGGGTGCCCAGTCTGTGGCTAACCGCGTCTTGTCGAAGTCTGCGACTTCGAGAGCGGGGTCAGGTGGCCTTCGTTGGCACGCAAGTCATCACGGATTGGCACTGCCGGCAATCTTGTGCAAAATGCACGTATAGGGCGTGTGCAAATTATCCTTTCTTCGATCGTGCTTGCGCTGAAAATCACTGTTTTCGGGATTAGTCGCGCTTGCCTTGCCGATAGGGGTTGTGGTGTTAGCCTCCGAATAAAATCGTCGTCTAGCGAATTTGCCGAAGTCCAGCCAAATCGCCCGGTCATTCGTCCCTCTTCGGTGCTGTCCGTTCAGGAACAACTCGCCGCGTCCGTCATGCTCGGCTCCCGTCCCGAGGATCCAGCGCGGTCGTGCCAAGTTCCTGATGTTTCTTATTCCTTTTTTGATCTCGGACACTCGCCGTGTCGCCGGTATCCTCCGGATGGAGACCGAGGATGACGAAGTGGCGAGGCCGGCTCCGGTGCCGGGAGTGAACTACGGAAGGCCGACCCACCCGATGGACATCGATTCATAACCACCCGATGCGACGGGTGAAAATTCGCAGAGCGTCGCACGGGCGGATCATCGCTGCGGCATCGCGAAGAGTACGAATTTTCCCAATCTATCCTCTTTGAAAACTCCTTATTAGGAATTATATCCGAAGCAGTCGTGCTATCTTGCCGTAACAAAGGTGGTTCTGTCGGTGGCGATTTCGCTTAAAGGTTGCATGGGCATTGTGGCGGCAGGGGCCATCGCTCTTGCCTCCGTCTTCCAGCCGTCGAGCGCCTTCGCGGAAGAGCCGCCGCGGGCGATCGATGGGCCTGTGGTGGCCCATGTGATCAAGGTCCGCGACGGCGATACGATCGAGGTTCAGGCCTTCATCTGGCCGATGCAATCGGTCCATGTCGCCGTCCGGCTGAAGGGCATAGACGCCCCGGAAAAGCGCGGATCCTGCGAAGCGGAGAAGCAGGCGGCGGCCGTTGCCACGGAACGGCTCAAGAAAATCGTCGCTTCGGGCGAGATCACCCTCACCGAGATCAAAGGCGACAAATATTTCGGCCGCGTCCTCGCCAAGGTCTCGACGGAAGGCGAGCCGGATGTCGCCAAGCGCCTCCTCGATGATGGCGTCGTCGTCGAATATGGCGGCGAAGCTCGGCGCGACTGGTGTACTGAGCTTTCCGGTACACCCATGCCGACGCCGTCGCCGCGAGGCTGATGCTCTTCTGCGAATTTCCTAACCGGTCTTACTGATGGTCTTCGTCGGGCACCGGCACATTGAAGCCGTTGAGCGTCATCGAGACGAGGCAGTAGAGGCCGACGAGATAGATGAGTTCGTGCGCGCCCTTCTGCCCGAAGGTCTTGACCGCCTGATCATAGGTCGGGCGCGGCAGGACCGAGCCGGTAACCAGCGCATGGGCGACGTCGTAGGCAACTTCCTCCTCGCCCTTTAACCCGGTCGGCTTGACGCCGGCGACCAGTGTCGAAATCGTTTCCTCGTCGATGCCCTGCTCTTCGGCGACCGCATCATGGGCGTAGATCTCGTAGGCCGAGTTGAAATGCGCGCCCGTGACGAGGATCGCGATCTCCCGCGCCTTTGGAGGCAGAGTCGCTTCCATGGACATGATCTTCGTCAGGTCCCAGATCGCCTTGCCGATCTTCGGCTCATGCAGCCATGGGTTCCACGGCCCCATGAGCGCGCCATTCTCCGCGATCGCATTGAAAACGTTGAACTTGGCGTCGATCCCCTGTCTCATGTCGTCATAGAGGGGCTTCTGTTCGGCGGTCAGTTTGTCCGGTTCGATAAGGGGGATGCGCATGGCGAATTGGCTTTCCTGGTGGAGTCGGGTTTAAACCCGTAACGAAGGCCGTCGCCTATGGATGCGTGCGGTGCAGCAAAGTATGATGCCGGAAGTCTCTTTGGGGCTTCGACAGGCGCAGAATCGGTAGCGGGGACGGCCATGTCCGTGGCGAGCTTTAACGGGTCAGAAAACAGCGACGAAGCGCGGCTGAAGAGTATTGTCCGGCATGTGATCGAGGTGATGAGACCGGGCTTTGCCATCGAACTCTGGGACGGCGAGCGGATCGGCCCGGAGGGCGGCCCGGTGGTGGTCCTATCCGATCCGGCTGGGCTCGCCCGGCTCGCCATGCGGCCATCGATTGGCCGTGTCGTCGCGCTGTGGATGGACAAAAGTATCGACTTCCGGAACGGTACCACCTTCGACCTCGTCGGCAAGCGCTCCGAAACCCGCACAAAGGATGCCCTTAAGCGAATCGAGAAGGGCCGGATCGTGAAGGCACTGCCCGCGCTCTGGCGCTTGTCGCGCAAGGCCGGGGTGGAGGAAAAGGACGGCACGGGTTCGGGCCGCAGCGGCTCCTCCAAGGAGGCGATCCAGTATCATTACGACGTCGGCAACGACTTTTACCGCCTCTTCCTCGACGAGCGCATGCTTTATTCCTGCGCCTATTTCGACGGCTGGCACGAGGACATCGGCAAGGCGCAGGAAGACAAGCTCGACATGATCTGCCGCAAGCTGCGGCTGAAGGAGGGCGAGCGCTTCCTCGATATCGGCTGCGGCTGGGGTGCGCTGCTGATTCACGCCGCCTCGCGCTATGGCGTGACTGGGCAGGGCGTGACGCTTTCCCAGGAACAGTTCGATCTCGCGACGGCACGGGTGAGGGACACCGGCCTCGAGGATAAAATCACAATTGAGCTGAAGCCCTTTCAGGAACTTTCCGGCACCTTCGACAAGGTCGCTTCCATCGGCATGTACGAGCATGTCGGCTTCAAGAACCACGACGATTACTTTTCGGCCGTGCGAAAGCTGCTGAAGCCGAAGGGGCTCTATCTCCACCACGCCATCACGCGCCCCGCGAAGAAGACCGAGAAGGCCTTTCACAAGGGCACGCCCGAATATCGGGCGATCACCCGCTACATCTTTCCCGGTGCCGAGCTCGACCATATCGGCCATTCGACGCGGATGCTGGAAAAGCATCGCTTCGAGGTGCACGACATCGAGGACTGGCGCGAGCACTACGCGCTGACCTGCAAGCTCTGGCACGACCGCCTGCTCGCCCGCTTCGACGAAGCCTGCGAACTCGCCGGCGAGCGCAAGGCGCGCCTCTGGCTGCTTTACCTTGCCGGTTGTTCTCTCGGCTTCACGCGCGGCGGCATCCTGATTTATCAGACCCTCGCTTCGAAACGCGGCAAGGGAGCAGCCGAACTGCCGCCGACGCGCCGCGATCTCTACGCGGACTGACTGCCGGACAGGGGCTACCGGTCGCCCGCAGGCCGCGCGCCTTGCCTCGGCGGCACGCCGGCCTTCGCCTCCTTCCGGCAGCGCTGGGAGCAAAATTTCACCTCCTCCCAGTTCTTCTCCCACTTCTTGCGCCAGACCATAGGCTTGCCGCACTGGACGCAGATTTTGACGGGAAGTTCGGATTTGGCGCTCATCGGGAGCGATATGGCGGATACCGCTCCGCTTGGAAAGATGAGCTGCCGCCGATCATCTCCTGAGAACTCAGTGACAGGCGGCGCAGCACTGAATAGCTGCGCGGGAGGCTGGCCAATTGTCGACCGGCTAACCCCGATAATGTCTTCCAGCTGGCTCATAATCACGCCTGTTTTAGGAGAACCTTGCATAAAAAATTTGACCTTTCGGTCAAAAATTGCAGACTGAGTTTTGAACGTTTCCAAAGTCCGGAGATCCGCATGAGCGCAGCGTCCGACCGTCCCGACATCAATTCCGGCCGGCTCGGTGCGGATGCGCTGGAGAGAAACTTTTCCGATCTCCATCCGGCGCTCACCCGGCACGAGGCGGTTGTCGAGGCTGATCGCTGCTATTTCTGCTATGACGCGCCGTGCATGAACGCCTGCCCGACGGGCATCGATATTCCGCTGTTCATCCGCCAGATCGGGGCGGACAATCCGGACGGCGCGGCGAAGACGATCCTGGAAGAGAATATTTTCGGCGCAATGTGCGCGCGGGTCTGCCCGACCGAGACGCTCTGCGAGGAGGTCTGCGTGCGGGAGGTGGCCGAGGGCAAGCCCGTACGGATCGGCATGCTGCAGCGCTATGCGACCGACCATCTGATGGCTCATGCGACAAGCCATCCGTTTCAGCGGGCAGCGGCGACGGGCAAGCGGATCGCGATCGTCGGGGCCGGCCCGGCCGGCCTTTCCTGCGCGCACCGGCTTGCCATGCATGGCCATGACGTGACGGTGTTCGAGGCGCGCGACAAGGCTGGCGGGCTCAACGAATACGGCATCGCGGCCTACAAGGCGACGGAGGGCGTGGCCCAGGCCGAGGTCGATTTTCTTCTTGGGATTGGCGGTATCACGATCGAGACCGGCAAGGCGCTCGGCCGGGATATCCATCTGGACGCGCTTGCTCGCGACTACGACGCCGTCTTCCTCGGGATGGGACTTGCCGGCGTCAACGCGCTGAAAGCCGATGGCGAAACTGCGGAGGGCGCGATGGACGCGGTCGGCTGGATCGCCGATCTCCGCCAGACGACCGATCTTTCGACCGTGCCCGTCGGCCGGCGCGTCGTCGTTATCGGCGGCGGCATGACGGCGATCGATGCCGGCGTTCAGGCGAAGAATCTCGGAGCCGAGGAGGTCACCATCGCCTATCGGCGCGGCCGCGAGTCGATGGGTGCGTCAGCCTATGAACAGGAGGTTGCGGCGACGCGCGGGGTGCACCTCCGCTTCAATCTGCAGCCGGCGCGCATTCATGCCGAGGGCGGCCATGTGACGGGCATCACCTTCGAGCGGACGGCGTCCGGCGCGGACGGAAAGCTCACCGGTACCGGCGAGGAGGTGACCCTCGAAGCCGACCAGATCTTCAAGGCGATCGGCCAGAGCTTCGTGCCGGACGGCGTCTCGGCGGAAGCCGCGAAACTCGATCTCGAAGGCGGGCGGATCAGGGTCGGCGACGATCGCAAGACGTCGATGGCCAAGGTCTGGGCCGGCGGCGACTGCATCTTCGGTGGCTCGGACCTGACGGTGGTCGCCGTTGAAGACGGCAAGATCGCGGCGGAAGACATTCATGTCGCGCTGGCCGGATAGGATGGTGAGCGCCCGTCAGAGAAGAGCCATGAAATCTTCAGGCGAGATCACTGCCTCATCGAGAATGGCGTCCAACGTTCGGTCTTTCAGAAGGCGAGAGCCATGGTCTGGAACGGTCGTCTTTCGAGATTTGTCCTCGGAATGGACGAGCCGCACATGGCTCCCCTTCTGCCGCACAACGACAAACCCGCCTTTGCGCGAAGCCCGAATGACTTCACGTTCGGTTACGACTGGCAGGCGTCGCGGATTCATCTCAAGCCGCTATATGAACGTCTTCCATGACCGGCCGGATGTTTTCAGGCGCCGCGATCCCTTCTTCGCGATAGCATTCCAGAACAAGCTCGATGGCCTCACGCGCCATGGCAAGAGCCTCCTCGCGCGTGTCACCTTCAGTGACAACCTCCGGCAGAGCCGGGACCCGCACGGTGTAGCCACCTTCCTACTGGGGAATGAGTGTGACCGTGTAATCGAGTCCATCACTCATGTGAGCGCTCTCCAGAAGAAAATAAGACGCGTGATCCTTCGCCCTGCGGACTGCAAGAACTCGCAAAACGATCATAGCCTGAAGATAGCACTCCTCGAACAGAGCCGCCAGAACTGGAGCCTGCACCATGGCTGACCTCACCACCTCCTTCCTCGGCATCACATCGCCCAATCCGTTTTGGCTCGCCTCGGCGCCGCCGACCGACAAGCAATACAATGTGGAGCGCGCCTTTCGGGCCGGATGGGGCGGTGTCGTCTGGAAGACGCTTGGCGAGGCCGGGCCGCCGGTCGTCAACGTCAACGGCCCGCGCTACGGTGCGATCCATGGCGGCGATCGCCGGCTGCTCGGGCTCAACAATATCGAGCTTATCACCGACCGCGACCTCGACACCAATCTTCGTGAGATCGAGGCGGTGAAGAAGGTCTGGCCGGACAGGGCGATGATCGTCTCGCTGATGGTCCCGTGCGAGGAGGAGGCGTGGAAGGCGATTCTGAAACGTGTCGAGACCACCGGCTGCGACGGCGTCGAGCTCAATTTCGGCTGCCCGCACGGGATGAGCGAGCGCGGCATGGGCTCGGCCGTCGGGCAGGTGCCGGAATACATCGAGATGGTGGCGCGCTGGTGCAAGGAGAACACCGATCTCCCGGTCATCGTGAAGCTGACGCCGAACATCACCGATGTCCGCTACCCGGCGCGGGCGGCCAAGAGCGGCGGGGCGGACGCGGTCTCGCTCATCAACACGATCTCCTCGATCACCTCGGTCGATCTCGATCTCTTCGCGCCCGAGCCGACCATCGACGGCAAGGGCTCCCATGGCGGTTATTGCGGCCCGGCGGTCAAGCCCATCGCCCTCAACATGGTCGCCGAGATCGCGCGCGATCCGGAGACGGCCGGCCTGCCGATCTCCGGCATCGGCGGCGTCAGCACCTGGCGCGACGCGGCGGAGTTCATCGCGCTCGGCTGCGGCACGGTTCAGGTCTGCACGGCGGCGATGACCTACGGCTTCCACGTGGTGCAGGAGATGATCACGGGCCTCTCCAACTATATGGACGAGAAGGGCTTTGCCTCGATCGAGGATTTTCGCGGCCGCGCCGTGCCGAACGTCACCGACTGGCAGTATCTCAACCTCAACTACGTCACCAAGGCGCGGATCGACCAGGACCTCTGTATCAAATGCGGGCGCTGCCACATCGCCTGCGAGGATACCTCCCATCAGGCGATCACGAAGGAAGTGGACGGCAAACGCCATTTCGAGGTGATCGACGCCGAATGCGTCGGCTGCAATCTCTGCGTCAATGTCTGTCCGGTCGAGGACTGCATCACCATGGAGACGATTTCCGGTGTCGATCCACGCACCGGAAAGCCGGCGAACGATGGCTATGCCAACTGGACCCAGCACCCGAACAACCCCTCCTCCGGGGCATCGAGAGAGGCCCAGCAATTTGCCGCCGAACCTGTGGTGCCCGACGCGGCGGAATAAGCTCAGCGGGGCGCCGCCCCTCTCAAGAGTAGCGTCAGCACGGCCTGCGCCGCCTGATCCTCGAACCCCGGCTGTTTCGTCTGGCGTCCGAGGATTGCGCCGATCTGCACGTCGAAATCGGCGTAATGCTGGGTGACGGCCCAGATGGCGAAGATCAGGTGATAGGGTTCGATCGGGGCGAGGCGTCCCTCGGAAACCCATGTCGCGATCGTCTTCGCCTTCCGCTCGACGATCGCCTTCAGGTCCGTCGACAGATAGCGATCGATATGCGGGGCGCCGGCGAGGATCTCACCCGCAAAGAGGCGCGAGGCCTGGGGATGCTTAAAGGACAAGGCCATTTTCGCGGTGATATAGCGGCGAAGCTCTTCGATCGGATCGCCGTTCGGATCGAGAGCGTCGAGCGGCGACAGCCAGTCGGCCATGACCTCTTCGAGAACCGCCTTGTAGAGATCGGTCTTGCGCCGGAAGTAATAGAGCATGTTCGGCTTCGACATGCCGGCCGTCGCGGCGATCTCGTCGAGCGTCGCGCCACGCAAGCCGTGCCGCGCAAACACCTCCCGCGCCGCCACGAGAATCGCTTCGCGGTTTTTCGCCTGAATGCGTGTCTGCGCTTCGTCCACCGGTCGATCAGTCAATTGATCCAAGCCTTTGCCCTCGTCGACTGCCTGCGCTTTATGCATCGCGAAATGATGCACAGATGCGATGCGGAAGCGGCTTGACCCGCCGCCGAGCCTTTCATACGTTCATTTTTGACCAAACAGTCAAGAACGACTCTGTCGATCGAGAGGTGCCCTATGAGCCTGCAATCCAATATGCGGATCGACGCGGACAGGCTCTGGAATGCCATCCACGAGATGGCCGAGATCGGCCCGGGCGTTGCCGGCGGCAACAACCGGCAAACCCTGACGGACGACGACGCCAAGGGTCGGGCTCTCTTCAAGAAATGGTGCGAAGCCGCAGGGCTCACGATGGGCGTCGACGCGATGGGCACGATGTTCATGCGCCGCGAGGGAGCGGACCCGGACGCCCTGCCGGTCTATGTCGGCAGCCATCTCGACACCCAGCCGACAGGCGGGCGCTATGACGGCGTTCTCGGCGTTCTCGGCGCGCTGGAGGTCGTTCGGACGCTCAACGACCTCGACATCAAGACGAAGCATCCGATCGTGGTCACCAACTGGACGAACGAGGAAGGTACGCGCTTTGCCCCGGCCATGATGGCGTCCGGGGTTTTCGCCGGTGTCATTCCTCTGGAAGAGGCTTACGCCAAGACCGATGCAAAGGGTCTCGCCTTCGGCGACGAGCTGGCGCGCATCGGCTGGAAGGGCGAGGAAGAGGTCGGCGCGCGCAAGATGCACGCCTTCCTGGAGCTTCATATCGAGCAGGGCCCGATCCTCGAGGCCGAAGGCAAGGATATCGGCGTCGTCACCCATGGGCAGGGCTTGCGCTGGATCCAGTGCACGGTGACCGGCAAGGAGAGCCATACCGGATCGACGCCGATGCCCATGCGCAGGAATGCAGGCCGCGGCCTCTCCCAGATCACCGAACTCGTCCACGAAATTGCCATGGACAACGCGCCGAACGCCGTCGGTGCGATCGGGCATATCGACGTCTATCCCAACTCCCGCAACATCATCCCCGGCAAGGTCGTCTTCACGATCGACTTCCGCAGCCACGAGCTCGACCGGCTGAACGCCATGGTCGAGCGCTTCGAGGAGGAAGCGCCGAAACTGTGCGAGGCGCTCGGCGTCGAACTCTCCCACGAGATCGTCGGCCAGTTCGACCCGCCGGAATTCGATCGGGGCCTCGTCCAGACGATCCGCGATGGCGCCGAACGGCTCGGCTACAGTCACAAAGATATCGTTTCGGGCGCAGGACACGACGCCTGCTGGATCAACAGGCTGGCGCCCACCGCGATGATCATGTGCCCCTGCGTCGACGGGCTCTCCCACAACGAAGCCGAGGAGATCACCAAGGACTGGGCGAAGGCCGGCGCGGACGTTCTCCTGCATGCCGTGGTGGAGACGGCGGAGATCGTGGAGTAGGATAGGCCGGTGAACCAGCTGCAGGAACTCGCCATGGGCCGACCGAAGGAACTGACGGAAAAGCAACGGGCTGAACTTCGCGCGATGGGGTTCATACCCGTCGAAATCTGGGTGCCTGACTGGGATTATCCGGAATTTTAGAGGCGCATGAAGCGCAAAAGGGCGGTGATCGCCAAGTCAGACATAAGAAATCTGACTTCGAAAAATTCTGTGGCAGAGTTTTAAGAATAAAATCTTTCGCCCTCCTGCAAACTCCGTTGGTCAAGCATCAAATTTAGGAAAATACGTTGTCGGACACAGGAAGTCTCGGATTCCAAATTCAACCATCCTCTGATCGAACGCAGCCCGTTGAGATGAGTAAGACGCAGTTTAAAATCGCATATGATGGCCCTGCCCTTGAAAACGGCTCGATGGATGTCCGAGATCTGGCGCCAGCCCTATTGGCGGCGGGCCAACTGTTCGAAGCTGCAAATACCGCACTGAATGGAGACAGAGCTAAAATCCGTATTGATGTTCGTGCGACGGAATTAGGCAGCTTCGAAATTCTATGGAGGTCGTGCAAACATGGGGCCAGCAGGCGAAAGACCTGCTGTCCGGCGACTGGGTAACGGCAGCGATCAATCTAAAAGAATTGATACTTATTGGTGCTGGTACTTCAGGTGGCCTAATATGGCTTATTAAAACACTGAAAGGAAGAAATCCAGATCGCATAGAAAAACTCGACGAAAACACGGTCCGCATCACAATCGATACACAGTCTTTCACCGTTCCAATTGAGTTGCTATCACTATATCAAGAAATTTCTGTAAGAAAAGCTGCAGAGGAACTCATTAGAAAGCCGCTCAGCAAGTCTGGAATTGAGAAATTTAAGGTAATAGAAGGGGAATTTGAGAGGATCAGCGTTAAAGAAGAAGAAGCTGAAAGCTTTCGGTTTCAATCTTCCTCTGATAGAGTGATACTTGATGATGTGAGAAGATCGGCCTTCTCCATGGTTTCGCTCACTTTTAAAGAAGGAAATAAATGGAGGCTTTTTAATGGCACTAGTCAGATAAGTGCTTTAATTGAAGACGAAGATTTCATCGCAAGAGTTGATAATAGCTCGGTCTCATTTTCTAAAGGTGACGTCTTAATTTGCGATGTTCGAATCATACAATCTCAAAGCGATGCAGGGCTTAAGACCGAATATATAATCAAAAAAGTGATCGAGCATCTCAAGCCTCCTAGGCAAATGTCTTTTCCAGACTTCGACTAAAGCTACAGAAGACAGGAGAAACCCCATGACCCTCGTCATCAAGGGCGGTACCATCGTCACCGCCGATCTCACCTACAAGGCCGACATCCTCGTCGACGGCGGCACAATCGTCGAGATCGGCGAAAACCTGTCCGGCGACGAGGTGGTGGATGCCTCCGGCGCCTATGTCATGCCGGGCGGCATCGATCCGCACACCCATATGGAAATGCCCTTCATGGGCACGTTCTCCTCCGACGACTTCGATACAGGCACGGCCGCAGCGCTCGCCGGCGGCACGACCATGACCGTCGATTTCTGCCTGCCGGGCCCTGACGAAAGCCCGCTCGACGCGTTGCAGACCTGGTTCCAGAAGGCAGGCCCCGCGCGCACGGACTATTCCTTCCACATGGGCGTTACATGGTGGGGCGAGAAGTTCTTCGACGAGATGCCGAAGGTGGTCGAGGCCGGCATCAACACCTTCAAGCACTTCATGGCCTACAAGGGCGCCTTGATGGTGAACGACGACGAGATGTTCGCCTCGTTCAACCGCTGCGCCGAAATCGGCGCGATGCCGCTGGTCCATGCCGAGAACGGCGACGTGGTCGCCTTCCTCCAGCAGAAGCTGATGGAAGAGGGCAATAACGGCCCGGAAGCCCACGCCTATTCCCGCCCGCCGGAGGTCGAGGGTGAGGCCGTCAATCGGGCCATCATGATCGCCGATCAGGCCGGCGTGCCGCTTTACGTCGTCCACACCTCATGCGAACAGGCCCATGAGGCAATCCGCCGGGCGCGCCAGAAGGGCATGCGCGTCTACGGCGAACCGCTGATCCAGCATCTGGTTCTCGACGAGAGTGAATACGCCCATCCCGACTGGGACCACGCGGCGCGGCGCGTGATGAGCCCGCCTTTCCGCAACAAGCAGCATCAGGATTCCCTCTGGGCGGGCCTTGCGGCTGGCTCACTTCAGGTGGTTGCCACCGATCACTGCGCCTTCACCACCGAGCAGAAGCGCATGGGCCTCGGCGATTTCACCAAGATCCCGAACGGCACTGGCGGCCTTGAGGATCGCCTCGCCGTCCTCTGGACCAAGGGCGTCGTCACCGGCCGCCTGACGATGAACGAATTCGTCGCCGTCACCTCCACCAATATCGCCAAGATCCTCAACGTCTACCCACGCAAGGGCGCGATCCTGAAGGGCGCAGACGCCGATCTCGTGATCCTCGATCCGGGCGCGACGAAGACGATTTCGGCCAAAACCCAGAAGTCGGCCATCGACTACAACGTCTTCGAAGGCGTCGAGGTGAAAGGCCTCCCGGTCATCACCATCTCGCGCGGCAAGGTGGTCTACAAGGATGGCGATGTCCGCGCCGAAAAAGGCGACGGCCGCTTCATCGAGCGCCCCGCCAACGCGCCAGTCAACAAGGCGCTGTCGACCTGGAAGGAGCTCACCGCTCCGCGCAAGGTGGAGCGGACGGGCATTCCGATGAGCGGGGTTTGAGTTGTCGAGAATGCGTGAAGTGTCAGTTGCCGCTGTCCTTTTCTTGGCCCCGGCGGCCGCACTCTTCTCGTGAGAAAGCGTGGAACGACACGTTTCAAGCAGTCGGGTGGGAAGCTTGAGCCCGGTGAGTCCTTCACAGAGGCCGCGCGTCGAGAAGTCTTTGAGGAATTGGGCCTCGATCTGCCATCGGACCAGCTGATTGAGCATAGGGCGTACACGGACGTCGCCGCAAACGAACCCGGTTGCCAGGTCGTTGCGCATGTCTTCAGCGCGCGATGCGAAGAGGCACCCGCAGCAGCAGCGGAAATCGAGGAGATCTTATGGCCGCCCACCTTTCGCCACCGAAGATCGCACTCGCCCCGTTATGCGAACATCATATGCTTCCCCTCGCCGAAAAGCTGATACGCGAGGAAGTACAACCAGTATGAATCGCCTTATCAATCACGATCGACCGAAGTGACGATGAGCTGGACGCTTCATTACGCGAATGCCAACAACCAGTTCGGCAACCTCATCGAGCCCATCAGCCGTGCCCTCGAACGCGCGGAAAGAAACGTTGAGGCTCATATGCCGGCGATCAATCTCGACGTGGTCGTTCAGGCTTGGCCGGGGCAGGTCATTCCCGAGCTTGGTCATGTCGGTTACGCGCCGACCGGCACGATGATGCAACTCACCTTCGATCCGGCCAATAACAACCTTCGCTCCCATCTTGGCGAAGCGTTGGAACGCATGATCGTTCATGAGTTCCACCACGTCATGCGCTGGCGGGGCCCGGGCTACGGAAATACGCTCGGCGAGGCTCTCGTGAGCGAGGGCCTTGCCAGCCAATTCGTCAAGCAACTCTACGATTCGCCGCCGGAGCCTTGGGAAGCGGCCCTGACCCGTAGCGAGCTTGCGAACCATGTTGACTTCTTTGATAGGCATTGGGACGACAAACGCTATGGACACGCGCGGTGCTTCTTCGGCGCGGGGGACCTTCCGCGCTGGTTGGGCTATAGTTTTGGTTATGAATTGGTCAGCTCGGCTCTCGTCGACATGCAAGCAACCCCTAGCGCACTCGTCCACGAACCCGCGGCCTCCTTTCGGCCGAGCTTGCAAGGAATGAGACGATGAATGCCGCGCCCGGCAGACTGGAAGATCCCTCTACCGTCATCTCCGCCAAGAATCTGGACCTCACCTTCCAGACCGCGGACACTCCCGTCCATGCGCTGTCGAACATCGATCTCAGTATCAGCCAGGGCGAGTTCGTTTCGCTGATCGGCCCATCGGGCTGCGGCAAGACCACGCTGCTTCGGGTGATCGCCGATCTCGAAACGCCGACCGGCGGCGAAATCACCGTCAATGGCATGAGCCCGGAGGAGGCACGCAAGGCGCGGGCTTATGGCTACGTCTTCCAGGCTGCGGCGCTCTTTCCGTGGCGGACGATCCGCGACAATGTGGGCCTGCCGCTTGAGATCATGGGGATCGACAGGGCCGAGCGGGAGCGGCGGATTCGCGACAACCTCGAACTCGTCGACCTCAAGGATTTCGGTAAGAAATTTCCGTGGCAGCTCTCCGGCGGCATGCAGCAGCGCGCTTCGATCGCCCGCGCGCTCGCGGTCGAGCCGGACATGCTGTTGATGGACGAGCCGTTCGGCGCGCTCGACGAGATCGTCCGCGACCATCTCAATGAACAGCTCCTCAAACTTTGGGCGCGGACGAAGAAGACCATCGTCTTCGTCACCCATTCGATCCCCGAGGCCGTATTCCTCTCCACGCGCATCGTCGTGATGAGCCCGCGCCCCGGCCGCATCCACGAGATCATCGACTGCGATCTTGGGCCAGACCGCCCGCTCGACATCCGCGAGAGCCCGAAATTCCTCGAAATCGCCCACCGCGTCCGCGACGGGCTACGGGCAGGGCATGCCTATGATTGAGCGCGTCGCCGGAAAGTATCGCCCATGAGGCTCGGCGCGTTCTTCACCGTTTTGCGGCTGAGGCTGCTGCCG
The DNA here is from genome assembly GCF_040239565.1 of Fulvimarina thalattae. Lineage (NCBI taxonomy): Bacteria > Pseudomonadati > Pseudomonadota > Alphaproteobacteria > Hyphomicrobiales > Aurantimonadaceae > Fulvimarina > Fulvimarina thalattae. The sequence continues at coordinate 563,348 of NZ_JBEHWS010000001.1, forward strand.
ATCCTCACCGTGCTCGCCGGTATCGTAGCGCTCTGGTATCTAGGCGCGATCTGGCTGAACGCGCCCTTCGCCTATGACGTCGCTTCCCGCGCGAACACCGAACTCTCGCTCAGTGCGATGGTCGCCGACACGATGAGCCAGAAGCGGCCGGTCCTGCCCGCGCCCCATCAGGTAGCGGCGGAGATGTGGAAGACGATCGTCGACACCGCGCCCACCTCCAAGCGCAGCCTCCTCTACCATGCCTCGATCACGCTCTCCTCGACCCTTCTCGGCTTCCTTCTCGGTACGGCGCTCGGCGTCGCGCTGGCGGTCGGCATCGTCCATTCCAAGGTGCTCGACAAGAGCCTGATGCCCTGGATCATCACCTCCCAGACGATCCCGATCCTCGCCATCGCGCCGATGATCATAGTCATCTTCGCAACGCAAGGGATCACCGGCCTCCTGCCGAAGGCGTTCATCTCCATGTATCTCGCCTTTTTCCCGGTCGCCGTCGGCATGGTGGCGGGGCTCAGATCGCCGGACGGCATGCATCTCGACCTGATGCGAACCTACAGCGCGTCGGGCACGCAGACGCTGGCGAAGCTCAGATGGCCGGCCGCGATGCCCTATCTCTTCGCCTCCATGAAAGTGGGCGTCGCGATCGCCCTCGTCGGCGCGATTGTCGGCGAACTGCCGACAGGGGCCGTCTCGGGCCTCGGTGCGCGGCTGCTGGCCGGCTCCTATTATGGCCAGACCGTCCAGATCTGGAGCGCCCTGATGACCGCCGCGATTCTCGCGGCCCTCCTCGTCATGCTGATCGATTTCGGCGGCCGGCTGGTCAATCGGCGGATGGGGGTGCAGGCGTGACCGGCATCGCGATCCTCTACGTCGCGATCGCCGTCTGGGCGCTCGCCTTCGCGGCCAATCTCGGCCTTGCGCGGGTGCGGACCGGAAACGCTCTCAGCCAGCGCGCCGTCGACCTCACGATCCCCATCCTCTTCGGCATCGGCCTTCTCGCGCTCTGGGAAGGCGTCACACGCGGGCTCGACGTGCCGCAGGTCATTCTGCCGCCGCCGTCCCTCATCTGGGACCGGATCACCGACTCCGTCCCGACGCTCTGGGCCGACTTCAAGCAGACCTATCTGAAGGCGGTGCTTGCGGGTTATGCCATCGGCTGCGGGGCTGGCTTTCTCGCTGCGATCCTCATCGACCGTTCGCCGTTCCTGAGGGCCGGCATGCTGCCTGTCGGCAATCTCGTCTCGGCCCTGCCGATCATTGGCGTCGCCCCGATCATGGTCATGTGGTTCGGCTTCGACTGGCCTTCCAAGGCTGCCGTCGTCGTCATCATGACCTTCTTCCCGATGATGGTGAACACGCTCGCAGGCCTTGCCGCGGCCAGCCGCATGGAGCGCGACCTGATGGCGACCTATGCCTCGTCCTACTGGCAGAGCCTGCGATATCTGCGTCTACCCGCCGCCATGCCCTTCATCTTCAACGCGCTGAAAATCAACTCGACGCTCGCGCTCATCGGTGCCATCGTGGCGGAATTCTTCGGCACGCCCATCGTCGGCATGGGCTTTCGCATCTCCACGGAAGTCGGGCGCATGAATGTGGACATGGTTTGGGCAGAGATCTTCGTCGCCGCCCTTGCCGGTTCGCTCTCCTACGGCCTCCTCGCGCTCGCCGAGCGGGCCGTCACCTTCTGGCATCCGTCCAACCGTCGCAGGGCATGAGAGTTCTTTTCGAAAAACGACCAACGTCAACAAGGAGTTCGCCATGAAACTGAAGACCCTGATGGGCCTCACCGTCGCCACCACGCTTACCCTCGGCGCGGGCACCGCCGCCTCGCTTGCCCAGGACATGGACGATCTCACCCTGCAGCTGAAATGGGTGACCCAGGCCCAGTTCGCCGGCTATTACGTCGCGCAGGATCAGGGCTTCTACGAAGAGGCCGGCCTCAACGTCACCATCAAACCCGGCGGGCCGGACATCGCGCCGCCGCAGGTGCTCGCCGGCGGCGGGGCGGACGTCATCGTCGACTGGATGCCGTCTGCCCTCGCCAGCCGCGAAAAGGGCGTGCCGCTCGTCAACATTGCCCAGCCCTTCGCGCGCTCGGGCATGCAGCTCACCTGCCTGAAGGAGACCGGCATCGAAAGTCCGGAGGACTTCAAGGGCCGCACCCTCGGCGTCTGGTTCTTCGGCAACGAATATCCGTTCCTGTCATGGATGTCGAAGCTCGAGATCCCGACCGAAGGCGGGGAAGACGGTGTCGAGGTGCTGAAGCAGGGCTTCAACGTCGACCCGCTCATCCAGAAGCAGGCCGATTGCATCTCGACCATGACCTATAACGAATACTGGCAGGTGATCGACGCCGGCTACACGCCGGAGGATCTCGTCGTCTTCAATTACACCGACCAGGGCGTCGCGACGCTGGAGGACGGCCTCTATGTGGACGAGGCCGATCTGGAAGACCCCGAAATGGTCGACACCTATGCCCGCTTCGTGGCCGCCTCGATGAAGGGCTGGGAATATGCCCGCGAGAACCCGGAAGAAGCGGCGAATATCGTGCTCGAAAACGACGCCACCGGTGCCCAGACCGAAGAACATCAGATCCGCATGATGGAAGAGATCAACAAGCTGACGGAAGGCTCCGACGGCACCCTCGACGTCTCCGCCGCAGAAGCGACTGTCGAAACGCTGATGTCCGGTGGCTCCGATCCGGTCATCACAAAGGAACCGGAAGGCGCCTGGACGGACGTGGTAACGAACAAAGCCAAAGAGATGCAGGAATAAGCATCGGCAAAACCGGCAACTGCAAGGCCATTGATTGCGGCCCGGACAAATGTTCGGGCCATGCCGGAGCGCTCACCGATCTGTGTCGGTCAAGGGACTGAAGTCCCTCGACAAACAGCGGTCGTTGCGGTCTTCTTCAAGGCAAACTTCCTGACATCGGGCCGACTTCGTCGAACTACGGGGTCGGCCCAAGAACCAAACAAGGAAAACCGAATGCGTCTTACCTTGATTGCGGCCGCCGCTGCAGCGCTTGTCGCCACGCAGGTTCAGGCGGCCGAGGTGCAGCCGGCCATCGTCTACGATCTCGGCGGCAAGTTCGACAAATCCTTCAACGAGGCGGCCTATAACGGGGCCGAGCGCTACGAGGAAGAGACCGGCACCGCCTATCGCGATTTCGAGATCCAGTCGGATTCCCAGCGCGAGCAGGCCCTGCGCAACTTCGCCCGGCGCGGCTTCGATCCCGTGATCGGCATCGGCTTTTCACAGGCCCAGGCTATGGAAAAGGTCGCCGAAGAATATCCCGACACCCATTTTGCCATCATCGACGCCGTCGTCGACAAGCCGAACGTGCGCTCGATCCTCTTCAAGGAGGAGCAGGGCTCCTATCTGGTTGGCGTTCTCGCCGCCATGGCGTCGGAAACAGGCAAAATCGGCTTCGTCGGCGGCATGGATATTCCGCTCATCCGCAAGTTCGCCTGCGGCTATGTCGAGGGCGCGAAGGCGGTCAATCCTGACATCGAGGTTTACGAGAACATGACCGGCACCACGGGTGCGGCCTGGAACGACCCCGTGCGCGGCGGCGAGCTCGCCAAGTCCCAGTTCGATCAGGGCGCGGACGTCGTCTATCATGCGGCCGGCGGAACGGGCATCGGCGTCCTTCAGGCGGCGGCAGATGCCGGCAAGCTCGGCATTGGAGTCGACTCCAACCAGAACATGACCCATCCAGGCTCGGTGCTGACTTCGATGGTCAAGCGCGTCGACAACGCAGTCTTCGAAACCATAGAAGATCTCGCCAATGACGAATGGTCCGCCGGCACCGAGGAACTCGGCCTCGAACAGGACGGTGTCGCCTGGGCGCTCGACGAGAACAATCGTGAGCTGATCACCGAAGAGATGGAAGCGCGCGTCGGCGAGGCCCGCGAGAAGATCATCTCCGGCGAGGTCGAAGTCCACGACTATATGACCGACGATTCCTGCCCGGCGAAATCCTGAACGAAGCGCCGGTGAGCATGATGGAGAGGTCGGCCCGATCGGGTGCGACTTCGGACACGGCGGCGGGCCATCCGCCGCCTGCGATCGAACTTGTCGGCATCGACAAGAGCTTCGGTCCGGTCCGCGCCAATAAAAACATCCATCTGAAGGTCGAGAAGGGCACGATTCATGGCATCGTGGGCGAGAACGGGGCCGGCAAATCGACCCTGATGTCGATCCTCTATGGCTACTATCAGGCCGATGGCGGCGAAATCCGCGTCGACGGAAAGCCGGTCGACATCCGCTCGCCGGACGATGCGATCGCCGCCGGCATCGGCATGGTGTTCCAGCATTTCATGCTGGTCGAGACCTTCACCGTCCTTGAAAACGTGATGCTCGGCGTCGAAGGCGGGGCACGGCTGAAGGGCGGGGTCGCCAAGGTTCGGGCTGAGCTCCAGCGGCTCGAACGGCACTTCGCGCTGGAGGTCGATCCAGACGCGGTCGTCGAGGACCTGCCGGTCGGCCTGCAACAGCGCGTCGAAATCCTCAAAGCCCTCTATCGCGGGGCCGAGACCCTCATCCTCGACGAGCCGACGGGCGTCCTGACGCCGGCCGAGGCCGATCACTTGTTTCGCATCCTCGCCCAGCTGCGCGATCAGGGGCGGACGGTCATCCTCATCACCCACAAGCTGCGCGAGATCATGGAGGCGACCGATACCGTTTCGGTCATGCGCCAGGGCGAGATCGTCGCCACCATGACGACGGCGGAGACATCGCCACCCCAACTCGCCGAGGAGATGGTGGGCCGCCGCGTCCTCCTGCGCGTCGACAAGCAGCCGGCCAAACCCGGCCGCACCATGCTGGAGGCGAGCGGCCTGTCGCTCACCGACAAGCGCGGCGTGCGGCTCCTTCAGGATGCAAGTTTTTCAATCAGGGCCGGCGAGATCGTCGGCATTGCGGGTGTCGCGGGGAACGGCCAGTCGGAACTGCTGGAGGTCCTCTCCGGCATGCGCACGGCGACCGGCGGAACGCTCCATATCGACGGCGAGCTCGTCGATCTCACTATCCCCGCCGATGCTGCCGCGCGGCGCCGCCTGGGTCTTGCCCATGTGCCGGAGGACCGGCACCGCGCCGGCCTCGTCACCGCCTTCTCGGAGGACGAGAACGCCATTCTCGGCTATCACGACGATGCCGGCTATGCGCGCGGTCTTTTCCTTGACCGAACCGCGATCCGAAAGCATGCCTTCCGGCATATCGAGCAATACGACATCCGCCCGCCAGACCCGCACCTGAAGGCAGCGAACTTTTCCGGCGGCAACCAGCAGAAGATCGTGCTTGCCCGCGAGATGGAGCGCGCCCCGAAAATCCTCCTCGTCGGCCAGCCGACCCGCGGCGTCGATATCGGCGCGATCGAGTTTATCCACGCCCGCCTCGTCGAAATGCGCGATGCCGGCTGCGCCATCCTCCTCGTTTCGGTAGAGCTCGACGAGATCAGGGCGCTGTCGGACCGCATCCTCGTCATGTGCGGCGGACGCATCGTCGGCGAGCGCGATCCCGAGACGAGCGAAGCCCAACTCGGTCTTCTGATGACCGGCATCTCCGACGAGGAGGCGGCCTGATGGCGGCGTCCGGCGCAAAAGTCCGCTCGTCCGGCCAGCTGCCCGCCTGGATCGACTACACCGTCATCCCGCTTCTCAACGTGGCGGCGGCGTTCCTCGTCTCCGGCCTCGTCGTACTGTTGATCGGCGAGAATCCGCTCGATGCGGTCGGCTATCTCGTCTACGGCGCGATCGGCTATGGCGAAGGCATCGGCTTCACCCTGTTCTACGCGACGAACTTCATGCTGACGGGCCTTGCCGTCGCGGTCGCCTTCCATGCCGGGCTCTTCAATATCGGTGGCGAGGGCCAGGCCTATGTGGGCGGCCTCGGCTGCGCGCTCGCAGCACTGATGCTCGACCAGTACGTGCCGTGGTGGGTGACATTCCCGCTTGCACTCGTCATGGCGGCGGCCTTCGGCGCGGCTTGGGCCTTCGTGCCGGGCTGGCTCGCGGCCAAGCGCGGCAGCCATATCGTCATCACGACGATCATGTTCAACTTCATCGCCGCGAGCTTCATGGTCTGGCTCCTCGTCGAGCACCTGTCGCCAGCCGGCTCCATGCAGCCGGAGACGCGCACCTTCGCGGCAGGTGGCACGCTGCCGAAACTAAACGGCCTGTTCTCCCTCTTCGGCATCGATATCGGCGCATCGCCCCTCAATCTCACCTTTCTCGTCGCCCTCGCGGCCGCTCTTCTCGTCTATCTGCTGATCTGGCGGACGAGGCTCGGCTATGAAATCCGCACCATGGGCTTCAGCCCGACGGCCGCGCTTTATGCCGGCATCTCGCCCGTCCGCGTCACCGTCGTCGCGATGATGATTTCCGGCGCGCTCGCCGGCGTGATGGCGCTTAATCCAGTGCTTGGCGACCAGCAGCGCCTGCAGATCGATTTCGTCGGCGGGGCGGGCTTCGTCGGCATCGCCGTCGCGCTTATGGGCCGGGCGCATCCGGTCGGCATCGTCCTTGCCTCGATCCTATTCGGCGTTCTCTATCAGGGCGGTGCCGAGCTCGCCTTCGACATGCCGTCGATCTCGCGCGACATGATCGTCGTCATCCAGGGCCTCGTGATCCTCTTCGCCGGCGCGCTGGAGCACATGTTCCGGCCCGGCCTGACGCGCGGCTGGTCGCTGATCTCGCAGCGGCAGGAAAGCCTCGCGGCTGCAGAGCCCGGAAAGGTGCGCACCTGATGAGCTTCGACGCGCTGATCCTCCTTCTCGATTCGACCGTGCGCCTCTCGATCCCGCTGATCCTCGCCGCCCTCGGCGGGCTCTTTTCCGAGCGGGCCGGCGTCTTCGATATCGGGCTGGAGGGCAAGATGCTGATCGCGGCCTTCGCGGCTGCCGCTGTCGGCGCGGTCACCGGCTCGGCCTGGCTCGCACTCGCAGCCGGCATTCTCGCCTCGGTCGCGCTCTCGCTGGTTCACGGCTTTGCCTCGATCACCCAGCGCGGCAACCAGATCGTATCGGGTGTCGCGATCAATTTCCTCGCGGCGGGCCTTACGGCCTTTCTCGGCTATGCGTGGTTCTCACGCGGCGGCCAGACGCCGCCCTTGCCGGCGAGCGGGCGCTTCGGCACCATCGATCTCCCCTTCGCCGATGCCCTGAGCGGGGTGCCGGTCCTTGGCCCGATCTATGCGACGCTGATCTCCGGGCACAATCTCATCGTCTATCTCGCCTTCCTCGCCGTGCCGCTCACGGCCTGGATCGTCTACCGCACCCGCTTCGGACTGCGCCTACGCGCAGTCGGTGAGAACCCGGCGGCGGTCGATACGGCGGGCATCTCCGTCGCCTGGCTGCGCTACCGGGCGGTGATCGTCTGCGGCATCTTCTGCGGCCTCGCGGGAGCCTATCTCTCTATCGCGCAATCGGCCGGCTTCGTCCGTGACATGACGGCCGGCAAGGGCTTCATCGCACTCGCCGCGCTCATCTTCGCCAAGTGGAAGCCCTGGCCGCTGCTCGGCGCATGCCTCCTTTTCGGCCTTCTGGACGCAAGCGCGATCCGGCTTCAGGGCGTGTCGCTGCCCGGCATCGGCGAGGTGCCGGTCCAGTTCATGCAGGCGCTTCCCTATATCCTCGTCGTCGTGCTCCTCGCCGGCTTCATCGGCAAGGCCGTCCCGCCGCGCGCCGGCGGCGTGCCCTACGTAAAAGAGCGGTGAGAAAGATGGTAACTGCCACCCTGACGATCCGGGGCCGCACCGATCTTGTCCCGAAGATCGGCCTTGTCCTCGGCTCGGGGCTCGGCAGTCTCGTCGATCTGATCGAGGAGCCGGTTACGATCGGCTATCAAGAACTCGATGGCTTTCCTGTGTCGACCGTTTCCGGCCATCAGGGTTCGCTCGTTCTCGGCCGGCTTTCGGGCGTCCCGGTCGCGGCGATGTCAGGCCGCTCGCATTACTACGAGCACGGCAAGGCGGACGTCATGCGCCGGCCGCTGGAGACCCTCGCGGAGCTCGGCGTCGAGATCCTGATCCTCACCAATTCCGCCGGCAGCCTGATCCAAGAGGCGGGGCCCGGCGCGGTGATGATGATCGAGGATCACATCAACCTTTCCGGAACGAACCCGTTGATCGGCGAGCCGACCGACCGCCGTTTCGTCGGCATGACCACGGCCTATGATGCATCGATAAGGGAAAGCGCCCGCGCAATTGCCGCTGAACTGGAATTCGATCTTCACGCGGGCGTCTATGCGTGGTTTTCCGGCCCGAGTTTCGAGACGCCGGCCGAAATCCGGATGGCGCGCACGCTGGGCGCAGATGCCGTCGGCATGTCGACCGTGCCGGAGGTGATCCTTGCCCGGTTCCTGGGGCTGCGCGTCGCCGCCTTCTCCGTCATCACCAATATGGGCGCGGGCATCACCGGCGCGGAACTCAGCCACGAGGAAACCAAGGCGATGGCCCCAAAGGGTGGTGCCGACCTCGCGCGGCTTCTCGCGGCCCTGATCGGGCGGCTTGCGACGTCCGACAAAGGCCTCTGAGCATGGCTGCGTTTCTGCCTCAGGAGATCCTCCGCAAGATCCGTGACGGCGAGACGGCGACGCGTGAGGAAATCGGGGCATTCATCCTCGGTCTCGTCAATGGCGATGTGGGAGAGGCACAGGCGGCGGCCTTTGCGATGGCCGTGTTCTGCCGGGGCCTCTCGACCGAAGCGACCGTTGCGCTGACCGAGGCGATGCGTGATTCCGGCGAAAGGCTCGATTGGCCTGATGATGGTCGGCCGGTGCTCGACAAGCATTCCACTGGCGGCATCGGCGACAGCGTATCGCTGATCCTCGCGCCGATCCTCGCCGCCTGCGGCGCACGGGTGCCGATGATCTCCGGGCGTGGCCTCGGCCATACCGGCGGCACGCTCGACAAGCTGGATGCCATTCCGGGCTATCAGAGCGCCCCCAACCTCGACGCGCTGCGGCGCGTCGTCGGCGAGACGGGCTGCGCCATCGTCGCCGCTACTGCCGATCTCGCCCCGGCCGACCGGCGGCTTTACGGCATCCGCGACATCACCGCGACAGTGGACAGCCTGCCGCTGATCGTCTCCTCGATCCTGTCGAAGAAGCTCGCCGCCGGCACCGATGCGCTGGTCCTCGACGTGAAGGTTGGTAGCGGGGCCTTCATGGCGACGCCGGAGGATGCAAGAGGTCTCGCCGAAAGCCTCGTCTCGGTCGCCAACGGTGCGGGCCTGAAGACCACTGCCCTTATCACCGACATGAACGAGCCTCTCGCATCCGCTGCCGGAAATGCGGTGGAGGTCGCGAACGCCGTCGCCGTCCTGACGGGCAAGCGACGCGAGATGCGGCTGGAGGAGGTGACCCTGGCGCTTGCCGCAGACCTCCTGCAACACGGCGGTTTGGCCGGCAGCGTCGACGAGGCGAGATCGATGGCGCGAAACGCACTCGACTCAGGGGCCGCGGCCGAGCGCTACGGCCAAATGGTTCAGGCCCTCGGCGGGCCGACGGATTTTATTGAAAACGCCGATAGCCATCTGCCGACTGCCCCAATCCGGCTGGATGTGTTCTCAGAAGAAGAGGGGAGCGTTTCCGCGATCGACGCCCGAAAGATCGGCCTTGCCGTGATCTCGCTCGGCGGCGGACGCCGCCAAGCATCGGACGTCATCGACCATTCGGTCGGCTTTACGAGCCTCGCCAGCATAGGCGAGACGACCAGCCGGGATCGCCCCATCGGCGTCGTCCATGCGCGGGATATGGCTGCTGCGGAACACGCAGCTGATATCCTTCGCGCCGCCTACCAAATCGGGGAAAGCCGGCCGGTCGGCCATGTCATCCATCGCCGCATCGAACGAACCGGCTGCGTCCACTTTTGACGACCGACTGAGCATAAAAAGATCAGTCGGAATTCCGACGGAATGGGAAATGGATATGTGGAGCCCCGTACATTACGTCACCGTCTCATCTGGAATGCTTGCTTTGCGAGCGTGATTGTTTCGCTGACCTCGCCGCCGGCCCGCCAACGGCTGCTCGAAATGAAGCTTTCCAGCATCCCAAGGTATTTTCCCCGCAAACTATAGCGACGAGGTGGTTTTGTTTGATCGGCTCATAAAATGGCGCTGCTACATCGATCAATCGACAACGAGTTCCAACGCCTGCAACGAAAAGGCGTCGTTGGACATGATTGCGATCTGCCGGTCCATGAAAGATCGCGGCATCGAAAACTAAGCGATATCCTTTGGTGGAAGCGCCGACGCGACGAATATCCCGCTATGCGCGAGTGGAACGGACCAGTTCATGGAAGCGTCGACCGGCGACATCAAAGAGATGTACGAGAATCTCGCCGAGCATATCGCGAAAAAACCGCTGCGTTTGACGAGAGAGCGGTAATCGTCCGTTTCTCGGCCTCAATGCGATGTATTCGGGGACTGAACGCTCGTTTATTCTCCCTCTAGCCAAAGAATCCTGCGTCTCGTCGGCATTTGTATTTTTGAAGAGTAAAGGGTGATGAAGGACCGTCCATCGAGGATAAACTCCTTCGCTCAGATGCGGCCGATCTCCACGATCCCGGCGCCTTGTGGGCCTCGTCTTCGTGGCATTGAGAAGCTGATAAAATAATTAGATTTTAACAACTTCAGCTGACAGTCAAAGTCTTCCGGGCCCAGAGATCCACGGGTGAGAAGGTCCGCCGGTAAAATTACGGTCAGGACATGAGTGGTTTAAATTTTCAAACCGAAACGCGCAACGAAAGCTCGTCGCACGGCTTGATTTTACTTGACGGCCTCAGGATCGTTTACGCCAGCGCGGGGCTCGATCGGATTCTTGATTGCTTGCCGGGCACCCTTGATGCGGGGCAACATCTGCCACAAGGCCTTCAGGCAGCATTTCGACCGCATCTGCCTCTGCCGGGCCAGACGACCAAAGCCATTCTGGATCTTCCCGGCGAGAGCCAGGTTTCGGTGGAGTGCGAGACCGATGGGCGGCTTGTCCATATAGCGTTCAGGGATGCATCGCCCGAGGTGCTGCGAGACACCATTCTTGAGCTCACGGCCTCGACCATGGCGCAAGGCGTTCTCGTGCACGACCGGAAGAAGATCCTTCTGGCGAACGACCGTCTCGTCAGCCTGCTCGAAGCGCCAGCCGAACTGTTCCGGATCGGCCTATCGTGGAAGGGCATCATCGAATTCGGCATTGAGCGCGGCGACTACGGCACGGAGGCCGCCGGCTATATCGAGCGCATTCTCGATAATTTCGAGCATGATCGTCATCTGACGCTCGAACGACGCGTCGCTGAAACGGTGCTCCTCATCGAGGCGAGATATGAAGCCGGTATCGGCGTCGTGACCTACACCGATGTGACGGTGGCGCGCTTGCGCGAAGAGCAGCTCAAGCGTTCCGAAGCACGCGCTCGCTTTCTGGCCGATAATGACGGCTTGACGGGACTGTTAAACCGGCGCGCCTTCGATGCCCGCCTCGACAGTATGATATCCGCCTGGAGATCGGACGCTCAGGCCGGAGGAATACTCGCGGTCATTCTTCTCGATCTCGACCGATTCAAAGCCGTGAACGACTCACATGGCCATGGAATGGGAGACTTTCTTCTCACAGCCTTGGCGCGACGGTTTGCGGACGCGATCGGAGAGGGCAACGTCGCTGCACGGATCGGCGGAGACGAGTTTGCCTTTGCCCTCACCTGCCGGCAGGAAAGCCAGGTCTTTGCAATTGCCGAGACGATCAGAGCTGCGGCTGTCGAACCGGTTGTGGCCAATGGAACGCAGGTCGAGGTCGGCGCGTCGGTCGGCGTTGCCCTGGCGCTTGGCGGGATGACCAAGGCGCGGATCATGTACGCCGCCGATCTCGCCCTTTATAGCGCCAAGAAGCAGGGACGAGGGCAGATCGTTCGCTTCACGTCGGATATCGAGAAGGCGGCACGCGCCCGGACGGTGTTGGAAAGTGATCTGCGGCGCGCGTTCGAGCGCGCTCAGCTGGAAATGCACTATCAGGTGCAACATGAGCTTCGAACGAACCAGCCGGTCGGCTACGAGGCCCTCATGCGCTGGCGCCATCCCGAGCGAGGACTGGTCTCGCCGGCCGATTTCATCCCACTTGCCGAAGAAACCGGTCTCATCGTCGCAATGGGCCGCTGGGCACTGATGCGAAGCACTTGCGATATCGCATCGCTTGATGACCGCATGCGGATTTCCGTCAATGTCTCACCGGTTCAGTTCGCCGCTTCCGACATCGTCGCGGATGTCGATGCAGCGCTCCAGGCATCGGGCCTCGATCCAGCCCGGTTGGAGATCGAAATAACCGAGGCGGTCCTTCTCAGGGATACGGACGCGACCCTTGCGACCATGAACAGGTTGCACGAAAGGGGCGTGACGCTCAGCCTCGATGATTTCGGAGCAGGCTATTCCTCGCTCTCCTATCTCACCCATTTTCCGTTCACGAAGATCAAGGTCGATCGCTCCTTCGTCGAGCATATGCACGATGATCCACGGTCGGAGGCGCTGGTGCGATCCATCTTGGCGCTGGCGAAATCCCTCAACCTCAAAGTAACCGCCGAAGGAGTCGAGACGCACAGCCAGCTCCTGACGCTTGCAAAGGAGGGCTGCGACGAGGCGCAGGGTTATCTGCTTGGAAAGCCGCTGCCCCTTGCCGATATCGGAACGAACCTCAAAAGGCGTAGCTGCACCTGATGGGCCCCTTCTCTCGGCGCATCCTAGGATTTCAAAAGCCCGTTAGGGTTGTTAAAGGCTCTTCCCGAACCGATGCCATTCGAGACCAGCTTGACCCGACGACTTAAGACTGCTGACCAATAGAAGTCAGAAGGTCCGGGCGCCTGACTACCGTAAGATTATTGATGGCCACCTGATCGGACAGACACCGTCCGGCAGATGGCTGCTTCACCGCTCGATACCGCGTTCGGACGCGAAGGGTACGCTGGCTTTAGTGATCGACGTGACCGATCCGATGAAGGATGTGGACAGGGTTCGCCGGAGCAGGGCACACTATCTGGCGATCGCGCAGGCCTCGCCCTGCGGCGTCATGCAGATCGACGGGCAGGCTCATATGGACTTGCTTCGGGAAAGTGGAGAGCTCTTCTGAAGGAAAGAGGAGCATTTCATGGGCAGATCACATCGCCGGTTCGGCAAGGAATTCGAGGCGGAGGCTATTCGTCTCGTCGAGACGAGCGGGCGTTCTCAGAAGCAGATCGCCGACGATCTCGGGATAGGCCGGTCGACACTGCGAAACTGGCTGACCAAACATTAGGAACGGGAACTCGAAGCGCCGCCTCCCGATCGTCAGGAGGACATGGCAGCCGAGCTGAAGCGGCTGCGGCGCGAGAACGAGATCCTGCGCCAGGAACGCGAGATCCTGAAGCGGGCGACGACTTTTTTCGCCAAGGACGGGTTGAGGCCGGAGCGCCATCGGTCCGAGCGAATGGCCGAACGATGAGGTTCGAACTCATCGACGCGGCGAAGAAGGATTTCTCCGTCCAGCGCCTCTGCAAGGTCCTCAACGTCAGCCCGAGCGGTTATTTCGCATGGAAAGGCCGTCCAGCCTCTCGCCTGCAACGCGAGGATCAGGTGATGCTGGCGTACGTCCGTTCGGCGTTCGCCTTGTCCAATGAGACGTACGGAAGCACGCGCACGGTCTACGAGCTTCGCTCTGACGGTCATGCCGTCGGCCGCCGAAGCGTCGCCCGGCTGATGCGCGAGAACGGAATGAAAGCGCGGCAGAAGCGACGCTTCAAACGCACGACCGACAGCCACCATGCGTTTCCCATCGCTCCGAACCTTCTGGACCAGGACTTCACCGCGACCAAGCCGAACGAGAAGTGGGGTGTCGACATCTCCTACATCTGGACGCGCGAGGGATGGCTGTACCTCTCCGTTCGGCGGGAAAGCAGTCACGGGCCTGCTTTCGTTCACCGCCTCACTCATTGATCTGTTCGCCCGCCGCGTCGTCGGTTGGGCGACGAGCGACCGGCTGAAGAAGGACCTGGCTCTGTCGGCGCTTCGCCGAGCCATCGTCGTTCGACCTCCGCCTGCCGGGCTGATCCACCACGCCGATCGCGGCTCGCAATACTGCTCTCTCGAGTGCCAGGCTCTATTGCGAAAGCATGGCATCCTGATCTCGATGTCGGGAAAGGGAAATCGTTTTGACAACGCCATGGTCGAAAGCTTCTTCAAGACGCTGAAGACCGAACTCGTCTGGCGCACCGTCTTCCAGACCCGAACCGAGGCGACCGCCGCGATCGGTCGGTACATCGACGGCTTCTATAATCCCGTCCGGCGCCATTCGGCGCTCAACTTCGTCAGCCCGCTTCAATTCGAGAGGCTCGCAGCGTAAAATCCAAAACGCTCTCCACTTTCGCGAAGCAAGTCCACGCCGTTCACGCCTGGTGTCGATGGAGCTGCGATCAATCGGGCTTTCGCCGGTTCTCGATGAAATTGGCTATCGCTGTGATGTCGTCGATGTCGAAAACTGGGAGGGTTTCGCCATCAATGCCCCGATCGGAGGCGATGGCGACGATGCCTGGCACGCTGCCGGCGAGGGGCGTGTTGTCCATGGCGTCCCTGCGGCGGCACTCGATCTTTTCGTGACTGCTCTTCTTGAAGCCTTCGACGATGACGAAATCGCTGGGGGAGAGGCGTGTGAGCATCTCTTCGAGGGTCGGTTCGTCCGCGCCTTTCAATTCGTGCATCAACGCCCAGCGGACCGCGGAGGCGATGGCGACTTCCGTAGCGCCGGCCGCGCGGTGGCGGTAGGAATCGGTGCCCTCCTCGTCGACGTCGAAGGCGTGGTGGGCGTGCTTTATGCTGGCGACGCGGTGCCCGCGCCGAGTGAGTTCGGCAATCACGCGCTCCGTCAGCGTGGTCTTGCCGGAATTCTTCCAGCCGGTGATGCCGAAGACGATCGGAGCCATGCTCTCATCCTGTGTGGTCTGCGATGGGGCGAGAGGCAATCGATGCCCCTCCGCCAAGACACGATTGCCCTTGTGGCCCGCGCCCGTCTAGATGCGGAGCATGGAAACATCCGGACCCGATTATCTGACGACAAAGGAGCTTGCCGAGCTTCTGCGGATCAAGGAACGCAAGGTCTATGATCTTGCGTCGAACGGCGAGATTCCCTGCGTGCGTGCAGTCGGCAAGCTGCTCTTTCCGGCCGGCGAGATCGCGGCCTGGATGGGCGCGGCACGGTCGGGTCCGCTCGTGGAAAACGAGAAGCGGCCGCTGGTGCTGGCGGGCAGCCACGATCCGCTGCTCGACTGGGCTCTGCGGCAATCGGGGAGCGGGCTTGCGGCGTTTTTCGACGGCAGCAGCGACGGGCTGGAGCGTTTCGCACACCAAGAGGCGCTGGCCTCGGGGCTTCATCTGCGTGGGACGGACGGCGGCTGGAACGTCGAGGCGGTGACGCAGCGGTTTTCGCGCGATCCTGTGGTTCTCATCGAATGGGCGCGGCGTGACTGCGGCCTCATCGTCGCGGCCGGGAATCCGAAGGGGATCGGTAGGCTTTCCGATCTGGCCGCGCTGAAGGTCGCGCGACGGCAGGCCGGGGCTGGAGGATCGGTCCATTTCGAGGCGCTGCTTTCGGAGGCCGGTATGGACCCGGCCGCGCTCGATGGTCCGGAAGCGCCGGCGCGGACGGAGGACGATCTCGCCCGGCTCATCATGGAGGAAAGGGCGGATGCCGCATTCGGCCTGCGCGCTGTCGCGGCGCAGTTCCGGCTCGGCTTCGTGCCGCTGTCGAGCGACCGCTTCGATCTTCTGGTGAGCCGAAAAGCCTATTTCGAACCGGCCTTCCAGCGGCTTGTCGCGTTCTCACGGACGCCGGACTTTAGAGAGCGGGCCCGCGACATGGCCGGCTATGACATTTCACGGACCGGTCATGTTCATTTCAACGGCGGCGGGCGCTGACGCCACGCCGCCGTTTTTCTTGTTACGAAATCAGGCGCCGTCGCCGGTCGTCGCGTTCGGGAAGAAGAGCTGCTGGCCGTCCACCTTATAGGCGGCGATCGCGTCCTGGCCTTCCTTCGAGAGAACCCAGTCGACGAAGGCCTGGCCGGCCTCAGCCTTCACGTTCGGGTGCTTTTCCGGGTTCACCAGAATGATGCCGTACTGGTTGAAAAGCTTCGGATCGCCCTCGACAGCAATCTCGTATTCTCCCTTGTTGCCGAAGGAGATCCAGGTGGCGCGGTCGGTGAGGATATAGGCTCCCATGCCGACGCCGGTGTTGAGTGTCGCGCCCATGCCGGAACCGGTCTCGCGGTACCAGTCGCCCGAAGCGCTCTTCACGTCCTCGCCGGCCTCTTTCCAGAGGCGCATCTCCGCTTTGTGCGTGCCGGAGTCATCTCCGCGCGAGGCGAACGGGCTCTTGGTTTCGGCGATCTTGTCGAGCGCTGAGACGACATCTTCGCTGCCGGCGATTCCGGCCGGATCGGCGGGCGGGCCGACGATGACGAAGTCGTTATACATCACGTCGAATCGCTCGACGCCCTGACCGGCATCGACAAAGGCTTCTTCGGCCGGCTTGGCGTGGACGAACAGGACGTCGCCGTCGCCGTTTTCGGCATTCTTGATGGCCTGCCCGGTCCCGACCGCGACGACGCGGACCTCGATGCCGGTTTTTTCCGTGAATTTGGGGAGAATTTCCTCGAAGAGCCCGGAGTTCTGGGTTGAGGTCGTCGACTGGACGACGATGAACTCGTCGCTCTGGGCCTGTGCCCCGCTTGCGAGCAAGAGGCTGGCAAGGCCGATAGCAGCTGAAAGGAATGTGCGTCTCAGCATGGGTTTTGAGTCTCCCTTGGTTTTGCTTGTCTCGAAGGTTTTGATCGGCTCAGGTGAGAAGTCCGCCGGCGAGGAATTCGCGGGCCGGGGCGCTCTGAGGCAGGTCGAAGAAGGTCTCGGCCGGCGTCTGCTCGGTCAGCCGGCCGTGATGCATGAAGATGAGCTCGTGGCCGAGGCGTCTCGCCTGGCCGAGATCGTGCGTGACCATCACCACCTTCACGCCGTGTTCGACGGCGCGGACGACCATCTCCTCGATCGCGCAGGTGGAGTGCGGGTCGAGACTCGAGGTCGGCTCATCGAGAAAGACGAGATCGGGCTCGGTTGAAAGCGCGCGCAGCATTGCGAGGCGCTGCTGCTCGCCGCCCGAGAGCGTGCGTGCGGGTTGGTCGGCCATCTTTTCGAAGCCGCCCTCGGCCAGAAGCTGCCGGGTTCGCTCTCCGCGCTCGGCCCGGTCGACGCCGTGGGCCTTGAGAGCGAAACCGAGATTGGCGGCGACGGACCGGCGCAGCATCACGGGGCGCTGGAAGACCATCGCCTGCCGCTTGCGGGCGGCGGGATCGATCGGCCTTCCGCCGAAGCTGATCGTGCCGGATGTGGGGGCGATGAGGCCGTGAAGAAGCTGGATGAGAAGGCTCTTTCCGGCGCCGTTCGGGCCGAGGATCATCGTCGCGCCCTTAGGGCCGACCGTCAGTTCGGGCAGGTCGATGAGAACACGGTTCCCGGTTTCGAAGGTCAGCCCCTCTGCTTTCAGCGGGAACAGGGAAGGGCGCGCGGCGCGATCATCCGTGCGGGAAAGAGGCATTGAGCCAAAAATGGGGAGGAAGGCGAGACTAGGCATGGGCGATCCCCGTGGTCGCGCCGCGCGTCGAGGCATTGCCAAGCGCGGAGACCGCCGCATTCACCGCGATCGCGATGAGGATGAGGACGACGCCGAGCGCGAGCGCGAGCGCGAGATTGCCCTTGGAGGTTTCGAGCGCGATCGTCGTCGTCATGACGCGGGTGACGTGATTGATATTGCCGCCGACGATGATCACCGCCCCAACCTCGGCGATAGCGCGACCGAAGCCGGCGAGAAGCGCCGTCATCAGGCTGATTCGCGCGTCCCACAGGAGCGTCGGGACCGAGGCCGCGCGGGAGAGGCCGAAAGAGCGGAGCTGGAGGCGATATTCGGCGTCGAGATCCTCGACAGTCTGGCGGGTGAGCGTCGCGATGATCGGCAGGACCAGGATCAACTGGGCGATGATCATCGCCGTCGGCGTGTAGAGTAGCTGCAGGACGCCAAGCGGGCCGGAGGCCGACAGCGCCAGATAGACGAAGAGGCCGACGACGACTGGCGGCAGGCCCATCAGGGCATTCAGAATCACCGTGACTGCGCGCCTGCCGCGAAAGCGTGCCACCGCGAGACCGGCGCCGAGGGGCATACCGACGCATGCCGCTAGAAGAACCGCCGTAAGCGACACTTCCAGAGAGAGAATGACGATCGCCCACAGCTCGGGGTCACCCGTCAGGACGAGGGTGAAGGCGTGCATGAGCGACTGTGCAAAATCCTGCATCTTCCTGCTGATTCCGCCGTTGTCGGAAAAATCTGCGGAATTGATGCACTTTGAACGCTCATCTGTCCAGCGCCGGCGGGCCGACCTCCATCCTCCCATGGGCGCGGCAGGAGGATTTATCTCCCTGATTTGAAGGGCTTCGCCAGACTGGAACCATTCGAAAGAGATTGCCGGGCGAAACAATAACTGTTCTAATGTGCGCGGGAGAGACGAACGACGTGCGCACACAGAACGCTGCTTATTCGACATCGCTGGATGAAGCCGAGCATCTGAGGGTGAACCTCTATCGGATGCTCGCTGGCCTTCTTGCCCGTTCGCCCGATCGCGAGCTGATGGCTTCACTCGCCAATCTGTCGGGTGATGAGACCGAGCTCGGCCGTGCGATCGGTGAGCTTTCGGCGCGGGCCGGCGCGATAAGCGCGGAGGATGTCTCCGACGAATATATTCGGCTCTTCATCGGCGTCGGTCGCGGCGAACTTGTGCCATTCGGCTCCTATTATCTTACCGGGTTCCTTCACGAAAAGCCGCTGGCGCGTCTGCGCGCGGACATGGCTCCGCTCGGCATCGAGCGTTCGCCCGAGGTGAAGGAGCCGGAGGACCACGCGGCCGCGCTGATGGACATGATGGCCGGGCTGATCGACGGCTCCTTCGGTGAGCGCCAGCCTCTCGCCGTGCAGCGCGACTTCTTCCGCAAACATGTGGGGTCCTGGATCGGGCATTTCTTCTCCGATCTCGCCAGGGCGAAAGGCGCGCAATTCTACGCGCCGGTCGGGCGGATCGGCGCGCTCTTCGCGGAGATCGAGGATGCCGGGTTCGATATGTGAATTTTCGCGCGGGAGTCACCGCGCGAAGCAAGGAAATGGCGAGGAAGCGTCTTTAGAACGCTTCCAAAGCGAAACGAAAATGGAAGGGACTGATCGATGAGCGGATCAAAGAAGGACGGGGCAACGAATCGTCGTTCGTTCCTCAAGTTCGCCGGTGTCGGCGGTGTGGCAACCGGTGCTGCGGCGCTGGCCTCGACGGTCGGTTCGGCTGGGGCTGCGGACCTTGAAGAAGAGCAGCGCGGCGATGCCGGCTACAAGGAAACCGCGCACGTGAAGACCTTCTACGATTCCGCGCGCTTCTGAGCGCGCTTCGGACAGATGAACCTTTCGCAGGCGACTGCAAGACTTTTTAAGCGGAGGCGAGAATGCTGAAAAAGAAAGCCGCGACGTCGGCGCGCTCTGCGCGACTGGCTTCGACGCTGTCGGAATTCACTCATGGTGCGGTTGACCGGCGAACCTTCCTGAAGCGGTCCGGCCTGACGATCGGCGGTGTCGCTGCTGTCGGGTCCCTGTCCGGCGGCATGGTGCGCAAGGCAAAGGCAGCCGAAGAGGGCGCGGGCAACGGGGAGGTCTCCGTCAAGAAATCGGTCTGCACCCACTGTTCGGTCGGCTGTACAGTTCTTGCAGAAGTGCAGAACGGCGTCTGGATCGGCCAGGAGCCCGGCTTCGATTCGCCCTTCAATCTCGGTGCCCATTGCGCCAAGGGTGCGTCGGTTCGCGAGCACGCTCATGGCGAGCGCCGTCTGAAATATCCGATGAAGCTCGTTGGCGGTAAGTGGCAGCGTCTCTCCTGGGACGAGGCGATCAACGAAGTCGGCGACAAGATGCTCGAAGTGCGCGAGGCGGTCGGGCCGGATTCGGTCTACTGGCTCGGCTCGGCCAAGCATTCCAACGAGCAGGCCTATCTGTTGCGCAAGTTCGCGGCCTATTGGGGCACGAACAACGTCGACCATCAGGCGCGCATCTGTCACTCCACCACGGTCGCAGGTGTCGCGAACACCTGGGGCTACGGCGCGATGACGAATTCCTACAACGACATCCACAAGTCCAAGGCGATCTTCCTGATCGGCGGTAATCCTGCCGAGGCCCATCCGGTCTCGCTGCTGCACCTTCTGAAGGCCAAGGAAGAGAACAACGCCCCGCTGATCGTCTGCGACCCGCGCTTCACGCGAACCGCAGCTCATGCCGACGAGTTCGTCCGCTTCCGGCCGGGCACGGACGTCGCGCTCGTCTGGGGCATTCTCTACCACATCTTCGAGAATGGGTGGGAAGACAAGCAGTTCATCGAAAGCCGCGTCTGGGGCATGGACGAGATCCGCGCCGAGGTCGCCAACTGGACGCCGGAGAAGGTGGAGAACGTAACCGGCGTTCCCGGCTCCCAGCTCCAGCGCGTCGCGCGGACCATGTCGGAGAACCGGCCGGGCACGCTGATCTGGTGCATGGGCGGCACCCAGCATACCAACGGCAACAACAACACCCGGGCCTACTGCATCCTGCAGCTTGCCCTCGGCAATATGGGCAAGGCCGGCGGCGGCACGAACATCTTCCGCGGGCACGACAACGTTCAGGGCGCGACCGATCTCGGCGTGCTCGCCGACACGCTCCCCGGCTATTACGGCCTGACGGATGGCGCTTGGGCACACTGGTCTCGCGTCTGGCAGGAAGATCCCAAATGGCTGCGCGACCGCTTCTCCGTGATGGTCGGCAAGGGTGAAGACGGCGGCGACCGCCCGATGATCAACGAGACCGGTATTCCGGTATCGCGCTGGATCGACGGCGTTCTGGAAGAGAAGGAAAATCTCGTCCAGCCGGACAACACCAAGGTCATGGTGTTCTGGGGCCACGCGCCGAACTCGCAGACCCGTCTGCCAGAAATGCAGAAGGCGATGAGCCAGCTCGACATGCTGGTGGTGATCGATCCCTATCCGACCATGACGGCGGTGCTTCAGGACCGCACGGACGGCGTCTATCTTCTGCCGGCCTCGACCCAGTTCGAGACCTACGGCTCGGTGACGGCCTCGAACCGGTCGCTGCAGTGGCGTGAGAAGGTGGTGGAGCCGCTCTTCGAATCGCTGCCCGATCACGTGATCATGCACAAGTTCGCGGAAAAGTTCGGCTTTGCCGATCGCATGTTCCGCAACATCGCGGTCGAGAACGGCGAGCCTGTGGTCGAAGACATCACCCGCGAGTTCAATCGCGGAATGTGGACGATCGGCTATACCGGTCAGTCGCCGGAGCGCATGAAGTCGCACATGGCGAACCAGCATTCCTTCGACCGTACGACGCTTCGTGCGCGGGGCGGCCCGAACGATGGCGACTATTACGGCCTGCCGTGGCCGTCATGGGGCACGGCCGAGATGAAGCATCCCGGTTCCGCCAACCTTTACGACATCTCGATCCCGGTCGCAGAGGGCGGCATGGGCTTCCGTGCCCGCTTCGGCGTGGAACGCGATGGCGACAATCTTCTGGCCGAGGGGTCCTACCCGGTCGGTTCGGAGATCGAGGACGGTTATCCGGAATTCACCTATGCCATGCTCGAGGAGCTCGGCTGGGACGGCGATCTGACGCCGTTCGAGCGTAAGACCATCGAGTATGTGGCCGGCTTCCGCGATGAACGGCCGACCAATACCGATATAGGCGAGACCTCGCAGACGGGCGACATCGAGTCCGACAACGAGGACAGCCGCCCGGCAGACTATGCCGAGAAGATGGGCGCGGTGAACTGGAAGACCGATCTTTCAGGCGGTATCCAGCGCGTCGCCATCAAGCACGGCTGCGCGCCCTACGGCAACGCCAAGGCCCGTGCCGTCGTCTGGACCTTCCCGGATCCGGTCCCGATCCATCGCGAGCCGCTCTACACGCCGCGCCGCGATCTGGTGGCCGACTATCCGACCTACGAGGACAAGACGTTCTGGCGCGTGCCGACGGCCTATGCCTCGATCCAGAAGGACGACTATTCCAAGGACTTCCCGATGATCATGACGTCGGGCCGTCTGGTGGAATACGAGGGCGGCGGCGACGAGACCCGCTCCAATCCGTGGCTCGCCGAGCTGCAGCAGCAGATGTTCGTGGAGATCCATCCGGCTGACGCGAACAATCTCGGCGTGCGCGACAACGACAATGTGTGGCTGCACAGCCCCGAGGGCGGCAAGATCCTTGTGGCGGCCATGGTGACGGAGCGCGTCGGACAGGGCGTCGTCTTCACGCCGTTCCATTTCGGCGGCTACTTCCAGGGCAATGATCTCAGGGCGAAATATCCTGACGGTGCGGACCCGTACGTCCTCGGCGAGGCCTGTAACACGGCTCAGACCTATGGCTACGACTCGGTCACGCAGATGCAGGAAACAAAATCGACGCTCTGCCGGATCGAGCGGGCAGCGTAAGGGGGAGATAACAAAATGGCACGAATGAAATTCCTCTGTGACGCCGAGCGCTGCATCGAATGCAATGCCTGCGTCACGGCCTGCAAGAACGAGAACGAGGTGCCGTGGGGCGTCAACCGACGCCGCGTGGTGACCATCAACGACGGCAAGCCGGGCGAGCGTTCGATCTCGGTGGCTTGCATGCACTGCTCGGATGCACCCTGCATGGCCGTCTGTCCGGTGGACTGCTTCTACCAGACCTCGGACGGCGTGGTTCTGCACTCCAAGGACCTGTGCATCGGTTGCGGCTACTGCTTCTACGCCTGCCCGTTCGGTGCGCCACAGTATCCGGAAGCCTCCAACTTCGGCACGCGCGGCAAGATGGACAAGTGCACCTTCTGCGCCGGCGGTCCGGAAGAGGACATGTCGAACATCGAGTTCCAGAAGTACGGCCGGAACCGCATCGCGGAAGGCAAGCTGCCGCTCTGCGCCGAGATGTGCTCGACCAAGGCGCTTCTCGCCGGTGACGGAGACACGGTCTCGCAGATCTATCGCGAGCGCGTCGTGGCCCGTGGCTTCGGTGCCGGCGCATGGGGCTGGGGCACGGCCTACGACCAGAAGGTCGGCGGCTAAGCCGAGCTGAGCTTCAGATCGGGCGGTTCGAGAGGACTGCCCGGTTCGCTAATGACAGATTGGTCCGTTCCGGTCGTGCTTGTGTCGAGAGGCTATCTCTCCATGCGGCACGGCGAGTAGGGCGGTTCATGGAAGCGCCAACCCGATCGCGGGGGGTGACTTCAGGCCTTCGGGAAATCCGGACGAAGGCCCGCAGGGGTGAGGGAGTTGAGCGAATGACGAGTGCGAGGTCGATGGTCGTCCATCCTGTCTCGAGTGCAGTGGCGAGCCGTCTGCGCCCGGTTCTGATGCTGCTGGCCTTTCTCTTCGTCGCGCTTTTCGCCCTAACCGAGTTTGCTTCGGCGCAAAGCTCCGTGCGCCCTCCCAACAGCGGCATCGCTGCACCGTCCAGCCCGACCGAAGGGCAGGTTCCGGGCAATTCGCTGGGCGGGACGTCCGACTCCGAGCTCTGGCGGCAGGTGAAGGAAGGCGTGCAGGGCAGTGTTTCGATCCCCGACAAGAAGGCGGCCTTCATGGTGCAGCCGGCGGGCGAGAGCTGGCGGCTCATCCGCAACGGACCGCTGTTCGACTATCTCGGCCTGATGATGATCGGGACGTTAATCCTCCTGGCAGTGTTCTTCGCACTCAGGGGCCGGGTGCGGATCGAAAGCGGAAAGTCGGGCAAGACCATCGAGCGCTTTACGCTGATCGAGCGGACCGCGCACTGGCTGATGGCGCTCTCCTTCATCGTGCTCGCGATCAGCGGCCTAAACATATCTTATGGTCGCGATCTCATCATGCCACTGATCGGCAAGGATGCCTTCGGACCGTTCGCCTCCTTCCTCAAATTCTCGCACAACTACGTCGCCTTCGCCTTCATGCTCGGCTTGATCGTCGCCTTCGCCATGTGGGTGATCCACAACATTCCCGGCCCGCGCGACCTGGTCTGGCTCGCCAAGGGCGGCGGGATGTTTACGAAGGGCACGCATATTCCGGCGAAGAAGTTCAATGCGGGGCAGAAGATCATCTTCTGGTCGGTCATGCTGGGTGGTTTCTCACTGTGCCTCTCCGGCTGGGCGCTACTCTTTCCCTTTGAGCACAAGTTCTTCACGGACACGGTGACGATGCTCGGATCGATCGGTCTCGATATCCCGGCATGGCTGGGCCTGCCCGAGCCGCCTTACTCCATGATGCAGGAACAGCAGGCCAATTCCATCTGGCACGCCATCATGGCGGTGCTTCTCACCTGTCTCGTCTTCGCCCACATCTATATCGGTACGATCGGTATGGAGGGCGCCTACGACGCCATGGGCAGCGGCGACGTGGACCTCAACTGGGCGCGTGAGCACCATTCGCTTTGGGTCGACGACGTGCTGGCCAAGAAGGGCCAGAGCGGCACGGGATCAAGCTCGCACGCGGCGCAGCCCGCCGAATAAAGATCGGACGGGCGGACCGCCATGTTTCGCCAGATCATCACGGGACTAATTCTGACCGCCTGCCTCGGCGCGGGGCTGGGCTATGCTCATGCCCAAGACGGCGCTGAACCTGCCGGGCAGACCGATGCGGTCGAGCATGAATGGCCGGATCGGCTTGCCGGCCATGGCGGGCCGGTGAAGTCCGTCGTTCTCTCCGAAGATGGCACGAGGGCGCTCACCGCATCTTTCGACTACACCGTGATCCTCTGGGCGCTGGAAGGCGAAGAGGGCCGGATCATCCATCGCCTCGACGGCCACAAGGCCGCTGCAAACGATGTCGCCTTCGTGCCGGGCACGGAGAAGGCGGTCTCCGTCGGCGACGACGGGGCGCTCGCGATCTGGGATCTGGACGAAGGGGCCCTGATCAAGCTGATCGAGGACACCGGCGAGAAGGCGCTCGACGTCGCGGTGAGTCTCGACGGCACACTCGCGGCGGTCGCGCGGTGGGATGGGACGGCGCGGCTGTTCGATCTTGGTGAAGGTCGCGAGGTGGATCGGCTCGCCGGCCATTCCGGCAACGTCAACGCCGTCGCCTTCTCGCAGGACGGGCTCGAGCTCTACACCGGCGGCTATGACGGGCGCATTCTCGTCTGGCCGATCGCGGATGGGCGCGTTTCTGGGCCTTCGCGGGTTCTTCACGAGGCGGGATGGGGCGTCAACGTGCTGGCCGCCCTTCCGGGCGCTTCACTTCTCGCCTTCGGCACGATCAACGGCGAGGCTGGAGTCACCGATCTCGAGACCGGAGACACGGCGATCCTCAAGGATGGCGATCATCCGGTTCTCGCGCTGGCGACCTCACCGCGCGCCGGCACCTTCGCGGTCGGCACCGCCGATGGCGAGATCGATGTCTTCGATGTCGAGACCGGCGCGGTGATCGAGAGCTATGGCGATCTTTTCGGCCCTGTCTGGGGCCTCTCCTTCACACCGGAGGGCGATCAGCTCTATCGTGCCGGGCTCGACGATCACGCCATTCGCTGGCAGGTCTCGCCGAACCAGCCGTTCCAGCGCACCCAGTCGGTTTATCCGCGGCGCTTTCAGGCCTATGATGTGGACGATCCCGGCGAACGCGAGTTCCTGCGCAAATGCTCGGTCTGCCACACGCTGACGACGGACGATGCGAACCGCGCGGGGCCGACGCTCTACGGGCTCTTTGGGCGCAAGGCGGGAACGGTGGAAGGCTACACCTATTCGGAGGCGCTGAAGAATTCCGATATCGTCTGGAATGCCGAGACGGTGGGACGCCTCTTCGATGACGGGCCGGATGTGGTGACGCCCGGCACGAAGATGCCGATCCAGCGGCTGAAGAGCGTCGAGCGCCGCGATGCGCTGATCGAATATCTCGCCCGGGCGACGGCCCCTGACGGCGACAATACAAGAACTAACGAGCGGCGCGACGGTGCCGGTGGGGAGACGGAATAAGATGTATGCGTTCTTGCTCAGCGCCGTGATCATGCTGGGAATCGCCCTCGGGGCGGGCTTCCTCTTGAACGAGGAACTGCAGACCTCTGCCCAGCAGGCCTACACGACGGACAATGTGCGCCTGCAATGAGGCTTCTCGCAGCGGCTTCCGGCACGGTTGCCGCTTATAGCCTTTGCGCTTTTTGGCTTGGGGTTTTGCCGGCGCTCGCGGAAGAGGAGTGGCGTCGCGGGCTGGCCGACCGGCTCGGCCCGTCGATCGTCGCGGTGCTGCCCGATCTGCCGAAGAGCCAGATCGACCAGGAGGAGCCGGAAGGCACCGGCTTCGCGATCGGTGACGGGCGTGATGTGCTGACCGCCGATCATGTGCTGGGCCGCGCGAATTCCGCGCGGCTGCGGCTTGCCGATGGGACGGTGGTCGCCGCTGAAATCCGGGTTCGCGATCCCGATACCGATATGGCCTATCTAGAAGTCGAGGAGGCTCTTCCACCTTTGCAGCTGGCCGAGGATGCTGAGACAGGAGCCGACATCTGTGTCATCGGCAATGCCTTCGGGCTCGGCCCAAGTCTCGCCTGCGGCATCGTTTCGGCGGCGCATCGGCGCGGGGTCGGGTTCAACCGGGTCGAGGATTTTCTACAGACCGATGCGGCGATCAATCCCGGCATGTCCGGCGCGCCACTCTTTGCCGGCGAGGACGGGGTTTCCGGTATGGCGAGCGCCATCTTCACCAAGCGGTCCGACGGAAATCTGGGCGTAAACTTCGCCGTTTCCGCGCGGCTTCTGAAGGCGGTCGTTGCGGATATGGAGGACGGCCGGATCGACCGGCGGCCTCAAGGACTTGTGCTGCGCCCGACGCTTGCGCCGGGCGAAATCGGGGCGCCGGAGGCCGAGGTGGTGCGGGTTTCGCCTGGCTCACCGGAGGCGACCGCGGGACTTAAAAAAGGCGATCTTCTGATCGCCATCGACTCGCTTGAGATCAAAGGTCAGCCGGATTACCTGACCGCTCTTGCACTCTTTGCCGATCGTGCGAAGACCGCCTACCGGCTTGAGCGGGATGGCGAGCGGCTCGATCTGACCGTCGAAACGAACCTTGGGGAATCGCCATGAGCGAAGAGAATTTCAACATGTCGCTGCGCAAGTTCCTGAAGCAGGTGGGCGTCACCTCCCAGCGCGAGATCGAGGAGCTGGTACGCTCCGGCGCGGTCGAGAACGGCCCGCTGAAGGTGCGCGTGGTGCTGACGGCGGAAAACGCCGATCTCAACCATGTCGTCGAAGGTGACATTCAGCTTCCGTGACCACGACTGTGACCACATCGAGTTCCGAATTGGACGGCTCCGCGCCCGGCCTGGTGCTCGCCGATCCGCAATTTCCGCCGGCGCTGGATGGCCGGGTTGTCGGCGCGGATGTGGATCCGTTTGCTGAGGCTTGCAAAGCCGCGAAGGCGGGGCGGCTTTCGGCAGGCGATCTCGTCTGGAGCACGTCCACCACGCGCGCGGCGGCAGCGATCGTGTTGGAGCCGGAGGATATGCTTTCCCGCGCGATCGAGATGGTGCCGGTGATGATGGTCGCGATCGGCGATGCGCTGGGCGCGATCGGCCCGCCCAATCTGGCGCTGATGTTCCGCTGGCCGGGCACGATCATCGCGAACGGCGCGGCGACGGGGCATGTCTCGTTTGCCGCTTTTCCTGGCTGGGAAGCGGACAGCATACCCGACCGCATCGTGGTCGGCTTCGAACTCCTGCTCGATACCGTCGAATGCGGATGGCGCGAGCCGGGCGAGGACCTGCGGTCGACCGCGCTTTACGAAGAGGGCTGCGGCGATCTCGATCGCACCATGCTGATCGAATCGATCGCGCGGCATTTTCTGGCCGGCATCGACGGCTGGCTGCATGACGGGTTTCGCCCGGTCCATCAGGCCTGGTGGGGGAAAGCCGACGAGGCGCGGGCGGTGTCGCTTGAACTTGCTGATAGAACGGTCGAGGGCGAGGCTGTCGGGCTCGACGAGGCGGGCGGCCTTCTGGTGAAGACAGGGGAGCGAACCGAGCTCGTCCCGCTGCTCGATGCCCGGAAAATGGTTGAACAATGAGCGCGACGATGACTGCATCGATGGGCGAAGAGCCACGCCGCGCGACGGTCTGGAAGTCTGCCGGCCTGCACCTGACGCACCGGCTGGAGAACGGCTTTCTCGCCGTCTCGCCGGATTTTCTGCGCGCCTATTACACGCGGCCTGAAATCCATCCGATCGAGGAAAGCTGCGCGGCCGAGCATCGCCTGTTCGAGAAGCTGATGGAGACGCCGGACGTAGCTGTTTCGGAGGCCGAGATCGCCGAGATCGCGGATGCGGATACGGCCGACAATTACCGCATGCTTCTTGCCTATCGTGATCATCTGCTGGCGGCGGGTTCGCTTGAGGCCGGTTATCTGGGCCTTTTCCAGAACGTTGCGCCGCGTGTGCCGCCGGTGTTCTACGAACAGCTCGTCCATGTGATCCTCTCCTCCCTGCTGATGGGTGAGGCCGATCCCTTCGTGCTGAGGGCCAGCGAGATCTTCTTTCGCGATCAGAACGTGATGACCGAGGACGGGCAGCTCACCCTAGCGGATGCGGAAGTGGTGGAGATGTATTCCCAGTCGCGCGGCATGGGCGGGCTCGGCTCGCTGCTCGCGGAAGCCGGAACGCCGATGCGGGACGTCACGCTCGACGTGCTCACCGAGGAGACCGCGAAGACTTATTTCCTGCGCGCGGATCACTTCAACTTCGCGCTGGACTTCCGGTTCACGCAACCGGGACAGGATGCATTCGCCCGTATCATCGAGCGCTGGGTGACGCATTTCTTCCAGCTGCCGGTTCGTGTTCAGGCCATGCAGTCGATCGCCGACAGCCGGTGGTCCTGGCATATCGGGCTCGATGCGGTGGCGACGCAGCTGCTGAACGCGCTCTACAATGGCGAAAGCGTGGACGAGGATGCCGGTTCACGCTTCGTCGCGCTGTTCCGCATGGAAATTCTGGACCAGACCCGCGTCGTCGATACGATGCGCGGCAAGCCGGTCTATCTGGGGCTGGCGATGACGCCGGACCGGACGGTGCGTTGCAAGCCGCAAAATCTTCTGACCAATCTACCGCTGAAAGCATTCAGGAACTGAACTGGGAGGGGCCCATGGCCGCGACGTCGAAGAAACTCGTCAATTCCGGCATGATGCGCCTCGTCGCGCTGGCGCTCGCCGTGGTGCTGGTGCTGATCGCGGCCTTCGTCTGGCTGAATGCCGAGCCTTGGGTCGAGACGGTGTCGGAACGCGCCGAGGACCTTCAGGCCTATACGGTTTCGAGCGACATCCAGACCTGCATCGAGAACCGGTCGCAAAACATCGACCGGCTGGTGGAGCAGGAGCTGATGACTGCCGAGGCAGGCGAATCTGCGCGCAAGGACATCGAAGCGACCTGCGCTGCGCGCGGCCAAGACAGAAATACCGGCGACAGAGCGCAAGAGCAGGTTCTTCAGGAGTAGGTGAGGGATTTCAGCGAGCCTGATCTCGCCCGTGAAGGGCGCGATCGAAGCTTTGCTCCCGGCTGACTTTTGTAAGCTACCGACGCGATTGCCCAAACCTGAGGCCCGGCGTCTCAATCATCCGAGAAGAAGTCCTCGACCGTCAGCCCCTTTTTCTCGGCCGCGATGTAGTCCTCCGTCGTGCGTGGGCGCGAGCGGTGGGCGATGACGAAGGGATCGCCGCCATCGGCGGCGAGTGCCTCCAGCCGGCAGCTGTCGCACATGCGCAGGAGCTCCTTCCGCTCTTCGGTCTGGAACATCCAGTGCTTGCCGGCGAGGGTCTTCGACACCCGCTCCAGCATGCCGCGCGCCACGAAGGGCTTACCGCAGCTGATGCATTCGGCCGGCTCGTCCTCGTTGAGCGTGACGGGGCGCATGACCTCGGTCGAGAAGTTGTAGCGCGCTTCCAGCGTGATCGCGGTTTCCGGGCAGGTGGCCGAGCAGATGCCGCACTGGACGCAGGCCGATTCCACGAAGCGCAGCTCCGGCTTGTCCGGATTTGCCCGCAGGGCGTCGACCGGGCACGCCGAAACGCACGCCATGCAGAGCGTGCAGGCGTTCTTGTCCACATGGAGCGTACCATAGGGCGCGCTTTCGGGAAGTTCGATAAGATCGCCCTGCCGCGATCCGGCGTCTGCGAGCTGCTGGATGCCGGTGCGGGCGACGTCGCGCTTGGAGCCTTTCGCGAAGATAGAGCCGCGGGCGATTTCCGGTGCGGTGACCTTTTCGTAGAGGAGCGCCTCCACGGCGTCCGGATCGCGCTCTTCGACGACGCGTACGCGGCCTGCGCCATGGCCGAGGCCTGAAAGGAGCGCATCGACGAGGGCGATCTCCTCCCCCATGGCCGTGATTTCATCGCCCCGGCGAGGATCGATGAGAATGAAGATGGAGCGGAAGCCGGCCCCCAGCGCGGCCACCATCAGGTCGTGGCCGACGCCGGTGGTGGAGTGTTGTGGAAGCGGCAGGACGTTGACTGGCAGGCCTCGCCCGAGCCGTGCCATGGCGTTGATCAGCTCCTGGCCGTGGCGTTCGTCGTGAAGGAGAAGTACCGGCTCCGTGCCACCTTCGGCGAGATAGGTGCGCGCCAGCGTCTGAACCTGCTCGACGAACTGCGCGCGCTGGGGGTAGGTGTAGGAGACCGCGCCGGTGGGGCAGTGCGCAGCGCAGTTGCCGCAGCCGCCGCAGATCGCGGTGTCGATCAGCACCTCGTCGCCGGCCGGCGTGATGGCGCCGGGCGGACAGGCATCGATGCATTTGGTGCAGCCGGTCTTCCGCGAACGCTCATGGGCGCAGATCGAGGCGTCGTAGGTGACGTAGATCGGCTTTTCGAATTCGCCCTCGAAGGCGCTTGCCTCGAAGATTGTGCGCATGACGGCGGCCGGATCGCGCGGATCGGCCCGCAGATAGCCGTCGCGGCCCTCGGGGCGGGCAAAGAGCGGCGTCTCGCCGCTGATGTCGACGATGACGCTGCAGGTCGATTTCGCGCCGTTGCGGGGCAGGGTGAACTGCGGTGCGCCGCGCGAGGAGGGCAGCATCGCCGCATAGTTGTCGACGGTGACCTCGAAGCCGCCGAGCGAGCCGCTTGCCGCCGTGACCTTGCCCTTGAAGATGGGGAAATCGAGCACTTCCGGCAGGATGACGTCGTCCGCATCGGCGAGGAGGAGCGTAACCGAAAGATCGCGGTTGAGAAGCTGCGCGGCATCGAGCGCGGCCTGGCCCTTGCCGATGAGAAGACAGAGACCGTCGCTTTCGACGGTTCTGAGCCGCGCGGGCTTGCCTTCGATGGTGGCCGCGGCCGTGATGGCGGCCATCTTGGGCGAAACATTGCGCTTGTCGGCCGTCCAGCCGGCCGCCTCGCGGATATTGAAGAAGCGGGCGACGCTGCGTTCCTGCTCCTCGGCGATCTCGGCAAAGAGCGGGCTTTCCTGCGTGCAGGCGACCATCACCTCGTCATCCGAGGCGATCGCGCTTTCGAAGGCAGCTATCCCGGAGCGGCAGAGATGGGTGTGGACGGTGAGCGCTTCACCGCCGAGCGCGCGCCCGATGGCGGCACCATCGACGCTCATCGACTTTTCGCAATTGCAGACGAGAACCCGGCGAGCGGTCGATGCCATGTGACGATTGTCCCTTGATGCTTTTCAAAGCCGGCTCTTACTCACGAGACGAGAAGCAGCGCGGCCCCGGCTGACTTTAGAACGGATTTAACCTAGAAATGGCGAGGAAAAAATGGTGTCCGGTCAACATGTTCGGATGCCGCAGCGAAAGGAATGGCCGCCATTGTCCCGCGAAATGACGATCAAGCTGGGTGTTCTCGCCGAAAAGCGCCGTGCCAAGTCGCGTTGGGTGAAGGAAATCTGGCTTCCCGTGGGCGTGATGCCGGCCTCGGATGGTTTTTCGATCGGCCACGAAATCATGCGCGACGAGGATCGTACGCGCTATTTCATGGGCGTTCACGAACTGAACTTCCACGCGACCGAAACCGAAGCCTACGTCCATAACTTCAACGCGACGGTGCCAGCGCTCTTCGTGGCGCTACGGCGCACGACGAGCCCGGATCATCCGCTGCCCTGGTTCGTG
Organism: Fulvimarina thalattae; assembly: GCF_040239565.1. NCBI lineage: Bacteria > Pseudomonadati > Pseudomonadota > Alphaproteobacteria > Hyphomicrobiales > Aurantimonadaceae > Fulvimarina > Fulvimarina thalattae. The sequence goes on from NZ_JBEHWS010000001.1 coordinate 595,498, forward strand.
CATGTGGTGACGGCCTCGCCCTATCTGGCGCAGGATCTCGACGACAGCGGCGAGGATATCGTCGAGCGCGTCGCCATGCCGCCTGAGATCGAGAGCGTTCTGAAAGACTTCTGCAACAGGCACCACACGGAAGAGGTCTTCAAGAAGCGCCGCCGCGACAAGGTGGACGTGGAGGAGCAGCTGTTCGGCAAGGAGCCGATCTTCGAGCGCCCGGGCTCGTCCGTGAGCAGTGAGGGCGGCGAAGGGCAGTCCAATGGCTGAGCGGGATGCGGAAGGCAGCTTCCTGTCGCGCTGGTCGCGGCGAAAGCGCGCCGTCGCGGAAGAAGAGGCTGAGGCGGAGGCCGTTGCGGGTGAGGAGATCGCCGACGATCCGGTGGCGCTTGCCGAGGCCGAGGCGCAGGCCACGCGGGAGGCCGAAGAGCTCGCCGAGATGGAGCGCAACCGGCTGGAGGCGGAGGCGATCGACATCGATGCGCTTGCCAAGGGCGACGATTTTTCGGCCTTCTTCAAGAAGGGCGTGCCGCATCTACTGAAGCGACAGGCGATGCGCAAATTGTGGACGACCAACCCGGTCTTCGCCAATCTCGACGGGCTGAACGACTACGATGAGGATTTCCGCAATCCGGCGCACAATGTCTACAAGTCGATCTGGAAGGCTGGCCGGGGGTTCCTGAGCGAGGCCGAACAACAGGCCCAGCGCCTGACGGGGCGGCTGCGGGTCGAGGATGACGCGCCGAAACTGGCTGACGAGGCCGAACCGGCCGAGGTGATCGCGGAAGCTCAATCGGTGGAGAAGGTGGCGGAAGTCGAGTTCGCCGAAGAGGCCGGTGCGGCTGATGCTCAGTCGGTTGAAATCGAGCCAGTGGTGGTGTCCGCCGATGCGAGCGAAGCGGAGCCTGTCACCGAGGCGGTGGCGCAGGAAACCGCCGAAGAAGCGGCGGACGGGCCCGAGCCGATCGAAGAGGAGACGCCAGTGCGCCGGCGCGTATCGTTGCGGCGGAGGCTGGAGGGGTAACTCCGGGCTCTCACACCTCCGGGTCGGCCAAATGATTACGCAGCATCTCCTTGTAGATGCCGGCCATTTCTTCCACGAATGCCTCGTCGTCGCTGACCTCGCGGACATTTCGGGCGACGAAGGCGTTATAGCGGGCCGCGCCATAGAGAAACGCCATGTGGATATCGGTCGCAGGCTGCTTCTTGTTGGCCCGGTTGGCGATGTCGATGAAGCGGTCGGCGAGACGCACGAAGGCTTCCCCCGACATGGGCTTCGGTACCGTCGCTTCAGGGTCCTGATTGCCGTTGGAACGGGATGTCATGAATTTTCGTCCTCGTTTGGGGCTCCGAAAAGGATCGGTGACGGAGCCATTGGCGTCATGGCTTTGAATGCCTTATCAGACGGCTCGACCGAGGCGACAGCGGCAGGGCCGTAATGCGCCGAAATACACCCCTCGGATACGCGGACTCTAACCTTCAGAAGGAGGCACCGCGACCCGAGATGACGAGTGGGACATGAAGATTGGCCATCGACAAGGATAAGATTCGCGAGCAGCTACGCCGCGTGAAGGGGCCGGATCTGACGGGTAATATCGTCGATCTCGGGCTGGTGTCGGAAATCTTCGCCAGCGACGGCAAGGTGTTCTTTTCTCTGACGGTGCCAGCCGACCGGGCCGAAGAGCTGGAGCCCCTGCGGGTCGCCGCAGAAAAGGCGGCGATGACCGTCGAGGGCGTCGAGAAGGCCGTGGTCGCGCTGACCGCCGAGGCGAAGGCTTCCGGCTCGGGCGCTTCGCGTGCGCCCGCCCAGCCGGTGCGTCCGGCTCCCAACCGCGATCAGGCCGCCGCCGTGCCGCCGCCCATGGCGAAGCGGGCACAGGCCGCGACGCCGACACCGGAAAAGGCGGATGTGCCGGGGATCAACGCGATCATCGCCGTCGCCTCGGGCAAGGGCGGCGTCGGCAAGTCGACGACTTCCGTCAATCTCGCGCTGGGACTGGCCGCGAACGGGCTCAAGGTCGGTATTCTGGACGCCGATATCTACGGGCCTTCGATGCCGCGCCTCCTCCACATTTCCGGCCGTCCGCAGCCGGTTTCCGGGCGCATCATCCGGCCGATGGAGGCCTATGACATCAAGGTCATGTCCATGGGCTTCCTCGTCGACGAGGAAACGCCGATGATCTGGCGGGGGCCGATGGTGATCTCGGCGATCACCCAGATGCTGCGCGAGGTGGAATGGGGCGAGCTCGACGTCCTCGTCGTCGATATGCCGCCGGGCACGGGCGATGCCCAGCTGACGATGGCGCAGAACGTGCCGCTCGCCGGCGCGGTGATCGTCTCGACGCCGCAGGATCTGGCGCTGATCGATGCCCGCAAGGGTCTCGCCATGTTCCGCAAGGTGGACGTGCCGATTCTTGGGATCGTCGAGAATATGAGCTACTTCCTCTGCCCGGACTGCGGCGGACGGCACGACATCTTCGGCCATGGCGGGGCAAAGCGCGAGGCCGAACGGATCGGCGTGCCGTTCCTGGGCGAAATCCCGCTCGATATGCGCATCCGCGAGACTTCAGACGGCGGGACGCCGGTGGTCGTCGCCGATAAGGACGGGCCGCACGCCACGATCTACCGTGACATCGCCTCCAAGGCCTGGCAGCGCGTAGAGGAAGAGCGCGGCATGGTGAGCACGCCTTCGATCGTTTTCGAGTAGGGCTTCAGAACAGCGTCTCGTAGGGGATGAAGGCGACGATGTCGCCTTCCGCCACCTCTGTCACATCCTCGGGCAATTCGACGAGACCGTTGGTGCCGACGAGGGACGAGATGAGGCCGGCTCCTTCGCGGGGAAACTTCGCGGCTTCCGGCAAGCCGTCCGCCCCGGTGCTGAGACTTGCTCGCACATATTCGCGGCGGTCTTTTTTCTTGCGATAGGCGAAGGCGGCGCGCAGCGGAAAGGCGAGTGTCGATGGAATTTCGCCGCCACCGAGCGCAAGAATGGCGGGCCGCGCCACATGAGCGAAGGTCACGAAGCTCGCCACCGGATTGCCCGGCAGGCCGATGAGGGGCGTACCCGAGACGACGCCCATCGCGACCGGCCGACCTGGCTTGATGGCGATGCGCCAGGCCGTGAGCGAGCCGGTCTCCTCCACCGCCTCCTTCACGAAATCCGCTTCGCCTGTGGAGACGCCGCCCGAGGTTAGGATCAGATCGTGCTCCTGCGCCGCTTCGCTCAATGCTGCCGCGATCACGGCAGGGTCGTCCCGCAGGATGCCGAGATCGGTGATCTTGGCTCCGAGCCGCCTGGCCATGGCTACAAGCATTGCTCGGTTGGAGTCGTAGGCCTGGGCATGGCCGCGTGTCTCACCCGGCTCGACGAGTTCGTTGCCGGTGGAAAAGACCGCGACCCGCACCCGCGCGCGAACGGACAGATGCGTCAGACCGAAAGCTGCCGCCAGCGCGATATCCTGAGGGCGCAAGCGCCGCCCGGCAAACAGGATCGTCCGCCCTCGCGCGACATCTTCACCGGCAGGACGGGTATTGGCGCCGCGCTTCAGCCCCGCCGGCAGGCAAACCTGGTCTCTGCCCTCCAGCCGGACATCCTCCTGCATATAGACCGTGTCGGCGTCGTCCGGCATCGGCGCACCGGTGAAGATACGCGCTGCGCTTCCCGAACCGAGACGACCGGGCGCCGTGCCCGCCTGGATGCGAGTCGAAATCGTGAGAGTGGTTTCACCCTCCCTGGGGATCGAAGCTCCATTGATCGCATAGCCATCGACGGCGGAATTGGCGAAGGGCGGCAGATCGAGAGGGGCGGCGAGGTCTTCGGCGAGGATGCGGCCATCGGCCTCCTCGATCGCGACGATTTCGCTTTCGCCGAGCGGTTGAAGGCGCTCGCGGATTAGGGACCCGGCCTCCGCGACCGTCATCATGGGGCCGCCGAAGGCAAAGCAATCGTCGGAAAGTTGCGCCATGGGTGGTTAGCTCGGTTCTGAGAAAGTCTGTTCTATCTGCGGCCTAGCAAAGAATAAGGGCTCTCTCCAGCCTTTCGCCATGGACTCATCGAGCGGGGAAACTGGGCGATAAAGAGCCAACCCTCAGCGCGCGTTGAACCCGGTTCAGATGGCCGGATCGAAACCGGCTTTGCGAAGTGCTTCACGGCCCTCATCCGACTGGAGCATTTCGACAAATCGCTGGACCGCCGGACGGTCTCTTCTGCTCGAGCGAAGCGCAAAATCGTAGTGCTCCTCGGCGACCGGCAGGAAACCGAGGCCTGAGGCCTCTGCCACCGGCGCGATCGTCATGCCCCAGTCGGCCCGTTGTTGCGCGACAGCGACGGCAACCGCGTTGTGGGAGCGCGGCTGGTTGGAGTAACCGGCCGGGCGTGCGCCCTTGAGGAGGCCGTCGAGAAGGATGCGAGTGCCTGAGCCGGCGTTGCGGTTGACCACCAGACAGTCGGGATCGGCAAGGGCAGCCTGAAGCGCGTCTTCGAGTCTCTTGCCTTCGAAGCGTGGGTCGCCCTTGCGGAAGACGAGGCCCTGCATGCGCCGCCAGCCGGTGATCAGCTCCATCCCGTCGCCGAGGAAGGGGCTGTTGTAACGCCCTGTCTTCTCGTCGAGGAGATGGATCGGTGCGAGATCGCATTCGCCGCGTTTAACCGCCTGCAAGCCGCCGAGACTGCCGATGGCAATCGACCGCGCGCCGATCGTCTCGCGCGCAAGCAGGCTCAGGATGCGGTCGAGACCAGTGCAATGGCTGCCGATCACGACGAGATCAGGAAGCTGGAGCTTTGGCGAAAACAGCGAGACCTCTGCGGTCTTGCCGGCGGGCCATTCGTCGGCGAGCGGATCGATGCGCACGAAGCCGTCGGCCTGGGTGAAGGAGGTGATCGCTCCCGAGCCCTTGCCGGTCGGATAGGCGACGAGACCATCCTCACCGCGCACCAGAGATACCATTGCGAATTCGGCGCGGCCGAGCTCGGAAGGGATTTGGACGGCGACCCGTGCTGACACGGACGCATCTGAGCGCGGCGGCAGGCCGGCGAGGCGGCGGAGCACCGGCACGACCATATCCTGAAATGTGAAGATCGCGGAGGTCGGGAAGCCCGGCAGGACGACGACAGGCTTGCCATCGCAGACGGCGAGGCAAAGAGGCTTGCCGGGTTTGAGCGCGACGCCGTGTGCGATCACGCCGGGCTCGCCCAGACGTTCGAGGATGCGGTAGGTGACATCGCCTGCCCCTTTGGACGTGCCGCCGGAGAGTACCAGCATGTCGTGCCGCGCGAGTGCGTCGCGCATGGCGGTTTCGAGCTGGATCTCCACATCAGGGTACGCACCGACAAAGTGGGCATCCGAACCGTTCTCGCGGATCGTGGCGCAGACGATTGCGCCGTTGGCGTCGTGGACCTGAGCGGGGCCGGCTTTCTCGCCGGGCTGAACGAGTTCGTCTCCCGTGGAGATGACCGCGACCGAAGGTTTTCGCGTCACCATCACACGATCGATGCCGCAGGCGGCCATCATGCCGATCTCGGGCGGGCCGATGCGCGCGCCTGCGCGGAGGAAGGTTTCGCCGCGCGCGAGATCGGAACCGGCGAATGCGATGAAGCGGCCGGGCGCGAGGGAGCGGCGGACCTCGATGCAGGCCTCGTCCAATGGCTCGGTGTGTTCCAGCATGAGCACCGCATCGGCGCCGCGCGGGATCACGCCTCCGGTGGAGATCGGGGTCGCGGTGCCTGGTGTGACAGGGAGTCGAGGCGCGACGCCGCAGGCCAGAACCTCGTCGTTGAGTTCGAGCGTGGCAGGCCGCATCGGGCCGGCATGCGTCAGGTCCTCGGCCCGAACGGCAAAACCATCGACATTGGCGCGGTCGAAGCCCGGCACGTCGCGCGGAGCGGTGACGTCCTCGGCGAGGACCCGGTTAAGGGCGTTGTCGAGCGAGACGGTTTCCGTCGGTAGATCGCGCGGGAAGAGGGCGGCCTCAAAGCGCTCCAGCGCCTCCTCGCGAGAGAGGATGGTAAGGAACTGCGATTGTGAAATGGCTCTTCGGGTGCCGGAGGTGGCGCTCACGAGCGGGCTCCAAAGCTGTAGGCGTCAATCGTTGTACCTGCAGAATGACCTTCGGACGCGGCAGGGATGAGAAACCAGGTATTGAACTCAGTCAGCGCGGAAAGAGAAAGGCTGCCGACGGCGAGTGGTTTGGCCAAAGAGCTTTCGCGCTGGAGCAATGCGAGTTCGGCGAAGCCGATCTGCGACGTGATCTTGCGGGTGAGGGTGAGGGATAGCGTCTCGGGCTCCGGCGCGCCGGAAAGGCTCCTGATAGCCGGAAGGACAAGCGTCAGAGCGACGGCGAAAGCATCCGGCGTGCGGCCGGAGAGGGCGACGACGGGCATTGGACCCACGGTGCCGAGCGCCGTCGTCATGCCGGGATGGACGGCGAGGCGATGGGCGTCGAGGGTTCCGGCCTGCCGAATGGCTTCGGCTGCGATGTCGTCCTGGCCGTCACCGGTCCCGCCGACGGAGACGATGAAATCGGCTTTGGCTCCCTTTAAGCTCTCGGTCAGCCCGTCGATTTCGCGGGGCGCGCGGCCGATGATGACGCGGCCACCAGCCTTTTCGATCAGGGAGTCGATGATGGTCGTGGTCGGTCCCGTTTCGGCCTGATCAGAAACATCGATCAGCTGAACCGACGGGCGGCGTATCGTGAGATGCGTCAGCCATGCAGCCTTGGCGAGAGCAACGACGGATGCATCGACGATTTCACCTGTCCGAAACAGCGCCGTCCCCTCCGCGACATCGTCGCCAACGCGCAAAACGCCGTCGCCGGGTGCGGCTGAAATCCGAACCTCGGCGAGTGGTCCCTCGATCGAGACGAACTTGCCTTCGACCACGCAGTCGCAGCCCCTGGGTATCGGATCGCCGACCGCGAGGAAGGTCGGCGGCGATGTCAGCATGGCGGGCGCGTAGGCCGAAGCCGAGACGAGATCTCTGGATGCCAGTGCCCAGCCGTCGAGTGCGGCACGGTCCACCTCAGGCAGAGCGCGCACGCCGCGCGCGGGTTCCGCGATGACCCCGCCCAGCGCTTCGTTCAACGCGGTCTCGACCGGCCCAACGGGCGAAATTCGCGCAAGCCATCGCTCACACGTCTCGGCGAAAGGCGACAAGCCTGATCGAGAAACATTGACGTCATTCATCGTCGCAAGCTGATGCCACGGAAGTGCGCTGGCAACAATGGCTTACCCAGTCACAAGCGGCCATATCCGCCCGATGGCGCCGGCTCGAAGCAGAGCGTTCAACCCGTCCGAATGCGGCCCGCTCTCGTTCCTCATCGTCCGGTCTGCGCTATTGCTCCGCGTCGGAATCCCGGAAAGCGATGGTCACAGCCAGACCGTCCGAGCCGTCGACCTCTATCGTCCCGTTGATCTTTCGCACGCAGCCCTCGATCACCTTCCAGCCCAGCGAGCGCGACTTTTTGAGGGAGTCCGCCCCTTTCGGCAGGCCGGGTCCATTGTCCTTTACGCACAGCATGATCTGCTCGTCGCGCTTTTCGGCAGAAACCTCGACCTTGCGTTCGGCCTCGGCATCGCCCGAGGCATATTTTCGCGCATTCGTCAGGAGCTCGTTGACGATCAGCCCGACTTCGGTCGCGGTGTCGAACGAGACCGTGAGCGGTTCGCAATCGATGTCGATCGTCAGCCCGCCTTCATCGAAGGCGACGCGCAGACGCTCTGCCAGCGTCTCGATATGCGCCTTGAGATCGACGCGGGAGACGTCGTCGGCCTGGTGAAGCAAGTTGTGGGCGTTGGCGAAGGCCTGAATGCGGCCGGTGAGCTCTGTGAGCGCGGTCTTGGTTTCTTCGTTCGCCGACTGGCGTGCCTGAAGAAGAGCCAGAGACTGGATGATCGCGAGATTGTTCTTGGTGCGGTGATGCATTTCGCGCAGCAGGAACTGCTGTTCCGCCAGTGCATCGCGGAGCGCCCGGTTCTGTTCGCTCAGCTCTTCCACCGGCGAACCATGGGCAGCCTGGACGAGCGCCTCGGCGGCGCTCTGGGCCAGTTTGACAGGCGCGAGCGTGCTCTTGAGGTTCAGCGTCAGGTCGATGAGCGTTCCCGAGCGACCGGTTTCGACCACGAAATCATCGACCAGCTTGCGTGACCCGTTAAGGCCGAGCCCCGGCCCCTTATGGGACTGATGGCGTCCACGCAGCATGCTGTCGATATCGCTTATGCCGGTGCCCTTGTCGTGAATGCGGGCAAGGAGCTTCAGACCGAGAGCGGATTCATCGAACGAGAACTCCGCGACGCCCCCTTCGGCATATTGCAAGGCGTTGCGAGCGATTTCCGATACGGCCGTCGCGAACCGGATCTGGTCGCGGCTCGGCGCGTCTCCCACCTTGGCGATCAGCCGGGCGGCGCGCCGGGCATGCGATACGTCGCTGTCCTGGGCGAGGCTGATCGAGGTGACGACGGCCTTCACAGACGCGACCTCGCAACGACGACGCCTGCATCGTCGCTGCCCCGGCGCTTCAGCTTGTAGAGCGTCGCAGCGATGATGTCGGCGCTCCTGAAATAGAGCGAGCCGGGCTCTGGTACTTTCGACGCGGTCTTCAGACCGTCCGTCGAGAGGATCAGGATCGCGCCTTCGGACCATTCGTATTCGCCGACACGCGGCCTGCGACTGGTTGCGCCGACAATGCCGGGCTGCGATGCGACGCCGTATCGTTGGCCAGAAGGCATTACGACATCGCCCCGGACATTGCCGAGCCCGACCGCGCGCAAACGCCCGTCCGCGTGCGGAATCTCCACGAAGAGGGCGGCTGCGCCGCGCGAACCGCCCATGGAGTCCGACACGAAAGCTTCGATCTCCTCCAGCGGCCGCTTGCCGGCTTTCTCGAACGCGTCCTGGCCGCTCTCGCCGTCGCGCGCGGCCGTGGGACCGTGCCCGAGAACGTCCATCAGCATGATGACGGTACGATCCTTTTCCCGGCGCATCGCCCAGGCATCGCCTCCGCTCGAAAAGCCGGGCTTGGGAACGATCAGGCCCGCGATGTCGAAAGCCTTGGCAGGCTTCTTCTTTTGTGCGCCGACGGTCGCGATAAGGGTCGTTCCCTGCGGGCTGCTGAAGATGTCGAAACGGTCGGCCTGCCGCTTCATGGAGCCGAGCCCACCGCCGATGCCGCGTTCTGTGCCGGTGGAGGTGGTGAAGCCGTCCACCATTGCCGCTTCCACGCTGGCAATGCCGGGCCCGAGGTCGACGGCGATGACCTTCACGACCGGCGTCTTGTCGGACTTATCGCCTTCCAGAAGGATTTCGCCGTCATTTGCATGACGCACGAGGTTGGTGCACGCCTCCGTCACGACAATCGCAAGCCTGTCGAGATCGGACGGGGAAAGGCCGACGTCCTCGCCAAGCTGAAGGGCCGCACGGCGCGCGGCACCGACCTGGCTTTCTTCCTGAATGGGTAAAGAAATCATCGTGCCCTGCATTCCAGTGTGATGGTTGTGCCAGAGTCGCGCGACGAGGTGATGTCGAAGCGATCAACCAGCCGCTTGGCCCCACCCAATCCGAGGCCCAGACTCTTTCCGGTGCTGTAGCCATCGCGCAGTGCCGTATCGACATCGGCAATGCCCGGCCCGCGATCGGAGCAGATCGCAATGGCGCTTTGATGGGCCGGCTCACCGGCGGTCTCGAAGCTCATCACACCACCATGTCCATAGACCACGGCATTTCTGGCGATCTCGGAAACGGCAGTGACGAATTTTGTCTTCTTGATCGCCGAAGCCCCGATGACGGTCATGATCCTTGTCGCCTCTTGCCGTGCATAGGCGACGTCCCCCGTCTTCGACAGGGTGACGGATCGGGTTTCTGTACTCACAGGCCTTTGAGCCGCCGATCGCCCATGATCATGGCGATTGCCTTGTCCGCGTTGAGGGCCGTCTCGACGCCTTCGAGCGTCATGCCAAGTTCGACCAGCGTCATGGCGACGGCCGGGCGCATGCCGACGATGATGGTGCGTGCGTTCATGATGTCGGCCATCTGCGCCATCGCGCCCAGCATCCGCCCGGCGAAAGTGTCGACGATCTCCAGGCTCGAAATATCGATGATGACCCCGTGCGCGCTCCGGCGCGAGACCTCCTCGACAAGCTGGTCCTGCAAGCTCACGATGTCCTGGTCGTCGAGATCGTCACGGATTGCGACGATGACGCAGCCGCTTACCGTGATCATCGGTGTGGTGTTGCCGCTCCCGTGCATGGGCTTACAGCTTTCCGGGCGTCTGGCCGCTCCGCTCGAACGCGTAAGCAAGGCCGCTTTGAAGGTCGATGCGGGTGACGATGTTCGGAAGATCGACACCGAGATTGACGACGGTCTGGGCGATTTTCGGGCTGATTCCGCAGATCACGCATTCCGCACCCATGAGGCGGACGGCGGAGGCGGTCTTCAGCAGGTGCTGGGCAACCAGCGTATCGACGGTCGAAACGCCGGTGATGTCGATGATGGCGACCTCGGCCTCCCACTGGACGATCGATTCGAGAAGATTTTCCATCACAGTTTGCGCGCGGAATGAATCAAGCGTTCCGATGAGCGGAACGGTCACGATCCGGTCCCAGATCTTCACCACCGGCGCAGAAACCTCGGTCATCTCGGCGCGCTGACGCTCGATGATCGCCTCGCGCTTCATGACGAGGGTCTCGATGGCATGAAGGACGATCTGATCGACAATGCGTGTGGTGTTCCAGATCTCGCGCATCAGGACGCGCGGCTTCTCGGCCAGTTCGGTCTGGAGAATCTCGAAAAGGGGCTGTTTCAGCGAGCCGATGAACCAGCCCATCTCGGTCGTGGAGACGCCGCGCTGGGTGCGGCTTTCGGCAATGTTTTCAAGGACGTCGCGCACCGGCTCCCAGCTCGCATCGGCAATCTCCGCCAACTCTTCGCTGGTATGGCTCGGCAGCACGGTCACCAGTGCATCGAGAAGATCGCGGCTCTGCTTCTCGGAATCCTTGGCGGAGACAAGATCGGTCCGCTTGACGCCCTCCTTGGTCTGCATCTTCAGCCAGTTGGCCAGAACCTTGTCGTAGTTCTCCATCAGGATGGATGCGGTCGTCACATCGTTTGGCATGTCTTGCCCTCGTCACAGGTTTTCGCATGCCTATGCCGCGTCTTGCCGCAAGAGGCAAATCGTCGTGCCTACGGAAATAGGCGTTTCAATTCTATCGGTTACGAATTCGGCCAGAGGGGCGATCCCGCCGTCCCCGGTAGACTGTTCGCAGCCGCAGGTTTTCTCGCAATCCATATACGCCTGAGGCTCATATCGGCAACGCGCCGGAGTCGGCGGTTGCCGAGTCCTGCTGGCAGCGGCATAACCCGATCTCAGGAGGCAGCTTGCGAATGCGCGACTGGAAAGTCCGGAGCTTCTTCGAAGAGAAACCGCTTTCATGCCTCCGCCAAGCCCTCCGCTGCGAGAGAGAAATCCGCTTCAACCACGGCATCATTGAAAGTCCAGCGCGGCACGCTGCGCATGCGGTCGAGGCCGACGAAGACGTCGGGATGATCGTCGCCATCCGTCCGGTCCTTGTGGAGTGCGGTCCTGAATTCCGGGCCGAAACCATGAAAATCGTCTGGATCGAGTTCGCACAGGTGAACCTGGTTCCAGTCGATCCCAAAAGCCGGATTTTGGTAGCGCACCGCCGCTGATTCCATCGCTCTGAATGTTCCGAACCGCCCTATCCGAACGAGCTGTTGCGCGGCGGGGCCGCAATAGTCCCGTATGACGTTTCGGTATTCGTCCAGATAGGACGGTTGCACTGCAATGAATTCGAGAGAGGCCTGTCTACCGGCCTGATGGGCGAAACCATGCCAGCCGCGCGGTATGATGAAAGAGGAAGGGGTGGTCAGCAGGATTTCCGCACGCAGTAGCTCTGCTTCGGATGACTGCGGCGCAACGACCAGATCGTGAATGGCCTCGGCCGAAACTTCATGGTGAAAGTAGTCGAGTTCGAAATGGCTCCAGACCGATGCGCCCGACGCATTCCGATAGACTGAGCGGTGCCGGTAGATCGCCTGACCGAGATATGCGGTTCCGAACCGCTTTTCAGCTCGATGACTCTCCTTGAGCGCAGCTTCCGCCCTGGGGCCACGCAGCTGGAGGGTTCGAGCGAGGACGACGAGACGGTTGTCCGGCTCGATGATCGCCAGTTTCGGGTTAGGGTTGGGACTATTCTCAACCATCGGGAATCTCTCCCGCCCTATGAGCGGCGCTGAGCAAAGAGACGGAGCCCTCCGAACCTCAATCGGCATTCACTGCGGGATCGATCGCCGGGTCACGGCCGAGTTTATTCTGGCTTGGCAGGTCGGTGGGATACGGTAGACGTATCCCACCGACCGCTTCTGACAACACAACAGGCGTCAGGCGACGTCGCGCTCGCGTCCCGCGAAAGCATTGCGGACCTTGGCGTCCAATGCTCTCGCTCCGTGGGCCCCGGAATTCTGGCCGGCGCTATTGCGCGACGGGCCCGATTTGCTCGTGCGGAATTCTCCCATCAGCTCGCGCAGGCGCCCGGTCTCCTCCTGCAGATTCTGCGCGGCCGCGGTGGTCTCTTCGACCATGGCAGCATTCTGCTGGGTCACTTGGTCCATTTCGCCAGCTGCCGAGGCTACTTCGCGTAGGGTGTTGCCCTGCTGCTCGGCCGCTTCCGTGATCCTGCTGACGAGAGCGCTGACCTCCTCGACGCGGCCGACGATTGCTTCCAGCGACTTGCCGGACTTCTGGGCGAGCCGAACACCGTCAGCAACTTCTTCTGCCGAGGTGCTGATCAGCGTCTTGATTTCCTTCGCCGCTTCGGCCGAACGCTGCGCGAGCCCGCGAACTTCCGATGCGACGACCGCAAAACCGCGACCGGCCTCGCCGGCCCGGGCCGCCTCTACGCCTGCGTTCAACGCGAGCAGATTTGTCTGGAAAGCGATCTCGTCGATGACGCCGATGATGCCGCTGATCTTCTGGGAAGAGGACTCTATCCCGTTCATGGCCTGGATTGCGTCTGCAACGACCTCGCCGCCCGCCCGCGCATCCTTCAGCGCGTCGTCGGACGCGGCCTTCGCCTGATGAGCGTTCCGCGCATTCTCGTTCACGCCCTTGGTCACCTCCGAGAGGGCGGCGACGGTCTCTTCGAGGCTTGCGGCCTGCTGTTCAGTGCGCCTGGAAAGATCGGACGCTGCGCCAGTAATCTCGTCCATGCCACGGCTGATCGTGCCCGTCGAAGTTCCCACCCTGACCATGGCGTCGTCGAGGCGCTCAATCGCTTCGTTGAAATCGATCCGAAGCTGATCGAGCTCTGGAATCATGCGCTCGGAAATGCGCGAGGACACGTCGCCGCCGCGCAGCTTGCTGAGGGCGGAGCCCATAGCGGATACGGCTTTGACGCGGCCGGTCACGTCCATCGCATATTTTACGACTTTGGCGACCTTCCCCGTTTCGTCGCGGATCGGATTGTAGCTTGCCTGGATACAAATCTCTCCGCCGTCTTTGCGAAAGCGCCGGAACTCGCCGGACTGGTTCTCGCCGGAAGAGAGCTTGTGCCAAAATTCCCTATAGCCCGGCGCTTCGACTTCGGCGGGGTCCATGAAAATGCGATGGTGCTTGCCGACGATTTCTTCGAGCCGGTAACCGGTGGCTTGGAGGAAATTGTCGTTGGCCATGACGATCGTGCCGTCCGGACTGAATTCGATCACCGCCTGGAAGCGGATAATTGCTTCCATCTTGTTTCTATAATCAATCATCTTGATCCGGCAGGCGGCATCCGCCCACTCGACGACGTAGCCGACGATTTTCTCGCGCTTTTTCAGCGGTGAAACCACCAAATCGAACATCCGATCGCCGACTTTGATAGTGGCCGAATGGGGGTTCTTCAGTGCCTCGAGCATCCGGCGCTGGTGAGACGGACTCTTATGAAAGATGTCGATATTGCTGCCGACGAGCTTATCAATGTGAAAATTCGGCAGCTTTTCGCGAATCTCAGCCGACGCCTCCGACAGGAACTCGCGAAGCTTGGTATTGAGATAAGTGATGTTCAGCTTCTCGTCTGCCAACATGATGTTGGAGTGCAGAGCCTCGACGGCGAGGGACTTGGTATCGCGATCGGAAGAGAAAGGATGCATTTGGGAGCCCAGGTTGGCGATCGATCTATACGGTGGCGGCGAGGTTGGTGAACGATCCTAGATGCCGAAATAGGCAGTAAAGAATATGATCACTCATACTTAGGATTTTGTCTGTTATTTATTAAGGAACGATTAATTGCAGGTTTGCTATCGAAACGAAAAGCCACAAGTCCTTTGAGGGAAGTCATTGCTTTTCCCGCTCGCAACTTACCTTCGTCAGGTTTGCGACCAGTTTATTTCTAGCTGAACGAGGACGATATTACTCTTTTCAACGCTTGCGATGGCCTGTCTTAACTGGCCTTAAGTTTACGTTGATGCTGCTTTTCTGATCCTTCTGATCCTTCTGATCCGCATCGGCGCGGCCATGTGCGTCATCCTGCATGTGGAAGTTTTCTCCCACACCGACGATGGTTTTCTCATATTGCCACAGGCAACTATTCCAGAACTTGCGTGATCTCCGCGCCATCGGAGCCTGCCCCGATCTCCAATCCGGATCTCATGCGATCCTTCGGGTTGGCTAAAGCGCTCCCAGGACTGCGGCCATGACCGCGCACACCACTTCAATCTGCCCAACCCTGAACGCAAACATGCGGCGCCTTTAACGGTGACCGCAGAGAGAACCCAAGAGCCCGGCACGCACAAGGACCAGCGGTGGATCAGCTCTTGACCAAGGCGATTAGAGAACCCACAGGGACACAGCCTGGACGCGATCAAGCAGTGGAAAAAGGAGGGTCTAATCAAGCTGGACTGCGAGCACCGTCGTCAGAAGTATCTGGACAACCGCTTTGCATGGACCATGGCGGCCGAAGCAGCGTATCCGCCATGTCCTCGGATTTCAGTCGAAGCGAACGGCCACCGCGAAGCTTAAGGGCTTCGTAGTGATGCGGATGTTTCGCAAGCGTCAGTTCGACAATTGGCTGGATGCGGTCGCCTCCGGCCGTGAAGCCAGCTTCATAGGCCGGCTGCTTAACGTCTTCGTTCCGGCTTGAAAAAGAAACCTAACCTCCGCGACCCTCATCGCTTTTTGCAACGGAGCCTTGCTTCACATCAGCAGCCAAAGTGACATTGTCGCCACGCTTTCACACGCAATCATATCAGAAACAAAAGTCGGCTTATTTTTCTTTCTTGAAAAGCCAATTACAACAAAAGCTTGAGTTCGATTTTGCACGTGGAGCGTTCACGGAACCGTTCCGGTGTGGCATATGGATCATCATCCTGCGGTTGTTTGTGTCAGACCTGTCCCATAAGAAGTGCCGGCGTGGCCATGGAGACTTTAAAGGCGTGAAGCAGATAGCAGCTCCTCTCATCGCCGTTGTGCTGCTTGCAGGGTGCAGCCAAACGCCGCGATCGTTCTTCGCCTCTGACGGGCCGAGCCCATCCGCCATCACCGAAGCGGCGATGCCGGTAACCGGCGAGAAGATCCCCGTCGTCGACCTCTTCGAGGCCCAGGCGTATATGTATCCGGAGCCGCCTTCGCATTCGGGCATGGGACCGAACGGCGCCACTTCCGAGGGGAGTCTGAGCGGTCTGCGCGGTAAGGGCAGAGACGTCACACGGCTGCGGGAAGGTGACACGGTGTCCGTCACGATCTTCGATAGCGGCGAGGAGGGCCTGTTCGCTTCGACCGAGAGCAAGCGTCTTGATCTCGGGCAGTTCACCGTTGATTCCTCCGGTTCTGTGACCTTACCCTTCGTCGGACGTCAACGGGTTGAAGGCTCGACGCCGGCAGCACTTCAAAACCAGATCGTCAACGGTTTACGCGGTTCCGCGGTCAATCCGCAGGCTGTCGTATCGGTCGTCGATAAACCGTCGGCGATGATTACCGTGGATGGAGAGGTCGCCTCTCCTGGCCTTTTTCCGGTGACAACGTCGACCATGAAAGTCCTCGACGTCATCGCGCAAGCTGGTGGAGCCAAAAGCTCCGCTGCCGAGACAACGGTTACAGTCGAGCGTGGCGGTCACCGCGCGACGGCCTCGCTGGAGACCGTGCTTGCGAGCAGGGCTCAGAACATCGCTGTCTATCCAGGCGATCGAGTGTTTTTAGAGACGGCGGAAAGCCAAGAGGCGTCGTTCTCCGCCTTCGGGGCCTTCAAGAACGTGGGTACCTTCACCTTCGAGACTGGAGACTTGACCCTTGCCGAAGCTGTGGGAAAAGCCGGCGGCCTGCAGGATGACAAGGCTGATCCGCTCAACCTGTATCTTTTCCGAACCCAAAAGTTGCCAGTTGGTGGTGTCAGCTATGTATCGAAATCCACTGACGCTCCTGCCTCTGCGGATCGCCCAATTATCGTCCGCGTCAATCTCAAGGATCCGGCGAATTTCATCTACATGCAGAATTTCGCGATGAAGGATCATGATCTCCTCTATGTCGGAGACGCCACGTCGGTCGATCTTGCAAAGTATTTCCATTTCCTCAAAAAACCGGCGATGCTGCCAGCCTCGTCAGGCGGATCGTCCTGACGGATTTCGGTCTTGTCAAAATGCGAGTGAGCGCAAGACGGCAGGCGAGTCTATGAGGTCTGGTGCCGGAGTCTCAAGGCGATGACAGATCGCCGACGAGAGCGATGTGATCCCTGCGCGTGCCTTCGATGAGTGCGTCCTGGATAAGGAGATCGACAGCTCGCTGACGCTCTTCGGAGAGTAGGACTTTTGCGATCGACCGGTCGCCGATGAGACGGGGCAGGGCGGGATCGCAGAGGAGAAACCGGTCGCCTGCCGCAACGGGCTCGATGACAACCTCGAGCATTGCCGAAATATCGGCCGCACCGATAGCCCGGCTCGGCCGGGGACGCATTCCGACCTCCCGGTGATCGCGCGTCAGGCAGCGCATCATGCCGTCTCGCAGGAGATAGCAGCGTGCCGAGCCTGCCCAGAGAATAGCCGCCCCTTCTCTGCGAACTGCGAGCAAAGCGACGCTTGCGCCTCTGCTTTCGGCTTCGGTAGGAGCTCGGCTGGCAGCGCCCGAGACAAGCAGCGCGTGGGCCCGTCCCATGCGACCTTTAATCTCCGAGAGCGTCTGATCGAGCGAGTCGTGATGCGGCATCTCGTCGAAAACCGATGCGACGGTCCGTGCCTTGGCTGGCGCTGCAGGGTCGCCGTCCCTAGACGGGACGACGATGCCGGTCAGCGCTTGATCTTCGGAGGCGAATGCTGCCGTCGAGGGATGAGGACGCCCACCGGCATATTGCGTGACGTTGAATTGGAGGCGAAGAGCGGCGGCGCTTTCGCTGATAATGGCTTTCTTATGCTGTGGTGCCTGCTGCCCGCGAGGCGGTTCCGCAGGGCTGTTGCGTGGTTGTGCCGGAGAAGGCCTAGGGGGCGCTTCGGATGTCGACGGAGATCCGGCTCCGCGGCTTTCCGGCGTGAGCAGGACCCGGCTGAAGGCGTCCGTAGGTGGTAGTCCTTCAAAACGGTGTCTTGCCCGATGCGCGTGGGCCGGATGATCGGCCGCCCAGATCGAACTACTGGAACCAGCAGCGAAAAGATTCTCGACCGCCGCAACGGGAAGCCGCATTCGCTGCAATCGGCTGCGCAAGTCTAAAATATCGAAATCCCGTCGCCGAGCGTCGAGCGCCATCGCTTCCACGGCGTCGAACCAGGCTCGATCACCGAAGGCATCCTCTGTATCGTCGGAAGCATCTTCAAAAGGCGCCGCGATTGTCAGGGGAAAGCAGCGCCCGACGCTATCGGTGCTCGGAACCATGACGCCGGCCATGGCGCGCGGGCCACAGAGCTGCGCCGCAAGTGCGAAGCGCCACGACGGGGCATTGAGAAAGCGCGCCTTCCACCCATCTGGAAAGGCTTCGATAATCGCTGAAAGGCCCTGCCTGATCCAGCCATCGAAGGCGGTTTGAAAGCGCGGATCGAGATCGGCGGCGATGAAATCGCCATGGCTTGGGAGCTTGCCGTAGAAGCCCGGACGCAAGACTTCGCCCGAACCGTTGCGCACCGCCGCCCTGTGTGTCCGCCGGCTCATGCGCCCGGTCTCGTGGTTAAGCATTCGGTCCGACCGGGGTCGATGCGAAAGCGACCCGGCCTCTCGATCAGAATTCCGAAGGGCATTCGAATTCCTCGATCGCCGGCATGCGGAACGGGTTGAGCACCGATCCGAACTGAACGTCAAAAGCTGCGCGGTGGCCGTTCTGTGTGAAGCGGGCGGTCAGCATATCATCCTGCCGTCTTTCGATTTCCCCGGCATCGAACAGCCGAAAGATAGACCAGTCGCCATTGCGTGCGAGCGCGTCTGAGCGATCGCCCGGCTGAAAGGCGACGAGCGACCGGTTCTGGCTCTCCGGTGACGGCCATTTCAGGCTCTTGGCGATCTTCGGCCCATGATAATAGACGACGCGCTCTCCTTCGCTTTCTAGCATGACGGCATTGGCATTCTCCGACAGGGAGACGGGCGCGATGTTGATGGCAATCGAGGGACCGTCGGAGCCCGGCGGAAAGAAGGCCCGGCGGATGGCATCCGCGCGCTCGAAGGTTGCGAGCGCCTGACTGTCGGTGCCGGCCGCGCCGAAGGTTCCCCGCCAAGTCCACGGCGAGGAGGACGTATCGACGAACGGCGCGAGATTGGCCTTGAAGAATCCGTCGAAGAGCCCGTCCGGCGCAAACAGCCTGACGAAGTCGGCGAGCGGGATGTCGTCGGACGAGTCGCGGGTGAATGGATAGCGATTGGTGATCGCCGCCGAACAGAGCCGGGCGCCCTGATTGGCCCAGACCTCGCGGACATTCACCCGCGCTGTCTTGACCGCAAGAGCGCTGATATCGGCCGACAGGCCAGCCAACCAGGTTGCGACCGGCTCGGGCAAGCGTCTGGCAGCCTGGAGAAGGTCCTGATTGGCGGTGGTGAGCTGACCGTCGGCATCGAAGACCTCGGCGACGGCCGCCGTCGAGGTCGAGGCCCGAGAGAGCTGTTGGTAGATCGCGTCGAGAAGGCCGGGCACTGCCGCGAGATCAGAGCCCGCGGCGGCATCCGGCGGCGGCGCGTTTTCGCCGCCCTCATCCTTTTCCTCATCGGCCTCGGCAAGGGCCTTGCGCAGCTCCCCGTAAGGGTCGGGAACGCTGGTCAGCGAAAGGCTGGCGGCGATCGGCGAGGCGGCGGCCACTGCCTCGGCCCTGTCTCCAAGTGAATTTCCACCGACTTCCTCGCCTGAGGACGTCAGAGAGAGGTTCGTTGCCTCTGCGACGGCCTTTGCCAGCGTCTGGATGGGGCCGGGATCACCGGCCAGCACACGCGCCGTCTCAGTCTCCTCCGCTAGAGTCTGGGATGGGCGGACGCGCAGGTCGCTGAGGAGATCGGACCAGCGCTGCTTGAAGCGGTCGAAATAAAGGTTGAGGGCGGCCGAGGCGATGGTCTCGACGCTTGCTGGATTTCCGGCCGTGTCCGAGCCCCGCACCCAGTCTTCCGACAGTGCCTCCCTTGCCACCTCATCGATCATCGGGATGACAACGGTCTTGTAGCCGGTCGCCGTGTAGAGGCCGTCGATCCCCTGGTTGAGTGGGGCGTCCGACGCGCGCCAGAAGACACGCGAACCGACAGGGCCGAGTGCTTCGGAGGGTAGAAACGAGGGCAGCGCGTCGGCGCTCGCCGAGGAGGCCAGAATATCGAAGGCACGCTCACCATAGCCGATATCTGCGATCTGGGCTCGGGCCGAGGCGATGATCTCCTGATCGAGGCTCATCGGCGGAAGCTCGCCGCGCATCAACGCGACGACATGGGCCGCCAGAGCCTCGCGCACTGCCGCACGCGCCTCTTCCGGATAGAGCTCAGCAAACATGCGCTCCGCCTCACGCTCGACGAAATCAGGCTGAATTTCGCCGAAACCGCCGATCATGCCGTAGAATTTCAGCGCATCGAAGACGGCGACCTGATCCTCGCCCTCCTGCATGACCTTGCGCAGGTGAACGAGGAGCCGGGGAAGCAGAAGCGCATTGAGGGCACGCTGATAGGCGACCGATTGCTGGCTGGCAATCTTCGGCCGCTGATCAAGACCGAATTCAATAGGCAGAAAACCGGACGAATCGAAGCCAGCGGTTACATCATTCAGCGCGTTTAGGGCCGGCAGCACGCGCACGAAATCCTCGTCGGACACGTTGGTCACGTTGACGCCGTTGAGCGCGTTTTCATAGGCGTCGATCCGCTCGACCGCCGCCGCGAGAGCCGTGCGGTTCTGGAAATAGGCGACCGTCCAGTTGGCGAGAACGAAGATGCCGAGAAACGCGGCGATTCCATAGGCTGCGGCCCGCAGTGCGCGCTGGCGTGACGAGAGACGCCGGTCGCGCGAGACGAGATTGGCCTCGCCGAATATCACTTCCTTGAAGAGCCGGGTGAGGAAATAGCTTCGGCGCATTCTCGGCACGCCACGGCGCGCCTCTGCCGTCTCGGCTTCCTGGGTGCCGGAGGCGAGATAGATGCCACGCATGAGCGGCGGCTCGACAATCTTCGAGCCGGTACAGAGTTCCTGCATGACCTCGTTGACTGCGAGCTTCAGAGCCGAAAGCTCCGCCGGAAAGCGGAAGATACGGCCGCGCACGGCGCTATCCGGTTCCTGCTGCAGGCGCTCGATCAGCATCGAGCCGACGCGCTCCTGAAGCAGGCCGAACTCCTCCAGAAAGCGGTCGGGCAGATTCTTCGTCGTCTCGCTGTCCTTCGGGTCGAAGGTCATGCCCCAGACCTGCTCCCGGTCGCTCTTGCTGAGTCCATCGAAAAACTCGACGAAACCGGTCAGGAGGTCGGCCTTGGTCAGAACGATGTAGATCGGAACCCGCGCCTTCAGGAACTCGTCCATCTCGTTGAGGCGCTTGCGAATGGCTCGGACCTCGTCGAGCCGTGTCTCCGCGTCACGCGAGAGGATGTCCGCGATCGAGAGCGTGATAATCGCCCCGTTGACCGGCTGCGACCGCCGATGGCGCTTGAGAAGGTTGAGAAAGCCTTCCCAACCGGCCTTCGCCGCTCCGTTCAGATCGTCCTGGGTGGTGTAGCGGCCGGCCGTGTCGACAAGGATCGCCTCCTCAGCCAGCCACCAGTTGCAGCTGCGGGTGCCGGCAACGCTGCGCGCGCCCTGGCCCTCGCTCGCCTCACCGAGTGGGAAGCTGAGACCGGAATTGGTGATGGCGGTCGTCTTGCCCGATCCTGGCGCCCCGAAGATCACGTACCATGGCAGTTCGTAGACATAGCCCAGCCGCTTGCGCGTTACGCGTTTCAGGAGCTTGAGTGCGGCCTGAAGCTGGGAGCGGATTTCGGCGACTTCGGCGCTGCGTTCGCCTTCCGCAAGCGCCTCGGCATCCTGCTCGATGCCATCGATCATCTCTTTATCGCGCTTGCGCGAGCGCCAGGCGGTCACGGCAAGCCAGACGAGCCAGATGACGATGACGACCGCGATGGCGATGAGCCGGTTGGTTGCGCTCGCCAGCGGGGCGAAGTCGCCGAAGACGACGAGATAGCCGTAGAACCAGATCAGGAAGCAGGCGGCGCCGACCCAGAGAAGGGATAGGAAGCGGCGGCCCAGAAAGCCGGAATACGAATCGACGTAGGACCGGATCGTATAGAAATAGCTGAGCGGATTCATCATGGCCGGTCACTCCCCTCGCTCGTCTCCGGCAGTGGCGCTTCGGTCCGGTCGTCGGCCTCAAGACCGAGTTCCCGCAGCACCTCCGGGGCGTCGGTCGCGACGATGATTTCGGTCCGCCGGTTTTTCTCGCGGCCTTCGGGCGTCTCGTTGCTGGCGATGGGATCGCTGTCGGCGCGTCCTTCCGTCGTTACGACGCCCTCGCCGGTAAAGCGAACGAGGATTTCTCCCACCGCCTCGGCGCGCGCCTTGGAGAGGTCCCAATTGGACGGAAACTGCACGGTGCGGATCGGCACGTTGTCGGTGTAGCCGATCACAGTCGCCTTGAAGTCTTCCGAGGCCAGCGCCCCGCCGATACGTGAGAGGAGGCCCTCGAAACCCTCCGCGATCTCGGCGCTGCCGACGTCGAAAAGCCCCGCATTTCTGATGCGGACCCTTAAGTTGCCCTTGGCGTCGGACAACGTGACAAGACCCTTTTCGACTTCGGGCTGTAAGAAGGCCATCAGGTCTTCGATCCGCTGCTGGTTTTCGGGCTTTTCGGGTGGCGCGACAGGTTTGGGCGGCGGCGGTGGGGCGACCTGCGGCTTGGGATCCGGTTCGCTCGGCTGTTCCACCGGTGCGACGACCACCGGCGCGAGGCTCGGCGCTTCGTTCGGTGGCAGTTCGGCAAGGCGGCTGAAGGTCGTGTCCGAGCTTTCGGCGAGCCAGGTGGTGAAGAGGAAATAGCCGAGCCCGAGGGCGAGCAGCAGAGCGGCGAGCAACGTCCAGAGAACCGTCAAGGTCCGCAGCGGCTTGTGGCGGGCATTGACGCCGCGCCAGTGGGGCGACAGCTCGCGTTCGAAGACGCCGTACTGGCCGAGCAGCGTGCGGTAGAGGCTCTCGCGGATGCGCTCCAGCTCCAGCGCGCCGCGCGGCGAAACGCGTGTACGCCCGGCGAAGGCGAGCGAAATGCAGAGATAGATGAGGAGCAGGAGGTCCTTGTTGGCTCCGGGGCTCTGATGGAAATGGTCGAGGAGGTCGAAGACCCGCTCGCCGCCGGTGACGTCCATATGGAAGGTCGAGACGAGGCCAGAGCGGGCCCAGGTGATCCGTTCGGCCCAGGGCTTCGACAGGATGACGTCGTCGATCGTCGCGCAGACGACATAATGGGCCGCGCGGGCGCGCTCGGGCGATATTCGCGCCGAGGCGAGGTCACGTTCGTAGCGCCTGACCGCATCGACGACGACGGGGCGCATCTGCTCGATATCGGGTGCTGTCGAGCGCTGGCTGAGTTCGTGCGCGAGATTGATCAGAGGCGCCGCCGACGCGACGATCGGTGGAACTTCTTCGCCGCCGAGGCGGAAATTGCGCAAAAGCTCCGCCGTGGACCAGCTGGCGACCTTGTCGGCGCTACTGGCCTCCGGCGAACCGGATCGCCGCCGCAGGATGTTCTCGAAATCGTCGAACACGCCTGCATCTTCGCTCTCGCCGTCCTCGCCCTCTTTCAGGCTTTCCTCGTTCTGCATTGGGGTGTCGGCACTCATTCGCGCAAGGCCCAGAGTTCCATTTCAAGATTGGGGAAGTCGCCGGCGAGATGCAGCGCGATCGCAGCCGAGGATTCGAGCTGGCGCCATAGCGGAGCGGAGGTATCGAGCTCGAAATAGACGCGGCCTGGCCGGTAGGGCAGCTGGCGCGGCAGTACGGGAAGAGGACTAACCGGAATGCCGGGCAGAGCGACGTTGACGAGTTCGACGATGCGCTCCACCGGCCCGACCTTGATCTGCGCCGGCAGCTTGCGGCGCAGCTCTTCGGCCGGCATGTCGGCGCCGACGACGAGGACGAAGCCGGCGCTAGCGATCAGGCTGCGATCGGCGATGCTGCCGACACGCACGCCATGGCGACGCTCCACGAGTTCGATCGGAACGGCCGTCTGTTCGAGAACGGAGGAAAGCTGCGTCCGAAGAATGTCGAAGACGGTGGCAAAGGTCGCCCGAAGATCGTCATGGCGATAGGGCTCGAAGGCGCTCGCCCGTTTCTCGTTCGTGGTAAAGGTGGACAGCTCGCCGGCGAGTTGGATGCAGAATTCGAAAAAGCTGATCGGGTGCAGGCGTGTCGCGTTCGCCGCGATATGGGCGAGCATCGGATCGGCACGGTTGAGGATCTGGAGGAGGAAGAAGTCGCCGACCTCCGCCGTGCCTCGGATCGTCGGGTCGCCGATACGCTCGGCTATCGCTTCGGCCCGATGCCGGACGATCCCGAGAAGCTCGGTGATGAGTTCACGCAGGCGCGGTTCGGCGCCGCAATTCAGAGATGGTGCCAGATAGTCCGGATCCAGCAGGACCGCCCGGTCAGAACGTACCTCGACCACGCGAGCAAGGCCAAGCAGTTCATAGCCGGCAAGGTCATCGCCGGACTTCAGGAAGCGCAGATCGAGACGGGCGACGTCGATCGGCGCGATGAAATCGGTGTCGATATTGGCGTCTGTCGCCTCGTAGTTTTCCGCCCGGATACGCGTCGCCGCGCCGTTGCCGTTTGCCTGCATCGCGGCATAGGGCCGCCCCGAGCGCCGCGCCGGTATCGCCAGATAGACGAGCGCATTCTTGGTCTGCTCGCCAAGCGAAAGGGGTGGCGGCAGATCGGTGTCGCCCGGTGCCTCGAAATGAGTGCCGTCGGGGAGGATGCCGCGAATGTTCGACAGCGCGAATTGGCCGACCGCGAGCGCGCTTCGGTCGATCTCGATCGAGGAGACGCCCCAGGGATAGGCCATCGTCTCGCCGATCGCCGTGCGCACCAGCCGTTCCGTCCAGCGGTCAGCCTGTTGAAAATGCTGGGTGCGAAGAAACATGCCCTCGCTCCAGGCAACGCGGTTTTCGTCTTTCATTCGTCTCGCTTCGATGTCTCGGGGGGGGCGTCGCCGGCCTCGGCTTCGGAGAGCATCGCCCGCAGAAGGTCAGGCAGAGAGAGCATGTCGCCATCACGCACGAACTGCTCGCGATAGGTCGCCCAATAGGTATTTCCGCGCTGCCAGAACTTCGGGGCGGAGGCGGCATCGGTGCGCCGTTCCACCGCGCGGGGCTCCAGCATCGGCGACAGGCGCTCGATGAGGTTCTGAAGCGCATCGCGGAGCATCGTCTGGCGGTCGGCGACGGCCTTCAAACGCTCGCTATGATCGTCGATTCGTGAGGCGAACCCGCCACTGGTACCGGTGCTGCCCAGGCCTAGAAGGGCGAAGATGTCGTCGAGGCTTGCCTCGCAGGCGCGCAGATCCCGATCTGAGATGGAGCCCTGCGAGAGCTTGGGATCTTGTGAAACCTCATCGATGCCGGCGGCAAAATCTTGCTCCGGATGATGCAGCGGCGACACCGGCGCTGATCCGCTGAGGATCTCCTCAACGCTCGTCTGCGAAGCGGTCTCCCGCGCGGAAAATATCGGCTCTGGCTCTGTCTCGACGACCGGCTCCTCGAGCTCCGGCTGATCCATTCGAGTTGCTTCGACCGACGCCTCGACTGTGTAGGCGTCATGTTCTTCGGGCCGCGCGGATTCTTGGGATTGCGCGGTAGCTTCCGGGGCCAGCGCGTCGAACATGTCGTCCGGAATATGGGTCAGCGGATCGGATTTCGCCTTCCTCCGGCTACCGCCCAACTTCGGGACCGCGGTGCTGAGGGCATTCCGGTGCTCGACATTCGAGGCATAGTCGGAGTCGGCAGGGGCGGGCCTTCGATCGCCGGGCAGCAGCGGCTCGTCCGATCCGCCACTCGTCTCGGGCGGGCCCTGCCAGCCGATCTCGACCCGACGCGAGGAGGGGCGCGAAGGGGCGGACGACAGGGGGCCTGTAAGAAAGCCGTCGGGCTCATGCGCGCCATGTAAGCCGCTGCCTGGGTCACGTGCCGGCGTCACGTCGGCGAGAATGGAGGAGATCGTCGGCGCCTCGTCGCTGAAGCGCACGGTCTCGTCCGGATCGCCAAAATCGGGATCGGCCTCGCCGTGGATCGCCACCGTGAAAGCAGCTTCTCCGAGATCGATGGTCGAGCCCGGACCGAGCCGCGCCGTCTCACCCTGACGCAGAAGCACCCCGTCGACGCGCGTTCCACTGGCGCTGCGATCTTCGAGCGTATAACCGCCGCCCTCACGGGTTATGATGCAGTGGGAAGCTGAAAGGATGCCGTCACCCGCCTCGATCGGCCAGTCGAATTCCGGATCGCCTCCCAGACTGCGCTGACCCCGGTCGAGGGTCCAGCGCTTGGTACTCCCCTGTCCGTTTTGTCCCTTGGTCTGGCGAAGCTCAAGCAGCATTGAGCGCCTCCCTGCCTGCGGCACGCTCGGGATAGAAGGCGGCTTCGCTGTCGGCCGCCGCTGGGGCGAGGCGCGACCAGCTGTTCCAGCCAAGACGTGGTGCATCGTCACCGCTCGCACCGAGGCGAGAGAAGGGGATGTCTTCTTTGCGGAGAATTACCTGAATGTCGAACTCATAGGCGATACCGACGAAAAGACGGGTGAGGGCCGCGAGCGCCGCGGCATCAGGCTTGCCGGGCGCGAAGCCGAGATAATCCCGATAGCCGAGCGGTCCGACGACGATTCGGAAGCTGGAG
The DNA here is from genome assembly GCF_040239565.1 of Fulvimarina thalattae. Taxonomy (NCBI): domain Bacteria; kingdom Pseudomonadati; phylum Pseudomonadota; class Alphaproteobacteria; order Hyphomicrobiales; family Aurantimonadaceae; genus Fulvimarina; species Fulvimarina thalattae. The sequence goes on from NZ_JBEHWS010000001.1 coordinate 621,766, forward strand.
GAGCGGTCGCGTACCGCGCTTCCCGCCATGGTGTTGATGCCGAGACGCGCATTGGCTCCAAGCGCCGTCAGATCATTTCTGGCGACCGTCAGCCAGCGTGGCCGGAACTGCTCAACGCGGATCGGCAGACCGAAGAACTCCTTGAGGATCGCTTCCAGATTGGCGGCATTCTTCACCTGATGGGCAAAGAGGCCGGCAAAGCGCAGGATAATGTCTTCATCGACACCGGCGCGCTCCTTGAGGCCTGCGGTGCCGAAGCCCGTCAGGGAGAAGAGCGCGCGCAGGAAGGGATTAGCCCCGCCGCGCCCTGCCCATCGAAACGCCCGTGGCAGGCGGTATTTCTCCATGGCCGCGAAGAAGAGCTCGGCGATGCGCTCGGCGAAGACATCGAGAAAGCTGCGGAGCCCGTAGGAGCGGTTACGCTCCTCGCGCAGCACTGCATCGTCGTAGGCCGGCGGCAGGACACCGAGAGGGCCGACGAAGCCTGCGACCGGGGACGTGAGGATTTCCGCGCCCGCCCGGTCCTTCGAGAGGGCAAGCGGAACCGCGGCGGGCTCTACGCCGATCGCACTCGTATAGCGCGCATCTGCTTCTTCCCGTCCGATGTGGAAGGCCGTCGACGGTTCGAACAGACCGGGATCTTCCGAAAGCCGTCGCCTGAGACGCAGGCGATCGGTATCGGCCGTGTCCGGGGCGGTTACGTGAGGTGCCTCCTGGCGCCTTTTTGCCGCCGCCGTCATATCAGCGGCCTTTCCGCCGCCCGCGCGGCAAAGCTTGCGATCGGCCGCGAATGCCCGCGAAGCCGGACCGTGAGCCGCGTATAGGTGTTGATCGTCGCGTAGAGCCCGAAGAAGCGTTCGAGGACGAGACCGAAGAGATAGGCGGAAGGGCGGTCGATCATCGCGGGATCGAAGGTGAGGTCGATCTCCGTGCCCGGCACCATGCCGAGGCTGTCGATCCGAGCGGTGCCTTGACGTGTCTCCAGAGCGACGATCGCCTCGATGAGCTGGCGCGTCTCCGGCGTGTCGCGAAAGGCGTATAGCCGCAAGAGGTCACGCAAGGCGCCGCCGCTGCGATCGGAAAGCGAGAGATGATTGAGATTGAGATGGGACGTCAGGCGCCAGTCCCGACCCGGCTGGTCGTCGAGCCTGATCGCCGCTGTCGGAGGCATCAGCGCGTCGACGGCGGCGATTCCGTCATTGTTATCGACGAGTTCCAGTCTCGGATGCCCGCCGCCATAGGGAAGCTGGGCGGGAAGATCGCGATTGAGACACAGCGCTTCGACGCTCGCGACTGCGTCGAGCGCGCCGGTCATGCGGCGGCTTTCGTCGACGAAGGCGATGTCGACATCGCTTGTCGCATCGTCGTCGTCGAAGCGCCGGGAAATCTGCCAGAAAACAGAGGAGGCATGGGCTCGCCTTCGCCCGAAGAACGGTTGGGAGGGGTGGCTCGCGCCGTTGCGCTCGTTGATGGAGACGGAATCGACGGAATAGATCTCACGCGTCGCGTGACGGCGGGAGTCCGGCAGCAGACGATATTCGGTCCGTGTTCCGTCGAGCGTGATTGGCTCGCAGCGCTGCTGGAACAGATTGACCACAGGAGCGGCGTTGAGAACGATATCGTTGCGCGTCACGCTGCGTTCGAGGCCAGCATCAGTCCGGTCGAGATAGACGAAGATTTCGAGTTTGTCCTCCTCCCAGCCGGCAAGCCCTTCGATATCGACGAAGAGGAACTTCTGGGGAAGCGCGAAGAGCTCGGTGAGATGGCGATAGCCGGCGAAACTCGTCGCCGGATAAGGCAGCATTCCCTCCTCAGGCGTAAAGCCAACGGGTGTTAGTTTCGATGCCGGCAAAAGCATCGGCGACGGATCGCTGGAGTGACGGGCGATAGCTATTCCCAGCGTGTGGCCGAAGAGAAGTTCGGCCAGCGCGCTCGACTGACGCCAGGGGGCCGCTAGGTGGAGCCGCAGCCGGTCGAGGCCGAGTTCCTTTGGCCCGCCACTGCCGGGCGGAAGGGTGAGCGAAAGGCGTAAGCAGGCGGCGGCACCCTGATGCGGCGTCACCGGCGCATCGAGCGGTTGGCCGCCAAGGCTTGCGGCCGTCAGCTCGACGGGCGCGACAACCACATCCTGCGTCGTGCGGAAGCGGCATTGCTCTCCCCTCAGGGGCTCGCACCGGAGTTCCGAATGCCGGGTAAGAAGCCTCAGGTCCGCAAGTCCGGGCGAGGGTGAAAACCGCACGATCGACATCGACGGGATCGGTGCAAGATAGTGGGGATAAAGCGTCTCCAGCAGGCCGTCGGTCAGCTCGGGAAACTCGTCGTCGAGTTTCTGGCGGATGCGCGCGGCAGAGTACGCAAAGCTCTGGACCAGGCGCTCGACATGCGGATCGTCGGCGAATTCGCCTGTGAGCCGCAGGCGACCGGCGATTTTCGGGAAGGCCCTGGCGAAGCGGCCCGCTCGTCCACGCAGCGCATCCAGTTCGTCGGCGTAGCGCCGCAGGAAACCTTCAGCCATTCGGCGCCTCAATCGCAATGCTGAGGGTGGAGGGATCGATGACGGACTCCAGCCGGATCGGCGGCATGCCGGCATGGACCCGGAAGTTCGCCTCGATCCGCATGCGCAGCGCACGCTCCTCTTCGCTGCGATTCTTGAGAATTGTCACGCGCACCTTTTCGAGACGCGTCTCGAACATTTCGATACGGCGCTCGATGGACCGCGCGAATTTCTGCTTGGCGACGTCAGAGGCGAGATTGGCCCCGACGAAGCCGTCGATCCCGTAACCGACAAGCGAAGTTTCGAGGCCGTCCTTCAGCACCTTTGCATCCACGAGGGGCCGCCGCGTGTTTAGAAGGCCTTCGAGATCGCGGCGGATCGCCTCGCGCAGCGTCCGCACTTCGTCGACCGGACGGCGCGGCGGATCTTCGACGCGCGCGGGTTCCTCGTCGATCAGTCGGTCGAGGAGCGGTTGATGGACCGTGACGCTGTCAGCTGCGAAGCGACGAAGCGGATCAATCGCCATCGGCCACCTCCGCCTGCATCGCTTGCTGCGGTGCTGTCTCCGCGACGGCCGCGTTCTCGATCGCCGCGACGTCATGGATCGCGGCAAGCGCTTCGCCGGCCAGGAAGCAACGCTGTCCGCGACCGATTGTGATACCGCTCGCCGTCTCTTCCCAGATGGTTTCTCGGCCGAGCTTCATCGCCTCGCTCGCCGCCGCTCCCGGATAGAGCGCAGGGACCAGAACCTCGCCGACACTGCCGTCGAGGAGTTCGAGGCGGGCGGGCCGCAAGGCGAGATCGCGGGGCCGCTTCGAAGAGGAGAAGGTCACCGAAGCGATGCGCGCGTAATCGACCCAGAGATAGGCCCCGCTCGAGGTGATTGCCTCCAAAACATGCGGGATGCGGTCGTCCAGATCGCGCCAGTCCTCGGCTGCATTGCCATTGATCAGAAAAGGACGCTGCCCACGGGCTTCCTCCAGCGTAGCGAGCGCGGCTGTCGCCTCTTCACGGTTCCCCTCGCGCTCGGCGACGGAGAGGCGCAGCGCGGCGCTGTCGCACTCGCTCGGAAGGCCGGGAAAGCTTGGAACCGCGCCGCTCTCGAAAAAGGCCTCGCGGGCTTCCAGGCCCCGCAATTCGGAGCGGAGCCTGGAAAAGCCGACGGCGTCCTCGCTGGAAAGCTTCGCCGCCAGGGAACATTGCTTGTCGGCGCGCTCATAGTCCCGATCGAGAACGAGGAGGTCGATCAGGAGACCGCGTGCGGAGGAATCGGACGGGACGGCCCGCACCCGCTCGGAAGTGCGGTTGACCGCCTCACCAAGCCGGTCTTCTGCCAGGAGTTCGGAAATGGCTTCGGCAAGGGTCATGCGAAGACCTCGGCTTGTCGGGGATTATTCTGGAGAGCGACGTTTTCTGCGACGAGGTGGAAGCTGGTGCTTACGTCATCGAGCTGAAAATGTGGCTGGAGCCGCACGGTGCAGGCGTAGCAGCCGGGCTTGCCCGGAATGTCGCCCACCTCGATGCCTGCCGAGCGCAGCGGAAACCGCGTCCTGAGGTCGATCGAGGCGTCGTCGTTACCGAGAGTGTATTCCGAGAGCCAGCGCGACAAGCGTTCCTGAATGATGCGGGGATCGGCGAGCTGGCCGATCTCATCGCGCATCATGACCTTCAGATAATGGGAGAATCGCGAGGCGCAGAGCACATATTGCAGCATCGCGGCGAGGCGCGCATTCTGCCGGGCATACTCGCTGGAATAGCGCGGCGGTGCGTGTAGCGACTGATTCGAATTGAAGATCACGCCCGAAGAGAGATAGGTGGTCGAGATCGGTACGATGCCAAGATCCGCAAGTTGCTCGGCCTGCCGGCTGGTCAGCCGAACCTCGACTGGCGGTTGGGCCGACAGCCCGTCGCTTTCAAGGCCAAGATCGAGGGGTGCCAGTTCGTCGGAGGCGAGAAGTCCGCCGTCGATCTCGCCCTGCGTCGAGCCCCGAAGATCGGCGAACCATCCGGTTTCGACGAACGTCCGGATGACGACAGCAGCGAAAGCGAAGGCGCCGTTTGCCCAGAGAAGTGTAGAGCCATCCGCGGCAATCCTCTCGCGGAAGGGAAAGCTGTCGATCCGGCGTCGGTCGTGAGCGGAATAGACCGGGCGCATGAGAACGCGGGGTGCTACGAGCCCGATGAATCGTGAATCCTCCTGCGCCCGCAGCGATGACCAGCGCAGGCGCGCAGCGCTGCCTTCGAGATTCTGAAGATCGAGGACACGATTGAGGTCGGAGAAGTCATCAATTCCGGCGGCCTCAGCCGAGGCGCCAGCAATCAGTGGACAGAAGGCTGCCGCCGCCACATTCGATAGCCCCGCAAGCATGCCGACAACATCGATCTGACTGCCGACATCGTCCGGCGACATCATGAAGTCGGCGACAATCAGTCCGAAAGGCTCTCCTCCCGGCATGCCGAATTCTCTGCTGTAGACCAGGTCAAAGAGATGACTCTGGTCGAATTCGCCGGCGCGAACGAGGTCTCGTTCGATCTCGGCGCGGCTGACCGGCAGGCAGCGGATCTTCACCTCCTGGCTTCGCAATGCCATGGAAATGAGAAAGGCCAGCCCACGCCAGCGTGCTTCCATTTCCATGAACTTCGGATCATGGAGGATGGTATTGACCTGACGCTCGATGAGCTCGTCGATCCTGGCGATTAGACGATCGCAGGTCTCGAACACCTCGCCTTGCACGAGCATGGTGCCTCCGTCTGAAAATCGCAACCAGAACAGTGCCCCGCGCGTGGCGGGGCACTGTTCATGCGGGTCAGCTCTTGGTTGGAATCCGGGCGACCATGCGAAGCGAGGTCGTCAGCTCTTCGAGCTGCAGCCAGGGCCTCAGATGGGCGATGGCGTTGTAGGCGCCGGGACGACCCGGAATCTCCTTCACTTCGACGCGCGCCTCGCGAAGCGGGTAGCTCGCCCGAGACTCCTCGCCGGCATCGTCATTCGCGTTGACATAGTTGGAGATCCAGCGGTTCAGCCACTGCTCCACATCATCCGATTCCATAAAGGAGCCGATCTTGTCGCGGCCCATGACCTTCAAGTAGTGAGCGAAACGGGACGTCGCCATCATGTAGGGCAGGCGTGCGGAGATCGCGGCATTCGCAGTTGCACTCGGCCGGTCGTAGAGTTTCGGCTTGTGGGTCGTCTGGGCTCCGAAGAACACGGCATAATCGGTGTTCTTGTAGTGAGAGAGCGGCAGGAAGCCGAGCTTGCCGAGTTCGGCCTCCCGGCGGTCGGTGATGCCGATCTCGGTCGGGCATTTGAGGTCGAGATCGCCATCGTCGCTGGCAAAGACATGGGTTGGCAGGTTCTCGACCTTACCGCCGTTCTCCGCACCGCGGATCGCCGTGCACCAGCCGTTGCGCGCAAAGGCTGCCGTCAGGCGCGTGCCCATGACATAGGCCGCGTTCATCCAGCAATAATGATCGTGCGGCAGCTCGCTCGCCTTGGTGTCCGCCGCCTCGTCATAGGCGAATTCGTCGACCCGGACCGTCTCAGGGCCGTAAGGCATTCGGGCGAGGACTCGCGGCAGCGCCAGTGTGACGAAGCGCGAATCGTCGCTCTCCCGGAAGGAGCGCCACTTGGTGTATTCGACCGTATCGAAGATGCGTTCGAGGTCGCGCGGTCGGGCAAGGTCGCGAAAGTCGGAAAAGCCGAACATCGCCGGGCTCGAAGCGGCAATGAAGGGGGCGAATGATGCCGCCGATATTGCCGAGATGCCCTGCAGGAGCTGGACGTCCTCGAAGGAATTGTCGAACTCGTAGTCCCCGATCAGCGCGCCCATCGGCTCGCCGCCGGGTGTTCCGAACTCGTCTTCGTAAATCGACTTGAACAGAAGCGACTGATCGAACTCCACGGCCTTGTCGAGGTCTCGGGAAAGGTCCCGCTTGGAAGCGTTGAGAACCCTGATCTTCAGGTTGCTGCTCGTCTCGGAGTTTTTGACGAGGTAGTTGAGGCCGCGCCAAGTCCCTTCGAGCTTGCTGAACTCGGGTGTGTGCATGATCGCCGCCAGCTGGCGCGATATGACCTCGTCGATCTCCGCTATCGCCTTGTTCAGCGTTACCGTCAGGTTCCGGTCGTAGCTCACTGTTCCCTGAAGCGCGTGGTCCGTCAGCGTCCGCAGGAGATTTTCGGTGCGGCCCGGAGCGGTCTGGCGTGTCGCCGCGACGACTCTGTCGAGAAGGCTTTCCTCGGCAAGGGCGGTTTCGGGAGCGCTGTCAAGTTTGGTTTCCTGGCTCATCGGATGGTGTCCCTCACTCTTGCCCGCTGCCATGGGCAGGGGCCGCGGCACGACGTGCAGCGAGATCCTTCACGACCGCGTCCATGTCGCCCTTGTTCTGCAGGAGCTCTTCCAAAAGCTGTTCCAGTTCTTCGGAGCGGTCGGCTTTACTCATCAGGTCGCGGAGCTGGTTTCGCGCCTCAAGCAGCGCCTTCAACGCAGGCACCTGCTCGACGATGGCGCCGGGCTCGAAATCCTCCATGCTGTTGAAGCGCAGCTGCACTTCCATGTCGGTGCCGTCGTCGGCGATCGTGTTCTCGACGGATAGATTGAGGCCTGGCGTCATGCGCCGCATGACGTCGTCGAAATTGTCCCGGTCGATCTGCACGAAATTGCGCTCGCCGAAAGGCTTGAGCGGTTCGGTCGGATCGCCGGAGAAATCGCCGAGGACGCCGACGACAAAGGGCAGTTCCTTAACTACGGTCGCGCCTTCTGTCTCGACCTCATACTTGATGTGAACACGCGGCTTGCGAACGCGCTCTAGCTTCTGGTGGACGCTTTCCATCGATCTTGATGCTCCGGTCGGTCTTATTTCCGGTTGGGTGTAATGTGCCGCTTTAGGTCTGAATTTTGTGGCTTATGAGGGCGAATTCTGGCCGTCAGATGGCGGCTGTATCCCCGCCGCAACGAGAATCCGGCGACGTGTTTCAGGGTCGGGCAGGAGTTCCGTAAGGAGATCGGCGAAGTCCATGCGCCCGCGGCGGACCAGCGTGTCGATCGACGCGGCCATCGGAGAATGGGGTTCAGATTTCCGGAAATATCGCGCGATCGCCTCAAGCGCCTCAAAGGCCTCTTCGCGCGAGCTGATGTCGAGCTTTCCTGTGCGGACGCTCACAGCGGCCGGGGGTTGGCTTTCGACACCGGGCTCCGTTCCGCCCGGCTCGCTGACCGGCTCCTCTTCGCCGTGTACATCGCCGCTGACCCCGGCAAGCATCCGGATCGCGGCCGCCGCTTCTTCGAGGACCGTGCGTATGTTGCGGCTGGGCGGCGCCTCGGTGCCGCAAGCCGCATCGAGCGCCTTCGTCACATCGTCGAAGGCTTTGATGCAACCGAGGACGGCCTCGTGCTGGCGGACCATCGCTGCGGTACCTGCTTCCTCGACGGCGTCCTGCAGCCGTTCCTTGAGCGCCTGTTCGCTTTCGCGCTGGCTGAGCTGGTAGTCCCAGAGGCTGTTCTGGGCAAAGTTTCCGCCTGGCACCAGCGGGACAAGACGGATCGCCTGAATCAGCGTGCCTTCCGAGCCAACGCCGTTCAGACCGGCGAGCGGGGCGACCTTGTCCTCCAGATCGCCGTCGCCAATGGAATGAAGCGCGTCGAAGGCAGTTTCGAACAGCCCCGCCATCTCGGAAAATACAAATCTCAGACCTTCAAAACCATTCAGTCTGAGTTGTGCTTCACAAAGCCAGGCCAGAACCTCAATGTCTTTACCGTGATTGTCGAGAATCTGCCTCGCACAGGTCGAAACCTCCCGCCATTTCGGAGAGAGACTGAGGAATTCGCCGGGTACAACGGAACGCTCGTCGCTTCGCGCCGCCTGCCGCGCATCCTTCAGCTGGAAGTAGAGCGGGCGCACGTCGGCAGCCGTTCGCGGGTTTGATCCCCCGATAGCAGCGTCGGCCTCCGTCCTCGTTCCGTCAGTCCCTGAGACGTCCACAAACGGCCCCTTAAATACCGGACAGAAAAGAAGCATTTCCGTCATCTGACGTTTCGTAATGCGGGAATTTTTCCTCTTCCGGTCGCAACCCCGCCGACACCCGGTTTAAGGCATGAAATGCGCCTGTAAAGGAAAATTTTTTATCTTGCGTAACAACATTCTCGCCACAATTACCATGTGGAGGTGTGCACCGGCGGTATAAATCGTCGTGTTGAGTCCGTGTTGGCCAGCGAGTTATCCATGCCAAAATTGAGTGTCGAACGACTGGTTTCGAGCCTCGGAGTGGACGCCCGTGCCGTGCTTGAAGAAGCAGCTTCCACGGCTGCGAATTCCGGACATGCCAGCGTTGATATCGTCCACTGGCTGTATGCCCTCCTGCGTCATGACGCGGGAGCTGCTCTCCTCGGGGAGGCTGGGGTCTCGGTCGATGCCGTGCAGCGCGAGGTGACTTCGGCTCTCGCCGACTTGCCGCCTGAAAATCGCGATTCTCTGACGCTTTCGCCCAATCTCATTCAGCTTTCGAGAGAAGCCTACGTTCTGGCGAGTCTTAACTTTGGCCGCTCGCGCGTCGAGCTCGCCGACGTTCTCATTACGCTGGCAGACGACACGACTCTGCGCTCACTACTACGGGGTGTGGCGCCCTCTCTGCGCGGGATCGATCAGGCCGTCCTTGAGAAGCAGGCCCAGGCGGGGGCGGAAACGCCGTCGGATGCAGGCGAGGCGGATACCCAGTCGAGCGCTCTTGGAGCTACCCGGACCCGCAACGATTTCCTCGGGGTCTATACGCAGGACCTGACATCTGCGGCGCAGGAGGGCCGTATCGATCCGGTGATCGGGCGTGAGGATGAATTGCGGCAGGTCATCGACGTGCTGATGCGCCGCCGACAGAACAATCCAATCCTGGTCGGCGAGGCGGGTGTCGGCAAGACGGCGATCGCCGAGGCACTGGCGCTCGAAATCGTTAGCGGAAAACTGCCGGAGAGGCTGTCGGGCGTTCGGCTCCTTTCCCTCGACCTCGGCCTGCTTCAGGCAGGTGCCGGGGTGAAGGGCGAGTTCGAACGGCGGCTGCGCGGTGTCATCGACGAGGTGAAGGCGAGCCCCGAACCGATCATCCTTTTCATCGACGAGGCGCATACGCTGATCGGCGCTGGCGGCCAGGCAGGGCAGGGCGACGCGGCGAACCTCCTGAAGCCGGCGCTGGCGCGCGGGGAATTGCGCACCCTCGCCGCCACCACCTTCTCCGAGTACAAGCGCTATATCGAGAAAGATGCGGCGCTGACCCGACGCTTCCAGGCGGTTAAGGTCGATGAGCCAGACGAAGAGCGGGCAGCCGCCATGCTGCGGGGCATCGCCGGGCGCTTCGAGGAGCATCATGGCGTTGTCATTCGCCATTCCGCGCTTCTCGCCGCAATCCGGCTTTCGGCGCGCTATATCCCTGACCGCCAGTTGCCGGATAAGGCGATCAGCCTGATCGACACGGCTGCCGCAACCGTCGCGACGCTTCGTAACGGCCTGCCCGATGCGGTGCGTGCCGCCGAAGCCGAGCGGACGCGTCTCGGCAGCGAGCTGGCTTGGCTCTCGCGAGAGCCCGGCAGCGATCAGGAAGAGCGCCTCGGCGCCCTTCCCATCCGTATCGGTGAGCTCGACGCCTCGATATCGGCAACCCGCGAGCGTTACGCGGCCGAGCGCGATCTTGCCCGAAAGGCCGACTTGCTGGAGGCCGAGCTTGCGGAAGCGCTCGCCGCAGGCGTCGGCGTCCTCTCCGACGGTAAGAAGGCTGTGACGGACGGTTGGCAGCCTAAGGCCGAGGCAGCTACGCCAAACGATCCGCATCGCTTGGCGGAGCTACGCCGCGATCTCGCGGTGGCCGAGCGAAAACTGAGTGACCTTGCCGGCGATGAACCGCTGGCGCCCCGCATTGTCGACGCGGAGGTGGTGGCGGCGGTGGTCGCCCGCTGGACCGGCATTCCGGTCGGCAAGCTGCTCGCCGATCAAATCGCAGTGGTTCAGAGTCTTGAACACCGGCTCGGGCGGCGGATTATCGGACAATCGGTGGTGCTCGAGCGGATCGCTTCGGCCATGCGCTCGTCGCGGGCCGGACTCTCCGATCCACGCCGCCCTCCGGCGGTCTTCCTTCTGGTAGGACAGTCGGGCACCGGCAAGACCGAGACAGCGCTTGCTCTCGCCGATCTTCTCTACGGCGGGACGCAGCACGTCACCACTATCAACATGTCCGAGTTCAAGGAGGAGCACAAGGTTTCGATGCTTCTCGGCTCCCCGCCCGGCTATGTCGGCTATGGCGAGGGCGGCGTCCTGACCGAGGCGGTGCGCAGACGACCCTATGGCGTGCTTCTTCTGGACGAGATCGACAAAGCCCATCCGGGCGTGCAGGACATCTTCTACCAGCTGTTCGACAAGGGTGTGATGCGCGACGGCGAAGGCCGCGACGTCGACTTCAAGAACACCACCATCGTGATGACGGCGAACAGCGCCTCGGAGCTTCTGGCCGGATTTTCCGAGGACCCTGAGACGATGCCTACGGGCGAGGCGCTGGAAGCCATCGTTTCGGAGGAACTGAAGAAGCATTTCAAGCCGGCTTTTCTGGGCCGCACGACAGTGCTTCCGTATCTGCCGCTCGATCGCGACAGCCTGACGAGGATCGTCGATTTGCAGATCGAGAAGGTCGCGACGCGTATCGCTGATCGGTACGGAGCAGACTTTGCACTTGCCGACACGGCTCGCGAAAGGCTGATCGCCGCCGCCGGTACCAGCGATATCGGCGCCCGCGCCATCGAGGCGATGATCGCGCGCGACATCCTGCCGGTCCTTTCGAGCTTTTTCCTCGGTGCGATACTGAATCAGCGCCGTATCCGCGAGATCACCGTCCATTTCGGCGAGAGCGACGGCTTCACCGTCGAAGCTGCCGATGCCGGATCCCAGGAATTCGTCGAGCCGAAGACCAGCTCGTCGGAGCGTCCCGCGTCTCAAGGTTCCCAAGAGGGACCGGACATCGGAGACGGCAGTCGGCTCGAAACGATTTCATAAGGCCGACTTGCAAGCAAAGCGAAAAGCAACAGGAGAATTGACACCCCATGCCAATCTATCTGCAAATCGACGGCATCCAGGGCGACGCGACCCAAGAGCAGCATCGCAAATGGATGGACATCGAAGCCATCCACTGGAACGTGTCCCGCAACATGAACACTGCCGCCGGTTCCGCGGCGAACCGTGAGGCTTCTGAGCCGTCGATTTCCGAAGTGGTGCTGACCAAGGTCAGCGATTCCTCGGCGACCAAGCTCTTCCAGGAGGCCTGCTCCGGCTCGACCGGCAAGCGCGCCGTGATCCATCTGGTCACCACCGGTAATCCGGGTATGACCTATATCGAGTACAACCTGACCAACACGTTGATCGCCAACTACTCGATCGACTCCAGCGGTGACCGTCCCGTCGAGACGATCCGGCTGAACTTCACCAAGATGGAAGTGAAGTACACACCTTACGACGAGAACCAGACGCCGCAGTCGCCGATGATCGCATCCTACGATCTGGCGACGACCAAGGCCGCCTGACGACGCTCTCGAGGAGGGCGCCCAGACCCAAGTGCGCCCTCCTTTCCTTTCGCATCCCCTCCAAGACGATCCAGCCCGTTCCAGGGCGTCCGATATCCAGGGAAGTGCCATGCCCGATCGCATCACGCGCTACATCCGTGACATTCAGATGAAGCAGAATCTGTGGAATCTGAATGTCGCGAGCCCTTATACGCGCGCCTATGACGCCGCCTTCGAGCGCTACCAAGATACCCTGAAACGCCAGTCCCAACGCGACAGGGCAGAAGCCGAGCTTCTCATATTCGCGGCTTCCGTTGTGACGGGAAGCGTCATGATGGCCGTTTTCGCACAGACATCGCTGCGAATCCTGGCGGGCCGGGCGCTGCTCAGCACGATATGTGACCGCGAACTGAACCGGACATTCAACGCGCTGCACGCCATCTCGAACAGCAATGTCGCAATGTTCGCTCTCGGCCGTATCCTGGATGAGGCGAAGGGTCAGACCCGGAAACATCTTACGGATGCCGCCGCCGATCTGACGCGCAAGACGGATATGGCGACAGCTGATACCGCGCTGAATTTCCAGACGCGGATCGGAGATTTCGTTCGCTCCAACGCCATCTGCGCCCACCAAGCGGCAGCGGCCGTTCAGGACAATACGGCACTCGACGATGCGGAGAAAGACGCCATAGCGGCCCGACTTGAGACCGCGCCCTTCTTCAATCCGCCCTCCGGGAGCCTTCTCAACGAGGAGAGGCTCGCCGAGAAGCTCGAATTGTCATTTTACATGACGGCCGTTCTCGACTCAGACTTCCTCGTTCATATCGAACCGCAATTCGCCACCTCCGTGCCCGGTGTGGTCGCAGGAGGAGCCATGACGGAACGCTCAATCGAGATGTCGCCGAGTTCAGACCGATATCCCGTTTCGACAGAGGTGCGACCAATGTTCGGAGGCATCGGCGCCCGGGATGTTGTCTCGATCCGCGATCTCGGCGGGACCATACGCCATCGGATCGACACATTGCATCGCTCGATCTTCAACCGCCCGTTCTATACCGATAGCGGTGGGCTGTTCGGCGGCAAGCCGACGACCCGGCGCGAGTTGATCAAGGCGGAAACGGTGCTTTCCGACCTGGCTCATTTGACCCGCCCTCAGAGCATCGCCGATGTGAGAACGTGATGCCGCGTTACCTTCGATCTCGTGAGGGCTCGTGGCTGCTTTTACGTAATGCCTCCCTACGGACGTCGATTTCCGGCTTGTTTTTGTTCGTGGCTTTGGCCGGACCAGCCGCCGCGACCTCCGTCGACGCCGCCTTCGTCGAACTGGAGCAGGTCCGCGAAGCCTATCAGGCAGGAGCAAATGCCTCGGCCGAGGTGAGGCCGTCGGACTGGGCCAGCCGGGCGGGCGATGCCGAAGCGGCAGAAGAAGCTTTAAAAAAGGCGGCATCGAACAGCTTCGACGTCGACGCCGCCATGCAGGCGATCGACGCGGCGCTCGAGAAGGAACCGCAAGTCTCTCTCGATGAGGGCGCTTTCGCGGCGGCGGCATCGCACTACCGCCAGATTCGCCGCACAGGTCTGAAGGCCATGCGCGATGCGGGTCCCGACATCGACAAGACCGTTGCCGATCGACCCGACGGCGCGGATATCAGGGCCCTGGCCGATCTTATGGCGGCGCCTCTGCTCGCCGCCGAGGTCGCGAGGATGTCTTCGAGAGCGAGCTACATGCTCGACACGTCGCTGGTCGATCCGAAAGCCCTTTCGTCCGCGATCGATGAGGACTCGATCGAGGGAGTGGTAGACCAGATGATCGAGGCGTCACGTCCGGCCGGGACGAATGAGGGGTCGGGTCAGCTTCCGCCCGAATTGATGCGAGAGATCGAAGGCAAAGCCGTTGTTGCGGTCCTTCTGCAGCTCTCGCCAGACGAGGTTCAATCCCTGCTTGAGTTTTACGAAAGCCCAGCCGGGCGCGCAAAACGCGAGGCCCTTGTCGAGACGTTCAAAGCCAGGGCCGAGAACGATATGCGCGAGTTTCTCGTGAACTACCTGCAGCGGATGTCGAAGCCCGCGCCATGAGGCGTGCGTTGCCCGCAGGCCCTCGTAACAGACCGGCGAAGGCTGGCGGAGGACCGTCCGTCGGTTCGTCGATCGAGACCGTATGCGCTGTCATGAACTTGCGTGACGTTGGGGACGAAGCCGGAGCTGTGGCAGGGGCAAAATTTCGGAGATGGTCAGCATGAACGAGTACAGCACAGCCTCCGATTTCGTTCAGGCGGGGCGCGTTCTTCGGGTGGCCTCGCCGCTGGGCGATGATGTTGTTCTTCCCGAGCGGGCGGTCATTCACGAGGGCGTCAACCAGCTGTTCGACATCGCGCTGTCGGTGCGTGCCAAGCGCGGCGACATCAAGCCGGGGGAGCTGATCGGGCGGCGGATCGATGTGCGGCTCGAAGTCGTCCAGGGCGGCGATGAGGAAGGCGGCGGCTTCGGCGGTGGCGGCGGTGTCGAGTCGGCGATCCGCCGGCCCTTCAACGCCCTCGTCACCGCGCTGGAGGAAGGCCCGCCCGTAACGCGCGGCCTGCGCTCCTACCGGATGACGCTCAAGCCCGAGATGTGGCTCCTGTCGCGCCGCTCCGATTGCCGGATCTTCATGGACAAGACCTCGCTCGATGTCTGCGAGATGCTGTTCGCCGAGCACGGTCTTGCCGCGCCGGATCTCTCCGGCGTCATCGAGACCCCGCCGGTCGAGCATTATTCGGTGCAGTGGAACGAGACCGATCTCGCCTATCTCCTGCGCCGCTTCGAGAACGACGGGCTATTTTACTGGTTTTCCCACGAAGAAGGCCGCCACACCCTCGTCGTCGCCGATCATCCGAGCGGCTGGCTGAAGCCGTCTGCAGCGGCTGAAGGCGAGCCGCGGATGCGGATCGCGCAAGGGTCGTCGGACGTCAACCATATCGACGACTGGCGGCGGCTTTATTCCTATGTCTCGGGCAAGCGGTCTGGCCGGGACTGGAACTTCGAGACGCCGCAGACGGTGCCGGGGGCCGAGACGCCCTCGCTGGTCGACCTTCCCGACAACACGATCCGCGAGCTCTACGAATATCCCGCCCGGGCGATGGACATCGCCGCCCACGAGCGGATGGAAAAGCTGCGGATGCAGGCCTCGGAGGCCGATCACGACCGGGTGGAGGCGGCGTCGAACATCCGCGTGGTCGAGCCTGGCCGCCGCTTCGAGCCCTATGAGGTGGCCCATCCCGAGCGGGATTACGAGGAACATGTCGTGCTTCGCGCGACGCACTGGATCGTCGACCGCTCCTACGAGACGGCCGGGGACGAGCCGGAATACCGCAACACCTTCGAGGCGATGCCCTCGCGCATTCCGGCAACGCCGCACCGCGAAACCCGCCGCCCGCATGTGGCCGGCGCCCAGGTCGGCATCATCGCGGGTCCCGAGGGCGAAGAGATCCATTGCGACCAGTATGGCCGCGTCAAGCTGTGGTTTCCCTGGGACCGGCGGGCGAAGAAGGACGGCTCCGACACCTGCTGGGTGCGCGTCAGCCAGACCTGGGCCGGCGGCTCCTGGGGCGGGCAGGTGATCCCGCGCATGGGCATGGAGGCGATGGTCGCCTTCATCGACGGCAATCCGGATCGGCCACTGGTGACGAGCCTGGTGCCCAATCCGAGGCAGAAGGTGCCGTATACGCTGCCGGCGAATAAAACGAAGAGTTCATTTCGAACGAACACGCACAAGGGTTCTGGCTACAATGAACTCGCCTTCGAGGATGAGGCAGGCCGCGAAGAAATTTATCTCCATGCTCAAAAGGACCGCAACGAGAAGGTTAACAACAACCACACAGAGCGGATCGACAATAATTGGGTTCAATCAATTGGGCATAACAAGGCTATCGAGGTTGCCAATAATCACCACGAAATCGTGGGCGGCAACATGTCAATGAGCGTTGGCCCCATGTCGAAAGGCATGCTTGTAAGTCCGGGCTATTTGAATTCGGTGTGGGGAATAGCTCAGGCTGCGTTCCCTCTTGGAATGCCAGGCATTTTTCCTGCAGGCGAAGGAAATATGTCGATCCTGACGGATAAAAACTACAACCTTTCAGCGGGTGCCATTATCACCGTCAACTCTGCAATTGGTCACTATGTGACTACTGGCGTGTCCTATTCCGTCAGTGCCGGCAGAACTATTGCGACCACGGCAGGGGAAACATCGACCGAGCACGTCGGTAAGACCAAGAATGTGGAGGTTGGGGAAACGCTCGTCATTTCATGTGGAGGGACGCGGCTGACGATGAAGGCTAACGGTGAAATCGATATAAAGGGCAAGAGCATCAAAATGACGGCTGATGATGATATTTCCCTCAAAGCTGCGCGCATCGATCTGAACTGATGGACCTCGATTTATGACTACGCAACATTGGCTTTCATTTTCGATTGAACAGCATTCTAAATATCCCATAAGTCATTCAGATTTTATGGATCTCAACTACTATTTCGACGCCGACGGAACTTTAACGGCAACCGAAGCGCTTTCTGAAGGACCTTATACAGAGAACAACAAACGTATCACAGCGGGTGTTGGTCGTTCCTACAGTCGATCTAAAGGCGAATATCATTTTAAGATTACAGAAGAGCAATATAATAGCGAGAAATTTACACTATACATATGGATGGAACCGTATGGTTCGGCGGCATTATCCGATAAGACCAATGGTAATCTCTTAGTCGGTCGGCTGAAGCTAGGCGTTAGCTCAGCCAAGCACAAAGGTAGCTTGATTCTGCCCCCGCCTTCTTCTCAGTCCGCAGATCAACAAATCCTGTTCGAATTTGAAGTGGGCGATTCGGTTGCACAATTTATCGCGCAAGAAATGAACCGTAACAAAAACGCGAAGGCGACGGGAGAGATGCGCGACGTGATGAACAACCGCGGCATCTACGCTCAACAAGTAGGCCGACCGCCGCTCTCGGAGCAACACCGTCGAGCGATAGCCGAGAGCATATTCGCGCATCAGACGCATGCGGATTTTCATCCGGCCAAAGCTTGGTACGAGGAATTAGGCACGCTGGTTCAACTGGCATATTTTGGCGGTGGCGGTCAGTGGGACCACAAGCCTATCATTTATGCGGACTGGGGCAGCCGTAACCGTCTCGGTAATAGCGGCTATGTCTATTACTATGATTTGTGGTCGAACTTGCATTTCGGCTATATTGCTGCAGCCGCAGGACTCCCGCTACATCGTGTCATTGCCGGAGCCGGTTTCGCCCAAAAGATAGACTCAGGTACTGGCCGTGAAATGGTCGCCGGCATAGCCGGCGCGCTATGGAACCCGCCAAATTTACGGCCTGACGAGGAAATGAAGCGATATCTGTTTGCAGATGCACCAGAGGATCGGCGAGCGATAATCAATGGATATAGCCTGTATGATCAAGAGGTCAGCTACAGGACGATTGTCAATATTGTATCACAATTTCCGGAAAAATGGCTATTCGCTGGCGAAAAGTGATTATGAAGAAATTTTTGACGATATCTTTCGCTACGCTATCGGTGCTAGTTGTATTGCAATTTATATTCGCATTTGCGCTTCCCTATTTTTATAGCGGTACACAATTTTGCCGCGTTCAGCCGCGTCTGCACACAGATGTTGTAACTTGGGATGGGTATAGAAGGGATATTTATGTAATAGAGATTATAGACAATTATGGCGATATCGACTTAGAATACGTTTTGGAGGCTTTATTTAATAACGGCAAAAAGGAGCGCGGCTTTCTGGACAGGCAAATATTTTTTGGCTACACGGACGGTTTGTCATTGTTTGGTTGGAGTTTTGGTAGCCTTGACTATTATCGGCTTACGGATAGAACCTTAGTTAGCGGTAATCCCGAGGTGATTATCGAATGCGCCGAATTGCTTCGTAAACGCTCAAATTGAGGAGCCTGCCACTTCCCGCCTTCTGCTTCTGCGGGCGGCAGCCCAGACGTTTTCGTCAACGGCAAGCCATCGATGCGCGTCGGCGATAGCTACGAGCCGCATGCGTGTTCGCCGTGCCCCAAGCCTGCGCACGGCCGCAAATTGGCGGTTGAATCGAGCACGGTCTTCATCAACGGCAAGGCAGCCGGTCGGATCGACGACGCGATCGATTGCGGCAGGAACGCCGAGAGCGGGTTCGACGATGTGAGTATCGGGGGCTGACGTCGCCCTAGTCTTCGAAGGCACGCGAAGGCTTCCGAGGCCGATCACGACCGGGTGGAGGCGGCGTCCAACATCCGCGTGGTCGAGCCTGGCCGCCGCTTCGAGCCCTATGAGATGGCCCATCCGGAGCGGGATTACGAGGAACATGTCGTGCTTCGCGCGACGCACTGGATCGTCGACCGCTCCTACGAGACGGCCGGGGACGAGCCGGAATACCGCAACACCTTCGAGGCGATGCCCTCGCGCATTCCGGCAACGCCGCACCGCGAAACCCGCCGCCCGCATGTGGCCGGCGCTCAGGTCGGCATCATCGCGGGTCCTGAGGGCGAAGAGATCCATTGCGACCAGTACGGCCGCATCAAGCTGTGGTTTCCGTGGGACCGGCGCGCGAAGAAGGACGGCTCCGACACCTGCTGGACGCCTCTAAAAACCTCCCTTTTCTCCGCTTTCTATGATTCCATCCGCCTGATCGAGATCGGGAGGATGGGATGCGTGGTCAGCCTGGGTTTTGGGATATCGATGAACGGTATGGCCGCCTGAGCGAGGCCGGCGATCCGCTCGAGAAGCTGAACGCGCTCGTTCCGTGGGAGGTCTTCAGGAAGCCACTTTCCAAGGCGCTGAAGCGCTCGGACGGCGCGAAGGGCGGCAGGCCGCCATACGATCCCGTCCTGATGTTCAAGGTCCTTGTTCTTCAGGCGCTCTACAACCTCTCCGATGACCAGGCCGAGTTCCAGATCCAGGATCGGCTGTCGTTCATGCGGTTCGTCGGACTTGGCATCGCCGACAAGGTCCCGGATGCCAAGACGATCTGGTTGTTCCGCGAGCATCTGGCCGAGGCCGGCGCGATCCAGAACCTGTTCGCCCGCTTCGACAAGCATCTCGCCAAAGCCGGATATCTGGCGATGGGCGGGCAGATCGTGGACGCCACGATCGTCGCGGCGCCCAAGCAGCGCAATACCGAGGACGAGAAGGCCGCGATCAAGGCCGGCGAGGTGCCGGAAGCCTGGAAAGACAAGCCTGCCAAGCTGCGCCAAAAGGATCGGGATGCGCGCTGGACGGTGAAGTTCTCAAAGGCCAAGCCGGCGGCGGAAGGAAAGCCGCGGCACATCGACATCGCCGTGCCGGCGTTCGGCTACAAAAACCACGTTTCGATCGACCGTCGTCACGGCTTCATCCGGGGCTGGTCGGCGACAAGCGCCGCCGCCTGGGACGGCGCGCAATTGCCGGACGTACTCGATCGGCAGAACACGGGCTCGAAGGTATGGGCGGATACCGCTTATCGATCGAGGAAGAACGAGGACTGGCTGGAGGATAACGGCTTCAAGTCCGACATTCATCGGATTGAGGCGGCAAACGGAAACGATCCAGTGAATCGTTTCCCCGCCGAACGCCGAAGGGCAGACCGATGAGCGAGCGAACCTCCCGCGCCAACGGACGGCGCTCGGCGATCCGCTCGAAGGTCGAGCACGTCTTCGCCCGCCAGAAGGGGCCGATGGGCGCGTTCATCCGAACCATCGGCATCGTGCGCGCCGAGGCGAAGATCGGCATGATCAATCTCGCCTATAATCTTACACGCTTCGTCTGGCATCAGGGGCGAGGTGCGCCCGCATGACGGCGAGAACGTCCTCAAGGCGGCAAAAACGCAGACCGTAAATCGCAAGAACCATGGAAACGCGCCGCTTCAGAGCGGCCACGATCCCGAAACGACATTCAAGCCGCCTTCGTCCGGGGGAATCAAGGTTCTTCGAGGTGTCCAGATGTGTTGGAGCCCCCCTCCCTCCGGACGACTCCAATCGTGACTATGGTCACCTGCGCCAATTCCGGACTCGTCTGAATGACCGGCGTCACGATCTGTCAGCGGATATCCGTCTTCGCCATACGTCCGGCTATTATCCGGGCCTTGGACTGTCGATCCTGGTTCGCCTTTGAACGGA